>JAPPFW010000081.1 GCA_028821575.1 bacterium | reverse complement strand
ATTCATCACCCTCGCCCTCATCCACGACACCCTCAGAAGCGTGAACACGCCCTAGGTCCGCGTCGCTTCCGATGGCCAGGGTTCCCTTCCGCGGATACAGTCCGAAGAGTTTCGCAGGCTTGGTGGACACCAGCCTCACGAAGTCTGAGACCGTGATCCGGCCCCGGACGACGCCTTCGGAGAACAGCAGCGGCAGGCGCAACTCGATACCTGGTAGGCCATTCGCGACCTGGTGGAACTCCGTCGCATCACCGTTAGGGAGTTTCCCGGCGTCCAGGCGGTACGGGGCGTGATCGGATCCGATCGTGTCGACCGTCCCGGCCCGGATCGCCTGCCAAAGGGCACGCCGGTCGCCGGCGGAGCGAAGCGGCGGACTCGACATGAACGCGGCGGTTTCCGTAATCGGACCTTCGAGAAGTGCCTCGTCGAGAGTCAGGTAGTGAGGACAGGTCTCGACTGCGACGCGTACCCCTCTGGAGCGTGCTGCCCTGGCCGCGGCGATGGCAGCCGCACTGGAAAGATGAACCAGGTATATGCCCATCTGCAGAGCTTCGGCAATCGCGGTGATCTCGGCAACACCCGCCCGCTCGGCCGCTCTGCTGTGCGATTCGACATGCGCTCTGGCGTCACGCCGGTCCTGTCCGACCAGCGATCTCCGCTTCCAACCTATCAACCCGTCGTGTTCCGCATGGACCATGACGGTCATGCCCTCCTCACGGGCCAAGGCCAGTACTCCGACCAGGTCGGGGCCGCCAAGCCGGAGCCGCTCGTAGGTCATGAAGATCTTGATCGACGTAATGCCGAGTCGGACAGCATCTGCGAGGTCCGCGGCCGTCCGGTCATTCACCTCGGTCAGAATCAGATGCAGGCCGTAGTCCACCATCGCCTCCGCACCGGCCCGGTCCATAGCGTTGTTGACCGTGTCGCGGATACTCGTACCGCGGTGCTGAGCGGCGAAGGCCATCACGGTCGTCGTGCCGCCGAAAGCGGCCGAACGGGTACCGGACGCGAAGTCGTCCGAGGTCGGAACACCGGCCCCTGAAACCTGTGCAAGGTGGCAGTGAGGGTCCACTCCCCCGGGAAGGACGTAATGGCCACGCGCATCGATCTCACGCCTGCCGGGCGGGATTGCGTCGCCGATGGCTGCGATCCGATCTCCCACGATCGAGAGGTCTGCTTCAATCACCCCGCCGTCGCTGACGAGCCGGCCATTCCGCAGGACGAGATCCGGAGTCAGCAGCGCTATCGGACTATGTCCGTGGTGAGCAGCCCGGTGACCGCTTCGAGCCTGAGAAGAAACCGATCTATCTCTTCGAGGTCGAACCGGCTCAGAGTGGAGGCCGGGAACCGGGCGCGAGCGGTGCCTATCGCCTTGCGGCGGCGCAGCACTTCCTTGCGGACACCGATACCCATGCGGAACTCGTGCCGGTTGATCGGTAGGTACTTGTCGTACAGGTCCTCCGCCTCGTCCACCCGACCAGCGGCGTGCAATGCGATGACGCGCGCCAGCACATCGGGAAAGGCGAAACCGGTCATCGCGCCGTCGGAACCACGCATCAACTCTTGCACTAGGTGGATGCCATTGTTACCGGTCAGGATCGTGACCCTCCTCTGTCCGGCGGCCTCTGCCCTGCGGATGGCTGTGAGCTTGCCAAGCCCGGGTTCGTCCTCTGCCTTCAGCATCGTCACAGTCGGACACCTCTCGACGATCAGCCTCCACGTATTCGGCGAGATGTGGACCCCGTTCGCCTTCGGGAAGTCCTGGACACAGATCGGTATATCACCCAGTGTGGCCGTGGCCACCTCGAAATAGCCTGCCACCCTCTCATCTCCAGCCAACCCTGCGAGGGGCTGGAGAAGCACACCTGCGGCGCCGGAGTCCATGGCGAAGGTCGCGAGAGAACGAACCCGGGTGAGGGAGGAATCGGAAACGCCCACGATGACGGGAACTCTCCCGTCGATGGAAACCATGGTCTCCTCGACCACCAGACGGGCTTCCCGGTCGGTCATACGATTGGCCTCGCCCATCACCCCGAGAAGGGCGAGGCCGCTTGAGCCGCAGGATATGTAGAAGTCCATCAGGGTGGAGATCCCGGGCAGGTCGATGTTCCCGCCTCCGTCCAAGGGGGTTACCGCGATCGCGACGAGGCCAGAAGTCGGCATGGAATCGATCACTGGGCACACTCCTCGTCAGCGTGCGAATCCCGGAGGGCCGACGCTGCGAACGTGAGTGCGGCCTGGCACGGCTCGATCACCGGCAAGTCGAGGTCAGTCTGGAGCCGGGCACGCAGATGCGTCATACCGGTGCATCCCAGAACCACCACATCCGCGCCTGCCTCCGCCAGTTGCCTGCCTGCGTCCAGGACATCCTCGTAGGCCTCTTCACCCTCGAGGTTGAGCACACCCCGTCCGGTGGGTACATCGCCAACGACCCGGGAAGTCACTCCGATCCGGTCCCAGTACCGATAGTGCCGAGGTACCGCTTCGTCTACCGCGGAGATCACTCCCACGTTGCGCCCACGTGACATCGCGGCCAGCACGGCCGACTCTGCAATCCCGAAGACCGGCGCTTCGAGGGTAGCCCTCATCTCCCCTATCCCGGGGTCGGAGAAGCACGCAATCACGTAGGCATCCGCAGGATGCCTCGCGGCGGTCTCGATCATGGGTTCAACCGCGGCAGCGACATCGTCGTCGGATTCGATGGCGGCTGGCCCGTCCTCGCTCGTCGCGATCTCCACCTCGACCCCCAGGTCTTCAGCGAGGGTGCTTACGGCTTCGTCTACCTGCATCGAGATACGCCGCGAACTGTTCGGATTCACCAGTATGACTCTTCCAAACATCAAGGCCACGTTACCTGATCTGGGACTCGTGCCATCGGAGGAACTTCGATTCGGCAAGGATCGAGAGACCGAACATCGTGATCCCCAATGCCGCGGATCCGACAATCGCTACGAAGAGGTCCGCGGTGCGGAGCGTCGACTTCGAGATCAGAATCACGTAACCCAGACCCTGGGTGGACGATACGAACTCGGCGACGATCGCTCCGATGACCGCTGCCGGAGCGGCGATCTTCATGCTGGAAAGAAGATACGGAAGCGCGAAGGGTAGGCGGACACGCAGGAACACGAAGCGCTCCGTTGCGGCAAGTACCTTCATCAGGTCCAGGGCCTCCCTGTCCGCAGATCGTAAGCCGATAGTCGTGCTCACAGTGATCGGAAAGAAGGAGATCAGAAACGCTACCGCCACCTTGGGCGCCAACCCGGTACCGAGCCAGAGGACCAGTACGGGTGCGATTGCGACGATCGGAGTGACTTGGATGATCACCAGGTATGGCATCACCATGCGCTCGAGCGTACGAACGTAAGCGATCGCCGCAGCAAGAAACACGCCGAGCGCGAGACCGATCGCGAAACCAAGCAATGCCTCGTATGCGGTTCTCCAGGTATGGAAGAGGAACCGCTGCGGTTCGTCCAGGAAGGCGTTCAAAATCGAGGATGGGGCAGGTAGCAAGAACTTGGAAATATCGAGTATCTGAACGGCGGACTCCCAGACAACGATCACAATCCCAAAGAAGATCGGTGGAAGCCACCGCAGGAACCGGCTTCTTGTGAAGAATCTCATCAGCCGTGGACGCTCAAGTTTCCCATGGTTCGAGCCTGCCGCCGGTCGCTGCGCTCTCGGGACTCTCGGCTTCCTGCCGGACGCTATCCCGGACACGGTTCGTGACCTCCAGAAAGTCGATCGTTGCCCGAAGGTCCAAGGAACGGGGCCGTTCGAACGGCACGTCCACTGTGGCGGCTACGCGCCCTGGCCGAGCGGACATGACGACGACCCGATCTGCCAGGAACACGGCCTCCGTGAGCGAATGCGTCACGTAGAGAACGGCTGGCCGCGTAGCCGTCCAGATGTCCTGGAGTGCGAGGTTTAGACGGTCCCGGGTGATCTCATCAACCGACGCGAACGGCTCGTCGAGTAGGAGAACGGATGGCGTGAGCATCAGCGAGCGCGCCATCGCGGCGCGCTGCCGCATACCTCCCGAGCACTCGCGGGGAAGCGCATCCTCGAACCCCGTCAGGCCGACCAGTTCAATCAGTTCCTCTGGCTGCACAGGTGGGTCCTTGACGCCAGCCACTTGCAGAGGCAAGCGAACGTTGTCGATGACGGTACGCCATGGGAGCAGGGCGGGCTGCTGGAACATGAACCCGACCCGGCGGCCCCGCCGTGCCTCCTCCGGAGTAACTCCACAAACAGAGAGCTTGCCCCGCGTGTAGCCCGGACCGTGAAGATCGGCAACAGACCGAAGAAAGGTCGACTTGCCGCAACCCGACGGGCCGATAATGGCAACAAACTCCGCCGGCATCACGTCAAGCGTGAAAGGACCAAGGGCGTGCACCGACGCCCCGCTCACGGTCGGGTACACGCACCCGGATTCCTCAGCGGAGACCGCCGCTCCCGTGGCGGGAGAGCGGCGGTCCTTCTCGATTGAGGGTTCAGCGCTCACCGTACCCGTCCGATGTGAACTATGGCATCACCGGGTCGTCAGGCAGGAATTCGTTCGTGTAGACCTCGCCGACATCGAACTGATTGTCTATGAAGCCGAATCCGACCAGAACGTCGAGGCTGGGCTGCCAGGTCGCGTCATCCATATAGAGCAGGCCACTCTCACGCTGCAGGTCGGACACCCAGAACGCGTGCAAGGCGGGCGCTTCCACCTCGATGATTGCTCGCTCCATGTCCGGATAGGTCTCGACCATAAGATCGATGGCTTCGGAAGGGTTCTGCAACGCCCATTGCATCCCACGAGCGTAGGCACGCACGAAGCCCGCGACAATGTCCGGATTCTCCGCAGCGTACGAGTCACTCGTGATGAGCGTCTGGCCGAGGGACTCGACGGATTCGGCCATCCAGAAGGTAACCGCCGGCTCGCCGAACTCCGCCGCTGCCATTGCCGGAACGAGCGTCAGGAAGTCGGGGAAACAATCGACCAGCCCGGTGAAGAGCACCACCGGGTCGAATCCGACCTCGACTTCTTCTACGACACCCGTCAGGTTGTTGATGTTCCGGTACGACTCCCAGATCGTGTTGTAGCTCTCGAACCCCTGGAAGCCGACCTTGACGTTCCCCAGCGTCGAGGGATCGTTCGGGTCGAGCCCACGATCCGGACGGCAGATCAAACCGACCGGGCTGTACGGCTGTGTCACTCCGACCGCGACGACGGGAAGATCGGCCGCGTGGCCCAGCAGGACCGAGGGACCCGGCCCGACGGTAATGTCGTGCTCTCCCAACCCGACCGACTGCACCTGGTCGAACTCGCCACCCGGAGTTATCTCGAGTTGGATCCCCTCTTCGGCGAACCATCCGAACTTCTCCGCGGCCAGGACCGGCACATCGCCCGACGTTGGAAACCAGTCGAACGAGAACCTCACGGTTTGCATCGCGGCGGGCTCTTCTTCCTCGGCACAGGAAACGGTCAGCAGCATCAGCGCCAAGAGAAGTACGACCCACTGACTAAATCGCTTACCACGTCTCATTGCCCCTCCTCTCCTACGTGTTCTGCTTGCTCGGCGGCTACTACTCGGAACCGGGCTTGATCACACCGAGTTTCTCGAGATTCTTCAACGACCTACCGGCCGGCACCGACGTATCCCGCCAATGTCTCATGGGCGAGTCCAGGAAGGCGTTGGCGGGGTAGAAGACGACATCGTGAAACATGTCCGCGAAGCTCTCCACCCTGATCCGAAGCAGGCCGTTGGCCATAGAGTTCTCGGATCTCGCAGCACGCAATGCACCCGTGTCGAGCACCGCGCTCACCTCCACGGTCTCGGCCGGGGATGTGTCGAGTGAGACGGTGTTACCCCTGAAGTCGACAATGCGCGAGCACCCTCCAGTGATAGGTTCAGGAACACCCTCATCTGAGAAGCCGATCGGACCGGCCACGTTCGCCGATACCACATACAGCATATTGGCGGCCGCCGCCGATACCTTGGCCGCTTCCTCAGCCTCGCTGATCGGCTCGTTCGTGGGATGCACCAGGATCTCTGCTCCCCGTAGCATCAACATTCTCGACGCCTCAGGAATCATGATCTCGCCACAGGCGAGCATGGCCACCCGGCCGAGTGAGGTCTCCACCACCGGCCACAGCCCCTCGACCCCGTACCGGGCGAGATAGTCTTCGAGGAAGTCGTGGGGCGACACCCACTGGGCCGTGTGTATCCGGCGGTAACGGAGCACCACCTCGCCCGTCGGGTCGATCAGGAACGAGGTGTTGAAGAAGCGGTCTCGCCACTCCAGGTCAGCCTCGAACTGGTTGCCTCCGATGTGTACGCGGTGCGTCCGCGCGAGTTCCTGGAGAGGTTCCGTGATCGGCCCCGGCACCGGATAGCAGGCCTTCTCGATCCACTCGGCTACGGGCTCCCCCTTGGGTGGCCCCTGAAATGCGAACTCCGGCAGTACGAGCAACGCGGGAGGCGGCTCGGCGAGCATCGCCTCGCCTACCATGCGGCGAGCACAGGCGATATTCCTCCGGATGATCTCCCACGCTTCCGCTCTCGTCGACGCCTTGCGGGTGATCTCGCTAGGCATCTGGATACAGGTTGCACGCCATTGGCCTGACATCATGCTCCTCCTGCAACAGTCAAAGACTCGATAAGCTCCCGTGCCTCGTAGACGCCGTAGCCGACCGGCGGGCGAGGACAGGGTGGGGATTGGTTTCGTGCGAGCAGGTTGAGGGTTATGACCGCTCGGCGGCGATCGAGTTGATACATGGCTTCGGTGAGCAGATCGGACTCGACGCTGCAGCCGGCAAGCTCCAGGTACGAAGCACGGAAGCGCCACCTGCCGTCATCGCCCTTGATCGGCTCCACCGTGAAAGCAAGCGGGACGGCCAGGTACTCCTCGGGTGTCATGAGTCGAGCCCGCCGGTCGCCATCGCAACATGCGAAGTACCGCCCGCCATCATCGTACGGATCTCCGCGACCCAGTCGGCGTCTCGGGGCAGCACAACGGACACACCCGGAGCGTCGTATCCCGAGCCTTCGACACCCACAACCGGCCTACCCGATGCGGCATCGGCGCTCGACGAGAGGAGAGCCTGCCGTGTGGCGATCACGCCACCGTCGGTTCCGACCAGCGTCTCCTTCGAACGGTCGTAAGCCGGACCCATGGAGGCGGTCGCCATGTCGTCCTGCTCTTGATTGCCCGTTATACCGCTCCAGATGGTGCCCGCGCTCTGAGCCGCCCGATCGACCAGGTAATCGTTTGCGAGGTTGCGGACCGCCAGGTAGGTGCCCGGAAGCTTCTCCGCGTATATGCCGCCCGTACCCGCCGTGTACTGCTCCAACTCCTCCTCGGTGAGGTCGCGGTCGGGGTGCCACGTCAAGCCGTACACCCAGGTGGTCGTCTCGTCGATCGGGATCCAAGCATGGATCTTACGCACTTCGGTGGTGCTCTCGGCGGGCACCACCGTGTAGCAGGGCGCTAACCAGTGGTTGACTCGCCAGTAGTAGGCATCTTCCCCGAAGTCACGGCGCGCTCCGATCATGAGCCCGTAATCGGTATCCACGACCTCGAAGTACGGAGCGGTTTCCTCGAGGATGTTTCTCACCAGCGGATGATCGGGCTCCTCGAGGAGCTCTTCACGATGGAGGTAGGGTACGTGACTCGAGTCGATGTCGGCTTCCAACGCTTGGAGCCAGTGACATGGCTGCAGCCGTTTGCTCACGTAACGACGGGCCTCGTCGACCTTGAGGTACCCCAGATCCGGCAACGGGGGAAGCCGGGCAGCGTCACCCAGGTACGCCCAGACGATCCCACCTGCCTCACAGGTAGGGTACGCCGTCTGGGCAACCTCGGGTCGGCCGACGAGTCCTGGACTGGTCGGGTTCTCGATACAGTCACCACCAACATTGAACTTCCATCCGTGATAGAGACATTGGAGTCCCCCGTCGGCGTTGCGACCGAAGAAGAGTGAAGAGCCGCGGTGTGGGCAGAACTCGTTCAGTAGGCCCACCGCTCCGCCGGAGTCGCGGAAGGCCACTAGGGGCTCGCCGAGCAGCTTGGTCCTGACGGGAGGTGAGTCCGGTTCGGGCAGCTCTTCGCTCAGGCAGGCAGGAAACCAGTAGTTCCTCAGGGCGTTGCCCATGGAGGTGCTGTTGCTCACCCCAGCCAGTATGCGATGCTCTGCCGCGGTAAAGCGGAACACTCCGTTCGACGCTTCCATCGACCTCCTTGTAACTACCCCTGGGCCACGGCCCGATCGCTCGGCTGTTCCTCCTGATCCTCAGTTCCGGGCGCACCGCGCTGCGATGACTTCCGCATAACATCGTTCATGACGTCGATCGCCGGCACCGTCCTTGCGTAGAGAGAAGCCGGGATAGCCGTTAGATAGGGAAAGTCGGACTCGGCGGGCGGCTGGATGCCATCCGCTTCGAGAGCACGGGCCGCTGCAATCAGGCTCCGGCGGACATGTACGATCGGTGCGTCGCTCGAGACCAATCGCTCCTCTGTACGGTCGAGGATCGACCCCATGCCCTCGGTCACAGCACGGTCCTGCAGCCAGACACTCCCGATTCCCGAGAACAGAGTGCTGCGCTGCACATCCCGATCCAAGCCATAGTCGTTCTCGCGATTGACCAACGGATAGAATTCCGACTGCGGCTCGACGGTCTTGGGCGCGTAACCGTCGGGAGACACATGTGCATCCTGGCCGGAGAGCTGATAGTTGATCAGGTCCGTGGTAAGAGGCGCATCGGTGTCGTAGTGGATGCGCCACACGATGGTGGTGTGATCGTCTCTCGGAAACCACACATTGCATTGAGCCGAGCCGTCGACATCACTCGGTACGCCCGCGTAGAACGGCATGATGAAGTGGTTGAATCGGTAGTAGAACGTGTTGGGGCCGGCTTCCCGCCGTGCGGTCGAGAAAAGACCGTACGCTGTTGGCATCACGGTGATTTCGGGCTGGGGATCCCGGTGCCAGTACATCGTCTCGAACTCTGCCGTTAGAACCCCGTCCTCCGGCTCGGGGGCGAACTCCTTGCCCCTCATCGCCAGACGAGTATCGAACTCACGATAGGAGGCCACGGATCCATGAAGAAAAGAAATGTGAGAGGGATCGAAGTCGCCCTCCATAGCCTGAGCGTAGTTGCAGTTCAATAGCTGTTTGGTGACGAGACGATGATCCTCAGGTATGTTCACCCAGTCCAGAGGTGGCAATTCACCGGGCAACTGGTCCTTCGCGCCCATGAAGACCCATACGATCCCGAACGCTTCACGGGTGGGATAAGAGATGTCCCTGATCCGTCGTCGAAAGTCGGACTGGCTGGGCACATTGGGCATGGCCATACATACCCCGTCCACACTGAACTTCCACCCGTGGTATATGCAGGTCAGGCCGGACTCTTCGTTGCGCCCGAAGTACAGGGGAGCCCTCCGGTGTGGGCACAATGCCTCAAGGATACCGACACGGCCTCCCGTGTCGCGAAACGCCACCAAATCCTCGCCTAGCAGGCGAAGGCGTATTGGGCCGGAGTCAGGACCGGTGAGCTCCGAACTGAGAACTGCAGGCAGCCAGTAACGGCGCATCAGGTTGCCCATCGGCGTGCCGGGGCCGACGCGCGTCAGTATCCGGTTGCGCTCTTCACTGAGCATCGGAGCACCCTCCCTCGGCTGCTCATTCGACAATAAGCAGTCTGGCACCGGCGTCGAATGTCCGCAACCGAACAGTCCTCGGCAGCGCCCGCGGCCAGCCGTGGCGGGTGAGCCAGGCAATGGTCCGCGCGACGGGTAGCCGCAGGTTCCGCAAGGTGTTTGCCGGTTGCTGGTGCCGTCGACCGCGCCGCCTCTCTCCGTCGTCGTGGCGGACGACGGCTCACGTCTCCAGGGATCTCAAACCATCAACCCTCTGTTGCCGCGCGACCTCGATTGCAACTGAGAATCCTGAGCGCTCCAATACCATGAGCGCGTTATCGGGAAGGAGTGAGCGGTGACCGGTTCGAGGCGAACGAACCGCGCCGACGCCCGGCTTCGGTCTGGGTTGGTGGTGTTGGTGGTGGGTCTGCTGCTGCCAGTGGTGTTGGGGTCTGCTCCTGTGGTGGCCCAGAACACGGATCACTCCGCGGAACCGGGGAATCTGTGTGACGATGTCGCCGGGGTGGAGCAGTTCGCTGATGTGGAGAACAGCGATTACGGGGCCGCCTACGTGTTGTGTATGCGGACGCTGGGGTTGTCCGCGGGACGCGACGACGGCACGTACGGACCTGCCGCGGAACTGACGCGCGGACAGATGGCATCCTTCGTGGTGCGCCTATGGCGCGACGCCTTGGGCAACGAGTGCCCTTCGGGTGTTGTGTTGCCGTTCAGGGACACCGTAGGGAACACGCATGCGGCGAGTATCGAATGCCTGTTCGGACTGGGGATCACCAAGGGTCTCACGGCCACGACCTACGGTCCGGGCGCCGATCTGAAGGCGTCCCAGATCTCACGTTTCTTGTTTCGTATGCACCGCAAGGCCACCGAAGCCATGAATGTCGGGACCGGTGCGTGTTCCGATAGTGGATCGCGAGATGAGTTGGAGGGGGCGGTAGCCTGTCTGGCCGGGTTGAGGGTAGTGCCGACCGACGCGGAGGCGGCTTCTTCGGATGCAGTCACCCGCGCTCAGATGGCTGTGTACATGATCGGTCTGTGGCATAACTTGGCAGGCCGGGGTCTTCCACCCCTACCACCACAGCGTCCTGCCCCGGCCGAAACGCGTCCAGCCGCCACCACCAGACAGATCGCCTACGCCCGCGGAGAACAGGACGCGTGGGATCCTGCCTGGTCGCCAGACGGTACCCGGATCACGTACACAAGGTATCGCGGTATCGGGGTTATGAGCGCCGACGGAACCAACCGACAACAACTCACCAAAGACCATGGCTGGAACCCGCAGTGGTCACCAGACAGCACCAGAATCGTCTACAACATCAACAGCCGTGTCACTGACTCGGATGGCGGTGTTTGGGTTATGAACACCGACGGAACCAACCAGAGGCAACTCACCAACGACGACGGTTGGAACCCGCAATGGTCACCAGACGGAACCCAAATCACCTATACGGGATACGATGGCATTGCGATCGTAAACGCCGACGGAACCAACCAGAGGCAACTCACCAACGACCGCGGTTGGGGTCCGCAGTGGTCACCAGACGGAACCCAAATCACCTACTCCGCCGGCGGTGTTTGGGTTATGAACGCCGACGGAACCAACCAGAGGCAACTCACCAACGACGACGGCCAGTATCCGCAATGGTCACCAGACGGAACCCAAATTGCTTACAACATCGACATTCTTCCCTTCTATCGTCCCACCAACTCGGACCACGGTATTTGGGTTATGAACGCCGACGGAACCCGCCGACAACAACTCACCACCTATGGTGAGTTCCCGCAGTGGTCACCAGACAGCACCCGAATCACGTACTCCTACTTTGTCGGTGGTCTCACCCATCCAGAGCGGGGTGTTTGGGTTATGAACGCCGACGGAACCAACCAGAGGCAACTCACCAACGACGGCGGTTGGGGTCCGCAGTGGTCACCAGACGGAACCCAAATCACCTATACGGGCTACGATGGCATTCCGATCGTAAACACCGACGGAACCAACCAGCGGATACTCACCAACGATGGTATCTGGGTGATAGCCGCCGACGGACCAGACGGAGACCATCGGCAACTGACCATTTATGGCTGGGACCCGCAGTGGTCACCGGATTCCGCCCGGATCGCATATTCGATAGACGGTGGCATTTCAGTGATGGACGCCGACGGAACCAACCAGACGAGAATCACCAACCGCGGCTGGGACCCGCAGTGGTCACCAGACAGCACCAGAATCGTCTACAACACCGACAGTCTCCCCACCAACTTGGAGCACGGAGTTTGGGTGAACCGCCCCGGGTTCGCCGGAGAGTGTTTTATTTGACACCAGCTAGTGGTT
>JAPPFW010000024.1 GCA_028821575.1 bacterium | reverse complement strand
TTCCCGTGTCAAACCACCCACCCCCACCACTACCCCCATGAAGAATTGGGGCTAGCCACTAGCCACTAGCCACTAGCCACAAACCACAAGGAGCAGCCATGACGGTGTCGCGGGCCTTTGCCGACGAGATCGCCATCACCACTTTTGAGGACGTACCGCCCTCATCCGTCGAGACCATCAAGCGGGCCACCCTCGACAACCTGGCCATCACGTTCTTCAGCTACGACATCGTGGACCGGCCCTTCGCGTCCCTGGCCCGCTCGCTAGGGGGAACCCCTCAGGCCACCGTCGTCGGGGACGGCGCCAGGGTGAGCGCGGGACTGGCCGCGGGAGTCAACTCCCAGATGGCGTCGGACTCCGACTTCGAGGAGCAGGGCCCGGGAGTCCACATGTTCGCGCCGATCTCGGCCATGGCCCTGGCGGTCGGCGAGATGGTCGGTGCCTCCGGCCGGGAGGTCATCGCTGCCACCGCGCTGGGCTACGAGTTGAACACCCGGGTGTTCGACGCTGCCACCGCCACCGAGCGGGTCTTCAGCGTGTACAAGGGCCACCCGCGACGGCATCTCTACTTCAACGCCGCGGTGGTAGCGGCCCGCTTGCTGGGACTCGACGTCGAGACGATAGAACGGGCGATCGGCCTGGCCTGGGTGACCGCGATGCCCCCCAGGATGGAGGTGACGTTCGGGCTCGGCAACGAGAACGCCTACCGGGTGAGCCCGCACCTCCATGCCTGCCAGATAGGGCTCCAGTCGGTCCTGCTGGCAGCCGAAGCCGGAGGAGGCCTGCCGGGCATCATCGAGGCCACCATCGGGGACGACTACCGAGCCGAAGTGATGCTGGACAGTTCGAACCGTTTCCGCTCGGTCAAGGACTGCCTCTCGATGAAACCTCGGGTGGGCAGTTGGGGGTTCCAGGGCGGCCTCCAGTTGCTGGCCGAGCTCATCGCCGACGAAGGGCTGAGGCCAGACGAGGTGGATTCGGTGGTGTTCCGCGGACCGGACATCTACGTCCCGTTCGCCAACCCGTCCCCCCGGACCTTCTGGGAGGCTCAGGGCAGCATCCCACTCGCCTTCGCCAGCCTCTTGCTAGGAATCCCCTCCGGCAAGGCGTGGGTGGACCCCGAAGGGCTGGGGGATCCCGAACGTGCCGCTATCGCCGCCCGGGTGACGGTGGCCGCCCACGAGAACCCGGAGATGAACGAGGTCGAGGTGAAGGCGCGCGGCCGGACGATGGGGCGTTCGATCCATCGCAGCCGGTTCCATGGTGCCCCCAGCAACCCCCTCACCCGGGATGACTGCGTCGAGAAGTTCCTCCAGCAAGCCGTCCCCGTCGTCGGTCCCACCAAGGCCCGGGAGATCGTCGAACTGGTGTGGAGCCTGGACCAGGTCGAAGACGTCGCGGAACTGGCCGAGCGGTTCAGCTAGAGGGTCAGCGGTCAGCGAACGGCTACCACCACGGACAACGGACAACCGACAACGGACGCCTACTGCCTGAGTCGCGGATCGAGGAGGTCGTTGAGGCCGTCGCCCACCAGGTTGAAAGCGACCGTCGCCATCAGCAGGACCAGACCAGGCAGCACCGAGAACCACCAGGCACCGGCGAACATGTAGCTGGTGGCGTCGAACAGGATGTTGCCCAGGGTGGGCTGGGGCGCCTGGATGCCGAGGCCCAGGAAGCTGAGGGCGGCCTCGGCGAAGATGGCGATGGCTATCCATAGGAAGGCCTGGACCAGCACCGGGGGAAGGACATTGACGAGAATCTCCCTCGACAGGATCGCGCGACCCGGAACCCCAACCACCCGGAGTGCGTCCACGTAGTCCTCCTCTACCTCGGTCAGGGTGGCGGCTCGCGCCACGCGCGCGAAGAAGGGTGTCGCGGCGATGGCGATCAGCACCACCACCTTCCACGCGGCAGGAACGGTCAGGAATCCGATCTGCGTGTCGCCGGTCCCGAACACCCCCAGTACGAACATGCCCAAGACGAAGAGTGGTAGGGCCAGGAGCACGTCCACCGACCTCATGATGATCTCGTCCAGGAGGGTTCCTCCCCGGAACCCGGCCAGCATTCCCGCGGGAACAGCCAGCACCAGACCGACGATCACGCTTGCTATCGCCACGAGCAGCGAGACGCGGGCACCCGCCGCGGCTCGCGCCAGCATGTCCCTTCCCAACTGGTCAGTACCGAACAGGTAGGCGGCATTCGGACTCTGAAGGATGTCGTTGCTCTGCTGGAGCGGATCGGGCGTCAGGATCGGACCCAGCAGTGCGAACACGATGTATGCGAGACCTAGAACCGCGCCGACCCTGGTGAGCCAGTTGTGGTTGAGGGTTCGCACGGCCAGGGACAGCGACCGCCGCATAGTCCGCTGACGGTGGGGAACCGCCTGGTCGATCGGTGCCGCTCCTTCAGAAGCCGGAGTCATCGGGCCGCCCCCCTTCGCAGGTAGAGCTCGCGGATTCTCGGGTTCAGTACCGCGTAGGAGATGTCGACCAGCAGGTTGATGAGCAGGAAGAGGCCCGCCACGAACAGGGTCGCTCCGATCGCGACCGGGATGTCCTGGGTGCGGAGGGCGGTGACGAGCAACTGGCCGACGCCGGGAATCGTGAACACGGTCTCGACGATGACCGAACCGCTCACCAGGTACCCGACCAGCAGGCCGATCACGGTGGTGGTAGGCAACATGGCATTCGGGAAGGCGACGGTCCCGATCACCCGGCGACGTCTGAGTCCCATCGACCGGGCGAACATCACGTAGTCGCGCTCGAGCGCATCGAGCATCGAGGCTCGCAGGGTCCGCGCCACCACCGCGATCGTTCCGACGCTGAGCACCACACCGGGTAGAACCAGGCTCTTCAGGTTCAGCACCCAGTCCTGGGTGAAGGGGGTCCACCCGCCGGGCGGGAGGATCCCCGGGATGTAGATGGCGAACACCATGATCAAGACCAGGCCCAGCCAGAAGTTGGGAATCGAGATCCCCACGACGGTCACGACGCGGATCAGTCCGTCCAGGAAGCTGCCGGGCAGGGCCGCGGCGATCAAACCCAGTATCAGCGCGATGATCGTGGCGAAGACAGCCGTAACCAGGCCGAGTTCCAGGGTGACCGGCGCCCGCTCCTTGATCATGTCCCAGACGGGCCGCTTCGAGAAGGCGGACTCGCCGAACTCACCCATCAGGAGGTCACCGATGTAGGAACCGAACTGGACGATGAAGGGCCGGCGCAGGCCGAGTTCCTGGGCGAGCTCCTCGATGATGGTGGCGTCGAGATTCACTCCGAGCATCAGTTGAGCGATATCGCCGGGGGCAAGGTGGATCATCGCGAAGACGAGAATGGCCACGGCGAAGAACACCAGCACGCTGCCGACCGCCCTGCGTAGGATGAAGCTCGCCATCTGGTACTCCTCCCGACCACCGACCTCACAACTGCGCGCTGCCGGTCGAGGTAAACCTATCATCCGCCAATGCGCCGCGCCGCGCCCTGTGAGGGAAGTGAGGATGTCCGATGGCGGAACGAGAAGCTGAATGGGACCTGGAGGATCTGGGCAAGGGCGTGCACCTGTTCAGATGGCGCACCGGCTTCTACGCCAGCCCTTTCTTCGTAACCTCGGAGGGTGTCTGCGCCGTCGATCCCATCGACGACACCGCCGCCGCCGCCTACCGGACTGCGATCGCCACCGTCACCGACGCCCCGGTGGTCGCCATCGTCTACACGCACGACCATCGCGACCACGCCTGCGGGGCCCGGATCCTGAGCCCGGACGCCGAGATCATCGCACATCCGCTGGCTGCCGAGCGGATCACCCGGAGGGGCGCCGGCGACCTGCGGCATCCAACCCGGCTGGTGGCCGACGAGGAAACGCTACGGTTCGGGAGCCTCGAGATCAGGACCCGGTACTTCGGTCCCAACCATTCGAACTCGAACATCGCCCTGTTCGCAGACACCGATGGGGGTACGTTGCTCGTGTTCTCCGATGTCATCGAGCCGGGGGTAGCCCCCTACCGCGACCTGGCCGACTCGGATCTGGCCGGGATAGTCGACACGCTCGATGCTCTGGCGGCTGAGGACTTCGACATCGTCATGGGTGGGCACCTGGGCCCCGACCAACGGTCATGGGCCGACGACTACCGCGCCTACTTCCACGAACTGATCGACGTGACCGCCCAGGAGTTCGCCTCTATGGGCGGCCAGAAGCCACTTCCGGGCGAGGACGGCGTCGAGATGACCGAGCGGGTCCGCAACGAGACCTGCGCCAAGGTAGCCAGCAGGTTGAGACCGCGCTGGGGACACTGGGCAGGCTTCAAACAGTGGGCACCGATGAACGCCAACCGCACCCTCTCGTACCTGATAACCGGCAACTGAATCCCCACGGGCCCGTCCTCGGGGACTTGACTGTGGGATCGGGGCTCGGCGTCCTGTCACAGCCGGCACCTACCCTTTGAATTACAAGGTTGTAAGATACCTTCGGGAGGAGGAAACAGGTGGCGAACCACACACGGGGCACGCGCCGGAGTACGGCCACGTCGAGCTTCGGGGCGGGACGGCGCGAGGGTCACGATGCTTCGGCTTTCTACGCCCGCTTCCAGTCTCCGGAACTGTCAGCAGATGATCGGGTGAAGTGGGCCGATGGCTTCGACGAGGCCCAACCCATCAACGGGGACAGCCGCGACATGGACCGCCTCCCTGACAACTGCGTCGCTCTGGTGGTCACGTCACCCCCTTACTTCGTCGGGAAGGAGTACGAGCAGGCGGTGGCCGGACGGCAGGTTCCCGACTCGTACGTGGAGTACCTGACCCTGCTGCGCGATGTTTTCCAGGAGTGCAGACGGGTTCTTGAACCGGGTGGGCGTATCGCTGTGAACGTCGCGAACCTGGGCCGCAAGCCGTACCGGAGCCTCAGTGCGGACGTGACGCGCATCCTTCAGGACGACTTGGGCCTGCTTCTCAGGGGCGAGATCATCTGGCGGAAGGCCAAGGCCGCCGGCGGATCCTGTGCATGGGGATCGTGGCGGAGTCCCTCCAACCCGGTCTTGCGGGATGTCACGGAGAGGATCATCGTTGCGGGAAAGGGTCGTTTCGACCGCGCCCGTACAGCAGCCCAGCGCCGAGCCGACGGATTGCCCCACCGGGCAACCATCGGTAGGGACGGATTCATGGAGGCGACCCTCGATGTGTGGAACATCCCGCCTGCCCACGCCAGCCGGGTCGGCCATCCTGCGCCTTTCCCAGTGGATCTCCCGGCCCGGCTGATCCAACTCTTCACCTATGAGCGCGATCTGGTGCTGGACCCGTTCATGGGCTCCGGGACCACACTGGTGGCGGCGGTTGAAGCCAACCGGCGGGCCGCGGGCTACGACATCGACCCGGCTTACGTAGAACTGGCCAGAGCCCGTCTGGCCGAAGTCGAGGGAGGCGAGACGTCGCCCCCGCAGACCCGGAGCCACGCCGGGTGACGCGGCGTGCCGAGCCGTTCCTGGCAGCCCGGTCCCTGAACGGATAGCGGTGCCCACCCTCCGAACCGAACTCACCGAGATAGTGACGGGACTCGGCATGCTCGGCATGGAGTGCCTCGACGAGGCTCTCGAGGCCCGCCCACCGCGGATGCACAACGTCACCGCGGAACACCTCGGTCGGCTGGTCCGGGCGCGCCGAGCCGGAGAGCACCGGCGGCTGTTCCGCGACGCATGGGACAACGGTCGGGCCTTTGCCGCATCCGCCGATGGGCTGCGGCGCCGGGTGCCGCAGCGGGTGGAGTGGAAGGGAAACCACAGGTCGCCCGGCTACGAGCAGGTGCCGGCCGACCTCCGCGTGGACTACGTCTACCTGATCAGCTGCAAGTACAGGTCCAAGGTGCTCTACAACGCCTCCCCGGCACACGTCTTCGACCGCTTGCTCGCCACCCGGCGCGGAGAGGGTACCGACTGGTACCTCGAGGCTGCCCCATCCGAGTACCAGGAGTTCTACCGTGCGTGCCGTGATTACCTGGGCGCCGGCAGTATTCCGGAAGCTGTCCAGGATCTCGATCGGGAACACCGTTCCATACTGAAGGAGACGTTCAAGCGCAGGTGGCCGCCGGAGATCGCCGACGCGTACCGGCCCTTCTGCACAGCTGTCTCCGAGGTCTCAGCCCGGCGCTGGCAAGAGGCCCTCGGAACGAACCAGGCTGTTCACGAGGAGATGCTGTGGCGGCTGCTCCGGCTCCAGCCGGCGCCTTACTTCATTCTGGGTGTCGCATCGCCCGGACACCCCGTCCGCTTCCGCGTGGACACCCCGTGGGACTTCCGCCAGCGCTACACACTGCGCACTTTCGAAGTCCGGCCTGACACCGAGGCCGGGCAGCCGGCGGTCGGATGGCGGGCGCGCCTGACAGACGTGCGGTCGGCCACGCCTGCACACGTTGAAGGACATGTTGAGGTGCGGTGGAGCCACGGTCGCTTCAGCGGGGCGCCGGAGGCGAAGGTATACCTGGACACACCGCAGGGGGAAACGCCGGGGTATTCGGGGCTGCGTTGTTCCGGGCGCGAACCCCCGAGTCAGCTGTCCCTGCTATAACGCCCGGGAGGGCGGCCGACCGGGCATGCATCCTCGCGGTCGGCCAGATCGAGCGCGAACAGCAGGCGGGCCATGCCCACGAGTATGGCGATCACCATCGCCAACTCCATGATCTGGCCGTCGGTGTAGTGCCGTCGTAGCTCGGCGGCCAGGTGCTCGTCCACCACCCCGTCCTGCACCGCGTTGGACAGGACCGTGGCCAGCGCAAGCGCAGCCTTCTCAGCGTCGGTGAAAGGACCGGATCCGATGTCCCCGGCCACCGCCTCGATCTGCTCCTCGGTTACTCCGTTCCGTCTCGCCGAGACGGGGTTGGTGCGGTTTCAGAAGGCGCACCCGTGCAGGTTGGAGAGGCGCAGACGGACCAACTCCTTGGTCACGATCGGCACCTCGCCGCCGAAGAACACCTGCTCGTAAAAGCCATCGAAGTAGAACTCGGCCATATGCGGGGCGGCAGCGATGGCCTGCATGAAGCGCATATCCCCGGCTATTTCGGCCCCGGCCTCGGCCCGCCGGCGCATCTCCGGGGTCATCTCCTCGAGCGGTATGCCAGGGATGTGCATCAGACTTCCACCAGTTCGATGGCCTCGCCGTCCGGTCCCACGTAGGTGGCGACACGGGTGGGTCCGTAGGGTGGGATCTCGATCCCGTGCGACCGCGCAACGGAACCTGCCCCCAGATCCTCAACCAGCGCCGTGTCCCGGTCGAAGTCGTCACTCTCGAAGGTGATCGACATGATCCCGACGTTGGGCGGCACGGCCCGGTCCGCCACGTTCACGCCCGGATACCCGAGGTAGGCCGCTAGTTCCACCCGCGCGTTGCGACAGATCGAGGGCATGTGCAGGTTTACGTTGTGAAGGGTGGTCCCCTCCGGGAGGTGGAGGAATCCTTCGATGCCGTCGGTCTTGTGGTCGTACCAGACCTCGTAGCCCAGTCCCGTGTAGAACGCCGTGGTGGCAGCGATGTCGCTGGGGCGGATCGCCATAGTCTGCAACTCGCTGGAGGGGCGGTCGCCCAGCGGACCGAGAGGCCCCTCGTCTGGGAGCTCGAAGACGTCGCAGGTGATGCTGTCCGGGTCGTAGCACAGGGAGTCGTGAGCGAGGATTCCTTCGGCCACTACCCACGTGTTCGGCCTCGACCGGGCACTACCGCCGATGTCCTCCAGCCGCTCCCACACTTCCTGCAGGTCTCCGACCCGGAAGTTCAGGGCGTAGTGACCGAAGTCCTGGTTGCGTAGAGGGTCCCGGACCAGTTCCCCCGGCCGGTCCCACTCCACGAGGCGAACCCGCCCGAGCGGCAGGCCCGAGGCACCCAGAACTGCTACCCGCCCCGTGAGACCGGAAGGCATCCGCCAGAGCGCCTCGAGATCAGGGCCGCTCACCGCTCCGTCGGCCACCACCTCCCAACCGAGCAGGGATCGGTAAAACCGGGCAGACGTCTCGAGGTCGGTAACTCCGACCGTCGCAACCGCAATGGGTGAGATCATCGGTCCCTCCTCGTGGTCTGTCTGCAGAACAACCAGCCTGACCTCTCGTGCCGCGCGTCGCAGGCGGATCGCTAGGCTCGCCGGGCTGACTCTAACCCCGACGATAACGAGGGCTAAACATGGCGTCGATCGGATACTCGAGAGCCTTGTCGGACTCGTCCCGCGACTGGTACCGGGACTGCGTGCGCGCGGAGAAGGCCGGAGTCAGCAGCGTCCTTTCGGCCGACATCCCTGGCCGCGACGGATTCGTCGACGCCGCCCTGGCGGTGGCGGCCACCGACCGCGTGCCGGTCGGGATAGGCGTGGCGCTCCCTACCCGCTCACCCCTGCAGACCGCTCTCGGCGCCGCCAGCATCGCCGCCTTCGGACGCACGTTCCTGCTGGGGCTGGGGATCGGTACGCCGACGACCAACGAAGTGGCCCACGGTGTCGGCTACCGGCCTTCGCTCGGGCGCCTGCGGGACTTCACCGAATGCGTCATCGGTGTCTTGCGCGGTCGGGCCGGCGAGCCGGTCGAGGTCATCACGGAGCACTACCGGGCCGCCTTTGCCGGCTTGGGCCTCGACCGTGACCTCGTACCGGTGGTGATCGGGGCCCAAGGCCCCCGCACGGTGCGCTGGGCGGCACAGTGCACTGACGGGCTGGTGATGCACCTGATGACCGCCCGGCGGGTGATGCGCCGGCGGGTGTCCATCGTGAAGGAGGCTCGGGATCCGGCCTCACCGTTCCCCCTCAGCACCGGGATGGTGGTGTCGGTCCATCCCGACGAGGAGGAGTCGCTGCGGAGGGCCCGCGCCGACGTGGCGGTGGCCATGTCGAGGCCGTGGTACATGGGCCGCCTGGCAGATGCGGCCGGAGACGAGTTGAGGGACGAGTTCGCGGCTCTCGTGGCGAGAGGACTGTGGACCGAGGCTGCCCGGATGCTGCCGGACGAGTTGGTGCGCGACTTCGTGCTCGTCAGCACCCCCGACCGGGTCCGGGAAGATCTCGAAGCGGTCGAAGAGGTCGCGGAGGTCGTTCCGGTGAACTGCGGGAACTTCTACTCGCACATGCCGGAGGTCTTGGGCCTCACCCTCGGAGATGCCCGGACTGCCCGATCCGAACTCCGCAGCGCGATCCTCGGAGTTGGCTGACATAAGATGCAGTGCGTCTCTCGAGAAGGTTGATATGTCTGTCGGACCCCTGCGAATAGTGACGATCGGCGTGACCGACACGACAGATGCCTTGCGCCTGTTCCGGGATGTGGTGGGGCTCCGCATCGAGGCCGAGTGGGAGGCGAGCCGTGACCTCGCGGATCTCTGGGGGTTGGACGCGAACGTCACGGCGCACATAACCCACCTCTCCTACCAGGGATATCCCAGCGGCCAACTCAGGCTGGTGGAGCACCATCCGGCGGCAACCCAGCGAGTCCGCGACGACCTGGACGGGCCCGACTCGGCGGTTGATGTCGGCCCCAAGGCCATCGACTTCTACGCGAACCACGACCTGGACGAGGCCATCGCCGAGATGACCGAAGCCGGGTTCCCGCCCCGCTCCCGCCCCATCCACTACGTGATCGGCCCTACGGAGACCGAGGAGCTCCTGTTCACCGGCCCCGACGGTGTTCCGTTCCTGCTCATGGTGGCCGTGAACCACCCCGCAACCTCCCACCGGGTGCAACCGCCCGGCGCCCGCTACAGCGAGATCGCGACCGTGTCGGTCATATGCGACGACCCCGAGGACAGCAGGAGGTTCTACGGGGACGTACTGGGTATGAACGTGCGGAGCGCCGCCGACGTGTCGGACGACCTGCTCGACGTCGCCAACGAACTGGTCGGCGCTCCGCCGGGTACACCCATGCACTTCCTCGTGTTCAACGCCCCGCCCGACCCGAGCGGCAAGTACCTGCTGGTCCACTTCTACGAAGGCACCGGGCGCCGCCTGGTCGGCCGGATGCACCCCCGCAACCTCGGAATCTCCCTCTACACCCACGACGTCCAGGACTTGGGCGCGATCCTCGACCGTGCCGGCTCCGACGAGATCCTCGCCGGACCCGCCGAAGTCGCCGTGGGACCAGACCGGTACAGGATCGCGATCCTGGCCGGTCCCAACGAGGAACGGTTCGAGATCCGCCAACCCGTCTGATCCCGCAGGTCGAGTCGGAGCCCGGAGTGATGCTGAACCCGCCGGCAGCCATCACGCGGCTGCGCGACCTGGGATCGCGCCGGCCTCTGCTACTGGTCGGAGCGTCGGTTCTGGCCTTCAGCACCGCTCCGGTGTTCGTGCAGGCTTCATCCGCCACCGGGCCGGTGTTCGCGTTCTGGCGGTCCTGGATCGGGATCGTGGTCACGTTCTCCGCGGTCGCGGTCCTCCGGCGTTTCGACCTCGCACTGCCGCGCGGTCGCCAGTGGAAGATCCCTGCTTGGGCCGGCTTCTTCAATGCGGTCTCGACCACGACCTTCATGATTGCGGTCAAGTTCACCTCCGTGGCAGACATCTCCCTGCTGACCATGCTCAACCCGGTTTTCATCGCTCTGTGGGCGATCCCGCTGTTCGGTGAGCGTCCCGGAATGCGTTTCCGCCTGTGGACGCTGGTGGCCATCCTCGGATCATCGGTGGTCGTGCTGGGAGGGTCGACCGGGCCCGAGGGGCATCCGCTCGGGATCGCACTCGGGGCGATTTCGGTCCTTGCATGGTCGTTCCAGTTCGTCGCCATGAAGCTGGCGAGAGGAACGATGCAGACCATCCCGTTGACGATTGGCATGCTGGTGGTCAGCGGGATGTTCGTCTCGGTGTTCTGTCTCGCGACGCGCCAACCCATCGGGGAGGTGACCGGCTCGGACATGCTCTACGTGCTCGGACTCGTGGTCGTGCCGGGAGGAATAGGCGCCATCACTCTCACCTGGAGCCTTCGCTGGGTTCCGGCCAACGTCCCGCCGCTCATGAACCTTGCGCTCCCTTTCCTAGCGGCGGCCATGGCGTGGTACTTCCTCGGCGAAGGCGTGACCCTCATCCACGTGGCAGGCGGGGGGATAACCCTGGTCGGGGTGGCCGCCGCCCTCCTGAGCCGGTCTGGAAAGGCAATTCTGGCGGCCGATCACCCCCCGCGCACCCCCTCCCCTCCCCCGGTGTAGCTTCCCATCCTGAGCGGAGACGTGCGAACATGCCTGCCTCCGCCACTGACTCCATCGCCGCGTGTTTGACCGACCACTGCAGCGCTGGCCGGGAGGCCTCTCATCAGAACAGTTCGCTCATAGCCTCTTCTGGACTCATGGCACGGATCGGGGATCTCCGGTAGTCCCGTATGTTCCTGGTGACGATTGTCCGAGCGCCGCACGCACGGGCGGAGGCCACCTGCAAAGCGTCCTCAAAATCCGCCATCGGGAGTTCGGCGGCGTAGCGGACGGCCTGGGTTCCGGTGGCCGCCACCTCGACGATCCGGGTGAGATCGACGATGAAGTCGCGGGTTATGATCCCGCCATGCGCGGGCGCGACGATGTAGTAGAGATTCGATACGGAGTGCCATGCTATGAATGCACTCCTGCGGCTTTGCTCGATCCGGTCCAGGAGGGCCGCAGCCGGCTCGGCGAACGGGTGCCTGTCGAGGGCGATGTCGATGAGCACGTCCGTGTCAAGGAGCATCAGCGAAGGTACTTGCGAGCCAGCGCTTCATAACGAGGGTCGTCCCGCTCAGCCTCGCGAAACTGTCCTCGCCACCTGGAGGAGAAGGATGGTGTCGCCCCCTGCGTGAGGTCCCGGAGGGACTCCTCGATCAGGGCTGACACGGAGACCCCGCGAGAACGGGCGTACCTCTTCGCCAGCGGGATCAAATCGGCCTCCACGGTCACGGTCAGCTTCTGTTTCATAGGTTCTCCGCTTCTCTTACGTATACGTATATTCGTCTCTAGTATACGTAACGACGGGGCACCTACCAACCGAATCCGGCTGGGACAACATTCCGCGATTTCGCTGACCGGTGGGGACTCACCCCTAGTCGAGTAGTTCCAAGGGATACGACGGGGAGCGACTACCGCACTGTACTATCGGTACACACCGATAGACAACACATCTGTGACCTTCACACATCTGTTCCCTGGTTCTTGGATCCCCTTTCTTCATCTCGTGACAGCCGCACGTCTCGGCGCGACCGCGATACGAGGACGGATAACGATCCGATCTATCGCTAACCCCGCTAGCAACTACCAACTACTGACTAGCCCTGATTCACTCATACTGAGGGTGCCCTGTTTTGAGGGGGGCTGCTGCGATGATGCGGGGTGGTCCCCTGTGACCGGGGGGCGGGTCTGACTCACCCTGATTCCGGCATCTGAGTGCCTTTATGAAG
>JAPPFW010000009.1 GCA_028821575.1 bacterium | reverse complement strand
CCACCCCGATCGTCGCAGCGACCCCCCACCAAACGGGGCAATTCCAGTATGAGTGTGTCTAACTAGCACCTACTCGCACCTGGCACCTTGGACCTGACCCTCTAACCCACCACTGCCACCAACTCGATGGCGAGGGTCACTTCGTCGGCTACGTCGCTCACGCTCGGTACATCTGGGACCGTTAGACCGAAGTCCGACCGGAGCACGGTCGCTACGCCGCTCACCTCGATGCGCTCGGTTGAGCCGACCACCGCCTCGACGGAGAACTCGACGGGTAGGGTCACACCGCTCAATGTGAAGTCGCCCACCACAGTCAGAGATACGCGATCTCCTACGGTCACCCGGTCCGGAAGACCTGTGATGTCCGTTGGTTCGAACGTGGCGAACTCGTTCTCGTCCCTGGCTGAGCCGAGTATGGGACCTCGCATCGCCCGGTCGCGGAAGCTGGAGTCGGTCTCGAGGGTACGGACGTTGATCACGACTGCGCCGAGGCTGGAGGCGGGCGGGTTGTCGAAGTCGATCAGGATCTCGCCGGCCACCTCGCTGGTGGTACCGACGACCCGCTTGGGACTACCGTTCAGGATCTCGTCGATCTCGAAGCGGACCGACGACTCGGCCTTGTCAATGCGGTACACGACGGCCGTGGCCTCCTCGTCCCGGTCCGTGGCCTGGGTCGTGGACGGAGATGTGGCGACGGCCGACGTCGTGGTCGCGGTCCCAGCGGTGGTGCCGGGCTCCTCGGCCACGGTGTCCGCCGGAGCCGGTGGCCCTTCCTCTTCCGCTGCTGCTTCTCCCTCTTCGCTGCTGTCCGACTGGGTCGGGGCGGCCGTGGTCACGGGCGGGGCGGTGACCTCGGTGCTCGGCTCCCCGCTTCCCCCTGAGAACCAGACGTAGGCGAGGCCCGCGACCACCAGAACCAGCAATATCCCGATGGCTATCCCTACTCTTCTCACCTTCACGCTCCCGTTCTCGGGCTGTCCGCCAGACGGTCTGCCAGGTAGCCGACCAGCCGGTCGATCGACACCCGGTCCTGAGCCATCGTATCCCTGTCCCGGACCGTAACCGCGCGGTCGTCGAGGGTCCGGAAGTCGACGGTCACGCAGAGCGGGGTTCCGATCTCGTCCTGCCGCCGGTACCGCCTACCGATCGCCTGGGTTACGTCGACCTCGATGTCCCATCGGGGCCGGAGCAAGGAAGCAACCCTTCCGGTAACCTCGACCAGGTCGGGCTTGCGGGAAAGCGGGAGGACCGCCACCTTGATGGGCGCGAGCCTCGAATCGATGCGCAGGACCGCCCTGGTGGCGCCCCTGACGATCTCCTCGTCGTAGGCATCGATCAGGAACGCGAAGGCGGCCCTGGTGGCGCCGGCGGCCGGTTCGATCACGTACGGGTAGAACCGCTCTCCTGCCGCCTGATCGAAGTAGCGGAGGTCCTTGCCGGAGTGCTCCGAGTGCATGCGGAGGTCGAAGTCGGTACGGTTGGCGATCCCCTCCAGTTCGTCCCATCCCCACGGGAAGCGGTATTCCACGTCGTAGGTGCCCACCGCGTAGTGGGCGAGTTCGTCGCCCTGATGGGACCTCAACCGGAGGTTGTCGGAGCGCATACCCAGGTCCAGGTACCAGGCTCGGCGCTCGTCGATCCAGTATTCGAACCATTGGTCCGCCTCGTCGGGATGCGTGAAGAACTCCATCTCCATCTGCTCGAACTCGCGCGTGCGGAAGACGAACTGGCCGGGCGTGATCTCGTTGCGGAACGACTTGCCGACCTGGGCTATACCGAACGGCAGCTTGCGACGCATGACCCTCCGGACGTTCTCGAAGTTCGTGAAGATGCCCTGCGCAGTTTCGGGACGCAGGTAGACGAGGTTCCCCTCGCCCGCCACCGGACCCATGTGGGTCCGGAACATTAGATTGAAGTCCCGCGCCTCGGTGAAGGACTCCCGGGTGCCACATTTCGGGCACCGGGACTGGTCTTCGAGTTTGTCCAGCCGGTGCCGGCTATGGCAGGAGGTGCACTCGACCAGTGGATCGTGGAACTGGGAGACATGACCCGACGCCTCCCACACCAGCGGCGACTGGATGATGGCCGAGTCCAGCCCGACCACGTCGTCCCTCGACCGGACCATGGATCTCCACCAGGCCTCTTTCACGTTGCGCAGCAGGGCGACGCCGAGTGGTCCGTAGTCGTAAGCAGAACGGAGTCCCCCGTATATTTCGGACGCCTGGAAGACGAACCCGCGTTTCTTGGCCAGGTTTACGATCGTGGCGAAGGTGGGTTCCGGCATCGGCGGGCTCCTAGGCGAGGCGCAGGGATGGTAACCGACCCCGGTTACCCATCGGTCTCCTCAGGACTGCCGGGCGACACCGCCCCTCCGAACCGCCGTCCCCGCATCTGGAACTCGATGATGGCGTCCACCAGATCCTGCGCGCCGAAGTCGGGCCATAGGGTGTCGGTGAAGACCAACTCGGCATAGGCGCTCCCCCACAATAGGAAGTTCGAGATCCGCATCTCCCCTGAAGTCCGCACGATCACATCCGGGTCGGGCATGCCGGGTACGTAGAAGTGACCGGCCAGGTCGCGTTCCCTGATGGCGCACGCATTCCGGTGACCGGCGGCCACCTCGGCTGCGAGGATCTGGACGGCTCTCATGATCTCGGCCCGGCCTCCGTAGTTGAAGGCCAGGACGAGGGCGAGCCGCTCGTTGTCGCGAGTGCGGGCAACCGCGTCGCGCATATGGCGCCGGTTGCGTTCCGGAATGCGCTCATCGGCCAGGTCTCCGGCGAAGTGCAGCCTCACGCCCATCCCGTCCAGTGAGTCGAGGCGGCGCAACAGGATGTCCTCGTTGAACCACATCAGGAAGGAGACCTCGTCGGGCGAGCGGGTCCAGTTCTCGGTGGAGAACGTGTAGGCGGACAGCCAGCGCAGTCCGACCGCCAGCGCTCCTTCCACGCATTCGAAGAGAACGGCCTCCCCTGCCGCATGTCCGGCGGTCCTGGGCAGGTTGCGCTCGGTCGCCCACCTGCCGTTACCGTCCATGATGAGACCGAGATGGGCCGGGATCCGATCCGGGTCCACCCTGGTCAGGTCGAGGCGGGCTACGGTTTCCTCGGTGCCCATGGTCATACCCCTTTGATGTTGCTGTAGGCGAGTCCGGCTAGGCCCACCTCGATGTGGAACTCGACGAAACGCCTGGCCAGGCCCACTGCATCCGCCGCCAGGTCGCTGTCGGGTTCCTTGAGGTCGAGGAAGTCGGCATCGGACAGCCGGGCCAGGTGCAGTGTGAGTCCCTCGCGCAGTCGAAACGTTCCCCCGATGTCGCATGTGCTGCAAACGAGTCCCCCTCCCACCAGGCTGAACCGGTCCAGGGCGTTCTTCCGGCCACAGGCGGCGCAGTGGCGCAGGGCCGGGGCCTGTCCGAGGGCATCCATCAGCTTGAGAAGGAAGGAGGCGACCAGGTCCAGGCCCCCGGCGCCGTGCTCGAGCGCCTGCAGTCCCCTCTGCAGGAGCAGGAAGAGCCGGTGGGAAGGCTCACCTTCCACGATCACCTTGCTGATCGCCTCCGCCATGGTCCCCGCGACCAGCACCGCGTCGAGATCGCCGCGTAGCCGCGGGAAGGGCTCTATGACGGAGACCTGTGTGATGGTGGCAAGGTTACGCCCCTGGAAGAGCACGAGATCAACGTGGGTGAGGGGTTCCAGGCGACCCCCGAAGCGACTCTTCGTCCTGCGGACACCCTTGGCCACCGCCCTTACCAACCCGTGGTTGGGGCTGATCAGGAGAACGATCCGGTCTGCCTCTCCGAACGGGTAGCCGCGGAGGACGATTCCCTGGTCACGCCGGAGCGTCATCGTCGGCCGAGGCGCAGGACTGTGGACATCATCCGGCAGGGTACCCGGCGGGGCGAGTTCCGAGGGTAGGGTGAGGCCGTGGCCCTACTCGATGAATCCGACCGCCGGGAGTTCCTGGCTTCCCACTCCGGGTGGGAACTCTCGGGGGAAACCATCAGCAAGACCTACCGGTTCGGCGACTTCGCGAGGTCGATCGGCTTCGTGGCGTCGGTGGGGGTGCTGGCCGAGAAGGCCTTTCACCATCCTGACATCGACATCCGCTACAACCGGGTGACGATATCGCTCACCACCCATGACCAGGGAGGTCTCACCCAAAAGGACACGACGCTAGCCGCACGCATCGACCGGCTGGTGGTTAGCGGCTAGCGGCTGGTCGTCTCTTGAATATCACCTTCATCCACTACCACCTAACACCTAACACCTGACTAGAGGCCCAGCCGTCTTATCCGGTCGGGGTAACGTTGCCAGTCCTTCTCGACCTTAACTCGAAGGTCGAGGTACACCGGGCCGGCGAGGGTCTTCTCGAGGTCCAGGCGGGCCTCAGTTCCCACCTGGCGGATCATCGATCCGCCGGCACCGATGACGATTCCCTTCTGGGAGAGGCGCTCCACGTAGATGGAGGCCTCGATCCGGATCGAGCCGCCTTTCCGTCGCTCGATGGTCTCGGTCTTGACCGCCACCGAGTGGGGAAGCTCATCACGCATCACGGCGAGCAACTTCTCGCGCACCGTTTCGGCCACCAGCACCTCCTCCGGCTGGTCCGTGCTCGTGCCCGCCGGATAGTGCGCAGGCCCTTCGGGTAGGCGGGGCACCAGTTCGCCGACTACGCGGTCGAGGCCGTCGCCGGTCAATGCCGAAACCGGCACGTAGGCTCCGAAGTCCCACGGAGCGGCTTCGCTCAGGCGCTCTGCTACGCGGCCCTTACGGACCAGGTCGATCTTGTTCACGATCACAATCACCTTGTCGGCCGGGCCGATCCTGATAAGGCGTTCTGCGATCCGGCGGTCACCGGGACCAACCTTGCCGGTAGCCTCGATGACGAAGAGGAAGCAATCGGCCTCGACGAGGCTCCTGTAGGCGATCGAGTTGAGGCGCTCTCCCAACGCGGTGCGCGGGCGGTGAAGCCCGGGAGTGTCGATCAGGACTATCTGGGCTCCCCCATCCGGACCCTCGATGGTCAGTATCCCGCGTGCCACCAGGCGGGTGGTCTGAGGACGCTTGGAGGTGATCGATACCTTGCTACCCACCAAGCCGTTGATGAGAGTCGACTTGCCGACGTTGGGGCGGCCGACCACGGCCGCGAAGCCCGTCTTCATCCATCAACCGGGGCGGATCATCTCTGGGTGCCCACCAGGTGACTGACCCGGACCCTCTCCACGCGCCGACCCTGCACGCGTTCGGGGATCAGGACAGCGCCGTCGAACTCGAATCGCTCACCGACGATCGGAACCCTCCCGGCCAGACCGAGCACCAGGCCGCCTACCGTGTCCCATTCGCCGTCCGGAAGGTGGGTGTCGAGCAGGCCGGCTAGGTCGTCCACCGGGAGACGAGCATCCACCAGGAAGACACCCGCCTCGAGGGGCTCCACCATGGGCGGTTCGGTGTCGTACTCATCCACGATCTCTCCCACGAGTTCCTCGATGAGGTCCTCGATCGTGACCAGGCCGGCGGTTCCGCCGAACTCGTCCACTGCGACCGCCATGTGGAACTGCGACGACTGCATCTCCCTGAGCAGGTCTCGGACAGGTTTTGTCTCGGGCACGAAGTAGGGCGGTCTGATGATCTCGGCGAGGGGCGTGGCCTCGGCGGGTTCTCCCACCAGGTGGAGCAGGTCCTTGGCATACACCAGACCCACGATGTCGTCCGCTCCCCGCCCTGTTACCGGCACCCTTGAGAATCCGTACTCGAGGATCAGGTCAAGGGCCTCGGTCGTGGTGAGGTCGGCGCCGAGGGTCACCATGTCGGTGCGCGGGGTCATGACCTCCCTCACGATGGCGTAGGAGAACTCCAGTACGGACGAGATCATCCGTATCTCCTCGCGATCGGAGGCGTCGTGGTCTCCGTTCGCATCGGCACCCGAGTTGACGTCGTCCTCTTCGTCGTATATCAGGTCGACCGCGCGCTCGCCCGCCCTGACGGCCACGCGGAGTAGGCGAGCCAACCGGTAGGCGATGACCCGCGGGCGTTCACGCCCGAGGGATCGCGGTAGCCACTCCCCGAACACGACGAGAGCCACGCCGGTGAGGATCAGCGCGGTGACCAGTATCCAGCCGCTCGATAGGGTGGCGATGGCCCATGCGGCGCTCAGCGCGGAAGCCACCAGCAGTGCGGAGTGGATCAGGGAGATTGACGGCTGGATGCTGGCCCGGTCCTCGAGCAACTCGGCCACGCTCACCGCGCCCGGTACGCCGTCGGCGGCGTCGTGTAACGCGTCGGCTCGCGGCGTCCGGACGAGCGAGGCACCCGCGACCCGGAGGGCGGCCGCCAGGATCAGCACTCCGCACGAGATACCCCATGCCAGCTCGATCATCGACGCTCGACTCCCACCAATGCCAGCAAGGAGCGCTCCCGCTCCTCCATCACCACCGCCTCGGGCTCGGATTCATGGTCGTAACCGACCAGGTGGAGCAACCCGTGCGTGATCATGAGCGAAATCTCGTCCTCGGGATCCGAGCCGTGGTCCCTGGCTTGCCGATGCACGAACCGGGGCGCCACGAATATGTCGCCGAGGCCGAAGGGAACCCCGCCGGCGGTTGCGCTGTCCGCTCTCGAGGCTTCGTATCCACCAGGCGCGAGGGGCAGGGCCAATACGTCGGTCGGTCCATCCTTTCCGAGGAACCGGCGGTTGTACCGCGCCATGGTCTCGTCGGTCACGAACATGATGCCGACCTCGGTCCCGTGTGGAAGCCGTTCCTCTTCCAGCACGATACGAGCCAGCCGCCGGAGCGGCTCGATCGATAAGGGGACGTCCTGCTCGTCTTCCATGTAGATGTCCACGGGCTGTCCTCACCCTACCTGAGTAGACGGGGGTATCGAGCGACAATCACTCGGCGTCGGGGAAATTGGGATAGGGAATACGTTGGTGGTAGTGGCCGACCAGGGCATCCACCATGGCGGCCTTGGCGCTGGTCAGGTCTCCCAGCGTGAGGTGGGACGCCGACAGTTGCCCGTCGCTCACCTTCTCGCTCACCACCCGCTCCACCAGTTGTTCGATCCGCTCCGGGGAGGGCTCCTCGTTCTGGAACACTGCGCGGCACGCGCCCTCGACCGAGTCGGCCATCATGACGATGGCCATCTCCTTGCGGACCGGTTTGCGCCCCGCGTGACGGTAGTCCTCCATGTCCACTGCGTCGGGCCCGTAGCGTTCCTTCGCCCGGTTGTAGAAGAAGTGCATGATTCCGTCGCCGTGGTGAGTGATCACCGACTCCGCGACCTCACCGGGGATGCGGAACTTCCGGGCCAGGGTGATCCCGTCCAGTACATGACGGCGGATCACGTCGGCAGAGCGTTCCGGCGCCATCTGGTCGTGGGGGTTCTGGATACCGAACTGGTTCTCGATGAAGAACTGCGGGTTCTCGGTCTTTCCCAGGTCGTGGTAGTAGGCGGCGGCCCGGGCCAGTAGCGGATTGGCATCCACCGCCCGCGCGGCGCGGTCGGCGAGGGTTCCCACCATCAGGGAATGGTTGAATGAACCGATCGCCTTCTGCTCCAGCAAGCGGAGGGCGGGATGGTTGCGGTCCGTCAGGTCGAGCAGGCGCAGGGAGGTGGTGATGTCGAACATGATCTCGAGAACCGACAGCAGCGAACTCCCTATCAGCCACGAGATGGCGCCGTTCCCCAGCGCGAAGGCCGCCGCCTCGTAGATGGGCAGGTTCTCGTGGAAGAACCATGCGATCACCGAAGCAAGAGCAGCCGAGATGACGACGATGTACAGCGCCGCCCGGCGCAGGTCGCGACGCGCCGAGATGGATGATACGAACGGCACCGGGGCCAGGGTGGACAGGACCGCGAAGAGGGTGTAGCCGGGATCGGTAGTGGCGACGGCCGTCATCGAACCGACCGCCACTGCCATCAGCACCGCAGTGCGGGCGTCGAACAGTATCGCGGTCATCAGGCCGAACGCCGCGGCCGGAACCAGGTATCCGATCGCCGGGTTGGTATCCACGAAGACCGCCACTCCCCGGGCGGCCAGGGCCGAGAGGGTGATCAGGAGCCCCAGCAGGGCGATCCTGCGCATCGAGGCCCACACCGATGCCTGGAAGCGGTAGACGTACAGCATGATCAGGCCGACTATGAACAGGGCGGCGAGGGCGAGGGCCACACGGTGGGGAGTCTTGAGACCGAGCAGTGCTCCGGCCTCCAGAGCCCGCTCTATCTGTTCGGTTATCTCCTCGCCCTGCTCGACGATTATCGTGCCTGCCGGGTACTCGATCTGCTCCGCTTCCACCTGCTCGGCCGCCTCGTCTCTGCTGGTGGCCATCGCTACGTCGTCGAGGGACTTGTTGGCAGCCAGGAACTCTGCGGCGACTTCGTAGACCACCGGTGACACGGCCTCCCATGCGGCCGAGTCGACATCGGGGATCGGAATCAGGATGGTGCGGGATCGGATGTCTCTCTTCACCCCGAGAAGGTCCTCGCTGAGGATCCCGGCGTCGAGTGTTTCGGTAGCAAGGCGGACGACATCCTGCTCGATCGACGGAAGCCAGGGCGCCTGTCCGAGTATCTCGCGCACCACGTCGCCGGTGGCGATCCTGACCAGCAACTGGATGGTGGTGTCCGAGAGCGAGTAGCCGGCACCGCGCAAGTTGGCGACCTGGATGTCCTGCGAGACGACCACCGGCTCCATCCGGAGCGCCTCGAGTTCCAGTTCTCGCTCGCTGACCAGGACGACCTCTCGCAGGAGGAGGTCCTCGTGCGCGGTGAGTCGCTGCGGTACCGACTCCGTATCCACCAGGATCGTGGCCGGTCCGGCAGCCATGCCCGTGAACGAGAAACGCCCGCTGTTCAGCGTCCGGTCCACGAACTGCGCACCCGTCGAGTCGTACGCCACCAATCGTATGTCACCGAGCCCCTGATCCCTTGGGACCAGCACGCCGTCTCCGCCGGTTCCGATCAGCACCTGGCCGGTTACACCGGAGGTTCTCGGGACCTCGGGGACGGTCGTAGGCGGTACCGTGGTCGGCGGCGTGGTGGTCGTCTCGGCGGGCTCCTGGCCCTCCACGAATCCGGGCACTGTGGTCGTGGCCTCTGCGGCTATGGAGGTCGTGGTGGCAGGAAGTGTGGTGGTGGGCGCGCTCGTGGTTGGGGGCGGGATCGTGCTGCTGGTCGTGACGACCGGGAGTGGCGCGGCTCGCTGGTCCGCGGTGGCGGTCCTCACGGACGCGAAGAACCCTAGGATGTTCTCCACCACCAGCGCGTCGATCGCGTCGTCGGTCTTGTATTCGGAATCGACTGCCGCCCTCGCCTCCTGTCGCTTCTCTTCGGTCGCTTCGACGTCCTCGATTCGGAATGGGGTCTCGGCGATGAACGTCTCGGGAGAAGGCTCGCCGACCGTCACCTCCACGGATTGCTGCCCGATCAGCAGGGCACCCCAGGAGAGGGCGACCGTGGCCAGGAGGAACACTCCCCTGATCAGGAATCGGACCTTGGGGCTCATCGCCTCTCCCGCGCCGCCCCGGCTGCTTCGTAGGCCTGGACAATGGCGGCGACGATTCGATGACGGATCACGTCTGCGGCCGTCAGCCGGACGACCGCCACGTCTCGAACGTTACGAAGTATGGACTCCGCGTGCTTCAGGCCGGAGTGGCGCTCCCTGGGCAGGTCCACCTGGGTGACGTCGCCGGTGATGATCATCTTCGAGTTGAACCCGAGCCTGGTCAAGAACATCTTCATCTGTGCCCGCGAGGTGTTCTGGGCCTCGTCAAGCACCACGACCGCGTCGTTGAGCGTCCGGCCCCTCATGTAGGCGAGAGGTGCTATCTCGATGGCTCCCTTCTCGCTGTAGGCCGCTACGTCGTCCGATCCCAGCATCTCGTATAGAGCGTCGTAGAGAGGGCGCAGATAGGGGTTGAACTTGGCCTCTAGGTCACCCGGCAGGAATCCGAGGCGTTCGCCCGCCTCCACGGCCGGCCTCGTGAGGACGATCCTCCTTACCTTGCCCGCGGTGAGAGCCTCCACGGCTGCTGCCATGGCCAGGTAGGTCTTCCCGGTGCCGGCGGGACCGATCCCGAACACCAGGGTGTGATCGCGTATGGCTTCGACGTAGCGGAGTTGGCCGACGGTCTTGGGCCGTATGACCTTGCCTCGCCCGACCTGGATCCCCGTCCCGAGTACCCCGCTCGGTGAGGGAACCGATGCGTTGACCATCTCGATCACCCGGTCCACAGCCTGGGGTTCGAGGCTGACACCTTGCTGGATCAGCATCAGCAACTCTTCAACCGCCTTGAAGGCGTTGGCGGCAGACCGCTCCTCGCCGCCGAAAGTGATCTCGTTACCGCGTGCCACGATGACAGCCTCCGGATAGGCGGCCTCCACCTTCCTCAGGTGACAGTCACGCTCCCCGAGCAGGTCGAGCATCAGTCCCGCGCCCGGAACGTGCAGGAGGAGACGCGAGGCGACGGGGCCCATCAGTGTCCCATGATGGACGCGCAGTGGCTCGGACCGATCGCTGTTCGCGAGACCGCGATCGGTGATCCCCGGACACCGGGCGCGCTGCGCGAACGGTCCCGGGTGGCCGAGAGCACACCGGAAGCGAGTGGGCCCGGCACGATCGGCTCCGCTACAGCCGCCGTGCGGGGAACCGCTGTGGGGTGTCCCACCCACTTCATAGTACGTTCTCACCTCGAGCCTCGGCGTACCGGCGTAGGATCTTCCGCTCCGCCCGGCTCAGTCTGGTCGGTATGTCGATTCCCACCATGACGAGCAGATCGCCGCGGCCCCGACGCCTGAGGCGTCCGCTCCCCCTGTTCCTCACCCTGATCACCTGCCCGTGCTGGGTACCGGCGGGAACCTTCACGCGTTCGGAGCCGCCCTCCAACAGCGGTACGTCGGCCTCCGTCCCGAGGGCCGCCGCCGCCATACCGATCGGCAGTTCGTACATCAGGTCGTCGCCGTGCCGGGTGAAGGTCGGGTGTGGTTGCACCGCGAGTTCGATGTACAGGTCCCCGGACGGGCTCCCCCGCCTGCCGGCTTCGCCGTCACCGATCTTCCGGAGGCGGCTGTCGGCGGTGACTCCGGCCGGAATCTCGACGGTGACCCTCTTCTCGCCTTCGGTGACGCCTTCCCCCCGGCAGTCGGCACATGGGTCGGCGATGACCGATCCGGCGCCCCGGCAGGCGCTGCATGTGGTCACGGTCATCAGGGAGCCGAACGCGCTCCTGCGGGCCATCCTGACCTGGCCTGTTCCCGCGCAGATATTGCAGGCCCGGGTTCCGGATCCTGAGCGCGCACCCGAGCCGGAGCATGTCCCGCATGCCACTGCCGCCCGGAATCTCACGTTCCGTTCCGCTCCGAACGCCGCTTCCTTGAGGTCGACGGAGAGCTGTACCCGGATGTCGTGGCCCCGTCCGTTGGCCGGATCCCTCACGCCTCCGCCGAACATTCCGGCGCCGAACAGGCCGCCGTCTCCGAACACCGAGCGGAGCAGGTCATCGAACGACCCCGCGCCATGGAACAGCCCGCTCAGGTCGAGGTCGTCACCGCGATCGTAACGGGCGCGCTTCTCCGGATCCGATAGGACCTCGTACGCCTCGGCCACCTGGCGGAACCTCGCCTCTGCACGCGGATCGTCGGGATTGGCGTCGGGATGCGTGGCGCGTGCCAGGCGCCGGAACGCCCTCTTGATCTCTCCGGGCGTAGCGTCCCTGTCGACCCCTAGGACTTCGTAATGGTCTGCCACGGTCAGGCGACGCCGCGCATACCCGCCCGGCCGCTTCTCCGAACGTGATCCCTTCCCTTGCTAGCAGGGTAAGGGCACGGTCGGCGAGCGAGGGAGGGGATCACGCCTCAGCACTCCCGAGGCTCTCCCCCAAGCCTCCGCTGATCTCCTCCACGACGGAGATCGTCCGTCCGTAGTCCATCCTCATCGGGCCCAGAACGCCGATCCGCCCCTGCGGCCCCCCCTGGTCGCCGCCGTAGCTACTCGAGACCAGCGAGATGTCGGTAGTCGAATCGATTCCCAGTTCTCGTCCGATCCGCACCTCGGTGCCTTCCGGAAGGTGCGCCATCACCTCGAATAGCGCGGCCTCGCGTTCGAGTACCTCGAGAACGCCGCGAACCTTCGAGATCTCCCCCCACGCGTCGGTCAGGCAACTGGCAGGTCCCACATACAGTTCACGATCGGTGGAACCCGCCCTACCCAGAGCTTCCGTGGCCTGCCGGATGATCGTTTCCGCGCCGCTACCGATCTCACCGGCTGGGACCTGGTCCCGACCGAGCCCTTGGGGCATGCTCTGGCCGATGTGGTGGCGCCGCAGGAAGAGTTCGGCATCCTCGACCTCCGCTGCGCCGACTGGGTTAGGGAGGTTGAGTAGGGACTTCGAGACCCTTCCACCCTGGGTTACCACCACCATGACCACCGCGTCCACCCTGATCTGGACCAGGTGGATCGCCCGTACGGTCTCCTGGGAGAGGCCGGGACCCGTGACCACGGAGGGGTAGTGGGTGATCTCGCTGAGAAGTGAAGAAGTCGCCTTGAGTAGCCGGCCCAACTCGTTGTGGACCGATGCGAAGAACTCGGACACGCGGGCCGACGCGTTCGGGAACCGGCTTGGCCGGATCAACTGGTCGACGTAGTAGCGGTAGGCGTGTGCGGTCGGGATCCGACCGGCGGACGTGTGCGGTTGCACGGCGTAGCCCTCCGCTTCGAGGATGGCTAGTTCGTTTCGCACGGTTGCGGCCGACACGCCGAGGTGGCCATATTGGAGGATCGCGCGAGAACTTACCGGTTCACCGGTACGCACGTGTTCCTCGACGAGGATCCGGAGCACCCTGGATTTTCGATCGTCCAGCATGGGGTCATCATATATGGATGGGGAGCGTTGACGCCGGTCGGTGGTAGCCGATCGAGACCTGCGTTGGAGTCGCCTCGCCGGCCTGTTAGCCTTGAGCGGCTCCCGAACGGGTTTTCGGGGGCTTTCCGTAGCCGGTGCCTGTTCGGGCCGGCCTTATCCCGGGTTCACAGGATGGCACACAACAAATCTCAGGACAAGCGCAACCGTCAGACGGTCGTACGGACCGCTCGTAACAAGTCCCTACGGTCGGAGTTGAAGACCCGTGCCAAGAGCGCTGTGTCGGCGGCCCAGCAGGGTGATGAGACCGCGGCGGCCGAAGCCCTGCGGCTGGCACAGAAGCGCATCGACCAAGCCGCCGCCAAGGGTGTGCTGAAGAAGAACACCGCAGCCCGTAGGAAGCGCAAGCTGGTCCGCCGGGTCAGCGAGGCGTCACAGAACTCGATCTAGGTGTTAGGCGGTTGGTCTTCGTGTTAGGCGACCACTGACCACTGAGCACTGACCGCGGTCACCTGCGGTACCAGTAGCAGAGGGAGACCGTGAGCCGTTCCAAGGTCACCAAGTGGGTCTCCTCGGGAAATGTCTTCAGGGTGGCGTCCGCACGCCGAACCGCGTCCAGCGCCCGGCTCAGGTTGTCGCCGCTCATGCTCTTCCCTGCTTGCCACGTCTTGCGGGTGGGGAACGCATCCGGTTTAGACCCGAGCCATTTCGCCAAGGTCTCGATGTCAGGCGCCGCCGACGCGAGTGACCTTCTGCGCAGGTCGTTCTCGATGGCCGCGAGCAGGAACAGGGGATGGGTATGGGTGAGCAGGTCGTGCAACCTGCGCAGTGCCTCGTCCACCTGGCCGCCGGCCAGCGCGTCGGTGAAGTGCCAGATGGGCTCTTCGGGACGGTTGCGGAAGCGGTCGCGGATCGACTCAGCTGTGATCGACTCCCTGGACATCATCAGTTGTTCCAGCGCCTGGCCCAATGCCTCTATGTCGGACCCGAACCGTTCAACCAGGGCCTCAGCGGCCTTCCCCGGCAGCCGTAGCCGCCGCTCCCGAGCTGCACGACGGATCCAGTCCAGGGCGTCACGCTCCCGGAGCTTCCGGATCGGCACCGACTGCCCGTTCTTCTTGATGTATGCGCCAAGGGGCGCAGGCAACCTCCCAGTCGATACGAATACGACCTGGCGGCCGGCGGCGGGCGGCTGGGAGAGCAGGTCCGCGACGGCTGTGGCCTCCGAGGCCCGGAGGAGGTGGGCGTCGTTCACCATCACGCCAGTACGACCGCCGAACAGGGAACCGGATTGCAGGGCAGGAACGACCGGTTCCACCTCGGGCCTGATGGTCGCATCCCCCGCTTCCGACTGACCACGGCCGGGCACATGGATCCGCACGATGTCGCCCGGCGTGATCCCGGCCGAAGCGAATACCTCGGCGGCCCGGTCCAGCATGTGTTTGCGCTCCCCCGGCCCCGGTTCTCTCGGTCCGCTGATGTGAACGAGGCTCTTCAAAGGTTCCAGCCTCCTCCTACCTGGATGAACGACCCGCTGATGTAGTCGGTCTGATCGCCGAGCAGGAACCTGACCGCTGCCGAGACATCCTCGAACCTCCCGTGCCGGCGCGCCGGGATCTGCGCGACTCCGGGCGACGGGTCGGAGTTCTCCAGAGCCCCGGGTAGGACGGCATTGACCGTTATGCCGTACCGGGCCTCGGTCACCGCCATCGTCCTGGTGACGATCAGAACCCCGGTCTTGCCGACGTAGTAGGGAAGGCTGCGCGGTCGGGCCGAGAGCCGGTCGGCTCCCGAGTCGGATATGTTGATGATCCTCCCCCCGCCGTCTCGCAGCATGGGGAGCATGGCCCGCGTCACGTAGTAGGTGGCCGAGACGGTGGATGCTATCTGGGTATCCCACTCCTGCACGGTGAGATCGTCGAGGCGCTTGAGGATGAACTGCCCGACGTTGTTGACCAGAGCGTCGAGGCCGCCGACCTCGGCCCGGATCACGTCGGCCATGGCCTCCACCTCCGCCGGTGCGGTCACATCGGCGCCCACGAAGTGGGCACGGCCACCCCCCTCGCGGATGGCTGCTACCGCGGAGCGGGCCGCGTTGCGGCTCGATCGGTAATGGACGATCACTTCGTGACCTTCGAGACCGAGATCCACGGCGAGGTGCCTGCCCAGACCCCTGGCGGATCCGGTCACGAGAATCTTCACGGCAGTCCGTGGCCCGGCGCCCGGCGCCCATGGTTCGCGGACGGTTGCACAGTCCTCATGGACATCGATTCACGTGTCCACCGTTCGTGGTTCTGGTAGTCGGCGGGCCTTTCATGGACGTCCTTTACCCCGGTTACCCACGGTCGGAGATGGTAGTGCGGTCGGACCGGGAAGGGCCTTACCGGGAACCCGCTCGAATAACGACATCACCCTCGAGGTCGGTGCGCCTGACCTCCATGCCGGCGCTGTCCAGTTGTGCGAGCAGTCGCGGGGACGGATGTCCGAATCGATTCGGACCGACGCTCACCACCGCGGTGGAGGCTCCGGTGGCGACCAGCCAGCCCGGATCCGATGTGGCCGCGCCCTGATGGGGAACCTTGAGAATGTCCACCCGGGGCGGTTCGATCTCGCGCTGGGCTATCCGCTCGATGTCGCCGGAGAGGAGGACGCGCATCCCGCCCAGCGTGGCCACCACGACCATGGACTGGTCGTTAAGGGATGCGTAGCGGCGGATCGGGCCTATGACCTCGAGGCCGATCGAACCTACCCGGTACCGCCCGAGTCCCGGAGTCAGGATGTGCGTAGCGCCGGATGCATCCTCGACAAGGCTGAGGAACCGTGGTCCCTGACCGGGAAAGGGCGCGTACCACATGGCCCCGATGGGAACGGTGCCGATCACTGCGTCCAGTCCCCCGTAGTGGTCGTGATGAGCATGGGAGACGACCAGCAGGTCGATGGCCCTGATTCCGAACCTTGCCAACCCGTCCCGTATTCCCAGTCCGCTGCTACCCCCGTCGATCAGGACCGTCTCTCCCCCCTCACCGAGGAGCAGGAGGGCGTCGCCCTGGCCGATGTCCAAGGCCACGAAAGCCGGCCTCGATACGGGGTCCCCGAGTGCATGGGGAGTGGCGAGCAGCGTAACCGCGGCTGTAACGATCCCCGCGGCGATGACAGCCGCCGGTCGCAGTCGCGACCGCGTCGATGCGAGGCCCATGGCAGCCAGGAACGTGCAGACGGCCCATCCGACCTGGGGCAGACGAGCCACCAGGTGGGCGATGGCCAGCACGGCGCGGGCGGATACCGCTCCCACAGCGACCAGCAGGTCGGCGCCCATGACCGACCCGGCAGCCCCGAGACCGGTGGAAACGACAACCAGGGGAGCGGCGACGAGATTGGCGAGGGGCGACCAGAGAGGGACGGATCCGAAACTCATCAGGAGTATTGGGGCGACTGCCAATTGGGCGCCGCAGGAAGCCCCGAGGGACACCCGTAGCCACTCCGGTCGGAGTTGGCCGAACCACCCGGTTCCGACCAGGACTCCCATCGTGGCTGCGACAGAGAGTTGGAAGGCCAAGCTGAAGGCGAGTTCGGGAGCAGCCAGCAGCAACAGGCCGACTCCTGCGGCTATGACCGTCCAGGTGTCGGGCCGGAGTCCGAAGGGTCGAGCCAGCAGCACCAACCCTGCCATCACGGCTGCCCTGAGCACCGACGCGTCCGGACCTATCAGGACCACGAAGAAGGCCAGTCCTGCGAGGCCGAGAACCGCCCGACGTCGCGAACTCCACCCGAGCGGTCCGGCGATCACGAAGAGGGCGCCGAGGAAGAGCGCGACGTTGCTCCCGGATACTGCGACGAAGTGGGACAGCCCGGCGCGGCGCATCGATTCGTCATCGGTCTCGCTCAGCCGCGACGTGTCGCCCAGTAGGAACCCGGCCAGAAGGGCTCGTCCGGGATCCTGGTCGGGCCTCAGCCGTTCGATGACGAGCCTGCGGACTGCGACGATCCTCGCACCGATCCAGCCTCCAGCCACTCCCGCCGGCCGGGCGCTCGACACATTCCCTGACCAGGCCGGGTAACTGGTCGGGACCGTTCGCGGGGACGGCTCGGTGATCGGCTCCATAACCGTCCGTACCCACCAGCGGGTCGTGCGGCGCCAGTCGGATACGTCCCCGCGGAGCCAGCCGGCAGGACCCTTCCAGGATCGGATCCGATCGCGGTCCACCACCGCCAGGACCCGGGCTCTGGCCCAGCCATCACCCGAGGTGCCACCCCCTCCGGAAAGCACCTCCACCAGGAGTTCCACCTCACCGGTGGGAAGGTCCACCTGGAGCGCCCGCTCGGTGCGGGAGGCGAGGAACGCACCACTGACCATCCCCACTGCGGCCAGTCCGACAACCAGGGCGGTGTTCCATCTTCTGGTGGCCAGGGCCAGGCCGAACACGGTGATCCCCAACGCCGGTCCCCACGGAGCCTGCACGCCGGCAGCGATCCCCAACCAGATGGCCGCCGCTCCCGCCAGGTACAGGCGGGCTCGGGGATCCGGAAGCCTCCCTATCGTTTCACCACCGCGTAGTCACGGAGGCCGGCAAGCCTCCCCTCCCCGATGCCCGGCACGTCAAGCAGGTCCTCCAGGGTCTCGAAAGGTCCGTGGGTATCCCGATAGGTGAGGATCCGGGTGGCCAGAACCTGACCCACGCCGGGGAGATCGGTCAGGCGCTCCACCCCCGCGCTGTTGACGTCGACTGGGAAGCCCGGAGAACTCCCGGAGGGGTCGCCGGGCCCGGCCGCAAGACCGTCGCCGATCCATGGAACGACGATGTGCATCCCGTCCGTCAAAAAGGCGGCGAGGTTGATGCTCCCCAATTCCCCACCTGGTCGAACGCCGCCTGCGGCTACCAGTGCGTTCGCTACCCGTCCCCCCTCCGCAACTGTTACCAGCCCAGGGTGGGACACGGCCCCGGACACGTGGACGGTCAAGTAGACGATGCGGGTGGGAGCCGCTGTTGCAACGGACGTTGTTGCGGGAGGAACGGAACTGGTGGGTGGCGGCTGAGGTCGGTGCCAGTAGGCGAAGGCCACTGCCAGAGCGATTGCGGTGCCCACTACCGAGGCCACCCGCCGCGGGAAGGTACCCAAGGGCAAAAGGGCTGTTCCGGCCGGATCGGGCGCTTCGGGCATCTCTCGCCTTTCTGAGTAGGCCTCTCGAACGACCTTGTATCAGAAGGTGGACCGGCGGAGAAGGGGCTTGGTCGATGGTGCCAGTCAGGTGTTGGGTACTAGGTGTTACGTATTAGGGGGGCGGGGCGGCAACGTTCTCCGTCCCTGTAAGTCCTGCTTCTGGTGGATGGTGGCTGGACCAACCTTCGATTGGTAGTGAGACGGGTCACGGCTTCGTGGGCAACGGCCACCTGGTATCTGATACGGGACGGACACTTGACGACCGAGCTCGAGGCAACCGAGGACACTCGTCTCCCGCCATCCCCCTAACACCAGAGACCCAACACCCAACACCCAACACCTGCCTCTGGCACCAGCCACGAGCCACGAGTCACAAGCCACTACCCTGGGAGACAGGCGAGGCGGGAATCGGGTTGCTGGAACTGGTAGGGCTCAGAAAGCGTTACGACGAGGTCGTGGCCCTCGACGGTTGCCACCTCGCGGTGAGGTCCGGGCGCATGGTGGGGTTTCTCGGGCCCAACGGCGCCGGAAAGACCAGTGCGATGCGAGCGATCTTCGGGCTGTTGCGCCTTGATGAAGGTGGCGTGGCGTGGAACGGGAGGCCGGTCGGACCGGAAGTCCGGCGCCGCTTCGGATACATGCCCGAGGCGCGCGGGCTGTATCCCCGGATGAAGGTCCGCGCGCAGCTGACGTACCTGGGACGCCTGCACGGTCTGGACAGGAAGCGGGCGTCCGAGGCAGCTGATCGCTGGCTCGGGAAGATGGGTCTAGAGGACCGGGCCGAGTCCAGGCTGGAGGAACTGTCCCACGGCAACCAGCAGAGGGTCCAGTTGGCCGCATCCCTGATCCACGACCCGGAAGTCCTGGTCCTCGACGAACCGTTCAGCGGCTTGGACCCACTGGGCGTGGAGGACATGGCCCGTATCCTGCGACAAAGCGCCCGGTCGGGGGCAGCGGTCCTGTTCTCTAGCCATCAACTGGATCTGGTGGAGGACCTGTGCGACGACGTGGCGATCATCAACCGGGGACGGGTGGTGCTGGCCGGTGATGTCAAATCGCTCAAGGATCAGGCCAGGTACCGGCGCTTGGAACTGGACACGGACAGCACGGCAGGGTTCCTTGAGCGCATTCCCGGCGCGGAACTCCTGCAGTCCCGGGGCAGCCGGCACACGGTACTCGTACCCGCGGAGGCCGACGTTCACGAGCTCTTCGGTCTGGTGCCGGAGAGGGTACCGATACGGGAGTTCACCTACCGGCCCCCGACTCTGTCCGACCTCTTCAAGGAGGCCGTCGCCGGATGAACGGTATGCGTGCGATCGGTCTGGTAACCGTACGCGAACTTCGCGAGAGGGGCCTCAGCAAGTCGTACCTGGTCAGCTGGCTGATCCTGGCCCTTCTGATCGGCGCCGGGTTCGCCGTACCCGCGCTGTTGGACGGCGGCGCCGACGAAGTCCCCACCTACCGGCTCGGCCTGGTGGGCGACGATGGGTCGAGGACCGTCGAAGCGGCGCGCTCGGTGCTCGAGGACTCGGGCCGGACGGGGATCATCGAGGCGTCGTCCTTCGACGATCGTGAGGATGGGACCAGGGCCCTGGCCGAAGAGCAGATCGATGCGCTGCTGGTCGAGGACACCGAGTTGGTTGTCGGGGAGTCGGCGGGCACGCAATTGGAGAGGCTGGTGCAGCAGGGCGCGCTCCGTGCCCGGCTGGAGGAGATGGTGGCGTCGGGCGAGGCCACGGACCGGGTGGTCGAACTCCTCACCGGTCAGGTAGTCGAGGTTACCCGGGCCATCCCGGAGTCCGGCGAGAACTCGGAGGTCCGCCAGTTCCTGATCGGGCAGGCAGCGCTAGTGCTTCTCTTCATGGCCATCATGATGACCGGATCCTGGGTCCTGCTGGGCGTGACTGAGGAGAAGACCAGCCGGGTGGTCGAGGTACTGCTGGCGGCCGTCCGACCCTGGCACCTGCTCTCGGGCAAGATCGTGGGGGTTGGAATCCTCGGACTCCTGCAGTTCGGCGTCGTCGCCGGCGGGCTGGTCCTGGGAATCCGCCTCGTCTTCGGCCCAGACCTGATCCAGGAGGTGGATGCCGCCTTGCTGGCCACCCTGCTCGTCTGGTTCGTCCTGGGATACGCCGTCTACGCGGTCGCGTACGCGGCGGTGGGTGCTGTCACCTCCCGACCCGAAGATGCACAGAACGCCGCCTTCCCGATGACGATGGTCGCCCTCGTCGGCTACCTGGTCGGGATCCTCTATGTGGGCAACCACCCGGACGCCCTCCTCTCCGTAGTGCTATCCCTCGTACCCATGACAGCTCCCTTCGTGATACCGGTCCGGGCGGTGTCCGACTCGGTTGCTGCCTGGGAACAGTTCCTGGCCGCGGCACTGACGGTCGGCTTCGGCTGGTGGCTCATCAGGGCCGCGGGCCGGGTCTACGCCGGGGGCGTGTTCAAGTACCAGCGGCGTGTGAAGCTACGGGAGGCGTTCCGTTCAGCGGAGTTCTAGTGGTTGGTGGTTGTATCTAGCCGCTAACCGCCAACTACTAGGTTGATCAGTTTGGGCCTGCGGTCGACTACCCGTCGGACTCGGGCCCCGGCGATGTAGCGGTCGACGTTGGGAGCGGCGAGAGCCAACTCGAGCGCGTCCGATGCGGATACCTCGACCGGCACCTCCAGGCGGGCGCGCACTTTACCGTTGACCTGAACGACCATCGTGACGGTATCTTCGGTGGCTGCCTGCTCATCGGCTACCGGCCAGGACTGGAGGTGGACGCTCTCCGCATTGCCCAACTCCCGCCACACCTCTTCCGAGACGTGAGGAGCGATCGGCGCCAGGAGAAGCGTCAGGATCGAGAGAGCCTCCCGCCAAGCCCCCGGGTCGACGTTGCGATCCGCCAGGGCGGCACTCATAGCGTTGCGCAATTTCATCAGCTCGGCCACCGCGGTGTTCCAACGGAACCGCTCGAGGTCGTTGCCGACTTTCGTGATCGCCTGGTGGGCCGCTCTCCTCAAGGAATCGGTAGCGCCGGTATCGACCGTGTCGGCCGTGTAGGCTGCCCGGCCGAGCCGCCAGACATCGACGATGAACCGCTGGGCTCCCCTGATGCCGCGGCTGTCCCAGGGACCCCCCTTCTCCCACTCGAAGGCGAACATGAGATAGGTGCGGACCGTGTCGGCCCCGAACTCGTCGACCAGGTCGTCGGGGTTCACGACGTTGCCCCTCGACTTCGACATGCGCTGGACGTCGAGCCGGTGGCGGAGCTGAGCCACGGTGTTGGCGCCCGGAATGGTCGGGATCCGGACCTCCGCCTCGGGAAGGACCTGCACCGTCACCGTATCCTCCGAGTCGGGCAACTGGACGACCATCACTCGCTCGGTGCGGCTCACTATCTCCCCTGCGACGCCGTCGGGGGACTGCGGGCGCGCCGCCGGATCCTTCACCACGGTCACCGAAGTGGCTGCCACCCGGTCGCCGTCCCTGCGACCCTCCACCACCACCAGATCCCCGGCCCGTTCCTCACCCAGGACCTGGCCCTGGTTGCGGAGCATGACCATCGGTTCGTTGAACAGTCCGTCCGGATTCCTTCCATGGGACCGCATGCACATCTCGGTCGAGTCGTACAGGCCCATGTCGCGCATGGCCTTCGTGAAGAACCTGGTGTAGAGCAGGTGCATCACCGCATGCTCGGCTCCTCCCGTGTAGACGTCGACCGGAAGCCAGTAGGCGGCCTCTTCGGGGTCGAAAGGACCCTGATCGAAGTCGGGACTGAGGTAACGGAGCTGGTACCACGAGGAGCACATGAACGTGTCCATCGTGTCCGTTTCCCTGGTGGCGGGCCGACCGCCGGAGTCCACGGTGTTCAGGAACTCCCCGTGATAGGTGAGCGGGCTCCTGCCGGTCGGCACGAACTCAACATCCTCGGGGAGCTCCACCGGGAGCGACCCGTCCGGCACCAGTTCCATGGCGCCGTCCTGGCGGTAGACCACCGGTATGGGGCTTCCCCAGTAGCGCTGCCGGCTGATCAGCCAGTCCCGCAGGCGGTACTGGATTGCCTGCCGACCGTGACCGTTCACCTCCAGCCACTCGATCATGGCTTCCTTGGCCTGGGCCATGAAGAGACCGTCGAGGAAGGCGGAGTTGATTGAGGGACCGTCACCTTCGTACGCCCTGCCCGCGAATCCTTCGGGCGGCTGGACGGTCCGGACGATGGGCAGCCCATAGCGTTCCGCGAACTCCCAGTCGCGCTCATCCTCGGCGGGGACGGCCATGATCGCCCCGGTGCCGTAGCTCATCAGCACGTAGTCGGCGATCCAGACGGGGATATCTTGGCCGGTGACCGGATTGAGCGCGTACCCACCCGTGAAGACCCCGTTCTTCTCCCTGGTCAGGTCGGTGCGCTGGATTTCGGAGCGTTGCCCCGCGTAGTCCCGGTATCGGGCCACCGCACCTCGCTGTTCGGGAGTGGTCAGCACGTCCACCAACGGATGCTCGGGCGCCAGCACCATGAAGGTGGCCCCGTGGAGGGTGTCGGGACGGGTGGTGAAAACCTCGATGGGGTCGGCTCCGCCCACCGGGAACCGCACCCTGGCACCGACCGACCGTCCGATCCAGTTCGTCTGCATCGCCTTGACCGGCTCGGGCCAGTCGAGGCCCTCGAACTCAAGCAATTCCTCCGCGTAGTCGGTGATCCGGAAGAACCATTGCTCCATCATGCGCTGCACGACCGGCTGCCCGGTACGCTCGTCCTTCCCGTCGATGACCTGCTCGTTGGCGAGAACGGTCTGGAGGGTCGGCGACCAGTTCACCAGCGCCTCACCACGGTATGCCAAGCCGGCCTGGTACAGGCGAGAGAAGAACCACTCGGTCCAGCGGTAGTACTCGGGTGTGCAGGAGACCGCCTCCCGGCTCCAGTCGATCATCGTTCCCATCGACCGCAACTGGCGCCGCATCCTCTCGATGTTCGAGTACGTCCACGTCCACGGATGGATGTTGGCCTGTACCGCGGCGTTCTCGGCAGGGAGCCCGAACGCGTCGAATCCCATCGGGAACAGCACGTTGTAGCCCTTCATACGCATGTATCGCGCTCTCGCATCGGAGGGGGTCATGGCGTACCAGTGACCGATGTGCAGGTCGCCGCTCGGGTAGGGAAGCATGGTTAGGGCGTAGTGCTTCGGTCGGCCCCAGTCGACCCTCGACCGGTAGATCCCGGTCTCGTCCCAGTGCCTCTGCCAGCGAGCCTCAACTTTGCGATGGTTGTATCTGTTCACGGCGGTGATCCTATCGCAGCGCCGGACCCTCGTGATCGCCTCGCCGCGATCGGTCACGTCGCGGTCCCGCCGACGGGCAGGTACTGTTCCGGTCGGGCGGAGTCAAGCGGAGGAATGACAGTTGCGACCCATGGTGGCGGTCACCACGTCGATGAGGGTCCTGGACACCTATCTGGGGCGTGGCGTCGAAATCCATACGTTGCTCGGGACGTACGCGGATGCGCTCGACCGGGCAGGGGCTGCCCAGTTGATGGTGGGACGAATGCATCCTGGGGACGCACGCCGCGTGCTGGACGGGGTGGCCGGCTTGGTTGTTACAGGCGGAAGGGACCTCAACCCGGTCCTGTACGGGCAGGCGAAGACCGCCAGCGTGGGGGTCTACGGGCCCGACGACAGCCGTGACATCGCTCTGCTTCTGGAGGCGCACAGGAGAAGGATGCCCGTACTGGCGATATGTCGGGGTCTGCAGGCGGTGAACGTCGCTCTCGGTGGCGAACTCCACCAGCACATGCTCTCGGATTCGGACTCCGAACACCCGACGCCCGCCCCGGAGCCCGATCAACGCAACGCCCATCGGCACCCGGTTCGCCTGCTGTCCGGCAGCCGCCTGGCGTCGATCTACGGCACGACCGAGCGACAGGTCAACTCCCTCCATCACCAGGCCATCTCCCGGGTCGCTCCCGGGTTGGGCGTGGTGGGGCAGACTCCGTGCGGTGCCATCGAGGCGGTCGAGAGCACCGACCCGGCCTGGCCGCTGCTGGCGGTGCAGTGGCATCCGGAGATGCTCGAGCCCGAGGAGGAGGCCGGGTTGTTCGAGGCGTTCGTCGGGGATGCCACGACTTACGCAATGAACCCGGCAGGCGGTCACGCGGGAGGACATGAAGCGCGCCCGGTAACCGAGAGTGGAGCTGACGGGATTTGAACCCGTGACCTCTTGCATGCCATGCAAGCGCTCTGCCAGCTGAGCTACAGCCCCATGCACGCCCACCGGAGATTCCTACGGAACGATGGCGCGCTAAACCCAGTCTACCAACTCTGCAGGGGTCGAAGCACGGCCAGGAGGCGTCAGGTGGTCAGCGTGTCCTCAGCCAGTGGATGCCTACCCGTCAGCGCCCCGGGGCGGGGCCCAGGAGACTCGAGGAGCGTCACCCCAGAGCCGTTCGAGAGAGTAGAGGTCGCGCGCCGCCGGCTGGAAGATATGCACCGTCAGATCGCCGTAGTCGAGCAGAACCCACTCTGCGGTATCCATGCCCTCGAGGCGGAGAGGTGTCCGACCGTACCGCTCGAGCTCCCCGTCCACCTCCTCGGCGAGGGTCCGTACCTGCCGCTTGGAGGCGCCCGACGCGATGACGAAGGTGTCGACGATTCCGAGGAGGTCGCCCATGTCGAGAATGACGATGTCGCGTCCCTGCTTGCCGTCCATCGCATCCGCGGCAACCGATGCCAACTCCTCCGGCGGGAGGTCGATCATGGCTGTGCCCGCTGGTTGCCGGTCTGTGATGCTCACCTGTTCCTGGTCGACATCTGTCTGGCTGACACATCCAGCATAGTGACGTGGGCTTCCTATTGGCGGTCAATCCGCTGTGATGCCCTCGATGGCATGTATAGGCGGTGGGCGAGGATGTAGCTGCGGACCGGCTCGCGGACCAGGAACCGCAGGCTGTGTCCGGCGGCGGCCCGTCTCCGGAGTTCAGTGCCCGAGATGGCCAGGGCCGGAATCTCCAGCCAGTCGAGCGACCCACCGACCGCCTCTTCCACGGCAGTTCGAGCTGTTCCGGTTCGGGGAGCGACCGCGATGCGGGCCCGTTCCAGCACCTCCTCGGACCGGTGCCATGACCGGATGCGGGCTGCTGCATCCGCTCCCAGGATCAAGGTTGGTATCACCCCCTCCAGCTCGATGAGGGTGTCAATCGTGTACGAGTATCCGGAGCGAGCGATCTCGCTGTTGTCAGCCTCCAGATAGGGGATGTCCGAGGTGGTGGCGAGTGTCATCCCCCATCGGTGTCGGGCAGCTGTCACCGGTGTTCCAGCTTTCTGCCAAGGGATGCCGGCGGGTAGGAACGTGACGTGGTCGAGTTCCAGCTGTCTGAACGCGGCTTCGGCCACCACCATGTGGGCGACATGGGGTGGATCGAACGTTCCTCCGAGCAGGCCGATCCGCATGCGCAAGAGGCTACCGCTCGAAGCCCCGTCCCGTTCGTGGCTGTGCTCGTCCTACCCGGCATCGAGTCATCGAAGCCTCCATTACCTGATACAGGAGTTGTCATCTGTACCGGAAGATGCCGACAACCCGGCGAGCGGGAGCAAACGAACCGGGAGAACGCGAAAATCGTAGGACAGGACTTCTACACTGGGCCCACCCCCACCGCCACCTCCTTGAATCCCGGACGCGTCCTGCCGTCCCCTAATGGGTTGGCTCCGGCTGCATGATCCCTACCCGGTCCGTCCGGTACCGCATTCGAACCGTTGGTGGTTACGGCTACTTACCAGTATGCAACGGCACTGTGACAAGGGCAAACCTCTCGTGCCGGGAGGCTTGGAACCTCCGAGGGTTGCGAGGGGAGGGTGTGCCGTTCTCGGACGGAGCCGAACCTGGACCGCTCGGAACTTAAGACCCGACAACCTTCTAAGGGTCGACCGGCACCAGGCGGAGACCCATCGATGGACTGCGCGGCTGGCAGCCCAGCACGGTCTCCGGATCGACGTAGGCCCCCTCGATTCGTACCGAGAAGTGCAGGTCGTCGTGTATGGGTCCCGGACTCAGGTGTCCCAGCCGCGTACCGCGCTCGACCCGTTGGCCTCGTGTAACCGTGGGCTCGCCCAGGTACGAGTAGCTCGTCACCAACCCTCCACCGTGATCGATGCTGACCACCAGGTTGCCGACGACCTCGCCAGCGAAGGCAACGCGGCCCCTGGCAGCCGCGTCGGCGTATCCGTCCGAGTCGCCGAAATAGTCGATTCCCCAGTGGCCCTCGTATCCGGGCCCGGGTTCGAACCGGTGGGTGACCACGCCATCGCTGGGTGGATCGAGACCCACGCAGGACCGGTTCCCTTCTCCGGCCGCCGCGAACGCAGCCGGGAACTGGCCCACCGACATCGGTAGCGCGACGAGGATGCCCAGGATCGTCATGCGGAATGCAGGCACAGAGCCACTCCCTGCCTCCCGTCGCCGTGCCGAACAGATCAGCGCCGCCACGGCCTCGCCCGGTCTACTGCCGCTCGGGCTCAGCCGCACACCGCCGAAAGGTAACCCGCCCGCTCGGTCTTGCCAAGGGGTCTGTGGGGGCCGATCTCCGGGCGGCTGCCGTTGCTATCGATCAGCGCCTGGTCTGAACTAACCTGGGAACCCGGGCCATTCTTTCGCGTTAGACGAGGTCACTCAGGATGCGAATCATCATCGTTGGTGCAGGCGCGATCGGCGGTTACATCGCCGAGCGCCTGTCACTGGAAGGCCAGGACGTCGTGGTCATCGAGATCAATCCCAAGCGCGCCGCGGAGATACGGGACCGCTTGGACGCTTTGGTGATTACCGGCAACGGCGCCAGCGCATCCATTCTGGCGGAAGCGGGCGCCGATGAAGCCGATCTCCTGCTGGCCGTCTCGACCAGCGATGGCGCCAACATCATCGCCTGTCATACCGCCACGAAGATGGGCGTTCCGCGCACCGTGGCACGCGTCCAGGATCCAGGGTTGAAGGACGGCTTGGAGGGTCTCGCCGTCGACTTCGTGATCGATCCGGTCGAGTCGGCCGCCAACGAGATAGCAGCGCTGGTGAGCGAGTCGGGAGTGTCCGAGTTGATCGAGTTCGGAGGAGGGCAGCTCGCCCTCGTGGGCGGTACCGCGACCGCGCTCTCCCCGCTCCTCGGCATCCCGCTGAGGAGAATACGCGGCCGCTTCACCGAGTTCCGGTGGCTGGCGATCGCCGTAGTTCGCAACGGCATCACGATCGTGGCCCATGGTGACACGACGATTCGGGAGGGGGACCACCTCCTCCTGATGGTGCGGAGTCACAACGTCGACCGGGCGAAGACCCTCATCGGGATACACGGACCCAAGATAAGGCGGGCCCTGATCATCGGAACGACCCGGGTGGCGCGCTTGACAGCCGACCAACTCGTCGAGATACGCCTTCCCATAGTGGTCGTCGATCCTGATATGGGTCGCTGCCGCGATGTAGCGGAGCGGCATCCGTCGGCCCTCGTGATCGCCGGTGATCCGACCGACCCGGAGGTGTACAACGACCTAGGGATCGATCAGGGCGACGCGGTGGTGGCGCTCACCGGAATCGACTCGATGAACCTGATCGGATCGTTGGTCGCGAAGGCTCTGGGCGCCTCCACGACCATCACGCGCGTGACCAGGATGAGCTACGTGGGACTCCTGGCCGGGATAGGCGTTGACACGACCGTATCGACCAGGCTGGCCGCCGCGGCCCAGATACTGCGCTTCGTTCGGCGAGGAAACATCTATTCGGTTGCCACCTTCTCCGACACGGATGCCGAGGTGATCGAGATCGAGGTAGAACCCGATTCGGAGGCGGTGGGCCGCACGCTGCTGGAGTTGCCCCTGCCCTCGGGAGCGGTGATCGGGGGTATTCTGAGAGGCGACAGTTCCTTCGTCCCGTCGGGTGTGACGTCCATCAGGGCTCACGATCACCTGATCATCTTCACCATCCCGACCGCAATGGCCAGAGTCGAATCCTTGTTCACTACGTGAGACGGTCCGGGAGCCCGAGCAGGGGTATCCGCCGGTGAGCGACCGCGACCTTCCGACCGGGTCGCGGTTCTTCCTGCGACGGCCGGGTTCCACCTTCCGCCGGCTCTTCTACGTGATCGGAGCCGTGGTGGTGGCGGCCGGGACCGCCATGTTTCCGGCAGCGGTCACCGCGCTCATCTACCGGGAACAGGAAGTTGCCGCCTGGATCACGTTGTCGGGGGTACTCACGATCCTGGCCGGACTGTTCGGCTGGCGGGTGATGGGTCGTCCCGGGACCGTCACCACGAAGGAGGGGTTCGCCTCGGTAGGCCTCGCCTGGTTCGCCATGGCATGCTTCGGGATGCTCCCGTACCTGCTGACCGGAACCATCGACAACCTCACCGACGCATTCTTCGAGACCGTGTCCGGCTTCACCACCACCGGCGCCACCTTGATCCCCGATCCGGCCGCAATGCCCCGCGGCATCGTCATGTGGAGGTCCACCACCCAGTGGCTGGGCGGCATGGGCGTGATCGTCCTGTCGCTGGCCGTCCTCCCCCTGCTCGGAACCGGCGGGGTACAGCTGGCTCGGGCCGAGTCGCCCGGGCCCGAACCCGATCGTCTAACGCCTCGCTTCCGGGAAACCGCCAAGAGGCTGTGGTACATCTACGCCTTGTTGACGCTGGTGGAGATGCTCCTCCTATGGGCGGGGGACATGACGCTCTTCCAGGCCATCAACCACTCCTTCACCAACATGGCCACCGGCGGGTTCAGCACCGAAGCCACCTCCATCGACGGTTTCAGCCCCTACGTGCAGTGGGTGGTGATCGTCTTCATGTTGATCTCCGGAACCTCATTCGCGCTGCATTTCCGAGCCGTGCGGGATCCCGGCCGGTACCTCAAGAACGCCGAGTTCAGGTTGTTCACGGGGATCGTGGCGGTCGCCAGCCTGGTCATGATCCTGAGCCTGTGGGGGCAGGCGCCTGCAGCCGACGTCATCCGCGACTCGGTCTTCACATCTATGTCCCTGGTCACCGGCACCGGATACGCGACCGCTGACTTCGGCGCTTGGATACCGGCTCTCCAACTGTTCGTGGTCGGCCTGATGTTCCTGGGCGGTATGGCGGGATCGACCACCGGCGGCATCAAGATCTACCGCATGGGTGTGCTGGTCAGGGCGGCGGCGGCCGACCTGAGGCGCCTCATCCACCCTCGCGGGATCTTCTTGATCAGGTTCGGTTCGAAGCGGGTGCACGAGCCCATCGTGCAGAGTGTCCAGTCGTTCTTCCTCTTCTTCATGTTCCTGTTCATGACAGGTACTTTCCTGCTGGGCTTCCTGGGCGCCATATTCGGGCCCGAACTCGGCCTCGTGGAAGCCGCATCGGCCACCGCCAGCGCTCTCAGCAACTTCGGCCCGGCGCTCGGTGAGTTCGGGCCGACCGGCAACTATTCCGCCCTGACGTGGCCCGGTAAGTGGCTGCTCTCGCTGCTGATGATCGCCGGGCGCCTAGAGCTCTTCCCGGTACTCCTGCTCTTCACCCGGTCTCTCTGGCGCCGGTAGGAGGCCCCGAGGGTCAGCCGTCCAGCAGGACGACCAACCGATCGCGATGGATCACCTCGGAGGGGATCCCCGTATCCGTGCTGCGCTTACCCATCCGTTCCCTGACCTGGTCCGAGTCGCTCGTCACCAAACCCTTCCCCACCAGCACGCCCGTGCGGCTCCTGACCTCCACCGAAGCTTCCGCCGGGAATTCGCCGTCCACTCCGGTGACGCCCACCGGCAGTAGCGAGCCGCCCCGGCGCGCCAGGGCCCGCACGGCACCGTCATCAATCCGGAGCGTGCCGCTGGGTTGCTGCCCGAAGGCCAACCACAGCTTCCAGGCCGACAGCTTGGTGTCACCGGGTGCCACGTACGTGCCTGTCTCCCCGCCTCGGATGATGGTGTCTATCACGCCGGTACGATCCGAGCGGGCGATGACGGTGGGGATCCCGGACCAGGCTGCCATGCGGGCGGCCTCTATCTTGGTTCCCACCCCTCCCGACCCGATGGGACCGGCGGTTCCCGGAGCTAGCCGGTCCAGCAACGGATCGCTGTGCCGGATGACCGAGATCGGTTCGCCCTCGCCGGAGCGAGGATCCGCCGAGTAGAGGCCATCCGTGTCGGTGAGAATCACCAGCATCCCGGCTCCCACCAGGTGCGAGACGATGGCGGCCACGCGGTCGTTGTCCCCCATCTTCAACTCTTCGACGGCCACTGTGTCGTTCTCGTTGACGATCGGCACGATGGAGTTCTCGAGCATCCGCTGAAGGGCCCCTCGGGCGTGGAGGTACTGGGAACGCATGGACAGGATGTCCAGGGTTATCAGCACCTGGCCGACCGTGAGTCCCAACGCGCCGAAGGCGCGGTTGTAGCGGGCCATGAGCAGCGTCTGGCCCACCGCGGCGGCTACCTGCAGCCCGGTGGTGTCACGGGGCCGCCGGCCCAGTACGGCCGATCCCGCCGCTACCGCGCCGGACGAGACCAGGACGGTGGGGAATCCGGCATCCCACAGCGTGCCGACCTGCTCGGTGACCCTGAGGATGGCGTCGTCGTCGATCCCGCCGTCCGGCAGGGTGAGACTGGAAGAGCCTACTTTCAGCACGATCGGCATCCTGCTGGGGGGCTTGCGGCGGCCGGGCCGGATGTCAGCCATCCTCGGACTCCCAGAACTCGAATAAGTGATCGCCTATCCGGACCTCATCCCCCTCCCGAGCCCCCGCCCGGCGGAGGGCGCCATCTACACCCAGGCGCGCGAGGCGCCGGGCGGCCAGACCGGCGGCCTCCGGTACGGTGAGATCGTTCAAGGCTACCGCTCGCTCTGCATCGCGCCCCGCCACGATCCACGTGTCGTCGACCCGCCTGATCGAAAACGCCGGACCGAGTGGTCGGTGCAGGACGAAGCCCTCGCCGCCCGCCTTGTCCCGGTCGGCGAGTTCGACGGCGTCGGCGATACGGTGGAGCAACTCCTTCATGCCGGTCCCCGAAACGGAACTCACCACCATGATGTCGGGAACCGCCCGGCGCAGGCCGCCCAGGACCGAGTCCTCGATGCCCAGGTCCGCCTTGGTCACCGCCACGAGCCGGGGCCGGTTGGCCAACTCCGGGTCATGAGCCCTAAGTTCGCGGCGCAGGACCTCGTACTGGTGTTCCGGCGCCAGTTCCTGGAGTGGGGAGGGATCCACCAGCACTACCAGCACCTTCGCTCGCTCGCAGTGCCGGAGGAACTCGTGACCGAGACCCTTCCCCTCGGCGGCGCCTTCGATCAGGCCGGGTACGTCGGCCAGCACGAACTCCCGGTCGCCGATCACCACCACCCCGAGATTCGGTTCCAGGGTGGTGAACGGGTAGTCGGCGATCTTGGGTCGGGCAGCCGATACCCGGGAGATGAGAGTGGACTTCCCGGCGTTCGGAAAGCCGATCAGTGCCGCGTCGGCGACGAGCTTCATCTCGAAGGTGAATGAACTCCGCTCCCCGTACTCTCCTTGCTCGCAGAAGGTCGGCGCGCGGTTGCGGGGGCTGACGAGTGCTGCGTTGCCCCTGCCACCACGGCCTCCCTCCAGCACTACCACCCGCTGTCCATGCTCCACGAGGTCGGCGAGCAGGGTGCCGTGGTCGTCGAAGACCACGGTTCCCGGCGGTACCTTGACGATCAGGTCCTCGCCCCGCCGGCCGTGGCGCAGGTCGGATGATCCATGGGTTCCGCTCCCGGCCGTACGATGGGGCCGGCGCCGGTAGGTTTGCAACGTTGCCCTGTGGTGATCGGCCGCGACTATCACCCTGCCGCCGCGTCCACCCGAGCCGCCGGCCGGTTTCCCCCGGGGCCGCCTTCCTTCCTTGACGAACGACACCGCTCCCGCCCCGCCGTTACCAGAGCGGAGATGTACGCGGACATGGTCTACGAACACGGCGCCAGTCCTTGGTCGATAGGTATCAGCCGGTAGTCTGAATTGGTAGTGGATACTACTGGCGGTTACCAACCAGCAACTACTAGCTGAGGATGCTCACCCTCCGGCGACCGTGCCGCATGTGGTACTTGACCGTTCCCTCCTTGAGGGCGAAGAGCGTGTCGTCGCCTCCCCGACCGACGTTGTCTCCGGGGTGGATGCGCGTCCCCCGCTGGCGCACGAGGATGGTCCCGGCGTTGATGTACTGGCCGTCGAAAACCTTCGGACCGAGCCGCTTCGCCTGCGAATCGCGCCCGTTCTTGGTCGAGCCTCCGCCTTTTGTCTTGGACATCCTGGCCTCCCTAGGGCTATGCCGAACCGATCCGTACGATCTCGAGCCGCGTGTAACGCTGACGGTGCCCCTTCCGCCGGCGGTAACCGGTCTTGTTCTTGTACTTGAAGATGTCGATCTTGTGGCCTCTCACCTCGCCCAACACTCGGGCGGTGACCGGCAGGCTATCGAGTGTCGCCTTGTCCGTGACGGCAGTACCGTCGTCATCGACCACGAGCAAGGGCGTGAAGGTCACGTGGCCGTCGGCGTCCCTGAGCAGTTCGACATCGAGGACGTCTCCGGCCGAAACCCTCGCCTGCTTGCCGCCGGAGCGGATGATTGCGTACATGTCAGACCCGAGCCCTTTCGCCGGAGGGAAGTCTAGGAGAGTGACGGGCCGTAATCCAGCAGCCTGCCGATCCGGAGACAACATAACCGAACCGCGTCGATGGTCCAAAGCAGGACGGCCCGGTCCGGCAAGGATCCAGCCTTTCCCTTCCGTTTCCCATACGTCACGATCCCTGCGGTCGCGCCAACCGGTCCTGCGCGGCTAGCTACCCACCCTGCTGATCGGGGTTCCCGCCGTGGCCGCCATCTCGTGGAGGACGAGACCCCTCCCGTCACAGGTCGGGCAGGAGTCGGAGAATGCCTCCACCAGCCCACTCGACACGTTCTTGCGGGTCATCTCCACCAGACCGAGACTCGACACGGAGTGAACCTGGGTGGTGGTCTTGTCACGGGCGAGAGCACTGCGAAGCCGGGTCAGGACCTCCTCGCGGTTCCGCTTGATCTCCATGTCGATGAAGTCGATCACGATGATCCCGCCGATGTCGCGCAGTCTCAACTGGCGTGCGATCTCCTCGGCGGCCTCCAGGTTGTTGTGCAGTACCGTATCCTCGAGGTTCTGCTTGCCGACGAACTTTCCGGTGTTCACATCGACCGCCGTCAGAGCCTCGGTGCGATCGATCACCAGGTGCCCGCCGGAGGGGAGCCAGACCTTGCGATCCATCGCCCGCCGCAGTTGATCGTCGACCTGGAACCGCGCGAACAAGGTCTGGTCGCGTTCCTCGCTGAAGTGCACCTTCGAAACGAGGCTCGGCGCCACCTCTCTTAGGTACTTGAGCAGCGCCTGGTAAGCATCATGGTCATCGATCAGGAGCCTCCTGAACTCCTGAGTGAAGTGCTCCCGGATAACGCGGATCAGCAGGCTCGGCTCCTTGTGAACGACCCGCGGCGCCGAACCTCCCTTCCTGCTCTCCTCGATCTTCCGCCAACGGGAGACGAGCCGCTCGATCTCGGACGCGATTTCAGCCTTGGAGGCCCCCGCGGCCGCAGTGCGAACGATGACCCCGAACTTGTCGGGCTTCTGCGTCTCGATGATCTGGCGGAGGCGGGCACGTTCCTTCTGCGGCAGCCGCCGCGAGATACCCATCATGTTGTTGGACGGGGACAGGACCAGGTGGCGGCCCGGAAGGGTCACCTGGCTGGTCAGGCGGGGACCCTTCCCACCCATCGCATCCTTGTCGACCTGCACCAGCAGACGCTGGCCCTGCTTGAGAAGCTGCTCGATCCGCGGGCCGCGTCCATGGGTGCGACGCCCGGAGTTCAGATCTCCGGCATAGATGACGCCGTTCTTCTCGGTGCCGATGTCGACGAAGGCCGCTTCTAGGCCGGGGAGCACGCTCCGGACCTTGCCGACGTATATGTTGCCCACCAGGGTCTCCTGGTCGGACCGGTGAACGTAGTGCTCCACCAGCAGCGGACCTTCCAGGACGACCACCTGAGTCTGGTGCGGCAACACCCTGACCAGCATCTGCTTGCGACCGGCCAGGGGCAGGGGAACAACGGTCTTGTGTTCCCTCCGGTGTCTGGGAGGACCCTGCTTGTGCTTGCTCCTCTGACGGTCCGGCGACTTCTTCTTCCTGCGGCTGGCGGATCCCCCTGCCTTGGCCGGAGACTTGGGGGAGGGAAGCTCCCGTACTCTCCGGACCTTGACCGTCCTACCGCCGATCTTCCTGGTAGTCCGCTCTTCGGTGGATTCGTTGCCGACTCCGCGGCGAAGTACTTCGGCTGTTCTGCGCCGAAATAAAGGCATACGTTCTAACTCCTTGCGTGAGTGTGGTGGCCGCGCGGGAAACCCTCGGAGGTCCGATGGGTGATGGAGCGGCGAGACACGAGCCGCCAGACCTGCCTTCATGCACTCTGGGTGCATTTGCCGGACTCGGTCGCCCGTCAGCGCGGTTCCTTCTACTTGTACCCGGTGGTCCGGACTCGCTCCGGACGGTTTTGCTGAGCCTGCACTCCACGCCGGGTCCCGCTGCTGTAGCAGGTTCCGCGTATGTGAATCCGACTATGCCGCCCGTACAGACGCGAGTTAGCGACGATGCGTCACGCTGGTCGGGGCCGTTCTGGGTGCTCACAGGTCTTCGTGTTCCACAGTTTCTCGTGTTGCCGGGCGTGCGCCGCATCCAGCGATGAATCGGAGTAGGCCTCCAAGCATGGACAAGGCGGTCATCGCGGGCCAGGCTCATAGCAGACCGCGCGAGCGGTCTAGAACAGCCTAGCAGCCCGCTCCGGGACTGATGATCTTTGGATAGGGCGGTGCCAGGGTCCCGCCTCCGGACCTAGCGCAGTTGCTGGAACTCTCCCACCGGCGTCCGGGAGCGCCACACGGAGTTCACGATGCCCAGGCCGCCCGCCATCGCGATCATCGCCGAACCCCCGGCGCTCAGGAATGGCAGCGGCAGGCCGGTCACCGGTACCAGCCCGATCGTCATCCCGACGTTGACGAAGATGTGGAAGGAGAGCAGGGAGGCCATTCCCACGGCGATGAGGACGCCGAACCGGCTGGGTGCTCCGGCGGCCACCATCAGGACACGCCAGACCAGGATCGAGTAGACGATGAGCACCGCCGAGCCGCCGATGAACCCGAACTGCTCCCCCACCGTGGTGAAGATGAAGTCGGTGGTCTGCGACGGGATGAAGCTGAGCCTCGTCTGGGTCCCCTGGAAAAGGCCTCGACCGAACAGTTGGCCCGACCCGATGGCGATCTGCGACTGGTAGAGGTTCCAGTTGACGCCCTGGAGGTCGTAGGTCTGGTCGAAGTAGCCGGCGAGTCGTTGCATCTGGTAGTTGCGCAACACGTCGAGTTGGAACACGGCTACGACACCGGCCACACCGGCGATCAGCAGCACCAATACCTGCTTGATGCCGGTTCCGGCCACGAACAGCATCCCGACGGCGATGAAACCGATCACCAGCATCGTCCCCAGGTCGGGCTGCCGGAAGATCAGGTAGCCGGGAATGGCGGTGAGCAGCAGCGCCAGCCCCAGGCGCCTCCATTTGAGCCTGCGCTCCGACTCGGCAGCCAGGAACGCGGCCAGGACGACCACCAGGGCAACCTTGGCGAACTCGGAGGGCTGGAACTGGAAGGGTCCTATCGGGATCCACCGGGAGGCGCCCTGGTGCGGTGGAAAGAACAGGACCGCCACCAGCAGGACGACCGTCGACACGTAGATCGGAATCAGCAGGCGCCGGTAATGGCGGTAGTCGAACAGCGATCCGCCGATGAACGCGGCCAGGGCCAGACCTGCGAATACAAATTGCCGCCGCATTGCTGCTGAGGGATCCCCTATCTCAGCCTCCAGCCGCACGAAGGTGGCCGAGTAGACCATGATCCCGCTGAGGGCCATGAGGCCGGCCATCAGGAGGAACATGACCACGTCGGGCGTGGGTTTGGGGCGGTCCCGGAAGAGCCCGCCTACGCCTTCCCAAGTGCGACTTACAACCGCCATCGGCTCTCCGCCCTGACTGTCCCTCCGTTCATCTGCCCGCGCCCTCCTAACGCTCCGTGTCCTCGCCGGCCTCCAAGGCGGTCACCGGATCGCCCAAGAGGTACTGGAAGATAGCCCGGGCTGCGGGGGCTGCGACCGCCCCTCCGGATCCGCCCTCGTCGACCATTACGGCCACCACCCACATCGGGTCGTCGATGGGGGCCACCCCTATGAACCAGGCCGTGGAGTCGTGGAAGGTCCCGTCCTGGTCGGTAAAGGCCTGGGCTGTGCCCGTCTTGCCGCCGATCTGCCCGGCAACGGGCCCCATGTTGGCGAAGGCTCTCCGGGCCGTCCCGCCGCTGACCACGGAGGCCAGGTCCGTCCGCAGACTCTCCACCGTGTCCGCATGCATGTCGAGTGTACGCAACACACGGGGCTCCATCGTGCGGATCACCTGGCCGTCCGCGGACTCGAGACGGTCGGCTACCCGAGGTTGGTAGACGGTTCCGCCGTTGACAGCCGAGGCATACGCCACGGCCATCTGTATGGGTGTGGCGAGGATCGGTCCCTGGCCGACCACCAGGTTCATGAGGTCGCCTCCCAACCAGCCCTCGCGGCGAACCCGCCAGGGCTGGCTCTCCCGCCACTCCTCGAACAGTTGCCGGTCTCCCAGGATTCCTTCGTTCTCGAAGGGAAGGTCCACCTGGGTGGCCCTTCCCAGGCCGAGGCTCCGTGCCCAGTCCTGGACCATTCCCTCCTGCTCTGTGAGCTTGTAGGTGTGCCATATGGAGAGGGCTATCTCCCAGAAGTAGATGTTGCAGGAACGCCGGATCGCATCGTGCAGATCCTGGTATCCGTCCGCCTCGGGGTAGGTCCAGTTGCGCCAGACGAGCTGGGAGCGATCGACGAAGTCGGCTTCGAGTTGGGGTGAACACTGGATCACCTCGTCGGGGGAGGACACTCCCTCGGGGAAGATCCCCTCTTCGAGGGCGGTCACGTAGGTGATCGTCTTGAAGGTGGACGCCGGGGGCTTGAGGCCCTGGATGACCAGGTTGTTGAAGGCCTGGCGGCTGGACAGCTCATCGAACGTCTCGATGTCGATGCCCCCGACGAACGACTCGGGTTCGAACGTCGGGTAGGAGGCCATCGCGAGGATCGCCCCGGTCTCAACCTCCATCACCAGAGCCGCCGCTCTCTCCGCCGGCCCCGGGATACGACCCGGGTCGGTCGGCTCCCGCTCGTCCTTCAGGGTGTTGGACAGCTCGATGGCCTCGACGAGTATCTCCTCCACCGCCTCCTGGATGGGTATGTCGAGGGTCAACCGCAGCGTCGCGCCCTGGAGCGGCTCCACGGGATCGCCAACCACGTCGAGGACGTCGCCCTGGGCGTTGATCCGGTAGGCGACCTTGCCGGGCGTGCCCTGGAGGAAGTCGTCGTACTCCCGCTCGACGCCCAGCTTCCCTATGGGCGTGTTGGCGTCCATCTGCGGGAGCCTCTCCAGGTCGGCGGCCGAGGGTAGCCCGATGTGGCCGAGAACGTGTCCCATCAACTGCCCGCGGAGATACCCGCGGACCGGGAGCGCCTTCACGGTAACGCCGGGAAGGCTGCGACGTTGCTCCATCACCAGGTATGCCGTGTCGGTGTCGATCTGGAACTCGGTCAGCAGAGCCACCTCGCCGGACCGGGCCCGTTCGACCTGGCCCCTCACCTCCACCGGCGACACGTCGAGGATGGCCGCCAGCCGCTGGATGACGTCGTTCTCGACCTCGATCGGCAGCTCGGCCCGATCGACCTCCAGGACGAGTTGGGGGCGCGACGTGGCCAGCAGTATCCCGTTCCGGTCCACGATGTTGCCCCTGGGCGCCGCGATCGATTCGACCCGAACGATGTTCTGGTCGGCCTGGCGGGCCCATTCCGGTCCCACCGCCAGCTGGACGAACCAGAGCCTGATGAACAGGACCGTGAAGCCTGCAGTGAACAGAATGGCCAGCAGTCCCACCCTCAGAGTCGGCTTCATCGGGTTATCCGTGGCCGGCGCGTTCGACGCCGGATGCGGCGACAGCGGGGCCGTGGACGTCTCATATCGGCGTTCCGGGCCGGGAGTACCTGGGTGCCAGGCGGGTTCCGTACAGCCAGGTGGTCATCGGGAGCACGGCGAGAGCCAGGACCGTGTTGTACGCCGGCACGAGCACCAGGGTCCTGACGATCCCCGGAGACGCCAGTGTGCCCTCGCCGAAGAGCGTGCCGATCAGGGCCACGGTGGCGATCCCGACGAACGTGATCCCGCCGACTGCCGAGACGGCGAAATACAGCCCGTAGTTGAAACGGTCGCCCACCCTCACGGTTGCGTACGCTGCCAGCGTGTAGGCCAGCGCATGGAGTCCTAGCGGCGCTGTTCCGAACAGGTCGAGCATCAGGCCTCCGACGAACCCCAGCAGGACGGCCGCCTCCGGCTTCAGCCATTGCCCGCAGGCGATCACCATCAGCAGCAGGATGTCGGGACTCACGTCGAACGGGCGGACCGCGCGGAATATGGTGGTCTGCACCAGCACGGCCACGAGTACCAGGGTCAGCGAGACGACAAGGTGCCATACGGTCACTGGCCGCCCTCCTCCTCGCTCCCGGTGGATGGATCCCCCGGGAGCGGGTCCTCGAAGGTGGCGGGAATCTCGGCCTCGTCCTCGAGCTGGTCCGGGGCGGGAGGCCAGGGGATCACCACCACGAACTCGACGTCCTCGATGTCGCCGATGGGATCCACGTCGACGCTGAGGACGCCGGAGCGGGGTGAAGCCGAGTCGGCAACCAGCCCGACGTCGAGACCTTTCGGATACGATACGGACTCGCCGTAGGGGCCGAAAGTTGTGAGAAGCTCGCCCTTGCGAACCGGGAACCGCGCATTGAGGATCGTCAGGGACAGGGCGTCGGTGCCCTCGCCCTCCACTATCCCTCTCCGTCCGTTGGCCAGCCGGACCGTCACCCCGGGCGCCTTGCGGGATGTGATCGGGATCACCGTCGCGGTCTGCTCGCTAGCCTCGGAGACGACGCCTATCAAGGCACCCTTGCCGTCCAGAACCGGCTGGCCGGGGTGCACGCCGTCGTCGGTTCCCCGATCGATGAGCATGGTCGGGTCCAGCGTGCCTCCCCGACCGGTGACCTCCGCGTTCACGGCCAGCTCGTGCAGGTTGTCCTCGAGACGCAGGCCAAGCAGCACGTTGAGTTGATCGACCTGTTCCTCGAGGTGTCCGACGCGAACCACCTCCCGCTCCAGCTCCCCGATGCGGATCCTGAGCCGTTCGTTCTCGTCCCGGAGACCCGCAAGATTGGCGACCCCGTCGGTGAAGTCGACCAGCGGCGTCACCACCGCATTGGCCCCGGCCTGTACGGGAGCAACGATGTATTGCGCCGCGTTGCGCAGGGTTGTGCCGATCCCGCGGTTGGAGGACCGGATGTCGTATGTCATCAGCAGCAGGGATACGATCAGCAACCCGATCGCAACATATGCTGACCGGTCGGTCTCGATCCGCGATGACCTTTGTCTGGCGATCGAGTGCCCGGAGGCGGCCGCGCCCATGCCCCGGCGCGCGGATCCGTACCGTGATCTCACGGGCGCGGGCTGGAGATGTCCGGGGTCGACCAGCGGCGGGGGGAGGTCCTGTGGATTCCCGGTAGCCGGCGACGGCTACGGTCCGGCATCCCGTCAGGGACGACCGGACGAGTCGAGAACCGTGTGCAGCACGTCATACTCCTCGAGACACTTCCCCGACCCGATCACGACGGACTGGAGCGGACGTTCGGCGGTGCTCACCATCATCCCCGTCTCGAATGCAATGCGGTGTGTCAGTGCCTTCAGCAGAGCGCCGCCCCCGGTGAGGACGATGCCGATGTCCATCAGGTCCGCCGCCAGCTCGGGGGGCGTGTTGTCGAGGGTCACCCGCACGGCATCGACTATCGCCGACACCGGCTCCTCGATCGCCGTGCGAACCTCGGACGCACTGATGAGGATTGTCTTCGGCAGCCCGGACATGAGGTCCCGGCCACGAACCTCGGCGCTCGGCTCGTCCTGGAAGGGGTATGCCGAGCCGATGGTCATCTTGATCTGCTCGGCGGTCCGCAAGCCCAGCAGGAGGTTGTGTTCCTTCTTCACCCACTCGACGATCCGCTCGTCCATCTCGTCGCCGCCCACCCGGATGCTCTTCGACACGACGATGCCGCCGAGAGCGATCACCGCGACCTCGGTGGTGCCTCCCCCGATATCGACCACCATCGACCCGATCGGTTCGTTGACGGGTAGCGCGCAGCCGATGGCGGCCGCCATCGGTTCGTCGACGGTGAAGGCTCTGCGCGCTCCGGCGTGATAGGCGGCCTCCTCGACGGCTCGCCGCTCGACCCCGGTGATTCCCGAAGGTACGCAGATGACGATCCTCGGCTTCGCCCAGCGGCGCCTGTGAACCCGCTGAATGAAATACCGCAGCATCCGTTCGGTGATGTCGAAGTCGGCGATCACCCCGTCGCGGAGGGGCCGGATCGCCTTCACGTAGGAGGGGGTTCGGCCGATCATGCGCTTGGCGTCCATACCCACGGCCAAGGCCTCGTTCGTGTGCGTGTTGATCGCGACCACCGACGGCTCGTTCAGCACGACACCCCGGTTCCGCACGTACACGAGGGTGTTGGCGGTCCCGAGATCCACAGCCATGTCCTGGCCCGCGATAGTGAAGAAATTATCGGGCATGTCTAGACCCCGGGTAAACGGTGCACATTGATTCTAGCCGGTCCGGAGGCATGACCCATCCAGGAGAGATACTTATCCGCGGCGCTCACCGGCTAACCGAACCATATCGCGAGTTCCCGCGCAGCGCTATCGGGGCTGTCCGACCCGTGCACGATGTTCTCCTGCACGTCGAGTCCGAAGTCGCCCCTGATCGTTCCGGGTGGTGCGCCGACCGGATCGGTGCTCCCGATCATGGTCCGGGCCACCGTCACGGCGGACTCCCCCGACCACTGCATGGCAACCACCGGTCCGGAGGTGATGAAGTCGATGAGCCCGGCGTAGAAGGACTTCTGCCGGTGCTCGGCGTAGTGCCGTGCAGCGACCTCCCCGCTGGGGACCGTGAGCTCCATACGTTCGAGCGACAATCCCTTGGCCTCGAATCGTGCGATCACCTCCCCTACGAGACCGCGCCGGACGCCGTCCGGCTTGACCATTATGAAAGTGCTCTGGTGGGGCATCCTCAGGCGTTCCTCCCTATTCGGTCAGTGAGCGGTGCCGGAGGCGAGTGCGTCCCCCCGGGCGTTCACGCGAGCAACGGAAGCCTGGGACGCATTCTAGGAGAGACCCGAAGAACTACCTAACGGGGTTCTCTGCTGGGAAGATCGCCTGGTAGAAGAGGTGGTCGGTTGTCCGCGAAGCCCGCTGCACGGGTGGTCAGCCTCTCCGGTGTCCCGATCTCTCCGGCTCGCTGGGCAAGCGCACCGCGAGGTCCATCGATCGGCATCCCGGTCCGCTCACGGCGCTTTCGGGGACCGAGGCGGCGTACCGAGGGGGTTGTCCGTGTCACGGTCCCGTTGCATGCTGGTAAGTAGCCGCAGACACCAACGGTCCGTGTGCGGTGCCGATCGGACCGGGGCAGGGATCATGTTGTGGGAGCCGACTCCTTGCGGGGGATGGCGGGACGCGTTCGGAGACTTCGGAGGTGGCGGTCGGGGGTGGGCCCGCCGGACGGGTCCGTTCGGGGGTTTTTCGCGTTCTTGGTCCGCGGGGTTGCCTGGCGGGACGGTCGGTACGTTCCGGGTAACTGTGAGAGTCCAGGAGACGTGACACCGGGGAGGCACCGAGACCCGTACAGGACGTATTCGTTCGCCGACCACGTTGTAGCCCAGGCGTCCGGCGACGGGGGAGCCGGCAGGATCCGTCCCTCCTCGGCTTCCTCCTAAGACACGAGACACGACCGGGCTTCACCGGCCACGTACAGAGAGCCGGCCACCAGGATGGCCTCGTCCTCCGCGGTCCAACTCCGCGCGATGTCCAAGGCCCGGGCCACATCGGCGGCGGACGAGACCGGCACCCCGGGCAGCACCCGGTCGATGAGCCTCACGAGATCGTCGGGCCGGGTCGCCCGGTCGTGGTCGACCGCGGTCGCGATCACCTTGGCGGCGAGACCCGCGAAGGGGACCAGCATGGCGGTGATGTCCTTGTCGCGGAAGGCTCCGATCACCAGGGTCCATGCCACCGGGGGCAGTTCCTCGAGCAGTGTTCGGGCAAGCGCCTGGCAGGACTCCGGGTTGTGGGCCCCGTCGATCACGACCAGGGGCGAGCGGGCCACCACTTCGATGCGGGCGGGCACGCGCACCGCGGCCAGACCCTCCTGGACGGCGTCCAGAGCGAGAGGTCGGCCCAGGAGTTGCTCCACGGCCACCACCGCGATCGCGGCGTTGGCCACCTGATGGCGCCCGTGCAGCGGCAGGTAGAGATCCTCGTAATAGCCGTGGACACCGTCGAGGTCGAATGCCCAGCCGCCGACCGACATCCGGAGGTCTTCAACACGAAAGTCGCGCCCCAGAGAGTACCGGTGCACACCCGTCGCGGCGGTCTTGCGATCTGCGACCGCGGCCACATCCCGGTCGAGGTGCCCGGTGACGAGGACACTCCCCGGCTTGACGATCTCGAGTTTCTCACCCGCGATCTCCGCTGGCGTGTCCCCCAGGTACTCGGCATGATCGATCGAGACCCCGGTGAGCACGGCCACGCCGGCGTCCAGGATGTTGGTGGCGTCGAGCCGGCCTCCCATCCCCACCTCCACGACTGCGGCATCCACCGCCTCGTTGGCGAAGTAGGCGAAGGCGGCCGCGGTGGTGAGCTCGAAGTAGGTGGCGCGCTCTCCCCGCTCCCGCTCCAGGAGGTCCACGAACGGCGCGACGTCTGACACGGCCTGGGCGAAGTCCTCGGGTTTGGCGATCTCACCGCCGACGGTGAAGCGTTCCTCTATCCGTTGCAGGTGCGGCGAGGTGTAGGTCCCGGTCCTGAGGCCCAGGCAGTCCACGATGGAGGCAGCGGCGCGGGTGGTGGTGGTCTTGCCGTTTGTGCCGGCGACGTGGATGGCCGGATACCCGAGGTGCGGAGAACCCATGATCTCCACGAGACGCCGTATGCGCTCCAGCCCAGGCTTCCATCCGAGCTCGATATGGCGATCCAGGAAGGCGACCGCTTCGTCGTAGTTCAAGCGACAATCACGAGAGGACATCGTAGTGGTCAGTGGTCAGTGGTCAGTGGTCTTCAACAGCCACAAGCCACTAGCCACCAGCCACCGGAAGCGAGTCCATCTGCTCGGCCAGCGCCTCCAGCGACCTGCGGGCGTCGGCGGCTTTCGCCTCTTCCTTGGCGACGATCTCGGTGGGGGCTCGCTCGCGGAAGGAGGGGTTCGAGAGCTTCCGCTCGGCCCGCCGCAGGTCCGCCTCGACCTTCTCGACGCGGCCGGCGAGGCGTGCCCTCTCCCCTTCGACGTCCACCAGGCCGGCCACGGGTATGTAGGCGTGGACGGTTCCGGCCACCACCCTCATGTGACCGCCGCCCTCCGGCGGTTCTCCGAGCTTGGGGGTGCTCGACGCGAGAGCCTTCACCTGGCGTTCCCACCAATCTTCCCAGACACCGCCGGGGTCGTGAATGACGGGGGCAAGGTCCCGGCGGGCCCCGAGACCGTGGGAGGCACGGAAGCGGCGGAGTCCCGAGACCAGGCCCTGGAGGTTCTCCATCCCCGGCGGCGCCGCGTAGTGCGGGACCTCGGGCCAGGATGAGGTGATCAGAAGGGTGTCCCCCACCAGGTGGCTGTGGAGTTCCTCGGTGAGAAAGGGAATCGCCGGATGGAAGAGCTTGAGCAGGTCGCGGAGCACGACGCCTAGCGTCCGGCGAGCAGCGCGAGCGCCGGATCCGCCACCTGCGAGCGTCGGCTTGGACATCTCTAGATACCAGTCGAACACCTCGGACCAGGCGAAGGAGTACAGCTTCGAGTAGGCGTCGGACAGGCGGTGGCGGTCCAGGAGGGCGTCGGTCTCGGCTGCGACCTCGCCGAGCCGGGCGAGGACCCAGCAGTCGACGGGTCCGGGCGCCTGGGGGTAGCCGCCGGTCGCGGGGACGCTCCCGCTCTCGATGTGGATGAGGGCGAACTTGACGGCGTTCCAGAGCTTGTTGCCGAAACGCCGGGCGGCGTCCACCCATTTGACGTCGAAGGGGACGTCGTGGCCGGGAGAAGCCGACTGCAGCAAGCTGAGACGCAAGGCGTCGGCGCCGTAGGAGTCGATCATCTCCAAGGGGTCGACGATGTTGTTGAGAGACTTCGACATCTTGCGACCGTCCGACGCCCGCACCAGTCCATGGATCACGATCTCCCGGAAAGGCACGTCGCCCACGAACTCGAGTCCCATCTTCAGCATGCGGGCCACCCAGAAGAAGATGATGTCGTAGCCCGTAACGAGCACGTCGGTCGGGTAGAAGCGGGCCAGATCCGGGGAGTCGCCGGGCCACCCGAGCGTGGAGAAGGGCCACAGGGCGGAACTGAACCAGGTGTCGAGCACGTCCTCGTCGGCGCGCAGGTCCTCCGAACCGCACTCGGAGCAGCCCTGGGGCCGCTTCCTCGCCACCGTCACCGCGCCGTCGAGATCGCAGTACCAGGCGGGAATCCGATGACCCCACCAGAGTTGGCGGCTGATGCACCAGTCCTGCAGGTTCTCCATCCAGTGGAAGTAGTTCTTCTCCCAGCGCTTGGGGACGAAACGGCACTCGTCGCTTCGGACCGCATCCACAGCCGGACCGATCAGCTTGCCCACCCTGACGAACCATTGGCGCGACAGGAGGGGTTCGACGACGACCCCGCTCCGCGAGCAGTGCCCGACGGTGTGGACGTATTCCTCGATCCGGTCCAGGTAGCCGCCCTGTCGGAGCGCCTCGACGACCCTCTCCCTGGCTTCGAACCGGTCCAGGCCGGCGAACCGGCCGGCGGCTTCGGTCATGCTGCCGTCGGGGCCGATCACCTCGACCGGCGAGAGTCCGGTTCTCATCGCGATCTCGAAGTCGAGCGGGTCGTGGGCGGGGGTCACCTTGACGGCTCCGGTGCCGAAGGTCGGATCCACAGCCTCGTCCGCCACGATCGGGATGTCGCGATCCATGAGAGGCAGGCGCACGGTCCGACCGACAAGGTCCCGGTAGCGCTCGTCGTGGGGGTGGACCGCCACTCCCGTGTCCCCCAGCATCGTCTCGGCACGTGTGGTGGCCACAGTTATGCCGTCGCGGGCGTCGGGGTCGGGGCTCGAGAAGGGATAGGTGATGTGAACCATCTGGCCTTCCACCTCCTCGTACTCGACCTCGATGTCGGAGATGGCTGTCATGAGTCCGGGTGACCAGTTGATGATCCGGTGGCCGCGATAGATGAGGCCCCTCTCGTAGAGGGCCACGAACACCTCGCGGACCGCAGCCGACAGGCCCTCGTCGAGGGTGAACCGTTCCCTGGTCCAGTCGCATGAGTCTCCGAGGGCCCGCATCTGCTGGGTGATCGCGCCACCGGAGCGCCGTTTCCATTGCCACACCTGCTCGACGAACGCGGACCGTCCCAGCTGGTGCCGGGTGAGCCCCTCGTCGGCCAGTTCCCGCTCCACGACCATCTGGGTGGCTATCCCGGCGTGGTCGGTCCCGGGTAGCCACAGCGCCGCGTATCCCTGCATGCGCTTGCGCCGGATGATGGCGTCCTGGATGGAGTGGTCGAGAGCATGGCCGATGTGCAACACCCCGGTCACGTTGGGGGGTGGGATCACGATGGCAAACGGTTCACCGTCCGGGTTGACCTCCGGTTTGAAGGCGCCGGACTCCTCCCAGACCGGGTACCAGCGGGCCTCTACGAGCGCCGGGTCGTAACTTCCTGCGAGTGGGCCGGTGGGGGCGGTCTCCATTTCGGCTCCTGCCAGATCCGGTTCAGGGTGAGAACCGGCCGCTAGGCGCTCCTCTCACGACGTTTCTCCACCTCTCGCAGCGGGAGGAGGTTCGGATTGACCTTCTCCTCCACGACCCGCCGGTCGATCACCACCCGTCCGACATCGGGGCGGGACGGGAGTTCGTACATGGTGTCGAGCAGGACCTCCTCCATGATGGCCCTCAGACCCCGCGCGCCGGTACCGCGCAGCATCGCCTGGTCGGCGATCGCCTCGATCGCGCCGGGCTCGAATACCAACTCGACCTCGTCGAGTTCGAGGATCCTCACGTACTGCTTGACGAGCGCGTTGCGAGGCTCCTGCAGAATGCGGATCAGGGCTTCGCGATCGAGAGAGTCGACCGTGGCCACCATCGGCAGCCGGCCGATGAACTCCGGAATGAGCCCGTACTTGATCAGGTCGTCCGGCAGGACCTCCGCCAGCAGATCGTCCTTGGGGCGTTCGGCTCGAGCACGGATGTCGGCGCCGAATCCGACGATACGGTTGCCCACCCGGCGCCCGATCACCTTCTCGAGGCCCGCGAACGCTCCACCGCAGATGAACAGCACATCGGTCGTGTCGATCTGGATGAACTCCTGGTGAGGGTGCTTGCGACCTCCCTGTGGGGGCACCGAGGCGACGGTCCCCTCGAGGATCTTCAGCAGGGCCTGCTGGACTCCCTCCCCGGACACGTCGCGGGTGATGGAAGGGTTCTCGGCCTTGCGCGCGATCTTGTCTATCTCGTCTATGTAGATGATGCCCTGCTCGGCGCGCTTGACATCGTAATCGGCCGCCTGGATGAGTTTCAGCAGGATGTTCTCCACGTCCTCGCCGACGTATCCCGCTTCCGTGAGAGCGGTGGCGTCGGCGATCGCGAACGGAACGTTGAGCATTCGGGCCAGTGTCTGCGCCAGGAGCGTCTTACCGCAGCCGGTGGGGCCGATCAGCAGGATGTTCGACTTGGACAACTCCACGTCGTCCTTGCGCGGGGAGGTTGCCCGGACCCGCTTGTAGTGGTTGTAGACCGCCACTGCCAGGGCTTTCTTGGCCCGGTCCTGGCCGATCACGTAGTCGTCGAGGAAGTCGAACACCTCGGCCGGCTTCGGCAGTTCCTTGACCCTCTCGGTGTGGGCGCCGGCGAACTCGTCGTCGAGGATCTCGGTGCACAGGAGGACGCACTCGTCGCATATGTAGACGCCGGGGCCGGCGATGAGCTTCTTGACCTGTTTCTGGGAGTGGCCGCAGAAGCTGCACTTGAGGAGTTCGCTCCCCTCGCCGTACTTGATGGCCACGACCTATATCCCCCCCGGCACCGCGGCCAGTTCCCTGCGGCTGAGGACGTCGTCGACGATCCCGTACTCGACCGCTTGATCGGCCAGCATCCAGAAGTCGCGGTCGGTGTCGTTCGCCACCTTCTCGTAGTCTTGGCCGGTGTGGTGTGAGAGGATCTGGTTGAGTTGCTCGCGCATCTGGACGATGAGCCGAGCCTGGATCTCGATGTCGGCGGCCTGGCCCCTGGCGCCGCCGTGAGGCTGGTGGAGCATGACGCGGGCGTGGGGCAGGGCGAAGCGCTTCCCCTTGGTTCCGCCGGCCAGGATCACGGCGGCTGCTGATGCCGCCATCCCCATGCACACGGTGCTGACGTCGGGCTTGATGTACTGGATGGTGTCGTAGATGGCGAAGAGGCTGGTGATCTCGCCGCCCGGTGAGTTGATGTAGAGGTTCACGTCACGGTCGGGATCCTCGGACTCCAGGTGGAGGAGTTGGGCCATCACCAGATTCGCCACCGCGTCGTCGATGGCAGTCCCCAGGAAGATGATCCGGTCCTTCAGGAGGCGGGAGTAGATGTCGAAGGCCCGCTCTCCCCTACTGGTCGACTCCACCACCGTCGGGACGAGGTAGTTGCTGGGGGAGAGACCGCCCGCGGTGGTCGACTCGGGTGATGGTATGGCGGTCACTGGTCTCCTTGGTCGGTCTCGGCTTCCACGACCTCGGTCCCGTCCTGGTCCTCGTAACGGAGGTCCACCACGTTCCCGTCGCGGTCGGTTGCTACTGCGCCACGCATCAACGTTGCCAGCGCCTTAGAGCGGAGGATATCACCCATCAGGTTCATTTCCTGCACACTCCCCGCCAGCCGCTCGGCGATCTCATCGGCGTTCTCCCCGAGCTCGGTGGCCGCCCGATCGTACGCCTCGCGAAGCTCTGCGTCCTCGACTTCGAGACCGGCGTCCGCAGCTATGGCGTCGAGCAGTACCTGGCTGCGGATCCGGCCGGTGGCCTGCTCCCGGAGCCGTTCGCCGAGGGTCTCACGATCCTCCTGGGCGGCTTCGAGGTACTCGTCGATGGATAGCCCCCCGTCCTGGAGCCTGGAATGCAACCGCTCGTACATCCGGGCGGCCGTGGCGTCCCTGACCGCGCCCGGGATGTCCACCTCGATCTCATCCATGAGTTTGGCCATCACGATGTTCTCGAACCTGGTGCGTAGCACGTTGAGCCGGGTGTCCTCGAGACGGTGGGCGATGTCGTCGCTCAACTCCGCGACGGTGTCGAACTCCGTGAAGTCGGATGCCCACTCGTCGTCGAGGTCTGGAAGTCGCTTCTCCTTCACCTCCTTGACCAGTACCCGGGCTTCAATCTCCGTGCCGGCGGCAAGTCCTCCCGCCTCGAAACGCAACCGGGTGTCGAACTGCACGATGTCGCCCGCGGAGGCGCCCACCAGCCGGTCGCCGAGGCCCTCGAGGAGGACATCGGACCCGACCTCGTACAGGAAGTCGGAGACGGACACCGCTTCCAACGGACGGCCGCCGTAGGAGGAGTGCAGGTCGATGGCCACGTAGTCGCCACCCGCGGCGGTCCTCTCCACGGTCTCGAGTTCGGCGAACTGGTCTCGGTACTGGTCGAGATGGGCCTGTACGGCGGCCTCGTCGGCGGCCGGGCCCTCATCGTCGAGTTCGAACTCCCGGCCGCGGTAGGAGGGTGCGCTGTCGAGCATCGGCCAGAGGCTGACCCGCACGTCCACTTCCACGCCTCGGCCGATGTCCCGCACCGCGTCCACCGTGGGGGTGACCGCCGGCGCCAGGCCAGTGTCCATCAACGTCGAGGGCAATTGGTCCTCGAGCAGGTTCTCGATGGCGTCGTTGCGGATCCGTTCCTTCCCCACCACGTTCTCGACCATCCTCCGGGGGGCTCGCCCACGGCGGAACCCGTTGATGTCGACATACTGCGAGATTCGTCGCGCGGCTCGCGCCTCGGCGCGATCCAGGGGGGTTCCTTCGAATCTGATCGTGAGCTTCCGCTCGAACGGGCTTAACTCGGTGACGGTGACGGGCACTGGACTCCTCAATCATGGCGGCCAAGGGACCGGGCGCCGTCCGACGCGGCACCGGGGTGACCGAGGGGACTCGAACCCCCGACCTCCTGGACCACAACCAGGCGCTCTAACCAAGCTGAGCTACGGCCACCGTGCGCCGGGCATCACGCCCGGCTCCTTGTAATGCGGATTCGCCAGATACGGATCCGTACCGATCGTGGCGCGCCCCCGGAAGGATTCGAACCTCCGACCAAGAGCTTAGAAGGCTCCTGCTCTGTCCTCTGAGCTACGGGGGCTCATCACGGCCCTCCGCTCTGCGGGAGCCCGGTCCAGGACTCACCCGTCAGAGCGGGTGAAGGGAATCGAACCCTCACCGCCAGCTTGGAAGGCTGGAGCTCTACCATTGAGCTACACCCGCCGGTCCATCCCATATTACATCGGCGCCGGACCTGTCAGAACCCTCGTGCGCCACGCGGTCTTCCCATGCGGGCGGGAGTCGCCTGCCGCGACTGTCGGCGGGACGGAGCGGGGGCGATCGAACGCCGGCGGCGGGAGGAAATCACCGGACTCGGGGCTCGCTCGATATACGCTGCGGCTCGGAGACCTAGCGGGCCGGTCGGGCTGGTCGGATTCGAACCGACGACCTCCTGCTCCCAAAGCAGGCGCGCTGCCAAGCTGCGCCACAGCCCGTAGGGCACAGTTTAGGAGGGTGCTGAGATGATTCCGGCAGGGTTTGCTTGCTGTCGAGCACCTGGTGCGAATGGTGCTGGGTGGCGGCTAACCGCTATGTACGGGTTTCTCGGCCGGTGATGGGGATGGTTGCCGTACGACGGCCGTTCCTGCCGGTAGCGGTCTGTCTGCTCGTCTTGCTTTCCTGCTCCAGTACCGCGGTCTCGGATGAGGATGCCCCCGCTACGTCCACCCCCTCGACCGCCACCGAGGCATCACTGACTACCGGCACCCGGGCTCCCACGACGGCCGCCGTCGAGCCTCCCACGACCAGCGCCGAGCCATCGACGACCACCACCACCGTTCCCACCACGACGACGACCACGACGCCACCCCGCGACTGCACGCCGTCGGTGCCGCCGGACCTCCGCATGCCGGCGGGGGATCCGGTAGCGGGCGCGGTCGCCCTGTCGAGAGCGATCTATGAGTGCGCCGCCCAGGTCGGGTTGGCCCCGGCATCGGACGGGCAGGCCGCGGCAACCCTGGCTGCCGCAGGTCTCGACGGTCCTTTGCTCCTGGTGGGCGACTGGTTCATGGGTTTCCTGATGACCGAACTGCGGCGCTTGGCGCCTGACACCGTGCTCGTGGCCGGCCTCGATGAGGGCATCGAGCAGACGCTCTTCGAATACGACGTGCGGTTCCTGGAGGTCGATCCGGACGCGGTTCTCATCGGTCATGCCCCTGAGTCGGAAGAGGTCTGGCTGCTCGATCCGGACGCCGCGGTGGGTCCGGTGGCCATCCTGGCCGCCAAACTCGGAGTCGGCCTGGTAGTCGCCGAGCCCGACTTCCGAGCACTCCCCGCAGAGGCCCGGCAGTTGATCGCCGGGGCCGGGGAGTTGCGCCTGATGTCGTACTTCGACCCGGATACGGCCTGGCAGTTGGATGTGGTCCGGCGTGGCGACGAGATACCGGGAGGCGGGCTGCTGATGTTCGGCGAGGACTTCTCCAGGCGCCTGATCGCCATCTACGGGCACCCCGTGACATCAGCGCTGGGGGTCCTGGGGGAGCAGGGCCCCGAAGAAGGAGTGGAGAGGCTCGCTGAGATAGCGGCCGGCTACGAGGCGGACGGCGCCCTGATCCTTCCCACCTTCGAGATCATCGCCACGGTTGCGTCCGCGGGGGCCGGGAGGGACGGCGACTACTCCGCCGAGACCGACCGGGACGTGATACGCCCCTGGATAGAGACGGCGGCGGCCAACGATGTCTACGTGGTGCTCGACCTACAGCCCGGCCGGACCCACTTCCTCACCCAGGCCAAGTATTACGAGGAGTTCCTGCGCCTGCCCCATGTGGGCCTGGCCCTCGATCCCGAGTGGCGGCTCAGGCCCAACGAGGTCCACCTGCGCCAGATAGGAACCGTCGACGCCGAGGAGATCAACGAGGTGGTGGCGTGGCTGGCCGGAATTGTGCAGGAGGAGAGTCTGCCGCAGAAGCTGCTGATAGTCCACCAGTTCCGGTTCTCCATGATCACCAACCGGGAACTGATCGAGACGCCCCCGGAGTTGGCGATGGTGATCCAGATGGACGGCCAGGGTAGTTTGGGGGCCAAGTACAACACCTGGAACGTGCTCACGAAGGGCACCGAGGAGCGTGGCTTCCGCTGGGGTTGGAAGAATTTCTACGACGAGGACTTCCCCACTGCGACGCCCGAGCAGGTACTGGAACTCACCCCGGTGCCGGTCTTCGTCTCGTTCCAGTGAGACCACCCGGTCGGTGGTGAGTGGCCGGACAGGTTCCGGCCCGGTGCGGGTGGAGGGACTCGAACCCCCACGGGCTGTGCCCACCAGGACCTAAACCTGGCGCGTCTACCATTCCGCCACACCCGCCTGCCAGCTGCCAGGCTGACCTTGGCATTCTATCGACGCGTATCGGAGCCGGTGGCCGCCTGTCAGGCTTGGTCCTGGGATCCGGTCGCCGCGTAGCGGGACACGATGTCGGGTATGGCGACCACGACCATGGGAATCGTGACATGTTTGAGGACGTGGGACATGTTGTACCCGAAAAAGGGGCGCCTGCTGAGCGGGCGGTTGGTAGCGCCCATCACCAGCAGGTCCCAGTTTCCGGTGTTGGCCGCACTCACCAGGTCCCCGGCGGGTTGCATCGCCGGCTTGACGTTGGCGTCGACCCTCGCCCCCAGCCGCTCCCCGAACGCCACCGATTCCTCCACCAACTCCAGGCCCGCCCTCTGATTCGGGGAGCCGCTCAACAGGTCCACGTAGAAGGATCCGCCGGCCGACTCGGCGATCAGGTGCAGGGCGAGCACCAACCCGTCGTTGTGAGCGGCTAGGGAGTAGGCGACCTCCTCGGCGGCGCGGGAGGCCCGGTTCGACTCCACGGACAGGAGCACCCTGTTCACGTCGAGGGTGGCGGCGCCGGTGACCGAATCGGGCTCCCCGGGAGTCGGGTAGCGGAAGATGAGGGTCGGCAATTCGAGTCTCGCCAGCACCCGGTCGATCACCGATGAGAACACCTCGCTTTCGTCGGTAGGCTCGGTGGCCCCCAGAACCACCAGGTCGTAACCGAGATCGGCCTCCTGGATGATCGCCTCTGCGGGGTCCGACCGTCGGCGACTGATCAACCGGTGCCGGTCCGATCCGAGCGTCCGCATCACCTCGTCCGGGCCCGCGTCCTCTTGGGCGCCGACCCCGGTCATCCGTTTCCGCCAGTCGGCGCGGCCGGCAACCACCGCCAGCACCGTGATTTCGGCGTCCGGGAACAGGGTCTTGACCTGGTTGGCCGCGTACACGCTGTTGGCTCCTCCGCGGGTGGGGAGGAGGATCCTCTGCGATCCCAGGATCTGCGCCTGGGATCGGATGGCCTCGGACTCCAGCCGGGAGCGCTCCTCCTCTGCAGCTTCCATGCCCCGCACCGCTGCCTTCAGCATGATCGGAGCGACGAGCGAGGTGACGATCGCAGCCAGCACTATGACGGTGTAGCCGGTGTCGCTCAGGACCCCGAGGCTCAGGCCCACCAAGGCGACCACGATCCCCATGGCGCCCAGCGCCGACAGCCCCGACCCCAGGGCCAGGCTCTCACGGAAGCCGAGACCGGAGCGGCGGGCGGCCACCACGGTTCCGAACACCTTGGCGGCCACCGCCAGGACGATGAGCACGACCGTCCAGATCACCGCGCCGGGGCTCGCAATCAGCGAGATGTCGACCCGGAGGCCGCTGAAGGCGAAGAAGATGGGAGCGAAGAACGAGTCGGTCACAGTCTCGAGGACATGCCGCACAGCACCGAGTTGATACCGAAGGGTCGCGAGGATGATCCCGACGATGAAGGCCCCGAGGATGGCCTCGAGACCCAGAACGTGGGTCACGGCGCCACCTGCCAGGGCGGCTACCAGGCTGACCGTGAGGCCTGCCCGCACGTTCCGTCCCTGCCGCAGCGCCAGGCGCATCGCCTGGTTGAGCATCCAGCGCCCCAGGGTGGCCGCCAACGCCACGAAGAGGACTAGGCCTCCGAGGGAGGTGAGCAGGTCCGAGGGACTGAAACCTTCGCGGGCCATCCCGGCCAGCCCGGCGAGGATCAGCCACCCCACCGAGTCCATCGTCATGCTCACGGCCAGGGTCACCTGACCGAAGTTGCGCCGCAGCAATCCCAGGTCGAGCAGTATCTTGGCGACGACCGGCAGGGCTGCCACCGACAAGGCCAGCGCCATGAATGCAGCGTACAGGCCCCTACCGGCATCCCCGATGAACGAGGAAGGCGTCAGCAGGGCGACCAGCCCCACCACCACGAACGGGGCCAGGAAGGCTCCGGCGGAGACGTTGACGGCGGCCCGCCGGAGGCGCATGATGATCCCGAGGTCGGTCTCGTAGCCGATCACCACCAGCACCATGATCACGGCCAGCCACGCCAGCCCGTACACCACCGAGCCGACCGTGCCATCGGAGAAGAGCCACTCGAAGGTGTCCGGATACAACTGGCCCAGCACGCTGGGACCGATCAGCACCCCGGCGATGATCTGGCCGACCACAGGAGGCTGGCGTAGCTTGTTGGCGATACCCCCGACGAGACGGGCAGTACCCACCAGCAACGCCAACTGCACGAGGAAGACAAGCAACTGGTGCTCGTCGAGAAGAGAGAACCCCCCCGGCTCGGTCGCCGCGAGAACAGTAACCACCATCCGGGCAACGATACAGCGTCTGCCCCGAGTCATCGCCGATCTGGTGGATGGTGGATGGTGGCTTGTGGTCCGTGAGGCGGTAGACGACCACTGACGGCTAGGCAGAATCCCTTGGCACAGACCGCCAATCATTACATGGCTGCGGAGGCTTGTTCCGCTGTCAATCCTCCCCTGGGTTCGGAGCGCTGATCCGGGAGGGCCACCAGTTCCATCGGGCCAGCAGGGAGACCAGCGACGGGACTATGAGGGTGCGGGTGATGAACGTGTCCATCAGCACTCCGATCGCTACACCGAATCCGAGCTGCAACAGGTCCTGCAGCGGCAGGGTCATCAGCGCGGAGAATGTGCCGGCGAGGATGAGCCCTGCGGAGGTGATGACCGGCCCGGTGCGCGCCAATGCATAGTGGGTCGCCTTCCGGAGCGGGATTCTCCTTGCCTCCTCCCGGATGCGCGACATCAGGTAGATGTTGTAGTCGACGCTCAACGCGTTGAGGAACACGAAGAGGAAGAACGGGACCGACGGACCGATCCCGGCGTGGCCCGCGAAAACGACGAACGCCACCACCACGAGGCCGAGAGTCGCAAAGTAGGTGAAAGCGATCGTGACCATGAGGTAGAGGGGCGCGATCAGCGAGCGAAGCAGCAAGGCCAGGACCACCCCGATGGCGAGGAGGATCAGTGGGAGCACCGTCCGCGAGTCACGACCGCCCGACCTTCTCGTGTCGTATGCCTCGGCCGTGTCCCCTCCTATCAGGACGCTCCCCTCGGGCAGGCCTAGCTCCGACGCTTCCATGCGGGCGAGGGCGCGCAACTCGGGCACGACATCGAGGGCTTCTCCGGAGAAGGGTTCACCTTCGAGCACTATGTCGATACGGCCCGCACTTCCATCGGCCGAGACGAACCGCTGCACCAAGGCAGGGGGCAGCAGGGAGGCGTCGGGACCCCTGGCACCGACCGGTCTGCTCGGACCTGAGGCGTCGGCGACGGCGGGGTGGCCGGCGAGTGCGAGTGTGAGCCCGTCGAACGTATCGAGTGAGTCGGGATCGCCCGCGTCGGCGCCAGGGGGCAACGAAACGTAGAGCTGCGTAGGCGAGAGTTCGCCTGCCGGGAACCCACCCCGCAACAACTCGAAGCTGCGGACGGACTCCGCGTTGCCGGGCAGGCTCTCGAGTTGGTCGTAGTTCTCGCGGTATGGCAGCAAGCCTGCGACCAGCACCGCGAGGGCCGCCCCGGTAACGGCGAGAGTAACGCCCGGCCTCCTAAGGACCACCGCGCCGACCCTGCCGTAGATGCTGCGCTGCCAGTCGACCTGCGGCGCCGACCTGGTAGCCATCCGGGGCTGCCAGGGCCAGAAGGCGAGCCTGCCGAAGATCGTCAACACTGCCGGGATGAGCGTCACGGCGGCCAGCATCATCAAGCCCACGGACAGCGCGATGACGGGGCCGAGCGCCTGGTAGGACCGCAGCGTCGCGAGCCCCAGCGCAGCGCAGGCGACCAGGATCGTCGCCCCCGCCGACGCGACGGCGCCACCGACCCCGCGCATGGTGGCTTTCATCGCCTCGTGACGGTCAGCGTGGCGGGTCAACTCCTCCCGGAAACGCGCGGAGACGAACAGCACGTAGTCGGTGCCCGTTCCGAACAGAACCACTGTCATGATGCCGGTCGTCTGCCCGGAGATCGGTATCCCGTAACGCAGCGCGTACCAGGCAGCTATGGCTCCGGCCATCTGGAAGACGAGTCCGACGCCCAGCAAGGGGATGGCGGCCATGATCGGAGAGCGATAGATGACTATCAGCAGCACCATCACCAGCAGGACCGTCACCAGCAGTAGTAGCGTGTCGATCTGCGCGAACACCCCCACCAGGTCGACGATTAGGCCGCCGGGTCCGCCCGCGGCTATCTCGACGCCCGGGAGTCGGAACGTCGCCGATCGGTCCCTGATGGACTCGACCGTGTCGCGAAAGGCCTGCTCGGCCGGCTCCCCGACGACTTCCACGAACACGTACATGGTGGTGCCGTCAGGAGACACCAGCCCGGTCCGCTGCCCGGCTGCAGCGTCGGGGCTGAGGACCTGCCCCACGCTCCCGGGCGCCGACGGGCCGGTAAGCCAGGCCGCCAACTCAGCCGCAGCCTCATAGGCGTCAGGCCCGAGACCTTCAGGCTGCCGGAACACCACCAACACCGGAGTCCCGCTCGCCGGGAAACGCTCCTGGGCGAGGCGGTACGCCCGGGTGGCCTCGGCATCCCTCGGCAGGAACAGCGCCTGCTCGTTCTCGTTGGCATCCGCCAGCATGGGCAGCTGCGAGATCAACGAGCCGGCAGCGATCAGCCACACCGCGACCGTTATCCATTTGCCGCGGCGACTCGAAACGAAGTCGGTGAGGAGGGCGAGCACTACCGGAGTCCCTACCGGGCTCCCGCCGGGCGGTGGCTGACGCTCGTGGATCCACCGATCATGACTCAGCGATGCTAACGCCGGCGGCCCGGCTAATCCCGCGTCATCCGGCGAGCAGCCGGCATGATCCCGGCTGTTCGAAGGCCCCCACTACTCCGCTCCCATCACCGGACGAAGCCCGCAGTAGGAATGCCGTTTGGAGTGGAAACAGAGACTGATCGTTCCAGCTGCAAGTCTCGTAGCGAAGCCCGTACGTCACCGACCGAGTGCTCGCCTCGCAACCCCCGACTTCTGAGAGGACTCGTGGCCTCGACCCGCCGCCGACAGCGGTTACGCGGCGATGGCCTTACCAGCCTCGGCGGTTCCGTTTCAGCGGGTAGCGGAGTGGGGAGTGGAGGCGGCAGTGGTCGGTCGGGTTGTAAATGGACAGGCGCGCCGTGCAGTTCTCGGTGGCGCACCGGCGACCGGCGGGATATGTGGGGGGTGGGCGCCCATGGGGGCGGACTCTGCTCATATGGGTTACGCTACCCGCTCGTCTGGGTGAATGGGTGTGATCGAGGGCATCGGTTCGATGTTACACAGTTGGTTGAAGCTGTCTCGACCGGTGACTACACGGGCCTTCCCCGACAGTTCACCCAGTGCCGCCGCTACCCTGAAACGCGGGAGTTGGTCTTCTGGCCCGGCCTCCGGTGACGTGGACCCCTTTGCACATGATCCGGTTGGGGTACCAGGTCGTAACTCAAGTCCTTCAATGCACCGGCCCGGACGTAATCGGACATCCGGGCCGCCCTCGGCACACCCCGAACGTGACCTCTACGACGAGTCGCCTGGGCATGTTGGCCAAAGAACCCCTCCGGGCCGGGTGCGCCGCCGAGCCTCCAAGCCGCTCGGAAGCGGCTTCAAGCGTTCCGCGCCTGGGCCAACGAAGTTGGTGTGCCTGGAGCCGAATCGGCTGTCGTGGTCGCTGCGGACCCGAAAGGAAGGGACGCCCAACTATCACCGTACGGGCGCTACCAACGGACCTACCGAAGCACTCAATCTGATTATCGACAAGAGCCGCCGTCTAGGGTACCATCTTTGTAACTAAGACCTCTCGAGACTAAGACCCCTACTACACTGTAGACAAACTTAATATACTTCTTCTGCCAGACACCAATGAGGCTGCAAACCTCCCTTTAGCCGCGTGACGTCGGCAAAGTCAGAGAGATCCCGCGCCTCCGTATGGTAGGTTTTGGCCCCGTATGGTTTCCCACGTTGCCAATCGTTGGTGAGCCATGGCTGATCTTGTGCAACTTGTTCTTGACGCGCTCAGCCTAGGGAGTGTCTACGCGCTCTTCGCGTTAGGGGTTGGGTTGCTTTTCGGCGTGATGAGTTTGATCAACTTCGCTCATGGCGAACTCGTAATGGCAGGTGGCTACGTGCTGGTGTTCATCACCGTCCCGAACACCGCAATACGTATCGGCGCGGCAGTGTTCATCGTGGTGCTTCTGGCGCTCGCCACCGAGCGGGTTGCCTTCCGTCGTGTTCGGGGTGCGGCGATCGAGACGCTTCTCGTGACGTCCTTCGCGGTGAGCTTCTTCCTGCAGAGCCTTGCGGTCGTAACGGTGGGCGCGCTTCCGCGCAGCGTCGGTATTCTCGAAGGCTTACGAGGCCGGATAGTCATCGGTGACATCGCTGTCCGCCGGTTGGACCTCGTCTCCATCGGAGTGACGGCGGTGCTGTTGCTGTCGCTGGTTATGTTTCTCAGCCGTACAGTGTTCGGACTCCAGATGAGGGCAGCGGCTGAGGACTTCTTCGTGGCGCGCATCCTGGGCATAAACGCAAACCGGGTGATCGCCGGGGCCTTCGCGATCAGCGGTGTCCTAGCCGGGGTTGGGGCGATTCTCTTCTCGGCTCAGACCGGTCTTGTCCATCCCGCAATCGGTCTGACGCCGGTACTGGCCGCCTTCATCGCGGTGATCATCGGAGGACTGGGCAGCCTGCCCGGATCGGTTCTCGGCGCGTACCTGCTCGGGGCGACCTCGGTAGCCCTTCAGGCCGGACTTCCGCTCGGACTCCGGTCTTTCAGAGATGCTCTGGTGTTTCTTGTCGTCGTGATCATCCTCGTAGCTAAGCCGGACGGCATAATGGGTGCCCGACTCCAGAACCGTACCGTTTAGCCAATGAGACGCACGGCGCTGGTTGCGCGAGCACACTTTGCGCCCCTGGTTCTAAGTGCAGGGGTGGTTCTCCTGGCAGGGTACGGAGCCGTAGCATCCAACGCCGTGCGCACTTCGGTGCTGAGCGCTCTGATCAGCGCGATTCTTGTTGTGGGCATGTATGTCTTCATCGGTAACTCCGGAGTCTTCTCCTTCGGGCACATAGGGTTCATGGCCATCGGGGCTTATGCGACCGCCATCCTCGTGATTCCCGAGTCCACAAAGTCGGCGCTCTTTCCGTCCCTTCCGGGGATCACCCTTCCCGCTCACCTAGCTGTTGCGGTAGGAGCGCTTGTCGCTGCGCTGGTAGCCGTTCTGATCGGAACCCCCCTTATGCAACTGTCTGGAATCGTGGCCTCGCTGGGTACCTTCGCCTTCCTGAACATCACCTTCAACGTCGCATCCAACTGGGAGTCCGTGACCGGCGGGTCCACGGGACTGGCCGGAGTACCGCGGGCTGCAACCTTGCCCAGCACAGCCGCTTGGGCGATCCTGGCGATTGTCACGGCGTGGCTCTTCCAGCAGACCCGTCTCTGCCTGCGCCTGCGCGGTTCGCGCGATGACGAGGACGCAGCCCGCGCTCTGGGGATAGGTATTTCCTGGGAACGGCTCGTCTCATTCGTGCTGAGCGCAGCCGTCACGGGGGTGGCCGGGGGACTGTTCGCCCTGGCCTTCGGCACCTTCAACCCGTCTGCTTTCTTCGTTTCCGCCACCTTCCTGGCTATTGCAATGCTGGTAGTCGGGGGACGGCTCAGCCTCACCGGTGCGTTCACAGGGGCCGTTCTCCTGTCCCTGCTCAGCCTCCTGCTTCGGCAGGTGGAGGACGGCATAGCACTCGGCATCATCCGGGTTCCGCCCGTCCGCGGCCTCCAACAGGTAGGGGTGGCAGTGGTACTGGTCGTGGTGCTCCTTATCCGGCCCCGCGGTATAACGAACGGTGTGGAGCTCACCTGGAACACCGTCGCCCGCATGAGCGCGTGGGTCAAGGCGAGACTCAGGATCGGATCGAGCGCCGAGCCGGCACGCGGCGATGTTCGCGTGGCTGCACGGCCGGTCTGGCAGTCGGTCGGCGACTGGGTCCGTCCCCACGGATCCTCCCGCCCCTCGTCCACCGGTTCGACAACCGCGACAACCGGTGACTCCGGTCCCCTGCTGGCGGTCTCGCAACTGTCGGGTGGTTACGGGGAACTCAAAGCAATCCGAGGAATCGAACTCTCGGTGGACAGCGGTGAGGTCGTTGCCCTGCTCGGACCCAACGGCGCCGGGAAGACCACGATACTCAGGGCGATACTGGGCTTCCTGCACGTGACCGGAGGAGACATACTCCTCGACGGGCGGAGCATCCTCGGCATGGCTCCGGACCGGGTCGCCCGATCCGGTATCGGCCTCGTTCCGGAAGGCCGGCGGATACTCGGAAGCCTCACGGTTGCCGAGAACCTTCGCCTCGGAGCAGCTGCGCGGCGATCGAAGGAGGGCATCGAGGCTGATCTCGAGTCAATCCTGGACCGCTTCCCGGTTCTGAGGCGTTACTACCGCGGCAGCGCCGGCACACTATCCGGTGGCGAGCAGCAGCAACTGGCGGTAGCCCGGGCACTGATGGCGCGTCCCCGCCTGCTTCTCCTTGATGAACCCTCGTTGGGGCTGGCACCGGTCCTCACAGCGACGGTCTTCGGCATCCTCGGTGACCTCAAGAGGGAGGGGGTCACCATGCTGATAGTCGAGCAGAACGCGGAGTTGGCGTTGGAACTCGCTGATAGAGGGTACGTGCTCCAGACCGGGAGGATCGTCGGGCACGGATCCAGTGACCGCTTGCGCGCCGATCGGGATCTCGCCGATGCCTACTTGGGGGGCCTTCCCGGACTGGACGATGGCTCATGACCGCAGGACCGTTCCTCAGTGGAGGGACGCACGACGCGGGCCTGGTCTCTCGTGGGGTCTCGGTCAGGTTTGAAGGTCTCCAAGCGCTCGACCGCGTGGACCTGCGCGTCGGCCGGGGCCACATCCTGGGACTGATCGGACCGAACGGAGCCGGCAAGACGACCCTGGTCAATGTCATGAGCGGGTTCCAGGTGTCCGAGGCGGGTACGGTCACGCTGGAGGGCAAGGACCTCACGGGTCTCTCCCCACACCACATCGCTCGTGCGGGTCTCGTCCGCACGTTCCAAGGCATGCGCGTGTTCGGCGAACTGACAGCTTCCGAGAACATCCAGCTCGGGGCTCTGGCCCGCAACCGGATGAGCCAGCGTCAGGCCCGCAGTGCGGCTGGCGAGTTGCTCGAATCACTGGGGCTCGCCGACAAGGCAGACAGGCGCGCCTCGACCCTTCCGTTGGGGGACGAGCGGAGGATCGGGTTCCTCCGGGCTCTGGCCGCCCAACCCGACTACCTGCTCCTCGATGAGCCGGCGGCAGGTCTGAACGACGCGGAGAGTTCGGATCTAGCGCGCCTCATCGACGAGGCCCGGCGCCGTTGGAACATCGGTATCGTCCTGATAGAGCACGATATGCAAGTGGTCATGCAGGTCTGCGACACCGTACAGGTACTCGACCACGGCAGGACCTTGACGATCGGTAGTCCCGACGAGGTTAGAACCAATAGCGACGTCATCGCCGCCTACCTGGGTGCACAATGACGGTCGCGGCGACCGCCGTCACCTCCGACCGCCGGACCGAGCGGAGACCGGATCTGCCTGCTGAACACGGCATAGGAAGGGCTTTGATCGAGGGGAGAACGCAATGAGAGACCTTGGTGTCCTGGAATCGCTTGATGAGGTTCCCGCCTCGCGTCCCGAGCGCTACACGTGTGACCTCGTCGTAGCGGAGACGGTGGCCGGACCGCTCACGGTTCCTGTATGGGTAGTTCGGGGCAAGAGTCCGGGACCCACGTTGGCGATGACCGCGGGAGTCCACGCAGGCGAGTTCACCGGACAGGTCGCGGTTCCAAGACTCGCGTCCACGATCGATGTGGAGAAGCTCAGCGGGGATTTCATCGGGGTGGTGTGCGCCAATCCGAGAGCCCTTGAGTTGAGAATGTCCTTCTACCTTCCGATCGACGGCGTCAACATAAACCAGTCGTTCCCCGGAGATCCCTTCGGTTCGATCGGATCCCAGGTCGCAGCGACGATCGGGATCGAGATAATCGAGCGCAGTTCGACCTACATGGATCTCCACAGTGGGGATCATTACGAAGAGATACCGCTCCACGTAGTCGTCCCCGAGCTCGGGAACCCGGAGACGGACAAGAGCAGCCGCCGCCTCGCCTCTCTCTTCGACATCGAATTCCGGAACATCATGGGTGCAGGCATCGACGAACTCTCCGGTACGAGTGAGGACGGAAGCAACGTGTGGACCGGCCTCAAAGTAGCCCGTAACAACATCGGTCACGCTTCACTGCACGGCATACCGTCCATCCAACTCGAAGTGGGAGGGGCCGGCCGCTTCGATCCGGAGCTGGTGGATCTGGAGTTGCGAGGCTTCCTCAACTTCATGAGGCACATGGGCATGTATCCGGGGGAACCCGTGTTCAACGACCGGCAGACCGACGTTTACGGAATGTACGTGGTGACGGCGGACTCCGCCGGCTACTTCGTGCGGGATGTGGAACCCGGCCAGCGGGTGAGGCACGGGACGCCGCTCGGAACCTTCCTCGACCGGTTTGGCTTGCCGCGGACCGTGGTGAAGAGCCCGCTGGCCGGATGGGTTCTTATGATCTTCTCCACCCCGACCCGTAACGGAGGCGAGTGTGTCTGCATCATCGGGATGGATCGAGACCCGAGGGAGGAGAACGCCGATCATGTCTGACCACTGCGTCCTGGAAGAGATCCTCCGCCGGGGTGAGTTGCGGGTGGCCGCCCGTTGGGACCTCACATTCGAGCAGTTCATCAATCCTGACACTGGAGAACCTGACGGTGTGGTCGGCCGGGTAGGGCGGCTCATGGCCGAGGAGTTGGGAGTCCAGGTCGAGTTCGTCGTCCTGGAGTGGGACGACCAACTCGATGCCCTCGTAGACGGTAGGGTCCACCTCCTGATGAAGCACACCAACCTTCCCAGCCGGGCCCTATCCGTGATGTTCAGCGATGGCGTGCTCCTGGAGTATGAGGGTGTCGTGCTCGTGCGCAGGGAGTCGGCCGGAGGGGGGGTGGCCTGGCTGCGGGGCGCGCGCCGGCTGGCCGCAGTCGCGGGTGCCCTGCAGGAAGACATCATCAGGCAGCGGTTCCCGAAGGCTCGTTATGTGCCGGTGCCGGACAACGACGAGGGAGCAACTCGGGTTATCGATGGGTCGGCCGACGGGCTGCTGGTAGATGCAGGCCTCCACGTACCTGAGGCATGCGAATACCTCACCGAACCGAACGGAGACCTGGTTGTGCTATCCCGGGACGCTTCGCACCCTGCGGTCGCGAACGGGCAATACCGGTTCCTGCGTTGGGTCGACAACTTCATGGACTATCACAAGCGCCTTGGGACCCTTGACGAGATCATCTCCGCAGCCAAGGCCGCTCATGCTCGGTCGGGTCTTTCCGGGCAAGGAACGTAGCCGTCCGACTCTACTGCGCGGCGACACGGCAGGACGCAGCGTTCCGGGGGTGTGCGTCGCCCCGCGTGCACGCATCTACCCGGGGTGAGCCCGGCGGCCCCAGAGCCCGCCGGGCTCACCCCGTATGGTCCTGAGTCCCCTACCCGAACAGTGGTGGTTGGACCTTGGCGGAGCGAATCGACACGATCCGGTGCGCCCCTGCATCGAGTTCGAGGATCCGCAACTCTCGGTCCTTGTCGATGTGCAGGTCGGATGAGAACGTGACGTTCAGGCCACCGACGTTCCTTCCATCGAACTGCTCAAGTATCTCGGTAACGGCTTCGCCATCGGTTGTACCCGCTTCTTCTATCGCTTCGGCCAGCGCGTACACCGCCGCGTACGCACCGATCGCGCTGACAGCTTGGGGCTGTCCGTGCCGATCGAGATACTTGCGGAGGAACTCCCCGACTTCAGGGCTCGGATCATCCCCCCAGAATGAGACCGGCGACGTGTAGTAGAAAGCGGTGAGGTCCGGCATCGAGTCCTTGTACCAGAAATCCCCGTCGAATCCGTTGTTGCTTACGATTGGGGCGTCCACGCCTCCGTCACGTAGTTGCTTCGTGGCTACCGCACCTCCCGGCGGGAAGGAGCAGAGAGCGATGATCTCCGGCGGCTCGGAAAGAGCGTTGATCCTGGTGACCTGGCTCGCGATCGAAGCGTCGTTGTTGTTGAACTGATCCTGGCCGGCAATGGTCCCGCCCTGTTCTATCCAGCGAGTCTCGAAGGCGCGGCAGTAGTCCTTGTTGTAGTCGGCGATGTCGTCAAGCAGCAGGTAGGCCGTCCTGAAGCCCTGATCTTCGAAGGCCCATTCGGCCGCGACCGCGCCGTCGGTAGTAGCAGCTATACCCATGGTGAATGCTAGGGGGCCGATGCCCTCGATCCCGAACAGAGGTGAACCCGCCGAGGATGAAAAGACGACCAGCCCGGCATCCTGAGCAGCGCGAGCAGCTCCTCCACCCATGTTGTAATCGGGGGAGACGATCATCACGTGGGCGCCCTGGTCGATAACCTCCTGGCCCGCCACCGTACCCTGATCGATATCGGACTTGGTATCTGCGGTGACGATCTCCAGACTTCTGCCCAGCACGCCGCCGGCCTCGTTGATCTCGTCCACGGCGATCTGAGCACCGTTGAGCGCTGGTAGGTCGAACGCCGCCATGAAGTCAGTCAGACCGATTGCCATTCCTATTACAATCGGTCCTTCGTCATCGGCGGCCTCTTCAGCGCAAGCCCCCGTGACCAGCACGAGAAGGAGAGCAACTACACCGACCAGTCGGAGTGGTGCTCGGAGGCCCGAGGCGGACGTTCCTGCCCTTCGCGGTCTTGACGGAAGTATCCCGGCCATTTCTTCCCTCCAGTACATAGGCGGAGAATAGGCCGACTATACGACAGACGCCCGCAACCGTCAACCGTTTTGTTGCCAGAGTTATAGGCAGATAGCAAAAGAAATAGATGGTCTATATCAGACAGAGTAAGAGAGTATTCTATATCGCTTGTCTGTCTAGTCTTGGAGGATTGATCAGGACCTTCCATAGAATACTCAGCACGCGGTAATCGCCGGAGGTTACCAAAAACCCGACACTAGGTAGACACGTGGGAGAGGCACCGTTTTGGGCCGCCTACTTAGGTACCCTGCACACCGATGTTGACGGGTCGATTCAGGACATGCCCCGCGACTTAGGCTCAGACCAGAGCGACCAAGCCTTCCGGAGAGGACAAGGACCTACCCACCAACACTTGGTCAAGGCGAGTCGGAACCCAGCCGCCTGGGGGGTTGTGAGGTTGACCCGGTTTGGTGGACACTCTGGTGGTAGCACCGATAGAGTTAGCCTATGAACCCACGAGTGCCACAAGCGAGCAGCTTGGGGTTGGGCAACACAATGTGGGCCTACTCCGGCTGATATGGCAACTTCATGGCTGAACGACGGGTAAGCGATCCGGGCGAGGCGGAGTACGTGTTCGGCGACGGCAGCACAGCTTCCGCCCGGTTGAGGCTATTGGCCCGGATCTTTGCCCAGTCCTCGCGTAGCTTCGTCAACGAGGCAGTTCCCGACCCGCCGAATCTCGCTGTAGACATCGGATGCGGACCCGGCTACACGACGCGCCTCATCGCCAGAACACTGAAACCGCGCCTAACAGTAGGGATGGACACCTCCGAGGTGTACGTGGCCCAGGCGCAGCGTACCGCTAGAAGGAGTGAGCGGTACCTCGTTCATGATGCGACTGCTGTCCCTTTCCCCATAGGCCCGGCGGATGTCCTCTACGTACGATTCGTGGCTACACACCTTCGGGATCCGGAGGCTGTAATCGGTGCATGGGGATCGCAGCTTGTGAGAGGTGGCGTACTTCTGCTGGACGAAGTGGAGTCGATCACCACTTCGAACCGCGTGCTGTCACGGTACCTGGACATCGTGAACTCGCTATTGAACCACGAGGGAAGAACCCTCTACATCGGCCCTACATTGGACACGATCACGTTGCCGGGGTTTCTCCAGACGAGGGCGAACGGCGTCCGGTCACTGCCCGTGCTGGACAGTCGCGCCGCGGAGATGTTTCGCCTGAATATGGAGGCGTGGCGACACCGAAGGTTCATTGCCGACACGTATGGCGCAGACGCAATCCGTCGGCTGGCCTACGAACTCGACGTGATGACGCGCGGCTCGGGCCCAAAGTCGACCATCGAGTGGGAGATGAGACAGATCGCGTTCGCACGCTCCTGACCGGGAGCATCCCGCGATAGGCTCAAGCAAGCTTATCTCGGCTCGGCACTTCGCGCCTCGCGTCCTCACCAATATCGTCTCGCCAGTCCGTGCCCAGAGACAAGGGAGCCCGACCGTGACACACGTTGTTCGTCGCAGCGCGAACAGCTCGAACCGTGAGGCCACTATCGGATGGCTGGCATCCCAGGCTGATAGCCCGGCGGTCTCAAAATGGTGGCCGTGCACACGGAGCGCACACGAACCAGGGCCATAACATCACCCAGCAACTCCATGGACCGGTCTTTCATTCACGGTACAGCACCCAGTTCCCGAAGCAGCCGAACGATCAGGAAGTACACAACGAACGCCACCGCACCAACTGCCGCGTTAGACGAAGCCCAAATGTCGGATTTGGCGCCAAAGACCAGCAGACCCCAACAAGCAGTCTCGAACCGGCTCGAACGTCGGCGGGTTCGGCTGGCCGAAGCCGACGCCGAGACCCGCCCGGAACGTTAGGGTGGTCATCGACCCCTTGGACAGAAGGGCGAGACCGTGGTGGTCCAGGTAACACGGACAGCACAGAGGCGGAGCTGGCTGTTTACAGCGACCGACCTGCCTCGGCTTATGTCGGTCCCCGACCCGCGCGGCCCTTACCGCGCTCCCGTGCTGCAGTTCATTTGGGACTGGAACGTGGCTCCAGACAAGTCGGCCCTCGTCAGCGAGGCCCCGGTCTACGATGGCGACGACCCAAACCTACTGCCAGCTATCGCCGTGGTCGTCCACGCCCTGGCCATCCGCGACGGCGTGCCCGTCCCCGCTTGGGTCAGCCAGCACCGCGCACCCGCCGACGTGATGCTGTTCGGTTACGCATTCGACACCCCCTACGCGCGGTGGGTGCGGATGCGCTCCCCAGCCGTCTGCGATCCGCATCGAGTCTGGTTCCACCCCCGGGTACTCGACAAGGGCACGCCTGACTGGTGGCTGCCCTGGGATTGACCGACGACCCGAACGTGCTCGACGCCGAGCGGATCGGTGGGGCTACTCCAAGCGGTGAATGAAGGGCTCCGAGGCGTAGGACTCCGGGCGCCGGTCGAAATCGTGGTCGTGGGCGAAGCTGCCGTTGCAATGCAGTGGAACCCCAGCCGCACAACCCAGGACGTAGACGTTGTATCCGAGGGAATCCCCGCAGTGTTCTGACGGTTTCCGGCGGCGGCTGCTGTGAGCCCCTACAGCGTTGGCGATCAGCGTGCGAAGCCATCGCCTGCGACAGTTCTCTTACCCCCTTATCCACTCTCAAGCTACACTCCCGTCATAGACACCCTCAGCGACCCACTCGCCGGGTACGACCCACTCGCCGAATACGACAACCTGTTACGCCGTCACGGCGGGCGTCACAGCGGGCGTCCGGTCGGTGTCCTGCACTCACCCGGTGTCATCCGATACCAGGATCCTTACGACGTCCGCGGCTGGCTCATCTACCGTGGTCCTCGCTACGTCGGACGGGTCATCCCACTCGCCATCCCCTTCCTCTGGTCGGCTAGCTATCAGGGTTCCGTCCGTCTCGCTCTCACCTGCAACCACGCCATCCACCGGTTGCTAGCCCTCGACGCCGTCGCCGCCAGCCACAGCGGACCCCACCCCTAAGGGCCAAGTTAGTTGTGCAGTCCACCATGGGCAGGCTGTCTAGTCACACCGGCAGTCTCCCAGCCCTTGAATCGCCTCCCAGCCCCTTGGTTACGTCGGGTAACAAATCACACGGGCGATTTCTGGCCGGATCGGGACTGTTTCCGATGGAAACAGTCGGGTGTTGTCCGGCACCTAGGCGGTTAGCAGCCCTATCGCCCCGCATCTGGATCAAGGTCGCTGAAGCGTCCACCTAGGAAGAAGGCGCTCCAGCCCGACCGCCACCCAGGGTCATAGCCATGTGGATGTCGAGTCGATTGCCGACTACGCATGGTGGCAGCCGCACAAGCGCGCGCAGTGCTCTCGATCGTCCGATACGCCTCGAAGGCTTGTCGAACCTGTTCGACGAGCGAGTGGTCGATATCTCCTTCAGTGGAGTTCGAATCTTGGTGCAATCTGTGAGATCGCGCGCATCCTCAACACACGATACGGAAGGAACGTGATGAGGGCCGCTGCGGCGGAGCGGGCGCTGCGGAGTGTCACGGACGGCGTGTTTCCGAACGGTGGCAGCAGGAGACTCAGCGTCCCCACTGAATCCGATCGCCAACCAGTTCCACGCCCTGACTACGCATGTGCCTGAGCGTGGTAAAGCGGTGCATCGAATGACCGCCACAACGACGTGTACGTCTGCACAAGTCTGCTCCGAGACCGCCAGAACCAACCCAGGAGGCTACCTGGCTAGCGGGTGAGGTATTGTGCCCAGGCCTCCATGACCTCACGGCGCCGCTCGAGAACATCGCCTCGCGCGTAGGCTTGCTCGGCTGCCGACCCGATCCGATGAGCCAAGCACAACTCGGCGATCTCTCGGGGAACCGACTGGTCCGCGGCCCAGTCCCGGAAAGTGCTTCGGAATCCGTGTAGCGTACCTCCGAGGTCGAGACCGGACACTAGCTTCGATAGTTGCCAGGGTCCGAGTTCGCCGCCCTTGGCGCTCGGGAACACGAACGCCGCGGGGTCGGACGGGTCACCGAGCTCCGCAGCCTCGGAGAGGACGCTGAGAGCCTCTGAGGCGAGCGGAACACGGTGCTCACGGCCTGCCTCATCCGTTCGGCCGGAATAGTCCAGATGGCCGTCTGCTGGTCTATCTCCGACCAGCGGGCACCCCGTACCTCCCCGGAGCGAGCTGCCGTGAGGATCGCGAACTGTGTTGCCATCCGGGCTGGCGGATAACCACCTGCCGTATCGATCCTCCGTAGCGCTGCAGAGGCCTCGCGGTGAGGCACAGATGCGAGATTCTTCCTCGGACCGTTCGTCTTTGGAAGGGCCTTAGTGATGGCTGACCCTGCCGGATCGTCTTTCCGATGGCCCTGCGCCACTGCCCACGCCATTACCGCTGAGATTCGTTGCCGCACCCGCTTGGCTGTGGACGGTTTGGTTGCCCAAATCGGTGTGAGGACCGCCATCACGTCAGCGGTGGTGATCTGGTCGACGCGCTTCGATCCGATTGCCGGATACACGTAGTCATTGAGTGACTGACGCCACTGGTCGGCTGATCGACTGCCGGGCTTCCACTTGGCTCCGTAAAGGCCGATCACCACCTCCGCGGTCGCTTCGAATGTGGGGATCTGTTGAAGGTTGCGCTCGTATCTCGGGTCCCCTCCCCGCCTTGCGATCTTTCGGTACTCGTAGGCAATACGCCGGGCTTCGGCCAAGCTGGTGTAGCGGACAGCCCCGAGTCCGTAGTCACGTCTTCGACCCTGGACGGTTCCCCGCCAGACCCATTGTTTCGAACCTCCCGGCGCGACCCGTAGGACGAGACCGTCACCGCGTCCGTCGTAGTACTTTCCCGGCTTGGTGACGGACCTCACGAACTGTGCTGTGAGCGTCTTTCTACCTCTGGCCATGTTTCCGTTCCGTTTCTGATTCCTCGGTCCGTTGCGGGACAGATCGCGGGACAATCAGAGGAGGCGGAAAAGGGGTCCGCGAGTCCCAAGATTCGGAGGAGGTCACCTTAAGATGCCTAGATGTTGTACCTCATCTTGTCCCTCATATGGATGGGACTACCCGGAACATCTGGGCACCTCAAGTGACTTAGCGGATCGAGGTCAAGTTACGTATCTATCCACCAGAATTAGCGTTCTACCTGGGTGTTTACATACACATGCTACGAGATGAAACGAAGAGGAACGGGTGGGTCGCCCGGGACTCGAACCCGGAACCTGCGGATTAAGAGTCCGTTGCTCTGCCGAATTGAGCTAGCGACCCGCAGCCATTGTAATCCGTACCGTGGTGAACCTTCGAACCGGGGGGTGCGATCGGCTAGCGGCTCCGTAGAGTGTCGGCGAGGGCTTCGATGGCTCGGGCGCGGTGGCTGATGCGGTTCTTCTCCTCTTCATCCATCTCGGCGAGAGTCCTCTCACCCACCGCGAAGACCGGGTCGTAGCCGAAGCCGCCGGAACCGCTGGGTGCGGTGGTGATCTCGCCGTCCAGCACGCCCTCTGCCAGGACTTCGCACCCGTCCTCGAGGATGGCGACAACCACGGTCCGGAAGCGGGCTGTCCGCTCCTCCACGCCTTCGAGGGCTGAGAGCAGGGCGGCCACGTTGGAGCGATAGGTGGCATGGGGTCCCGCGAACCGGGCTGTGTGGACTCCGGGGGACCCGTCGAGGGCATCGACCTCCAGCCCGGTGTCGTCTGCGATGGCCGCCAGACCGGTTGCCCTTGCGACCGCACGTGCCTTCAGGAGGGCGTTGCCTTCGAGGGTTGGAGCATCCTCGATCACGTCCGGCCAGTCGAGACCACTGACGACCTCCCGTACCACTTGCCCGTCCACCAGTAGGGTCTCCATCTCCTTGATCTTGTCGGCGTTCTTGGATGCCACGACGGCGCGGCTGATCGCCGGTCGGGTCATCCGGCCACCAACTCGTCCTGGAGAGCGCCTATATGGTCGATCCCGAGAGCGGCCAGGTCGAGTAGCCCGTCCAGTTCCTCACGGCTGAAGGGCAGTCCTTCGGCCGTCCCCTGCACCTCGACCAGCAGGCCCCGTCCGGTCATCACCACGTTCAGGTCGACCGATGCGGCCACGTCGTCGTGGTAGTCGAGGTCGAGGAGGGACACGCCGTCGACGATTCCCACCGAGATGGCGGTCACGCGATCGAGGAGCGGGTCCGTGTCGATCATGCCCTTCGCCATCGCCCACCGGACGGCATCGTGGAGAGCGATCCAGGCCGCGTTGACCGCGGCCGTACGGGTGCCTCCGTCGGCCTGCACCACGTCGCAGTCGATGTTGATCATCACCTCGCCCATCGCCTTAAGGTTGACCACAGAACGGAGCGAGCGCCCGATGAGGCGCGAGATCTCCTTCTGCCTGCCGCCCGTGTACCGGTCGCGCCGGACGCGGCGATCCGACGAACCCGGCATCATGGCGTACTCGGCCGTGATCCAACCCGATCCGCTCTGATGCATCCATCTGGGTACCCGGTCCCCGATGGACGCGGTGGCGAGGACCCAGGTCCTTCCCATCTCGATCAGGACCGAACCCGGGGTCATCTCGGTGTAGCCCTGGGTGATCCTGATCGGACGCAACTCGTCGGCCGCTCTGGTTCGACCTGAAGTCATGTTTCTCCTATCCGCTCTCGGTCATACCCGCATCCGGGCGCCGGGCACCGCGAGCGAGACCCGGCCCCGGAAGGTCGACTCGGCTTCCATGAGCGACTTCTCCGGGTCCAGGTAGGGGACGATGTGGGTGAGTACGAGACGCCCGACCCCGGCCCGGCTGGCCATGGCCCCTGCCTCCAGCCCGGTCATGTGGTGGGGGGTCGACGCGTTGTCACGAGGCTCGGACAGGGACGCCTCGGCCAAGAGGACGTGCGAGCCTGCCGCATGGTGTTCGAGCGCCGCGCACGGCCCGGTGTCGGCGGTGTAGGTGAGGGACCGTCCGTTGGCGTTGATCCTCGGGGCGAGGGTGGGCGGCGGATGGTTGGTCCGCGCGACCGAGATCTTCATCGATCCCAGCGTGAACGTATCGCCGTCAGACAGCGTCCGGAACTCGAACGTGGACGACCAGGCCGCCGAGTTACCGACCATTTCGCCGAGCGTGGCCGCGAGGTCCTTCGGGCAAAGCACCGGTACAGGCGGGATCCGGCGTTCCCCGTAGGCGAGCGCGTGGAAGAACGCGAGAATGTCGGTGCAGTGATCGGGGTGGCGGTGCGACAGGAAGACGCCGCTCAGGTCCCGTGGGTCCATCTCGCCGCACAAGGCCAGGTAGGTTCCGGGACCGGCGTCCATCCACAGGGTTGTCTCGCCCTCCGTGACCAGGTATCCGGATGCGGGACGCCCCGCGGTTGGATAGGTCCCGTTGGACCCGAGGACCGTCAACTGCATGCCTCCAGGGTAGCGACGCTGCCTTCCGGGCATGGGCGTCCCCGGCGTCATGTGCCGGTCCCGGAGGGAGGCGCTGCAAGTGTCTCGACCAGTCCGTTGCCGTCGATTGCGACCGTTCCGGCTGCCACCATCCGCCCGAGTTCGGCCATGCCGGCCAGCGGATCCGTGCCCAGCGTCGCCAGGAACTCGGCGACCGGAAGACCGGATCCGGCGACGTCGGGGGCATCGGGGGTGTCAACCGGCTTCTCTGCGGGTTCGCCGATCACCAACCGCAGGCACTCCATGAGATCCTCGGCGTCTAGGACCGGCAGGGCCCCGTCTCGGATGAGCAGGTTGCAGCCGATCGAGCTGTTCCTGCCGACGTCGCCGGGGGTGGCGAAGATGTCGCGACCCTGCTCGAGCGCGATACGGGCCGTTACCAGCGCCCCGCCCTTGGCCGCGGCCTCCACGACCACCACGACGTGGGCGATGCCGGAGATGATCCGGTTGCGGGGAGGGAGACGCCACCGACCCCTCCCCTCTGAGTGTCTCTCTGTTTCATCTCATCTCAGTTAGTGCTATAACACCAGGTCACAGCATGAACAGTTGACCCTTCGACCTGTTTCATCCAGTCCCAGGAGGCGGCTCTCTGTAGCGTCAAATCCCGTGCTAGAGTGAGTACTCAAATGAGTACACCCTTCAAAGAGAGGCAGAGAATGCCAGGCGGGAAACGACTCACGGCGAGGTTCGTCGAGACGGCGAAGCGACCAGGAAGATACACCGACGGACCGGGCGGTCTCGGTCTGTCGCTACGGGTACAAGCTCGGGCGAGCGGAGGTGTCGCCAAGAACTGGAGCCAGCGTATCCGCATCGCCGGGCGCTACCGCTACCTCGGACTCGGGAGCTACCCGGTGATAACCCTCAAGATGGCCAGGGATCGAGCCCTGAGGAATGCTCGGACGGTGGCAGAGGGTGGCGATCCCATGCGCCCGCCGACTCCGACCCTGGCCGAGGCTCTCGAGGAGGTCTTAGCGCTTCGGCGCCCGACCTGGAAGGCCGGAGCCAGCACCGAGAAGATATGGCGCTCCGCCTTCCAGTACGTGCTCCCGGCCCTCGGGCAAAAGCCGGTGGACCGGATCACCACCGGCGACCTCATGGAGTGCCTCAACCCGATATGGGCCACCAAAGCGGCGACCGCCGGGAAACTCCGCTCCATGCTCTCGCTCCTGTTCCGGTGGTCTGTCGGTGCCGGCCACCGCCCGGACGATCCCGCCGGGGAGCGGCTGCTGGCCGCCTTGCCTCCGCAACCCAGCGGGCGGAAACACCTCGCCGCCCTTCCTCACTCCGAGGTCGCCGCCGCCCTGGTGAAGGTTCGGGAGTCATCGAGCACCGGCGCGGTGAGGTTGGCGATCGAGTTCGTCGCGCTCACGGCTACCAGACACGGTGAGGCGCGCGGCGCCACCTGGTCCGAGATCGACCTGGGCGCCCACCTCTGGACGATCCCCGGCGAGCGGATGAAGAGCGGTCGGGAGCACCGGGTACCGCTCTCTCCCCGAGCGGTCGAGGTGCTGGCCTCAGCTAGGGCGCTCTCCGACGGCTCCGGCTTGGTCTTCCCGATGAAGGGCAAGCCGATCGCCGGAAGCACATTGCGCGCCACGTTCAAGCGGCTGGGCATCGAAGGAACGCCGCACGGTCTGCGGTCATCATTCCGGGACTGGTGCGGCGAGTCGGGTGTGGCCCGTGAGGTTGCAGAGTCCTGCCTGGCGCACCAGGTCGGTAACGCGGTCGAGCTTGCATACGCCCGCTCAGACCTCCTCGAGAGGCGCCGGGAGGTCATGGAGGCCTGGGGCGCCTACCTGGTCTAGCAGCCGCGGGCGGTACCCATACCGCCTCCAGAGGCGAGGGATCCGCTACAGTCCCTCCTCGCCAGGTGGCATACGCCGCCGGGCGACATCTTCGGTGGTCATCTCCACCGAGGCGAACAACAGGAATGGCGTGAGTGAGCCCGGAAGGGCCCATAATTCACGCGCCGAAGTTGAGCGCCTCGAAAGGAGGCAACTAATGACGACCACTACCGCCACTAGCAGGGTGGCCGACCCGACCCTTCCGCGCATCCTACGGGTCGATGAGGTCCTGGCGATAGCAGGGTTCACCCGCTCGTCTGGCGCCGCGTTCGTAGCGGCCTTCCACAACTGGCAACGATACATACCCCCTAGGGTTGGGCTAACCGATCGATTACGTTCGATGGTTCGGCGTTTGTTGGAGCCGCTCTTTGGGCGGCTGGAGGTCGTCCACCGACGATGGGGTGGGGGTCACGGTCGGGTGCTTTCTCGAAGCACTCGACGGTAGCCGCTGGGGTAGGGCAGTTCGCGGTGGGTAGTCGCCGGATGCCGGGGAACCTGAGTGCACGCTTGTAACGTCTGATTGGTATGAGAAGGTTGGTCGGATTGGTCGTGTTGGTGTGTTTTGTCGCCGGCGCATGCGGCACACCGGACAGGACCCCGGAAGTGTTGCTAGCCGCGGCTGATCGGCTGTCGGCTGATCCTGATGCCCCAACGAGCGATTGGGTGAGCGGGGTCAACACAGCGGGGTGGGATTTCCATCGGCGTCTGGGGGGTAACGCGGTTTCCAGCCCTCTGAGCATCGGTCTGGCTTTCAGCCTGAGCCGGGCGGGCGCGTCGGCCGACCCGGGGGCGGTCCTCGACTGGATCTTCGGATTCCCTCAGGTGGGAGTCCACAGCGCCGCCAACACCGTCGCTCTTATGGTGGCCGAAGCCTCGGAGGAGTCCACCATTTTGGAGGTCGCGACCCGGCTCTTCCCCGACGACGGATTCTCACCGCTGCCTGACTTCGTCGAAACGGCCTCCGCCCACTACGGGGCGGCTATCCAACCGATCGACACCGCGGATGCGGCCACCGCGGCCGAGACCATCAACCGATGGGTGTCGGAAACCACCCGCGGGCTGATCCCCACAATCGTCTCCGAAAGGGTCGTAGAGAACCAGGCACTCGTCCTCGCGAACACCCTCTACCTGAAAGCTGATTGGGTGCACCCGTTCCTGTCCGACAACAGCGACCGCCGGTTCACCACCGACGACGGCCGATCGGTGGTCGTGCCGTTCATGTCCGACCACGAACCTATCCACCGCCGATTCGTCCAACTCGAAGACGCCGACGCCGTCGAACTTGCATACAAAGGTGGCCAACTCGCAATGTGGCTCATCGTTCCCCACAACCCCACAGGCCTCGCTGAACTAGAGGAATCCCTCGACGCCGGGGCATTGAGCGAACTAGAGGACACCGCCCAGCAGGGCTTGGTCGACATCACGATGCCAAAGTGGGAACAGACACTGCCTCCCACCGATCTGTTCGAGTGGCTCTGCCCCCTCGGCTTCTGCGAAGGAGCACCCTTCGACCGCATCGCCCCCGGTATCTTCATCACCGCTGCCCTCCATGGCGCCAAGGTAACCGTCGACGAGAGAGGCACCGAAGCTGCAGGAGCCACCGCCCTGGCCTTCCAGGAGTCCGCACCCCCTCAAGCCGACCTCACCATCGTCGCCGACCGACCCTTCCTCTGGGCCATCATCCACCAACACACCAACTCCCTCCTCTTCGTCGGCCGCCTCATCGACCCAACCGCATAGCAAACCCCAACCCCGATCTCAAACAGAGCCAACGCAAACCGCGGGCCTACCCGGTCTGTAAGGCAGAACCTCGAGAAAGATAGACATTCAGCTACGAGCAGAGGGCGTAAGACCTGGAGGTGATCGATGGAAGGGGGATCCACCCCACGGTCCCGGTGGAGGTACCGCGGGGAAGGCGAGATCTTCGGCTACGACGCCGCCGAAGATCTCTGCCCAAGCGGAGAAGTTCTCGTTGGACGTGACCATGAGCGATCGGCGTTCGTAGCGGGATGAGATGAGGGAGAAGAACAGCGAAGCGGCTTCGGGTCGAGGGGGATGCAGTCAACTTCATCGATGACGATGAGCGGGATCCGGGCGAGCCGGCGAGTTCTTGAGTGAAGTTCCCTCTGGTTTGGCTTCGGAGAGGCGGGTTAGCCCGGTGGGTGGCGGTAGCGAACGCGACGGATAGATGGTAGGTGACGCACCCAGCCCTAAGCTGCCAGCCCCACATAGGCTGCAACGGGCTCAAGTTGGGCCTCTACGGCGCATCCGAGGCAGAACTGGCTGTGGGAGTTCCCTCCCATTTCGATCAAGTGCTGCACGGGTTCACCGTCGGCTACAAGCCGGTAGGAGTCGATCCGCCAGGCCTTTCGGCAGTCTCGGCAGGTGACGTGGCTGGCGTCAGAGTCGATTTCGTAAAGCTGGATGGGACAGGCGTGATAGGTCACTTCGTGCCCTTCCTTTCTCTTTTGGGGGAGGGCATTGCCGTCCAGCCGGATCGCTACAAGCGGCTGGACGGCCCCTCCGGGGCCGAAGCCTCAGAGTTTATAGTGATCCGGGCCAGGCTCGGTGGATTTGACATGTGGGTCGTTGACATGCTAGTGCCGATCACTGTACACTCCCTGCCCGTTTGCCCGGCTCGGAGACCCCATGTTGCGCTAACGACACCCTATACGACCTCCTAGAAGCCTTCCCCACCGAACAAGCCTGCATCGACGACCAAGCAGCCCAGCGCTGGCCGGACGGCCCCGAGTGCGCCTGGGGCTGCATCGGAACGAAGGTGTACCGGATACGGTCCCGGAACCTGTACAAGTGCTCCGACTGCTGACGGCAGTTCAACGTGCGGAAGCACACCGTGTTCGAGGACTCCAAGCTGCCGCTCCGCAAGTGGTATGTGGCTGTGTGGATGCTGATGGACAACCCCAAAGGGGTTGCGGCGAGTCGCCTGGCCTCCCAGATCGGTGTGACACACAAGACGGCCTGGTTCATGCTGCATCGTCTCCGGGAGACATGCCAGTCGGCCAACCTGAAGGCGGATGCGCCGGACACGTCCGAGCCGGTGGAAGCAGACGAAACATATGTGGGTGGCAAGTATCAGCGTATGCACGCTTGGAAGCGCAGGGAGCTTTACTCGCAGGGTGGGGCGTTCACGAACAAACAGGCAGTGCTCGGGTTCTGCTCCCGAGCGGACAGGCGCGGTTATCATAGTATAATCATGGGTATGAGCATAAGCAAAGAACAGGCTGACCGAATCCGTGTGAACACGGATCGTCTGCTACACAATCTAGACCTACATATCGAGAAGCGCCGCAAGATCAAAGCTATAAGGGCTGAAGCTGACCGCAGAATCTCAGCGATCATAGCTGCTTAAGGGTTCATCAAGAACCCGATTGTAAGGCCCCCCGTCCGGCCCTGGCACGTCTGAGACCGAACGCATAATCCCTACTTCGAGGTTCAGTCGGTCCATCAGGTACTCGAAGTCACCATTCAACCATGCCCTCCCATCCATAATACTAAGGATGGTTTCGGCACGGATCAGCGTGTTCTCGTACTTGATGGCGTCTATGCCTGACATGACCTGTTCGAGACCATCAACATTCACTTTGTGACGGACTCGGTTTAGGTCGTCTCGGATTCTCTCTATTTCTGTCATGCTATCAATCCTACAATCCTGTCACGTTCAACTTCTCTCTGCATCACAAGCATCTCATCCACCTTCTCACAACCCAGCGCCAATATCCGGCTTTCCGCATCATACATGCAAAAGAGAACCCGGTATGCCTCCCTCAAACGTATAGCAGTCATAGCGAAATCGCTGTCAAACTTTGCTACACCCGGCTTACGCTTAAGATGCTCCTTCTCGACTCGGTTGTCTAGGTCAACTCTTAGAAACTTCTTCAGGGCAGCGAATGCTACACCTTTGGCGAACAGATAGTGTTCGGTAGCTGTGCCAAAATCCTCAACCATCGAATTAGAGTATTCGTATGCTTTGGTGTACGGATAGCGGAGTAGGTCAAGCCTGACTTCGATCAGGTCTGCTAACCGCAATTCCTCTTGGCAAGCAGCTACGTAACTGGTAGCTACCCGCAAGAACACGTCGCACGCATCACGAGCAGCATCGTAAAGACGCATCGTCCGTTCTGCCTGCTCCAACCTGTCAGCCACAATGTGCCGGTAAGGGGATCGCACGTACCGCAGGATGACACCACCGGCGTTCAGATACTCTACAAGAGCCTTCACCGCTTCTGTGCGGTGGTCGGACGGCAAGGCTTCGGGTGTTATGTCGAGAGCGTTCATTGGTTTCACTCGTACAGTGGCGGCCAGCCAGCAGCTGCCCAAGCATCATAGAAGGCATCATACTGAGGGCAGAGAGCTAACTGCCCGAAGGCGACAACCCGGAACTTATCGTCATCGGTGGCCCGAGTCCACTTTGTCGATTCGATCCAGTTCGGTATTACCTCTGCGATTTCCCGCATCGTAGCGTTCGCAGGTGTGTTCCCCATCGTTTCGCATAGGTCACGAACCATGACGGTGAGATCGTGGCTGGCCTGCCCTACAGGCCCAACCACCCTACCATCAGGGTCCGATCTCTGCTGCATCAACAGCCTTCCATCGAACACATGTTTGCTCTGGACCCCGGTGGCTGTTACTCTCCGGGGCATGAAACGTCGAACCCGAAACGTCATCTGGACACTCGCACCCCTCCCCATCATCCTCACCTACTTTGACGCCTGGGGAGCCTTCGGAGAAGGGATCGCTACTGCTCTCAAGGCGTTTCTCCCCTGAGAACCCCTAGGCTACGTCAAGCGATCTTCTCCGGCTTCTAGCCTACGAGACATGTATGACCTCCCCTGGATCGAGATACTCGCCGCAGCAAACATTGTCAGCATCCTCGTCGGCGCACACATAGGCCGACAAACCAGAAAACCCGGCTTCAAGGACAGAGAGAAACACGTCCACATTGGTCCATGCCCGCTTCCCCCCGACTTCGACTACGGCATAATCGTCGATACGCCCGGCATCGACTGCCATCTCGTTCGAGTGTCCCGGCTACGAGCCAAGTATCTGAAATGGCGGCATCGGAACTGCCCCCAGCCCACCCCCAACCCCCCAACACGCTACAATCCATAAACGAGGGCCGGGTACCTACCTCGTTGGTACGCCCGGTCTCGTTGTCCCCGTAGGCAACGAACCCAGAAACCGAACCCTCAACCCCCGCTCTAGCTGCCACTTCCGCACCACTCAGGAGGCTGGGTGCGCCATCTACCATCTATCCGTTGAGGCAGCCGGGCCGCTCAGAAGCGGCGACGTGACAACCTGGGGTAGCCTCTACAACATGATCGCCAACGCTGACGACCCGGAAGCCACGGGTCGCTGGCTCAGCGGCCAGGCCCATACTCTCGACTGTGAGATCTGTGTTGACACGGCTGACATGGTGACGACACACGACGAGATCGGCGTGGCTGTTACCACGATGTGGTGGCATGACATACCCAACTGCCGTCAGGTCCGCGTCTGCGGTGACTGCTCCGTGTTGTGGTCTTGGAACGATCCGTCGTGTCCGCACTGTGACAAACGCTGCTCCAACTGCGGCAGCGACGCGTGGATCTGCCCGACCTGTCAGACGTTCCACTGTGCATGCTCCGACAAACACCCCGACGAAGTCTGCCCGTGCCCAGCCCGTCAGTGCGCAGGCTGTGGACGACGAACTAGTCAGTGGCTCTTCGTCGGCGATGGCAGCAGCGACGTAGGCTGTTTGGATGGGCACTACGTGGATCTGTCGTCGTCCTGCACGCTTTGTTGCTGGGACCGGCTGCGAAAGTTCGACCGCTTCTATTGGAGCTACACGACACCCAGGCGGGACCCGTGCGGGACGTGCGGAGCCGTCCACTACGTCCTGTACCGGGTGGGGCGCGGATTCAGTCCGGTTTCGTGGGTCCGGTCAGGTGACCGTTGCGCGTGCGGGTCAGCACTCGCCCGAAGCCCTGGCGGTCTCTGGGCCTGTGTTGATAGCTCGGTACAGGTCGACACCGGGTCCTCGGCCGACTCGTGTCCCGGACACTGCGGGGAAAAAATGGTGGGAGACCAGGCGGAGCGGGAGACAATCTCGTTCGACCCGCGCCTTGAGTGGGATGTCGTCTACCGCCGGCGCTTCCTCTCGCGTCGCCGCCTTGCCGAGTTCCATTCTCGCTGCGGGCGGTACATCGTTCGACGCCGACGTGTTGACCGCCACCGCTCGCGCTGGGTGATCGTGGACGGCGAACGCTGGCGAGAGATCGGCCTGCAATCGTGGGGCAGCCCCGAGGCAGCCATCGGATGGCTGGAAAGGATCGGACGATGACGACGATCCCCCAACTAAGCGGGCTCTTCGGATATTAGGGGGGAGTAGGGGGTCTACCAGGGGGAGTTGGAATCCACCAGAAATTGATGGGGGGTCCTCCATAATCGGAGTCAGCCCCGCTGGGTGACCACCCAGGTCGGACGTCAAGGCCGTCCCGCCGAGGAAGTAGCCGAAGAACTCGGCTGTGATTGGCACACGGTCAACGACGAGGTGCGCCTCTGGGGTGAAGCACTCCTGGAGGCGGATGGCGATCGGGTAAGGGACGGTTGAGGCTGTGGGCGTGGATGAGACGTTGTTCTGGCGGAAGGGCCGGTTCCGCACCAAGCAATGGTGCACCCTCTGTCGTCGATGTGGGAGGCCACCAGCCGGTTCGATATAGTGGCGGGTAGAACAGCTAATAGTGCCGAAGCCTGGTTCCGTTCACAGCCCGCCGAGTGGCTCGAGGGGATCCGCTGGGCCGTACTCGACATGTCAGGACCGTACCGGAAAGCCTACGACCGGGTCCTGCCCCACGCTCTCCAGGTAGCAGACCATTCCGCGTCACACGCTTAGCCAACCAGCGACTCGACGAAGTACGACGCCGAGTCCAGAACGAAACCCTCGGGCACCGAGGCCGCAAGGGCGACCCCCTGTACGGGGCACGTCGGCTACTCACCGCTGCTTCGGAGAAGATGCAGCGACCGAGGCCGAACCCGTCTCCGTGGCCTCCTCGACGCCGGCGACCCCCACGGCGAGGTCCACTGTGCCTGGCACGCGAAGGAAACCGTCCGAGACATCTACGGGATCGACAGCCCAGCGGTCGCGCTCCGATACACCCTCCGGCTCGCCGACGACCTCCAAGACCAGTCCTGTCCTCCCGAGATCAACAAACTCGGCCGAACCATCAGCCGCTGGTGCCCACAGATCACGAACTGGCACATCTCGAAGGTGACCAACGGACCCACCGAGGCTCTCAACAACCTGATCAAGAGGATCAAACGGGCAGCGTTCGGGTTCCGGAACTTCGCGAACTATCGAATCCGCGCGCTCCTCTACGCCGGGAAACCCATCTGGAACCTACTCCCATCGGTCACTCCCCCGTGAAGTCCGAAGAGCCCCTTATGGTTCGGGGCCGCCCGGAGCCAACCCGCTGGCAGCGCCCTGCTGTCTTGGGATACCCGATCTGTGGGCGATGGATGCTCTCCAGCGGTTCGGCTGCTGGTTGAACCTGCCTGGTTGTACGATGGCTGCAGGATGGTGTTGCGGATGGTTCTGCCTTCTGGGGGTGTGGCTCATTGCCGCTGGCCTTTTCCCGAGTATGTGCCGGATCCGGATTCCGAGCTGCTCTGGGGTACAGAGGCTTGGGAGTGGATGGCCGCTTGGTGTCCATTTAGCCTGGCGCGGATAGGGGACCCGGCGGCGTATTTCGCCCGTCTCGACGCTCGGATGGAAGCTGAGGAAACATCCATCCGCCGGGCGCTGCGCAACCAGGTGGCTACGGGGGTTGATGCCGGGTGGCTGGCGGAGCGGGCGGTCAGAGCCGAGTGGGTAACTCTGGGTCGGGAGGTGAACACACCGGTGTGGTCCCCGGAGTGGTCGCCCACTGTCACAGCAGCGCTACCGGCGCTGTCGCGGCGGAACTGGGACGGGTCAACAACGGTTTTGGAGACCGAAGACGTAACGTTCGGCCTCCGGGAGTTTGCGGGATTAGTACTGGAGTTGTGGACCCAGGACCCCGCTGACCATCACGAAAGATACCTGCTGGAGTGGATGTCCCCCCTCACCATGCAAGGGGTCCTTGACCGTCAACTGTCTGTGCTGTATCGGCATCTGGTGTGGGATCTGGCCGCCCGAGAAGCCCCGCCGTCGGTATCCCCACGACGCCCGCTACACCCAACTGCGGGCTTACCCATCGCCTCCCTACTAGGGCGTGTTCACTCTAAATTACACTAATGTGATATCATTATCATATGGAG
>JAPPFW010000016.1 GCA_028821575.1 bacterium | reverse complement strand
GCGAACCCGGGGCGGTTCACGACGCGGCTTGACAACAAGACAGGGACACACCCTGTGACCCGAAATACCTGAAACACGAAATACTATGTGTTCGCGGTTCCCTAACAAGGCACGACCCGGGGGAAGGTTGGGGGTAAGGTCGCGAAAAGCCAGGAGTGGTTGGTGGTTGAGGGGTAGTACCAGAGGGCTCCTGAGGGTCTTACCTACAGGGGCTGGCGGGTGCTGGTCCGTGGGGATCGCGGGTCGGTGGCAATCATCGACGAGTCCGCCACTGATCGGGCGATGCGGCTCTCGTACGAGCACGACGCTCAGTGGGACGTGATCGACGGATGCGGATGCGCTGTCGGGATGATCCGCCACCTCAAAGCTGAGGCCACCTTCGAGGCGTGGGCGTACGGGCGAGGCGGTAACTGTTCTGTTCGGACCCACAGCCTGAAGGCTGTGCTGGGCTGGATCTCAGACAACGAAACTGCCTGCCAGCACAGAGTCCGCGGGCGGCGGTCCCGACGCAGGCGTGGGTAAGCGACCGGCTTCCGCGGGTTTGCTCATGGCCCCCCTCCGACCACGGCCCACCCGGCCGGTGAGAACCACGCAACCGGCGGTTCACCCACGCGCCTATCCCCGCCCGACCCGACGACATGGACTGCTCCGACTTCGCCAACTGGAGGAGCGCGCAACGATGGTTCGACCGGGTACCCCCACCTACTACGGCGACGTGGCCAACCTCGACTTCGACAGCGACGGCGTCGCCTGCGAGCAACTCATCCCCAACGGCATCGACCCCGCGGCCGTGGCCGCCACCATCGGAACCCGACGCGTCGCCGCCACAGCAACGACCACCACGGCCAGACCGACAAAGACGACGCGCCGTCTAACGAACAAGGACAGCAACCAACTACATACCCAAAAAAAGCTGACCGAGTACTTACAAGGACCGGGGAGAGCCAACGAGCGGGAACAATAGGGCAGAGAATCAGGAGGAGACCCAACCACCGAGAAGGAGGAGAGGAACAGCGGAACCCCGCGAGGAGAGCAGCACGAACAAGAGTAATCCAGGCGCAGAGCAAGCAACCAATACAGGGTCTGATAGAAGATCCCATACACGTTTGCATTAAAATGCGAAACCTCGGTTGCTTACACACAACCAGGGTTTCTTAACTCTGTTGGTCGGGTTTGGTCACCGACGGTTGATCGGAGGTTCTGGCTTGTGGGGGAGCCATGTTTTGCGGACGGCTTGGGGGGAGATGCCCATTTCTTGTGCGAACCACGCTGGTGAGGTGCCGAGTTCGTAGCATTCGTGCATTAGTTTGCGTAGTTTCTTTTTGGCGTTCTCGGTGCGGGCCTGTCGTCGGCGGTAATCGTTGAGGCTGTTACGGAAGCGGCTCTGCGCGGCGTGGTTACGGAGCCAAGCCTTCTGCTGAGCGGGCGGGACACGCTGGCGGCGTCGAGGTTGGTTGCGTTTCCGCTTGGGCATCCGCTGGTCGGACCGTTCCTGAAATCTGTCGAGACGCGTTCTTCCTGATGGTAGCTGGGCTGGTTGCGGGACGCATGGGCCACAGGCCGCTATGGCCCATGGAGACGACGCGTCCTCCTCGGTCGGGCCCCCGCTCATGGGCCGCGAGCGTGGCGTGATGGTCGTGTGTCTCCTGCGTGGCCTGTGTTGGGGGCAGTCGGGTGGTTTCCCCGTTGACCTTCCCTCGTACGGTGGGCGGTCCGTGTCCCGCTGGGCTGTGGGGTTCGATGCTGGTGAGGAGGTGGACGGGCCGGTCTTAGGGTATCGGTTCGATCCCGTAGTCGTCGGCGAGGGTTTCGAAGCCGGTGCGGAAGTCGTCTAGCGAGGGGCGGGCGGTGCTGGCGCACCAGTTCTCGATGACGGACTTGAACTCGAAGTAGTCGCTGCTCGCAATGGTGTATACCGGCGACGGTTTGCAGCTGAGGACTTTGGTGAAGATGGTCTCTGTGTCGACCTTGCCCGCTTTGATCTGCAGCGCGACCCTTTTCCAGGTCGCTGACTCGCTGTAGCACCGGCGGCCGGCTAGCTGGGCTGCGATGTCGGCGAGAAGGCGCCCAGCGTAAGGGTCGTCTCGTAGGTGGGCATCGAGCGCGACGTCCAACAAGGTGGAACCCCGCTGGTGGGTTCGGGCCAGGCGGCTCTCCTGTTCGGCATCGTGAGGGAACTGGGATGGCACCCCGGTCGCGTACTGGGCGATCCCGAATGCTGGACGCCGCTGAGGGAGGTACTCGTGGGTGACATGTGTCTCCGAGACCGGGTGTTCGGCTGTGGCCTGCACCGCCCGGCGCCACAGGTGCGCAGCCCGGTCGTCCTCGCTGCCGGGGCTGTCTTGTGGGGACCGGCGCATCAGGAAACAGTTCAGACGCGGGCAGGGACCGGAGGCGCCTACCGTGACCTCCAGAGCCCACGCAAAGCAGCCGGTTCCAGCCCTATGGCCCTTGTGACCGTCAAGGCTGCGGAACCGCTGCCAAGCCGCGATCAGATCATCCACCGCAGCTCCCAGACCCGGGTCGGTGCTGTAAGACACCGACAGCACCCGAAACGCCACCCGGTAATACTCATAGACACGATCCGACAAAACCCAGCCCCAACGCTGCAACAGCGCATCCCGAAACGGCCACGAGCAGTCCGGACAGACGAAACGGTTCCGACACTGCCGCAAACCACGCACGACCGGCCGCCGCGGCGAGTAATGAATCGACACCCTGGACCCGATCGGTGAACCACAGGTACGAACCGCCTTCGGAACCTCGACCCAGTTCTGCACCGTCGCGGTCAGCCCCCGCGTTCCGTAAACCCTGATCCACTCACCCACAGACCCGACCGCACCCCCAGCCCCGCCACCATCATCGACCCCGAACACATCCGCAACTCTAGGTATCCCAACACGGACCGAACCGCTCCCCATCCCCCGCCGACAATCTGCCACCCCACCGCAACGGCGAACACAGACCGCCACCACCCCCTGGCCGGAACGAAACCCCGGTTACGCATAGGAAACCGGGGTTTCGCATTTTAATGCAAACGTGTATCGGCCTTGAGCGCCTTCGTGTGGCCTTCCCCACTCCCTCGCTTGGTCTTCTCTGGCTGCCTCGCCTTCCTACCTAGACGTCCTGAAGTTCGCTCGGAGTCTCGGTCTTCGTGTCCTGCTAACTCTCGGGTCCTTGAGGAAGCCCCCCCTTCTTCTGGCCCATCTCCACTCTCGGTTCCGTCCTACTCAAGATTCGGGTCTCCGTCTCCTCAAGCGTTTGCTTCGTTGTCGGAGTCGGTTGCCCCCTTGAGCTTTCCCTCGCTGCTGCTGGGATGCTCGCGGCTACGCCCACAAACGGCTCATAGTGGACGGCTCCGGCTGGGTGCGGCCACTGGGCCATGCGGCACCCGAACGGGCCCTCAGAACGGCTCAGGACAAGCCTAGAGCCAGACTGAGCACTGACGGCAGCCACCCATCGCCAGACGGGTCCGAGGTGGGGTCACGGATCGTCTGCGTGTGAGCCTCCGCAACTGGTACCCGTCCGAGGCTCACCCAAACGCTTCCATCAACCCCACCCGGAGGCGGACCGTCTAGCCGTGCCCCTCAACCTCCCCGCGAAAAGCTCCGGTTCCGAACTAGTCCACATCGGACGGCACCCTGTACCGCTGAAGGTCTGGATGCTGCTGACGATCTCTAACCAAGCGGTTGTTGAACGATTGGCGGCTGAGACCGAGTGCACGGGCAATCGCAGCCTTGGACACAACACCAGCCGCAAGCGCTTCAGCCACCCAACCATCAATCTCCGCTCCGATGTCAGAACGACGGTTACATCCATCCCGGATCCGAACCAGATGGTGGTTATCGCGCTCCTCTTGACTGATCAAGCCCCACTCCTAGAGTGTAAATAAGAGTATACACAGCAGCTTGTATCCCCGCCGATCGCATACCCCGGATCTCACCTGAAGTTCCACAAACAGCCTTGGTACGACAACACCCGCGGTGCCCACGACCAGGCCGACCTCCCTGAGCACAACGCGACTGAGTCCAACAGCCCAGGAGCTAAACAGAACCACCCGACAACGCGTATCGGTAACGACGGAAAGACGGGGCGGCTAGCACCGAGTCGGACCCGATCCGTTACCGATCACTCCTACCACCCTCCAGTTTCCACGACCAGAGGCACCCACCAACACGTAACCCCCGAACATGCCTCCTTGTTATGGGCCGTTCGTAATCTCAGTTAGCACCCTCGTTCGCGCGCATTATCGGCCGTTGGCGGGGTGCGTACGGCCTGTAATGGGCATTGTGGGCAGGGTCCAGGCTTCGCCGTAACCGGGGCTAGGATTCCGACTGTGACCGAGCGAGCCTCTACCGTCATGGGCACCAACACCGCCAGCGTCCCCGATATTCGGCGGCTACCCGGGGAGGACGACTTCAGCGACGAGGTCAAAGAGGTCCTAGCCCTCTTGCGGAGCGAGCAGCCCGTGCAGGCGGAGGACGACCCAAACGGTTGGTTCCACCAGATACGTGACCACCTGATGTGCACTCCGGCTGATCGGATGGAGAGGTGGGCGGGGTTCGTGGACCGTTCGCTCCGTTACAAGAACCAGCTCGAGGGCAGGCCGCATGTGAAGGTCGACCCGGTGCGGGTGTTCCGGACCCTCACCGATGCCGGCGTAGTATTCGCGGTAGTGGGGATGGTCGCCGGGTACCTGCAGGGCGCACCCTACCCGACGTCCAACATCGACCTCGCCCCGCGGCTGGACCCTCGGAACACGGCGCGGCTTGAGGTCGCTCTTGCGACGCTAGACGCCGAGCCGCTGGAATGGGACGGGTGGGAACCCGTTTACGGCGGTCTGCCTGGCTTCCACCAGCTTCTGACCTCCGCGGGGATGGTGAACGTAGTGGATGAACCCTGGGGAGTGGGCGGCTACGACGACGTGATGGCAGACGCCGGGATGCTCGAAGTCGCCGTCGGGCTGACGGTTGCGGTGGCGTCTCTGGAGTCGGTGATTCTTAGCAAGAAGGCAATGGTTGGTATGCCGGGGCGTAGCCGCCGCCGCCGCGAGGCGGACGGCCTCCATGTGCTGATGGGCGAAGAAACCCTCGCCCTGGCGAAGAAGTACGGTGCCAAGTGGAACCTCTCGACCCCATCGTAGAGACCCTTGCTGCCCACGCGGTGAGCTTCGTCGTAATCGGCAACTACGGTGCCCAGCTCCACGGGGCCGAGGTACACACCGCGGACGCCGACGTTGCCTACCAACGCTCGGAGGAGAACCATCGACGCTTGGCGGCTGCTCTCGGGGAGATAGACGCGCGGATCATCCGCAGCGAGACCTTCACGATCCCGCTCCCTACCGACCAGCCCGGCATCTTCGAGGAGCGGGACTTCTGGCGGCTGCGGACTGCCCACGGCGACGTAGACCTGATCTTCGAGCCCCTCGGCGGTGGATACGATCACCTGTTGCCCAACGCGGTACGGGTCATGGTCGGCCGCTACCCGGTGCTGGTGGCGTCTATCGACGACATCATCCGCTCCAAGGAACTAGCTGACAGAGCCAAGGACCACCAATCTCTGCCCGCATTGCGCCGTTTCCGTGACCAGCAACAACGCTCCCAGGCAGATTCGTCCGGCTTGGGCTTCGATCTCTAACCGGCGTCCCATACCCTCGGGTACGGGCCCGACCTGCCTCTAATGGGCATTGTCGGCAGGTCGCCGAGAGAGCTATGTCTTCCACTTGGTCGACCGCAGTGGCGAAGGGGGGAGGGGTGATACGTGGGCTGGGTCGCGGCTGATGGGTGGGTGCGCTGTAGCATCACGAAAGGCCATGAGGGTAGGCACCGATTGCGCCACCGTTATCCGTCGGCTACCCGGTGAGGACGACTTCAGCGATGAGGTCAAGGAGTTCCTCGCTGTGTTGCGGAGCATTCCGGAGGTGCCTGCCGAGGACGACCGGAACGGCGGGTTCCACCAGATCCGCGATCGCCTGATAGGGACTCCGGCTGAGCGTATGGAGTGGCGGGTGGGCTTCGCGGACGGCGTTCTCCATTATCAGAACCAGCTCGGTTGGCGGCGGCATGTGACGTTCGACCCGGTGCGGCTGCTGGGGACCCTCGTCGTCGGCGGTGTTACGTTTGGTGTTGTTGGGATGGGCGCCGGGTACCTGCAAGGCGCTCCCTACCCGTTGTATGGCATCGACGTGACCCCTGGCTGGGTAGTGGGAACGCAGCGCGGCTCGAGGTCGCTCTTGGGGCGCTGGACGCCCGGTTCCTGGAGTGGGACGAATGGGTCCCGTCCCCGCTGACCTGCCCGGCTTTCCGGCAGTTGATGACCTCGGGGCGGGGATGGTGGAGGTAGTGGATGCACCGTGGGGTGTGGGCGGATACGACGACGTAATGGGAGACGCCGCCATGCTTGAGGTAGCTGATGGGCTGACGGTTGCTGCGGCGTTTCTGGAGTCGGTGATCTGCAGCAAGGAGGCGATGGTCGACATGGTGGGACGCCCCCTGCAGCGCCGCACGATGGACGGTCTCCATGTCCTGATGGGCGAAGAAACCCTCGTCCTGGCGGAGAAGTACGGTGCCAGGTGGGACCGCTCGACTCCATTTTAGGGACCCTCGCCGCCCATTCGGTGGGCTTTGGTCGTGGTCGGCAACTGCGGCGCCCGGCTACATGGAGCGGAAGCATAGACCCCAGGACTCCGACGTTGCCTACCAGCGCGCCGGGGAGAACCATTGTCGCTCGGCGGCGGCGCTCGGGGAGATGGACGCGCAGATCGTCCGGACGAGGGCTATTGGATCCCGCTGCCCGCTGACCAGTCTGGCATCGTCGAGTAGCGGGACTTCTGGCGGCTTCGGACCGTCCCCGGCGACGTAGACGTGACAGGCCGACATTGTTGAATGCTGCCCGGACCGCGGAGCCGGGACGGGCCTGTGAGGTTTGGTCGAGGGGGCCGTTACTGGCGTGCAGGTTCCCCGCTTCAAGTTGCTGAACCGTTGAGCATTCTGGGCGCGGACCACGCCGTCGCCTGTCCCGACCGGATCCTGTTCGGCGACGGCTACGAGCCGAACAGGCGAGTTCTCGAATAGGGGCACCGGGGTCCGGCCCCTGGGGCTCTGACACCGTGCTGTGGGTGCTGGTAGGGTGCCCGACAGCCACCAAATGCCGAACCCCACCTCTGCCCCTGTGGCAGGGGGGTGTTCTTCAAGCAGCCAGATACGGGATCAGGCCGTTGCGCATGGTCCCGTCCGGTCTGGCTGCGGTATAGGCATTTGGTGGCAACTAAGGCCTGACACACCGACCGGAGGGACCACCAAGTGCGTTACCTGAATCTACCGACGGTTCTCGCGTTAGCTGTTGCCTTGGCGGGCTGCGGTACTGACACCGATGAGACGGATCCTCGCGATCCCGCTCCTTTCTCTCCGGAGTCGGTGAGTCTCGAGTGGGCCCACTGCTCGGAGTACGCCGGTCTTCAAGACGCCATCCTGCGGTTCAGAGAAGCCCAGGTTGGGTTCGATGCTGCGAGCGAAGCTCTGGAGGTGGCGGAAGAGGGATACCGGGCGGCGTTGGCACGTGAAGACCCGGTCCGGGTCGCCGACGCGAGGGCCGCTCGAGACGACGCCACCGACGCGGCGAATGCTGCGAGTGAAACCCTGTTGGATGCTCTGGAAACTCTTGGGGAAGCAGAGCTGGTTGCTCTAGCGGCGGCGGAGACGATTGTTGGGGACACATCTGTTGACGGCGACGCAAGGTACGCGGCTCAGGCAGCAGTGGAGGCTTACGCTGCGGCGTCGGACGCGGCCCGTCACGTGGCGTCGGGCGACACAGCTCGCGGTGTTGATACCGATGCCTACAGGCAGGCGTATCCGCAGGCCGAAGCAGCAGCTTGGGCAACCGCGGGCGATGACCGCGCAGCCGCCGATCTTCGGGTTGGGGCGGCTCGTGACCGGCTGGCGACAGCTGAGGCAGCGGCCGCTGCAGCCGACGAGGCGGTAGCCCATGCGGAGGACTCCGTTCGAGACCACCGCGAAACCCTCAGGGCTGTGACCGACAACGCCACCCGCCTGATCAAGACGGTGCGGGACGAGGTTGAGAGTGCCGCAGCGCCTGCCCTTGCGGAAGCTAGGAAACCGATCGAAGAGCAGATCAGGCGCTTGGAGATGATCCTGGCGATCAGCGGCGCGTGGTGGTTGCGTGACAGGGCCGAATCCGTGGCTCACCAGGCAGCTTTCGAAGATGGGTCCCGGTACTATCTCGACGCAGGTGGGAACGAACCTTGGGGATCCATTGTCGGTAGGTTCTTGGCTGACCGAGCCATATTGATGGCCGATGTTGCACTGAGCGCGGCGGTAGCCACACGCCTTGACCAGCTTGCTCACGAAGCCGGGCTGGAGTCGGACATCGCAGGCTACACCGATGATCTCGTATCGGCGTTTGTAACAACATGGCTAGACGCCGGGGACATCGACTGGGCGAACCGTGTCGATCGGGCTATCCGAGACGACTACGCGCTCATGGCTGACGAAGCAGCCTTGTTCGTATTCGACCGTCAACCGTCATACGACACGGCCCGGTACCAGCAGTTCGTCGAATTCGTTCGTGTAGCGGTCGCGGAGTCCGTGCCGGCCGCTGTGGCTGTGGAAACCGCCACGACAGAAGAACGACTCTGGGCCCAGGGAAGCGAACTATGGGAAGCGTTCGCGCACGCTCAGGAAAGGCTGAGCCGGGCAAGCATCCGAGGTCGGCACCATCCCGGCACCGACGGGATCGCAGCGACCGCGCTCCGCGAAGCCCTCAACGGGTTCAGGAACGAGGTAATGGCTAAAGCAGCCAGCCTCCGGGAGTCACGAACTGAAGCTCCAGGGTTCAGCCCCGCAGAGATCGAGGACAAGACCAACAGAGACGAAAGAGTCGTCACAGCGCAGGCAAACGTCACCCAGGCGCAGAACCAACTCGACGAAGCGACCGCTCAACTCGACGCCGCGCAGACCCAAGCCCGACAAGCCCGCTCCAGGCTCGAGGAAGCAAGACGGGAACTCGACCGTGCCCAGAACCAACTCGACCTGGCCCGACCCGACTACAGAACAGCCCTCGCAGCTGCTCTACTCGCGGTCGGACACGTAGCCGGATGCCGATAATCGACACCGCCCAGCACTCGCACCCAGCCCTACCGGCTGCCCTAACCTGCAACGGGCATCAGGGGCAAGTCACCTGCCGGCCGGGCGGCAACTCGTAGAAGAGCCGAGAAACTGGCCTCGATCGATCAACCTGCCAGTGAACCAACGGGGGACACATCAAGGACGCGGTTCAAGGCTCGGGTACGGGCTCGCGGTCGCCGCAGCCCGGTGCAGGGTCTCGGATGGGCTGTTTGATAGGAATTCGGGCAGCGCCGGTCACCGATGGGTAGTTCCAGGTGAGTCTGTTTGACAGTCTCTAGTCGCCCCACCGGGTCGGGAGGCTAAGCGGGTGGTGATAGTGGGCTAGCCGCTGCAACGCGTGGAGGTTCCGCACCGACTCGTCCTCCTCGTCTTCGGTCGTGAGTGACCAGCATCGCCCATCGGCAGCCTCGACGGTTACCGAAGCGGGCTTCATGAGGACTGTTCCCACGAACGTGTCGCCGGAAAAGACCCTGCAATAGTCAGGGTATTCCCAGAAGTGTTCCTCTCGTAGCGGAGACGCCAGCCCCTCGGTCTCTACCCATTGGTCGTAGTGGGTGTAGAGGCTGAGGTTGTGGCTGAGGACCTCGCGGCTGGACGAGAACTCACAAGCGCCGGAACCCAGTAGGCGGGAGATCCCGAACACTTTCCACTCCCCGCTGTGTTCCCATCCGAATCCGACCCTGCGGTTACCGTCCCAAACTAAGAAACCGGCAGCACCGAGCACATCAGCCGGCTCATAGGTGTAGCCGGGTGGCGCCCAACCGGATGGCGGAGCCCAGCGGCCAGCATCCCGTAGATGGCGCAAACGAAGCAGGTCACAGCACACAGCTCCCAACGAGCCGGGTTCCAGAGATCCGTAGGAGATAGTGGGTGGGGTTTCGCCCACAGCCCGGAACCGGTCCCGACCACACAACTCGATACGGCCGAGATAGCCCAGATCCCCGAACGGCTCGCCCTCGAAACCAACAGCCGGAGCCCAAACGGTCTGCGTCAGCGTTCCCGAACCGTCGTAGTCCTCCACCGGCCCGAAAGTCAGCACCCTCTCCACCAGACGCCGGTAACCATCACGGCCCTGCCGGTGATCGACCTGGAGAGCCCCCACCGCGTCGTCCAGCGTCTCATAGGTTTCCCCGGAACCCCCGAGACGCAGATTGTCACCCCAGCCGTTCACCGGAACCCACACGGGCGGGTCGCCCTCCCGGGCTACCGAACCGATCCATTCGCCGCCCTCGCTGTACACCTCCGAGTACGGAACCACCGGCCCCGACCGCCGCTTCACAAGCCAAAAAGACACAGCCACCTGCTCCCGGCCACCATCATCTACACAGCAACCTATCAGCCAGCCCCGACATTCCACATCGGCCACAGCAACGTTGTCGCGGGCGACCCCGTGGCCACTGTCGTTGTTGTTGCCGACCCACAAGTTAAGAACCTTCCAGGACGGTATGAGCAGCCGCACGGAACACCGTGTCAGGCGGAACGCGGGTCTCACTCATAGAGCTGCCACCACGTCTGTGGGGAACGGCTTGCGGTTCGGCTCCCCGCCAACACCAGAGTCGCTGTCGGGATGGTCGGCGCCAGGTGGGCGGCTGCGGGCTCCTAGGCTGGGAGGGTCATGGGAACCAGATTCGCGCTAGTCGGTGACATCCACGGCCGGTTCGAAATGCTGGCCGAAGCCCTCGACGTGGCCCGCGGCCGGTGGGGGCAGATCGATCTGGTGTTGGCTGTAGGAGATGTGGAACCCAACCGCCACCACGACGATCACCTAGGAGTAGTGGGACCACCCCGCTACCGCAAAGTGGGTGACTTCCCCCAGGTAGCCGCAGGCGACATCAGCCTCGGCGCACCCCTCTACTTCATCGCGGGGAACCACGACCCCTACCCGGCGCTGGACCACAACGGGGCCGGGGAATGGACACCCGGAGTGTGGTGGCTCGGCCGGTGGGGAATCACCAAAGTAGCCGATCTGAACATCGGGTTCCTATCGGGAATCTACTCCAAGAAGTACAGCGACACCCCAGAGCCGAAACGCAACAACGCGAAGCAACGCATTTACTGGCACCGATCCGAGTGGGAACAGCTCACCCGCACCGCCCGCCGCCACCTCGGACGCGTCGACGTACTACTAACCCACGACTGGCCGTCGGGCATAGGCACCAACCGAGAAGGGAAACCCGTAGGAGACCCGTCCCTGCGCCACCTCACCCAAAAGCTGCGGCCCCGCATCCACGCCTGCGGTCACATGCACCACGACCACCAAGCCAGAATCGGCCCACCCAGGTCATATGCCTAGCTGTACTGTTCAGAGAGGTTATTGACACTTGTTTTGAGGGCCTGCCTGGTTGAGTTGTGGATGTAAGTAGTTCACGACTCAGCTAGGAGGCCCTCGTGGCGCATGCTAATTCGAAGCTGACACCTCTCGGGCGTCGGTTGTTGGTTGATCGGGTCAAGGTTGGGGATGGTCGGTGGCGGCGGCTGCGGAGGCAGCTGGGGTGTCTCGCCAGACCGTGTATAAGTGGCTGCGGCGGTTCGAAGAGGAAGGCGAAGCCGGTCTCGGGGACCGCTCATCGAGACCGCGTCGCAGCCCCAGGCGGCTGGCGGCTGTGGTCGAGGACCGGGTGGTGGCGGATCGCCTAGCGCACCGGGAAGGGCCTCATCTGATGGCTGGCCGTCTCGGTGTGCCCTGCTCCACGGTCTATGCGGTGCTTCGCCGTCGTGGCCTGGCCCGTCTCCGGGACTTGGACCGGCCTACCGGGATCCCTATCCGCTACGAGCGGGACTGCCCCGGAGAACTCCTACACGTCGATACCAAGAAACTGGCCAAAGTACCTGATGGCGGCGGATGGCGAGGCCACGGACGCGGCCAGGCCGGCCGCACGCAGCGGGTCGGCTACGAATACGTCCACTCCGCGGTGGACGACCACAGCCGCTTCGCGTACTCAGAGATCCACGACAACCAAACAAGCGAGACCTGTGCCGCATTCATCCTCCGAGCCGCCCGGGCGTTCGCCGCCTTGGGGTATCGCATCGACCGGGTAATGACCGACAACGCCTGGGGCTACCGCAGGGGCCAAGCCTTCGCCGATGCGCTCGCACACCTCGGCGCTACCCACAAACTCACCCGCCCGTACCGGCCGCAGACCAACGGCAAAGTCGAACGATTCAACAAAACCCTGACAGACGGATGGGCCTACAAAACCCTATACGACAACAACCAGGCCAGACGCCAAGCCCTCACCGCATTCCTCGATCATTACAATCACCACAGACCCCACAGCTCACTAGACGGCAAACCACCCATCACCAGAGTTGTCAACCACCTCTGTGGGAAGGACACCTAGCCAAACCACGCCACACCCCCAACGGTCTGCAAGGCGTGGCCTGAACTGCCCCGGGTTTACCGGAGAGCGTTTTACGTGAGTATATCGAGGCCG
>JAPPFW010000037.1 GCA_028821575.1 bacterium | reverse complement strand
TGTCAAACCACCCACCCCCACCACTACCCCCATGAAGAATTGGGGCTAGTGGCTGGTGGCTTGTGGCTGGTAGCCGCTGACTGCCCTCTGCCGTCCGACCACTAACGTATTTGCAATGAAGCGTCTGACTCTTGTGTTTGCCCTGGTCGGGCTGCTCGTTGCGTGCGGGGGAGATGACGAACCCGAGCCCGAGCCCGAACCGGCGGTGGTGGAGACGGTTGCGTCACTCGAGGATGACGAGCCGGAGGAAGAAGCAGCGGCAACTACCAGGCCGGGGTTCGATGAGGGCCTGCTCCTGTTCACAGCCTGCATGCGGGAGAGCGGTATCGACGCGCCGGACATTCCGGTCGATCCCGACGGCCGTCCGATCCTGTCCTCGGAACTGGTCGAGAGCATCGACACCGAGTCTCCCGAGTTCGCGCTGGCCTTCGCCACCTGCGTCCCGCTGCTGACCTCGGCAACTCCCATCGACCTGGGCGCCGATCCGGAACTGCAGGCCGTGGTGATCGACTCCCTACGCCGGTTCTCTGTCTGCATGCGCGACAACGGCGTCGAGAACTTCCCCGACCCGGCGCCAGGGTGGGACGGCAACGGCTCGCCATACCCCGTGGCCGAGGCCTTCGACACATCCGATCCCGACGTCGACCCGGCACTCGAGGAGTGCTCCAGGATGATCTCGTTCCAGAGCGTGAATTGATGCCGAGGCAGGGATGGGTCGCCCTGTTCCTGGTACTGGTAGCGGTGCTCATCGTGGGGGGATTCCTGGCGGTGGATCGCCTGGCGGGCGAGCAGGAGGACGGGGTGGTGGTCGAGAAACCCGAACTGGGAACCACACCGGTTGTCAGAACGGATCTGCGGCGGGTGGAGACCTTCCCGGCGATGGTTCGCCACGCGGGGTTCCGATTGGTCATCTCAGCGACCGGAGGCATCGTCACCCGAGTCCCGGACGAGGGGGCGGAACTCGTCAGGGGTGAGTCCTTGGTCGAGGTCGATGGACGGCCGGTGTTCGTCTTCTACGGGGAGCGGCCCATGTGGCGAGCCCTGCGGCTTCCACCGGACGGATCCGAGGTCGAGGGTCCCGATGTCGAGCAACTCGAACTCAACCTGGAGGCGCTCGGATATCCGATCGGCTCGGAGGCCGATCGGATACTCGACGACGGCACGGTTCATGCCCTGCGGCGATGGCAGGCCGATGCAGGGCTGGACGAGAGCGGAGCGCTGGAGCTGGGCCGGATCGTGTACGTGGACGGCCCGGTCCGGGTCGGGCGCAGCCTGGTGGAGTTGGGCTCCGTCCTGGCTCCCGGCATGCCCATAGTTGAGGTGTCGGAGACCACCCAGGAGGTCCGGCTGGATCTGCCCGTCGACCGGAGGGACCGGATCTCGGTGGGGGCATCGGTGGGCGTGCGGCTTCCCGACGACGTGACAGCCCCGGGTACCGTGCACGACATAGGGATGGTGGTCTTCCAGTCGGTGGAGGATCGCAGAGGAGTGGATCTGGTCGAGGTGGCGATCCGTCTGGACGATCCCCGCCTCGGGGCGCCCTACCTCGGCTTTCCCGTGGATGTCGAGATCGTCACCGACGAGGCGGTCAATGTCCTGGCCGTTCCGGTGAAGGCCCTGGTGGCCCTCTCCGAGGGCGGCTACGCGGTCGAGGTGGAGACGGGCGGGGAGATCACCCTGGTGGGGGTCGATACCGGCATGTACGCCGACGGCCTCGTCGAGGTGGAGGGCGAGATAGCCGCAGGCGACCTGGTCCGGGTGCCCAAGTAGCGGCGATGCCATCCGCTCCGCCCGCATCCGACGGTCCCGACGTTCCCTCCCTCGAACTGTCCGATGTGACCAAGGTCTATCCCGGGCCACCCCCCGTGACCGCTCTCGGCGGAGTGACCCTCACGATCGACCCCGGCGAACTCGTCGCGGTGGTGGGCCCGTCCGGTTCCGGCAAGTCCACCCTCCTCAACCTGATGGGCGGCCTCGACAGGCCCACTTCGGGATCGGTGAAGGTGGCCGGCCAGGAGCTGACCGAACTCGACGACCGTTCGCTGTCCGGCATCCGGGCCGGGATGATCGGCTTCGTGTTCCAGGAGTTCTTCCTCCTGCCGAGGACCCCGGCCGTCGACAACGTGGCCGAAGGGCTCCGCTACCGGGGCACACCGGGCCGGATCCGCAGGGAGCGGGCCGAGGAGGCCCTGAGGCGGGTGGGTCTCGGGCACCGGATGCACCACCTGCCCGAGCAACTGTCCGGGGGGGAGCGCCAGCGGGTGGCCATCGCCAGGGCCCTGGTGGGCAGCCCGGCCGTCGTGTTCGCCGACGAGCCGACCGGCAACCTGGACAGCGCCACCAGCCGGGAGATCACCGACCTCTTCAAAGAGCTGAACGATGAGGGCGCCACCATCGTCGCCATAACGCACGACTCCGAGGTGGCCTCCTGCTTCCCCCGGCGCATCGTCATGCGGGACGGGTCCGTCGTGACGGAGGAGCAGGCGTGAGGAGCCGCCTCCGGATCGGAGACGTTCTCGGCCTCAGCGTCACCGGTCTGCGCTTCCATCTGGGCCGCACCGCGCTGACCGCGCTCGGCATCGCGTTCGGGATAGCAGCCATCGTGGCGGTGCTGGGGATCTCCGCTTCGGGACGGGCCGCCCTGCTGGCGCAGCTCGACCGGTTGGGCACCAACCTCATCCGCGTCACCCCCTCCGGTGGCGTGTTCGGCAACGCCGACGGTCTCCCGCCCGAGTCGGTGCCGATGCTGGCCAGGGTGGGTCCGGTGGAACGGGTCACCTCCACGGCCCTCCTCGATGTCGACGTCCTGGTCAACGATCTCGTGTCTCCCCTGGAGACGGGGGGCCTCTCGGTGCTGGCCGTACCCCCCAACCTGCCCGGGGCGCTGAACACTCCGCTGGTCGCCGGAAGCTTCTTGGACGAGGTCACCGCCACCGTTCCGACCACGGTGCTGGGAAGGGTGGCGGCCGAGCGTCTGGGGATCGACGACGTGGGCCGGTCCCGCCGCGTCTACATCGGCGATGAGTGGTTCGAGGTGATCGGGATCCTCGCCGAGATGACGCTGCACCCCGACATCGAGCGGTCGGCCCTGATCGGCGAACCCATCGCCCGGGACCTGTTCACCGACGACCTCAAACCGACCGCCCTCTACGCCCGGGTCCACCCACGACATGTGGAAGACGTCCTGGAGGTGATCCCGGCCACCGTCAACCCCGAGAACCCGGACCGGGTGGCGGTGGTCCGCCCCGCCGACGCGCTCGTGGCCCGGCGGCAGGCCGAGCAGGCCCTCACCACCCTTCTGGTCAGCCTGGGGAGCGTGGCCCTTCTGGTCGGGGGGGTGGCGATCGCCAACGTGATGGTCATGTCGGTGCTGGAGAGACGCATGGAGATAGGGGTCCGCCGTGCTCTGGGCGCCACCAAGCGGCACGTGGCATTGCAATTCATGGGCGAGGCGGTGCTCCTAGCCGGGATCGGCGGGGTGCTGGGTGTGGGGGTCGGCGCGACGATCACCGTCGCCTTCGCCATCAGCCGTGACCTGACCCTGTCGGTTCCGCTGTCCGGCCTGGCGGGAAGCGTCCTCGTCGCCCTAGTGGTGGGAGCGCTGGCCGGCATCTACCCGGCCACCCGAGCCGCCCGCATCCCACCCGCCGAAGCGGTCCGGTCCACCTGACCCCTCCGCGGCCACCTCCGGACGAGCCGCCGTGACCCTGCATCCTCTACAATGACCCCTTCCAGGGCGTTTAGCTCAGCTGGGAGAGCGCTTCCCTTACAAGGAAGAGGTCGGCGGTTCAAATCCGTCAACGCCCACCAAAGTCTCGTACCTACTCATAGGGGATCAGGATCGGTCGTGTCGATGTTGGGTAACCGTTGTGTACTCTCGTGGGATTGATCAGGTTCTGCTGGCCTAGGGGACAGCGTGGCGTTAGGCCCAGGGGGCGGTGTGGAGTTGTTGGAGATTCTGAAGAGTGCTGAGGTATCCGAAGATGATGTTGGCGAGTTGGGTGGTGGGGCAACCATGACCAGTTTGTGGTACCGGGCTCGGTGGGCCTTGTTTGTCGGTTTTGCTGGGCTACTGGTCATGGTTTCTTTTGCTTCGGCTGCTTGGGCCACAGACGAAGAGGTCGGTGATACCGGCGGCTCATCCGGTACGGGGTCCGATTCGGATGAGCATATGCAGTCCATGGACGGGACGGTGGTCGTAAGGCCCGGGGACACCCTGCGGAAGATCGCGATGGAATACCTTGGTGACGAGAACCGCTGGCCGGAGATCTACGAGATCAACAAGGGCGTTGTCCAAGCCGACGGTAGAGCGCTGACCGACCCCGACCTTATACACATCGGTTGGGTGCTCCGGATCGGCCGAGCCGGTCCGACTGGTGCCTCGACACTGGAGACTGACATTGAGGTGTCAGATAGTCGAACCGAACTGATAGCCCGGTTACGCGAGAACGCCGAGCGCTTCGAGTATGCCATAGGCGTGCCGGGAGGGACGCTGACGATCGCGACGATTTCCGAGCCGCTCACATTCAACCGAGCCCTCGCCAATGACACTGGCTCGACAGGAATACTCGGGTACCTTTTCGAGGGCCTGACCGACACCTCGTGGTTGACCAACCACGTGGAACCTGGGTTGGCTGAAACCTGGGACGTTTCCGACGACGGTCTGAAGTGGACCTTCCACCTTCGTAAGGACGTAAGCTGGCATGACGGGGAACCGTTCACCGCCCGGGACGTTGACTTCACTTTCAACCGGATCATCTACAACGACGATCTCCCTGTTAGCGAGAGGTCCGTGTTCACATTCAGACACTTCGACGACGCGACCGGCGCGTGGAAGGAGTCGAGGATGACTGTCAAAGCGGTGGACACACACGCCGTCGAGTTCGTTCTTCCCGCACCGTTCGCGCCCTTCCTCCGGTCCCTGGGCACACCCATCTACCCGCGGCACATACTCGAGAAACATGTGGACGACGGTAGCTTCTCCTCAACGTGGGACATCGACACCGACCCCGCGGAGGTCATAGGGACCGGCCCCTTCCTCATCGAGGAGTACCGTCCCGGCGAGCGGGTTGTGCTCAAGCGTAACCCGCACTACTGGATGAAGGACGAAGCGGGGAACAGCCTTCCCTATCTCGATCAAGTCGTTCGCCTCATCGTTCCGGACTTTGAGAGCGAGCTTGCCAGCTTCCTGGCCTCCGAGTCGGATGTGCACGGTGTATCCGGTGAGGAGTTCGCCCAACTCGAGCCGCTCCAGGCGAGCCAGAACTTCACGATTCACCGGCGAGGACCCGGATTCGGCACCACGTTCCTGGTATTCAATATGAACCCCGGAACGAATCCGGACACCGGCGACCCCTACGTCGCGTCCGAAAGGCTGGATTGGTTCAGAAACAAGCAGTTCCGCCAAGCGGTCGCCCACAGCATCGACAAGGGCACGATTATCGACGGAATACAGCATGGCCTCGCCTATCGGCAGTGGTCCTCTATAAGCCCCGCCGCTGGGGACTTCCACAACCCGGATGTCCGCAAGTACGAGTACGACATCGCAAAGGCCAACCAGATCCTCGACAGCATCGGATGGACCGACACCAACGGCGACGGCATACGGGAGGACAGCGACGGCAACGAGATCGCATTCAGTCTGGTGACCAACGGCGGCAACAGCGTCCGTGAAAGGGTCACGACATTGATCCAACAGGGCATGGAGGCGATCGGTCTCAGCGTGACCTACCGGCCGGTTGACTTCGGTGACCTAGTCACGCAACTGACCAGATCCTACGACTGGGAGGCCGTCGTCATCGGCCTAAGCGGTGGTTCAGACCCCTACAGCGGGATCGACACGTGGCACAGCAGTGGTGGCCTTCACATGTGGCATCCCAACCAGCCGCAGCCCGAAACGGCATGGGAAGCGAAGATCGATGAGTACTACATCGAGGGCAGCCGGGAGTTGGATCACCAAACGCGCGTGGACTACTACCACCGAGCCCAGGAAATCATCGCCGAGAACGTGCCGCTCATCTACACGACACTGGCCGAGCGTCTGACAGCGACTCGAAACGTCTTCGGTAACACCACACCAACCCTCTACGGTCTCTGGGACGTTCGATACCTCTACCGGACTGACTAGCAGGCCGACCGGCACAACGGTCAGCGACCCACAACGACCGGCGCCCCAAGGGAGGCCCCCTCTGTAAGTGAGGCTGCGCGCATGTGCGAGCTGCTGGTAGGCCGGGACGACCTGGATCCGTTAGGGATCGACGACTTCGGTGATGATGAGACGTCGGGTCGACATCCGGTGCGTTCGAGAGGATCCAGGCCCGGAGCCGCTGCCGAAGCCCCTTGTCAGGCAGCCTGCCGACAGCTTCAAGGTGATCGAGGCCCGAGGAGCCAGATCCTTATAGGAGTTGCCGCGGCACCGACTCGGCCCAACGCCTGGCGAAGTGCCGGGCGTCGTTCACGCGCACGTCGAGGTCGATCGCGACTTGGAAGGCGGAGAGCGTCCCTTGGATGGAGATGTCCGCCCGCGCCTCGATCCTCTGCCCAGGGCGTTCGACCCGGGCCATGAAGCGCCCGCGGGAGTTTCGCATGGGCGGGGTCGCGGGGGTCCACCTCGTTCACCATCAGCACCTCTCGGCGGACGACGGTCGAGGAATTGACGCGGTTCGTGTCCGTGAGGTCGATCGTGACCCGTGTCCTGCCCGTCAGCACATCGCGCGTGACCTCCCAATGCGGCGGGTGGATGCCGGCGGAGAACCGTGTGACCTCCTTCGGCGACGGTGCGAAGGAAGGGCGCGTCGCGCTCCCCTGAGGTGGGACGACCGGAAGGACGAGCCGGGAGGGCGTGTCAGCCCCGCGGTGTACTTGGTTTCGTCCCGGCTCGGGGGTCGGCCACACGTTCGGGAAGTCGGCGCTCGCAACGGCCACGCGGATGCGGTGGCCGGGGGCGAAACGCCAAGCGGTGGCGTCGATCGGGATGTCGAGCTTGACCACCTCGCCCGCGGTGAGCGGTTCAGGGTCGATCAGCGACCGCCGCCGCGTGGCGTTCAGCATCCCCTTGGCGACGAGGTGAGAGTTCCCGTCCGGAGCGACGTCGGAGAGGCTGACCGCGAAGCCCATCACCGGGGCGGTCGAGGAGACGTGCAGGAACGCCCGCCCCCGCCCGATAACCGTCAACGGCTCGTCGAGCGGCGGCGATGTGTAGACGAGCGAGAGCGCCTCGTCGGGGCGCTGGTCGCCGGGGAGCCCGAACTCGACGCCGCCCGACCACAGCCCGCCGCACACCCCGACCGATGCGTCGTACTCGAATGCGTCCGCCCCGTCCGCACTCGGGGCTTCCGCCAGTACGCCTTTCTCCGTCAGGTAGAGCGCCCGCTGCTCGGTGCCGGGTGGCGGCCATTCGGCCTCGGCGCGCCATTCCCCGGCCGAGTCGAGGCGGTCAACGACCGGCGGCTCGGAGTGCTGGACGTAGATCACGACCGGCGGTTCGTCCATGATCCCCGTGTCCCTACCCCGGCACCAGTGGTCGAGCCAGCGTACGACCTCGCGAAGGTAGTCGATCCTCGGCCCGGGCACGGCCACGTCGGGTAAGGCATGGTTCCATGGGCCGACGAGGAGCTTGCGCGGGACGCTCAGCCGCTGGTAGAGCTCAACTGGTGGGTTCGGGTAGCCGTCTCGCCAGCCGCCGATCATGAAAACCGGGCAGCGGATACGCTCGGCGACATCGCCGACAGAGCCGTTGCGCCAGTAGGCCCCGTCGGTCTGGTGCCGGAGCCACTTGAGGATGTGTGGCTCGCTCCCCTCGAGGTGCTCCTCCCAGAGCCGCGCCCAGTCCCCTCCGGCCCACTCGGGGTCGGGCGGAAGGGCGTTGAGGGCGACCATGAGGTTCCCGTAGAACCCGGTGTCGTAGTACATCCGCAGGAGCCCGCCCCGGTAATGGCAGTCGTCTGTGTAGCGGTCATGGGTGAAGTAGATCGGGATCACGCTGCGCAGGTGGGCGGGTGCGTGGCTCGCGACCTGGAGCGCGGTGAAGCCGCCGTAAGAACTCCCCATCATGTTCACCTGGCCGTCGCAGAAGGGCTGGTGGGCGAGCCACTCCACCGTGTCGACACCGTCGAGTTGCTCCTCGAGGGTGTACTCGTCGAGGCTCACGCCCTCCGAGGCGCCCGTGCCCCGGATGTCCACACGCACCACGACGTAGCCGGCGCGCGTGAGCTCCTCGTAGAAACGCGAGCCGGGGGCGACGTCGTCCTTGCGGTACGGGGTGTACTCGAGAACGACCGGAGAGGCTTCGCCCTCGTTCACCGCCGGGTCCACGTAGACGTCGGCGGCCAGCCGCACACCGTCCCGCATCGGGATGAGAACGTTCCTGACGACCTTCATCGGCACCCGCAAACTATTAGAACTTCGCCTGACGACAGCTAGACAGCGCGAGCAGGCGTGTGAACGATCACGCTGTCGAGCCGTTCTGATAGTCGGTCTTGGGTGGCTTCGAGATCGTATTGGGCCTGTATTCCCATCCAGAATCCCGGAGCGTTCCCGAAGAAGCGCCCCAGCAGCAGAGCAGTCTCCGCGGTTATGGACCGCTGCCCGTGAACGATGGAGTGGATGCGCCTCGGGTCGACACCGATGGATTTCCCCAGCTGGTACTGGGTGATGTTCATAGGGGCGAGGAACTCCTCGTTCAGGATCTCGCCGGGGTGTTTGGGCGGTAGGTTCGCCTGGGTCGTCATCGTTCCTCCACGTCAGTGGTGTCGACTATTCCGACTCGGTAAGCCGGCGGCGGGTCAGCACCATGTTCAACCCGGCGCCGGCGAGCAGGCCCATCGCTAGGAGATATAGCCAGAGCAGTAGGCTGAGAGCTCCACCCAGCAAACCGAACACCGCGTTCACCCCGTTGGAGGCCACCTCCAGGTAGGCGCCGAAACCTGCCGACACGACCAGCCACCACATGGTTCCCACCACCGCTCCCGGCAACTCCCATCGCCACGGCGCCTCTCTGCGGGAGCCTATGTGGTAGACGGAGGTGGTCCACGAGACCACGACCGCGAACACCACGGGCCAGCGTAACCACCCCCAGGCCGCCGCGAACGCGGAGCCGGCCCCGACGCGTTCGGCCACCTCCTCGCCGCCGCCCAGCAGGGGACCGACCACCACCATGGTTGCGACCAGCGCGGCCACCAGGATCGTGGAGACAGTGAGGCCGAAACCGAGCACGCGGGTGGACAGCCAGCTTCTGGGCTGATCGTGGTCATATGCCACGTCCAAGGTGCGTATGACCGCGACGAAACCCCGCGACGAGGCGTACATCGTCAGGGCGACGCCGACCGTGATCAGTCCCGCGTTCGAGCGGTCGAAGAGTTCCGCGACGGTGGAGCGCAAGGTGTTGTCGGAGCCGAAGACCTGGTGCACCTGGTCGAGCAGCCATTGCTCGGTGTCGGCGGCCGCGCTCTCGCCGATCACGACGTCGAGCGATCCGAGCGCGGCCGCGAACACGACCACGGCCGGGAACAGTCCGAGCAGGGCGAAGAAGGCGATCTCGGCCGACAGTCCACCCACCCGGGCCCTTGACCAGTCGAGGCGTAGCTCCTCCGCGAACCGTACGACCTCACGTCCCGGTCCGCGGAGCTGCAGGTGTGTGATACGGCCCATACCGGCCGATACTACGGCCGGGCTTCGTGGACGCGTTGGTGCAGCGGAGCGGGGGGAACTCCAGCCGATTCGGTGACGTGTTGGCACACCAGGCACTACTGGGGGGAGCCGGCACCTTCGGGCATCTCCAACACATGGACTGGCTCGGAGGTCACAGGACGTTAGCCTCGTGGTGGGTGAGGGCTCGCTTGGTTGATGATGCCGGGCAGCCTGGGGGGTATCCTGGCGGTTCTTGTGAGCATGGTAGGTCCGGGTCGGTGGGGGAGCGTCGTGGTTTCACTGGCGCTGGTGGTTACGGTGGTGGGTTCGGCCGGGTCCGCTACGGCCGTTGCCGGGTATTCGGATCTTGGGGGGACGGGTCCGCACCGTGAGGGGATCGAGGCCCTCGCAGAGTTGGGTGTCTTGGAGGGCACCGACTGCGCTCCGGGGGAGTTCTGCCCTGGCGAGGAGCTCGAACGTTGGGTGATGGCGGTGTGGCTGGTTCGGGTTCTCGACGGGGAGGACCCCGTTTCGTCTGCCAACCGTTTCACCGATGTGGACGGCGATGATTGGTGGGCTCCTTACGTGGAACGCCTCGCGGTGCTGGGAGTCACGACGGGTTGTGACACCAGCCCCCTTCGTTACTGCCCGAACGAGTCCGTGACTCGGGCACAGATGGCAACCTTCCTCACGCGCGGGTTCGGTCTCGAGCCTGGCGCCCCGTTCGGGTTTGTCGACACCGAAGGCAACACCCATGCGGCCGGTATCGATGCTTTGGCCGCGGCTGGAATCACAGCGGGCTGCGCCACCGGCCCGATCCGGTACTGTCCCCAAGCCTCGGTCACCAGGGCTCAGATGGCAACGTTCCTCACCCGAGCGATCACTCGCACGGGTGTGGCGGTCGAACTCGACTCTGCGACGTCACGCACCGTGTCCGGCCCGTTCCAGGTAAGGATCACCACTGCCAAGCCGGTGACCGGTCTGGGGATCGAGGACGTGGAGGTGGTCAACGGTCGAGCTTCTGCGCTGACGGGTTCCGGTTCCGGATACGAGCTAACGGTGGTTCCGTCTGCTGAAGGATCCGTGGTGGTGCGCCTACCGGAAGGGGTTACCCATGACAGTGCCGGGAGTCCGAACCTGGCGTCGTCCCGGCTGGTGCGAACCCACGCGACCGACACAGGCGGGGACCGTCCGGGAGTGGATGTGTGGAACCGGGCGGATGTTGTCGCTGCCTACACCGAGGAGTTCGCCAGGCCCGAACCCGAGTGGGGCTACACCGGGAACGTCAGCGAGTGTGTAGCGGGAACCACCAGCCAGACCTTCCGGGACAGTGTCGCTCAGCGGGTCAACTGGTACCGGCGAATGGCTGGTCTCACCCCGATCGCCGAGAACCCGTCCCTGTCCGCCACCGCGCAGAACAAAGCGCTGATAATGCTCGCCGAGGGTCGCCTCTCCCACTTCCCGGGCCCCGGCTGGGCCTGCTATCGCACCGTCGACCAAGAGGGGGGAGAGAACCTCGGACTCGGAGTGGCCGGAGTCTCCGGTGTCGACGAGTACATCCGCGACACCGGAGACCACAACCTGGCCGTCGGGCACCGTACCCAGATTCTGTCCCCGTTCGTCACCGAGATCGGAACCGGCAATGTCCGGGGCAGCGGCAGCTACCAACTCGCCAACGCCATGCACCTCCGCTACGACTGGAATCTGAACCCCACCGTTCGGGAAGAACGCGGTTTCGTCGCTTGGCCCCCGGCCGGATACGTCCCCTCAGGCGTCGTGTGGGGACGATGGTCCTTCTCGAAGCAGCAGATCCAGACCGAGACAACCCGATCGGGGAACACGACCTATATCAAGCGGTACCTGTCACAGCCCGACTTCTCCCAAGCAACCGTCTCGGTCACCGACGACAACGGAGCGGTCGAAACCACCATCATCCACCGCGACACCGCACTCGTCTGGGCAATAGGGGGCGACACCCAGTCTGACCTGCTGCCGGAACCCACCGACGGAGACCACTGCTACACCGTCACCATCAGCGGCATCAGAGAAAACGGCGCCGTCCACACTCCCTACCAGTACGCCGTATGCGTCGTCAGCACCACCCACTAACCCCGACTCTCCATGGGCGGGGACACTCAGTCCCGAAAGGAGCGCCGCAACTCCAGATCAACCCCCGGGGACTCCAAACGATCACCAACACCGCCGAGTTCCTTGGAACCGACCATCTAGGCCGGGGGCTCATTCCAAGCCTGCTAGCAGTTCTTCGATCTGGTCACCGTTTTCGTAGAGGCCGCCCACTACCCGGTCGCCGCTGGGGTCGAGAAGCCAGAAGGTGGACCATCTCCAACTGGACCAGTTTCCCGCTCTGAAGTAATACGTCGTCGGGCGACTGGACTCGCTCCACAGCATGGTGAACGTCACGCCGTAGTCAGCCACGAATTCCCGGACCGTGTCCAGGTCCCCGACGTATCCGATGCCGACCACGGTGATGCGGTCCTGGTTTGCTCGAGCGAACTGCTCGATCTCCGGAGCATGGCTCCGGCAGAAGCCTCAGTAGGGGGAGTAGAGCCACAGCAGTATCGGTGTGCGGCCATGCACCACCGAGCGCAGGTTGACCGTATCGCCGGTGGCCACGTCGATCATGTCGAAGGCCGGCACATCGCTCGAGACGAAATCGGCCCTGGACCTGCCGGACAGGTCAATTGGATCGAGTGCTTGTGTTGCAGCCACCTCGACTTCGGTCCGAGGCGGGTTCGCGTGTCCGCCCTCGCTGGAGCCCCAACACGTGATGGTGTCGTCAGTGGCAATCGCGCAACTATGAACCCCGCCGAGGCCAAGAGACTTGTAGCCGCCCGCGGGAGCGTCGGTTTGCCCGTGCCTGTTGTCGCCCCAACATGTGATGGTGTCGTCAGTGGCAATCGCGCAACTGTGGGCTCTGCCGGCGACGACGGACTTGTAGGCGCCCGCGGGAGCGTCGGCCTTCCCACTCCAGTTATTGCCCCAGCAGGTGATGGCGCCGCTAGTCGCAATCGCGCAACTGTGATCGTCGCCGGCGGCGAGATCCTTGTAAGTACCCGCCGGAGCCAGATTCATCCACCTACAGCCGTAACCGCCGCCTGGTTGAGTGCCGCAGGCTGCCCCCCAGCATCTGATCGTGCCGTTGTTGGCGATCAGCGAAATTCCCCAGAGTCGATCACTGAAATTCCCCTTTACCTTGTTAGGTAGCTCTG
>JAPPFW010000053.1 GCA_028821575.1 bacterium | reverse complement strand
TGTCGACAATGCGCCCCTGTACCTGTTCACCGATGACTCCCCGAAGGCTCCGGCCTGGTATCGGATCTCATAGCCGAGGGTTGAGACGAGAGACGCCAACGCTGCTTCCACGGAATTGCGGTTAGCCAGCATCCGTTCCCGCTCCGGCTCTCCCACGAAATTGAGGTCGAGGTCTACGGACAAGCGTGGAGCGTCGAGCAGGAACAGATTGAGGGCAGACCCTCCCTTCAGAGCGAACTGGTCCCTCAAATACGGGTCCGCCGAGACCGCGTGCACGATGCCGAGCAGTCGGACAGCTTTCTCGAAGGCCTCCACGTTGTAACCGTGGGAGTCGGCGTGACGTGTTAGCTCACCAACGGTAACCATAGAACTGATCCCACGTTTCTTCCGCTACCGCGTGTGGGACGATCAGATTCCATTCCCTGACGAGATCACCACCCGCCCTGCGGTCCATGTGCTGAGGCCGGCGCGGCTTCCGGTTGCGCAGCGCATCGAGTGCCGGATCATCGAAGGGCCAGAACTCCCGGTGACGCTCCAGGAAGTATCCCACCTTGGCGCATGCCGTAACGTTGTCCAAGAAGGTGGCGTATTCCACGACTTGGGACACATCGAGCGCATCAACCATCTGCAGCGATCTCCAGACCTCCTCCCAGCCACCCGCCAACCTGGGAGCGGCTAGAACGTCCACGAACGTCCGCTCAAGAGAGGTGACCCGCACCACACCTCCGCGCCGACGCTGCTCTACGACCCCCCACTGCTCACGTCCCGAGCGAAGGAGAGCCGCCGGGTACCGGGTTCCCCGATAGCCATTAGTGGCATACCGAAACGGCGCCCTGGGAACCGTCGCCGAGTACACGTACTCGGACCATATCGAGTACGCACACCCGAAGAACTGCAGGGCTCCGTGATGGGAGACGACAGCGTCAGGAGCTAGCTTGCACGCCACCAGGTACCCGTAGGGAGAGAACAAATCCGGGCCCGCCGACCCCGCCGGTACCGCAGCGTAGAGCCCAGGCCGAACCCGGACAACCCGGCCAGTGGACTCCCAACGAGCGATCACCTGCCGCGCTGACCCCAACCCGCCAAGGGCGGGCAGGCAATCACGTAGATCGGCGGTGGTGAACACCGGGTGCTCCCCCAGCATCGCCTCGAGTGCCCCTGCTCCCTCCTCGATGCGCGTGGTTGTCGGCATAGCCCCTGAGGGTAATGCCCGGATCATGCCTCCCCAACCATTCGACGATCACCCGTCCAACCTTTGCCCAATACCCGCGATCGACCATCCCCGCTCTCTCAACTTGGATGCGACGATGAGCGACCGGTGTTCGGGCGGCTGGTTCTTCTCCGGTGGCGGAAACGGGCCCACCTATTACCATGTGGTTAGATTGCTTATGCGAAAGCCTAAGTTGACTGCTACTAGGAGGACACGTCCGCCTGCATCGTTCCCCTGGGCCCGGGACGTACGCGATCAGATGGCGGTGATCCTGGAAGCGGCATCGATCAACGATCACCGAGCGGTGGACGCATTCGTCGGGATCTCAGCTGAGCTGTACTGGGCGCAGCACAGCGTAACGGGACCCGCCGGGTGGGGAGCCCCGTCGGTTCTGGACGACGTTGTGGACATGGTGGAATCCCTGAGCAGTGACCTCGCGGAGCGGTTCGATCTGCCCGCGGTGGAGATGACCGAGACCGGTGCCCGGGTGTCCAGGCGGCAGTGGGGTTGGAAACCGTCCCAGATGCTGTGGACGGCTCCCGTAGTGGAACCAGCTAGCGCGTGGGTGCTCTGGGCCGAGAAAACAGGCAACCACCGGGTATGGGACCGTCAACGGAGATACGAGAGTCCGTCCGAGGCGTCGCGGCTCGTTGTGGACTCGCTCGCCACAGCTGACCACATCATCGGCGACGCCTCGTTCGCTGACACCGCCCACCGGCTGGAAGCCGCCGGGATCATCCGGCTCGACTTCTCCTGGAGGTGCGTACTGGAAACAGAATGCAGCATCCTACGAGGAGAACGAGACGCCACAGCGTTCCCCTCCGCGCTAGGAACGGAGAGTTCACTATGGCTGACCAGACCCGAACCGGTATCCGAACTCCACTTCGCCACAGCCCCCAGCAGCCGTCCAGAACCCGGATGGTTCAACTACTGAACCCCGTGCGGCCACGGCATGACTTGCCCTGCTGACATGAGCGCTCGCCGCCTGCGGATCAGCAGGCATTCCGCAGGCAGCCATGCAGCATGGCCACGGTCTTGCCCGCAATGCACGCCGGCGTGTCGGGCCGCACCCGCATCCGAGCGTGGAGCTCCAGATACCCCGGCGTACGGGGAGCGCCCAGCCGGGACCCGGCGAACTCCCACACACCACGGGTCCGCATCCGGAACAGCCACCCCGCCTCACGCAGCGCCCGTGCGGTGCTCTGCGGGGCCCGGCCGGGGAGCAACTCGGCCAGATCGTCCAGAGTGGCGATCACCCGGTCCTGCTCCCGCAGGGCATTGACCACCGGGACGAGCGCGTCCCTCACCGGCTGGGTGTCCGGCCAGTCCACCAGGTCGGGATGCAGCGCGGCAGTGATGATGCTCATAGCCCCATTTGTACCGGAGGGGGGTGTCCCTGTCTTGTTGTCAAGCCGCGTCGGGCAGTTTCTCGGCTTCGCGGGCTGGTAGGGGGTTTGGGTCTTGAGCATGGCCAGGATGATGTTGCAGCGTCGGCGGGCGACGCAGCTGAGGGCGGCGTTGTGTTCCTTGTCCTGGGCGCGTTTGGGTTGGTAGTAGGCGCGGGCGTCGGGGTCGTGTTGGGTAGCGACGAACGCGGCGATGAACATGGCGTTGTGGAGGCGGTGGTTACCGCCTTGTGATCGTCCGGTGGTGTGGCTGCGGCCTGATTGGCGGTCCATGGGTGCTAGCCCGGCGTAGGCGGCTAGCCGGGCGGGGTTGGCGAAGCGGTGCGGGTCGCCGATCTCAGCGAGGGTTCTCACTCCGGTGCGGGGCCCGAACCCGCACATGCTGTTGAGGACTTTTCCCAGCGGATGCTCCAGGAAGGCTTCCTCGATGTCAGCTTCGAGCCGCTGGCGGACGGCGATGATCCGGTCCAGGTCGGCGGCGAGATCACCGATCGTCTCACCCCAGGTCGACTCGGCCACCACCGTGACGGTCTGCGCCCCGAGCGCAGCCCAGATCTGGGCGGTGAGTGTGGCGGCGGTGCGCTTGGAGCGTCGGGAGATCAGCGTCCGGACGCGGGCTTTGCCGGCCGTTCGCAGCGCCGTGGGGGTAGGCCAGGTCGCGAGCGCGGCTCTGAGACCAGGCGTCGACATGAGGCGTTCTCCCACGGCGCGTTCCAGAACCGGGGACACGGCTAATAGGGCGTCACACAGGCGGTTCGCGGCCCGGGTCGCGTCAGCGACCAGGTCTATGTCCCGACCGTTGAGGATCCTCAGGCGGGCCAACAGCTCATCGGTGACAGTCGTCCAGGTCAGACGATCCGCGTTACGCCAAGCGAAGTCGGCCAACACCTGGCGTCTTTGGGGTCGGTCTTGGCCGCACCCGCGTAGAGGTCGGCAGCTCGGCGCATCGTCAACCCGCTGACATAGGCCACCGGTATCGCCACCTCCGCGGCCACAGTGAGGGTCAGCACAGCAGCCGACGAGGTCATATCAACCACCAACGCCGGACGGCCATGGTCCGCGGCGTCGCTGATCATTCCGCGGATGGCCGCCTCGCCGTTAGGAACCGCACGGGAAGACAACGCCTCACCGCGGGCCGACATCGCACAGGCGTAGTGCTCGCCTTTGGCGACATCAACACCGACGAACACGTCGGGCGCGGGCATAGGGCTATCACCCATCCAGCTGGTCCTCTCTAGTCGCAAACGCGTTCAAGCTGCTCGAGAGGGCACCAACGCCTCAACCACATCTGCGAACCAGCCCCCTATCGGTGCATGTCCCTGCCACAAGGTCGCAGGTATCCAACCACGGCGGGTGGCAACACCCCCAGGCCATCCCTCTGACAGGGGGACAAAGCCCTGCCCGCCCCAGCGAGCAACCGCCCCGATACTCACACATCAGAGCCACGCAACAAGGTAAAAAGGGGTCACAAGCCGCCGGGGGCTTCCCCCTCGCCCTTCTCCGCCCGAATCTCCCGGATCAGAGCCGCAATCTCCAAGCCCTAGCACTCACCGTCGGGACCGCGTTCCGGCTCCGGCACACAGACATTCCGCCCGGCCGGGCCTGCAGGCGGCCTCGCCGGTATCTTCGGGGGGAGCGGGACGGTGGTCTACACGTCAGTCGCGCCGCCCGCGGCCTGGCTCCTGCTGGCGGCCGCCGGTGCCGATCGGGCGGCTGGTTTCAGGAGCGAAGCGGGACGCGTACCCTGAGCGCGGCGAGAAGCGCCATCCCCGATTCGCAACGCTATTGGGTTGAAGAGAGTAGGAAGAGATGCAAGCGGAGAACCCGCTGGAGCCCGGTTTGATTGCGGAGGATGATGCCTCGTCCGCGGGGATGGCAGCGACCTTCGGTGCATGGATGAGATCACGAGGAGATCGTCGTTCATCAAGGACTTCTACGATGTGAGCCTGAACCGCTTTCCTGTTCCGGTCGTGGCCGAGACGATCGGTCTGCAGATGCGCAAGGTTCTGGAGTTGATAGCGAAGGCCTCGCTGGTTGCTCACAGGGCCGTCTGGGAAGAGGCATCCCTCTGGTTCCGGAGGGACTGGCACGCGAAGGAGATCCTGCGCCGTGTCGAGAGGGCGAACCCCGGGTTCTACCCCCGTCCTATCAGGGAGTCGGAGGTCTACGACGACGGACCCATCAAGGCGGCCTGGGAGGATGTGCCGGAAGATAGATACCTGACCAGGGGGCGGTTTGTCGACGCCTACGACGCTATCGGTGCGATGATGCACGCTCAGCCGCCAGACCACAACGTCGACTACGGTGGCTTCCTCGAGAAGGCCAACGAGTGGGATGACCAGATTCACGAACTGCTAGGGATGCATCAAGTCTTTCTCTTCGGTGTTCCGGATGAGTTCTTCCTGGTACAAATGAACGTGCACGGACGACCAAGGTGGACCCGATGGACAAAGGCCGGGTTCGGCAACTCACCGTGACCACAGCGCTCCACGCCCCTCCTGGGGAACCTCCCAACGCCCAGCGTCTGGTGCTTGTTCGCACCACCCAGGACCTAGCCGGTTTCCAAGCGACTGCATGCGGAGGCGACAGCACCACAAACCTCGACTCGGAACCGCGCGAAATTCAAGGTCCGGCCTCTCCCGCGGATGGCGGGGTACGGTCAGTTTCAGTCTGGAACCTTGCTGGATATTCTTCGGTATCGGATGATGGGATTGTGGAGGAGGAGGGGGATGGAGCTTTCCGACCGGGCGCGTGCCCACTTCACGAGGAGACTCCCGAACTTTCTCCTAGCCCAGGTGTACTGGTAGGAGGGCTGAGGGTCATCAATCGTCCAGGCCGCGGCGGACGGTCTGCCACCGCCGGTCATGAAAGGAACAGCCGATCATGGCAGCCTTGACACGAGAGGGCACGCTCTAGCTAGAGGTGAGCAACCATGAGACCACTACCGCCCTTACCCGGCGGTGGCCGACGGTGGAACTTCGCGGCTGCCGGTTTGAGGAGTGATGCTCCGCCTAACCGGCTGCGGGTCGCGTTGCAACGGTGTGCAGTAGCGACGATGACTATCGGCCGGTGGTCTGAACTGGCTGAGTTGATCAGCGAAGCGGCAGTTGCATGGGTTGGTGGCCACGACCGGCTACTTCGTAGCCTGCACTGGGGCGACGACGATTACAGGCGTCACGTGTTGCAGTTTTTCAGACGGTTCTTGGGCCACGAGTACGAAAACGTAGGCATATATGTTGATTTCCTCGGTCTTGGGGCATGGCTCGAAGGCAATGAACCCCGACTGTATGCCTAGTTATACGAGGGGGCCTCGGTCAATGCCCTACCCGTGGCGGACTTGGCGAACCTACCCGACGGCGGTGCCATACGAGAGAACCTGACACGGCTCCAGCGAGGACTCGACGGCGGTGACGCCGCCGCCACGATTGGAACAGCGAAAGACCTGATCGAGTCCACAGCCAAAGTAGTTCTCACGGCCGAAGGTCGGCCAATCGCGAAGACGGAAGGCCTGTCATCGCTGATCAAACGAACACACGAGGTAGTGAATCTCCACGCAGCTACTGCTACCCATACCGATCCCAAGGTGGAAGAAGCGGTCAGGAAGATCCGCGGCGGGCTCCAATCGGTGGCCCTGGGAGTTGTAGACCTGAGGAACGCAGCAGGAACGGGCCACGGGCATATGTCGGCAAGCCCTTCCGGGTTGGCCGACGACGCGCGGCTAGCCGCCGAGGCAGCTGCAGCCTGGATCCGGTCAATCCTCGCCGCGTACTCCAAACTCACCAGCAGAACAATCTAGGCGACTGAACCGCCCCTATTTCTGCTTGGGAGAGAAACTAACAAGCCGAGGCTTGAACCGGCTGAGCGTCGACAGCCCTGTCAGCATCGACCAACACTTGTCTCCGGCCGTCCCCTAACCCGGCGACACCTTTCCTGGGAGGCAGCGGCACCGGGTTCGGTGATCGGTGACCATCCGCTAACTCCTTCTGACCGGGGGCCGGTCCGATGGTGTCGTCCCGGGTAGCTCCTACCAGCATTGGCGTCCGGATGCCGTGAGGCAGCGTCTGTGGCCGTTCCCCTCGAATCGCCGGTCCGGTACGGTTCGAGCGGCTCCGGGCCTTGAACGCTTCTAGGGTGGCAGGGTTATGGGAACGAGATTCGCGGTTGTGGGCGATATCCACGGCAGGTTCGGGGAACTGGCCGGCGTCTTGGATCGTCGTGTAACCGATCGAGGCCGGACGCGCGGGTCGGGCCTGGTGATCGTCTAGGTGCGCTGGGTCGACGACGCGGACACCGCGGTGGTGGCCGCCCTCGTTGTCGTGGTGATCATCGCCTCCGGCCATTGCTGACCGTTCGAGGCCGGTGGGGCGACGGTGGGTTTGTTTCTTGCTGTGGGGGATGTGGAACCCAACCGGGGGTGTGAGGATCATCTGGGGGTGGTGGGATCGCCCCGCCACCGCAAGGTGGGGTGACTTCCGCCGGGTCGCAGCCGGGGAGGCCAGTCTTCGGGCGCTGCTGTATTTCGTTGCGGGCGCATCACGATTCGTATCCGGCGTTGGACCGGGCCGGGGCCGGGGAGTGGACACCGGGGGTGTGGTAGCTGGGCCGGAGCGGTAACACCCGCGTGGCCGACGTGAACGTCGGGTTCCTCTCGGGTATCTACTCGCGTAAGTACAGCGACACCCCCGAGCCGAAACGGAACGATGCCAAGCAGCGGATCTACCGGCACCGCTCCGAGATGGAACAACTCACCCGTATCGCCCGCCGGCATCACGGACGGGTCGATGTGTTGTTGACTCATGACCGGCCGTCAGGGGTGGGCACCAGCCGGGAAGGCAGAGGGGTCAGCGATTCGACGCTGCGGGAACTTAGCGAAGCGGTGAGACCGCGGGTTCATGCGTGTGGTCACATGCATCACGACCACCCGGCCCGCATCGGTGCCACTCAGGTCGTGTGCCTCGCCAAACCACGCAACACACCCCGGCGGGTACAGGGCGTAGCCGTAGTGGAACGCGACCGCAGAAGAAACCTGCAAGTCCTCAACTAGCCCCCTTGGGTCGCACAGCTCAGATGCTGTGTCGGGAAGGGTGGTCATGCTCCGGGGGTGAGACTGTCGATCCAGTCGTAGATGTCTTGGTCCCACCCCGGTCCCTCCGCCAGATGGTGGTGCGGCTCAGCCCGGTGATCTCGATTACTTCGGGCACCTCAGGATCCGCCTCCGCCTGTGCTGCTGCGTTGGGCGCCGCTGAGTTGCCGACCGACGGGTGCCGCTCTGTTTGGCCATCCTCGTTGTTCCTTTCTCCCCCTCGCTGCCTGCGGGGGTTCCTTCCTGCTGCCTCCCTTTGGTGGTCTCCGTTTCTTGGGAAGATCCGAGGGGAGTGGGGTTCATGGTGACCCAACATACCGGGGCCGGGGTCGCGCACCGGGTGCGGTTACGGCACGTAAAGGGTGCGGTCGCGGTGAAATCCGCACCGAACGGGGTGGGACGTGACGGTCACGTCCCGGTTACGCCGCCGGGCGCGGCGGTCATGTCTTTGGCGGGGACGATCGTGTTTGGTAACCCGACACGGGAGTGGGTGGGTTACCTCCTGTGGGTAGTGGGTGGCGGGACGCTGGTGACTCTGCTGGTTGTCCGCACTCTCGACGGATCGGTGTAGCGGCTTCGGTTCCGTATCCCTCTACAGCGAGCCCTGTGTCGGTACCGACAGGGCACAGAACCGACCGTGGTCGGAAACCGTCCGGGCCTGCGCGGGAGCAGCTCATACTTGTAGGGTGATCCTTGGTGTGGGGGCTTCCTGTCCGGTGTTATGGTTGTTGATGATGATTGAGTTTCGCTGATGGTAGGAGAGCGGGAGGTAGGTACGTTGGTGCATCCTCGTGTCCGGTGGCCGGACGAGGCGCGTGATTTCACACCGTGGCTGGCCGAGAAGGAGAACCTGAAACTGCTGGGAGACGAGGTTGGCCTCAGCTTGGAGTGGGTCGCGACTGAGAAGCCGGTCGGTCGGTACTTCCTGGACATCCTGGCCAAGGTGTCTGGCACAGACAAGTTGGTCGCGATTGAGAACCAGCTGGAATGGTCCGACACCCATCATCTGGGCCAGTTGCTCACCTACGCCACCGGATGCGACACGAAGATAGCGATATGGGTCGCGACCGGGTTCTGCCACGAACACGCCCAGGCGTTGCATCGGCTCGACGGATGGACCAGCGGCAATGTCAGCTTCTACGGTGTCCTAATCGAAACGGTACACGAGGCCGGCGGGTCTGAGCCCGAGCCGAGATTTCGTAAAGTGGTAGGGCCCGACGGTTGGAACAAAGGGATCACACTGCCACCCGGCACGCCACCTGGCATGGAGTACGAAGCGTTCTTCCGGCCCTTGATCACCGAAGTGGAGAGAGCGGGGTTTGTTGATCAGCCTCCCTCCAAGTGGTGGGGCCACCTCAGCCGCTACTTCCCTTCCCGTGTCAACCGGGGTATCTTATATGGGGTCAGCTTTGATGGAGGGCAACACGCGTGGGTGACCCTTCACATCGAAACCGATCGCAAGACCTTGACGGGACAAATTTTCGACGATCTGAACGCCGAACGCGAACAGATCGAGGAAGCCTACGATGCGGGTCCTGGATCCGAGTGGTACTGGAACGGGAAGAACCGGTACGGCTGGTGCAGCGTCAGCATCAGAAAAGACCGGTCGATACACGACCCTCCAGAGGAACTGGAAGCAACCAGAAAATGGATGCTGGAGCATCTGCGCAAGGTCCAAGAGGTCTTCGACCCGCGAATCGGGAACCTTCTCGAAGAACCCGACCCGCCAAACCTCGACGGACAGTTGACCGCACACCACCGCCGACCCTAACGCCGAAGGCGCAGGCACCCCCCCGGGCCGGGGAGGGCCATACACGCAAAGGGCCCGGTTGGCTGCAGAGACGACGGAACTCGACATCTAGCTCGTTTACTTTCTGAGGCTGCGCGATTTTGTGGGGTTTGGGTGTTCTGGCGCCGGTGTGGGGTCATGGATATCAATGATCGTCAATACTCCGCCTCTGTGATTGTGACGTGGGCTGTGTAGCTGGACGAGTCCGCGGCTGCCGCTGTCGTCGGCAAGCTACCAATCGGGAGGTGTCGTACCCTGCTTGTAGGCTTGCTGGTCTAACCGGATGCGAGGTGAACGGTGGAACATGTCGAGTTGCCCACAGTCAGGATGAAAGGTGACTCTGTCCTGAACGAGCGGTGGGTGCAGAAGGTATTGGCAGCGGACCCTTCGCTGCTGGGCCTCGGAGAAGTCATCCTCAGGGATGTGGAACGTGGTCAGCCCCATGGGGGACGTCTGGACATGCTGCTGGTCGACCCGGACACGTCGACGCGGTACGAGGTGGAGTTGCAGCTGGGTGGCACGGACGAGTCCCACATCATCCGCACTCTCGAGTACTGGGACATCGAACGCCGCCGGTACCCGCACTACGACCATGTCGCGGTGATCGTGGCCGAGGAGGTCACGAGCCGGTTCTTCAACGTGATCAGCCTGTTCAATGGGTTCATCCCGATCGTGGCGATCCAGATGACCGCGCTGCGGGTCGCCGACGATCGGGTGGCGCTGGTGTTCACCAAAGTCTTGGACCATGCCGTGCTTGCAACCGACGAGGAAGACAGAGCCGGAGGGCCCACCGACCGTGGCTATTGGGAGAAGCGCTCAACGCCGCCGATCATGGAACTCGTGGACCGGTTCCACGCGATGATCGAAGAGCACGACAAGGGTGTGGAACTCAACTACACCAAGTACTACATCGGGTTACAGAAGAACGGGCTGGCCACCAACTTCGTGTCGATGATCCCCCAGAAACAGAAGATGAACGTCAGATTCAAGATACCCCGCTCCGACGAGGTCAGCTCCAAGATCCGCGAATCCGGGATCGGTACCCTCCCGTACGACAGTTACGGCAACTTCCGGGTCGCCCTCTCCCACGAGGCTGATATCGACGACCACAGCGAAGTGCTGACCGACCTGATCACCATCGCCAAACCGCGATAGCGCTCACCGGCCTTGGACTATTCAACCCCCCGGATCCTGCCGCAGGTGATCCGGCCACAGTCACACTCGACGGGGAGAGCAGCAAAGCGACCAGTGTCATGGTGGAGGACGACCCCAACCGGGTCTGCAGAAGCCGATTCCTGTCGAAAGCGGGCCCAGACCCGGACCTTGAGATCCACACCTGAGAGGAGTGACCGGTCAGCGTTGGAGGGGTGGCCTGGGACTCGGTTTCTTGATCGGGGTGGTTTGACCGCATCTGCCGCAGCCAGGTGATAGCGGTGGTGGGGTGGATCGGCTCGCTGCGGGCGTTGTGTGGTGTTTCGGTGAGGGAACCGCCGTTGCTGTAGCGTGGGCTGTAGCCCGGATGGGGGTGGGCTCGGGTGTTGGCCTCGTAGTCCGGGGGTGCCGTGTTCGTTGGTGGGTGCCGTGGCGGAACTCACCGGGGTGGGGCTGCGGATCCGGGGTTTTAGGTGGCGAGTTTGGCGAGCAGTTTGGTGAGGGTTGTCCGTTGGTGGTCGGTGAGGGCTGATAGCCATTGTTCGCGTTGGCTGGTGCGGGCTATGACCATGCGCTCCGCGCTGGCCGCGCCCTGGTCGGTGATGGCGATGTGTTGGGAGCGACGGTCGGTGGGGTGTGGTGTCCGCTTCACGTAGCCGAGGGTGTGTAGGCGGCCTATCCGGTTCGCGGTGGTGGCTGTGGTGTCGCCGAGGGCGGTGGCTAGGTCGGTGACTGTGAGTTGGCGGTCTTCGTGTCGGACCCAGCGGAGGATGGACAGCGCTTGGTAGTCGTTGCGGTTGGCGAGGCCTTCGGTCTGGGCTATCCGGTCCATGGCTTGTGCGAGAACATCGGCGCAGGTCAGTATTCGTGCCGCTGCTTCGATCCGGTCGAACCCGACATCGCCGAGGATCGCTTCCCATCGTCTGATCTTGTCTTCGGTGGGGTCGTCCCGCCCGGGGAGGCCCCAGGGTGTCGGTGGGGCCTCCCCGACACCGGTTTGTCTCATTGCCATATGCTCGCGGAGAGGTAGAGCACCGCGAGGCCCGCAGCGGCCACGCCGAGAGCGGCGGCCTCTGCGCGGCGGGTGTGTATGGCCGACCAGTACATCACCACATAACCCGCGTACAGCGCGGCCGCGAGCAGCGAGAACAGTGGGAAACCGACCAGGCCGGCGTCCGCGACCGATACCAGCATCGACCCGGCCACCACGGTGTACCCGATCCGGACCAGCGCCGACCCGGTGGAAACCGCCGCCGGGCTTCTCCGCGACCGTGCCCCGCTCGGGCCGGTACCGGTGCCCGCCGTGTGGTCGTAACCGACGTCAGACACCGCAGGAACCCCCAACAACGGAGCCCGAGCACCGCCGCGGGTTCCCCTCCCCACAGCTGTTGAAGTTGACCGCTTCTGTTGCCGTACCACAACACACCTCCCCATAGGGTTGCTAACCGTTAGCCTATCGGTTGCCTGACTATGTGTCAAACAAGAAAGGGGATAGAGATCGGCCCTAGACGAGGGGGTGGTGCCGGGCTGTGCACAAATCGGCAGATACGGATCGCAGCCCGCCGGGCCGGGTAGAGCACCCCCGGTTCGGTAGCTCAACGCAGCGGAGCCTGGCGGATCCGCATCCAACGGAGTTTCTGCATGGAGATTCCGATTCGGTCAGATCAGACCCGCTCTCCCGGTCCCGGGGGCCGGCCCGATCATCGCAGCAACCCCCCAACCAAACGGGCGGACACTCGACTATGAGCGAAGATCAGTGATTGTCAACACCGGATACGAGTCTGGCCGGCGCCGCGTAACTTCGGTGGGGTGTGACCATGTCCCGACAGTGCTCTGTCGGTTTGCCAAGGTCCAGGCTCGGAGACGGGCTTCGGCCCGGTCAGCGTACCGCAGAACCCTATGACGCCTCGTACCAACCGGAACCGAAGATCAGCCCGTCGTGGAGGACTACCCAAGTGTGCTTCCTATGTTCCTGGCCAGTATCGGGATTGAGGAAGACGTAGCTGACCCAGTGGCCCTCTTCGCTAGCCGCCAGCAAGTCGTCACCGTAGAAGTAGCCGGTGGAATCTACGCGCTCGCTCGGGTCCTGTCTGACGAAGCGCGGATTGTGGTGTGCGATGGTGTACCCGTTCTCGATGACAAACGGATACCACTCGCCGTCGACGCTGTCTATGCTGTTCACATATTCCAGCGTGGCCTGTCTTCCGTCACGCTGATACAGATCGATCGTTCTCTGCACAATGTGCTGGGTATAGGAGGCAGGGTCGTCCCGGCTCGGCGCATCATCCCCGCTGAACACCGCCGTTGCTAACAAGACGGCCGCAAGGCCAACGGCCAGCGCGGCTCGTCGAACATTCTTGCGGTCAAATCCGCGTGGCATGATAGCTCCCACGAGTCAGAGGTTAGAAGATCGGCGTTCCCACTGTTTTGAGGCTGAGGGTACTACGCCCCTAGACCGGGGGGACAGGCCGACATATCCCCCGCAAGGCAACAAAAGGCGCCGATTTTCGGCTGGGTCAGACCTGCCCCCCGGTCCCGGGGGGACCCCGATCATCACAGCGACCCCCCGATAGACACAGCAAATCCAGTATGAGCGATTTTCGCTGATCACCAACACGCTGCGGCGACGACGGTGCGACGGAGGAAGCGGAAGCCGCCGCGGCCCAGGCTGCCGCCGACGCCGCCGCGCAGGCTGACGCTGCCGCAGCCGCCCAGGCTGCTGCCGACGACGCTGCCGCTGAAGCCGCCGCCGCGCAGGCCGCCCTGGAGCAGGCCCAGGCTGATCTGGAGGCCACCATGGCTGCGGCCGAAGCGGGCGACGCGGAGGCACAAGCGGCCTTGGAAGCGGCTGAGATGAAGGCCGATGAGGCTGCGGCGATGGCCGAAGAAGCCGAGATGAAGGCCTCGGAAGCCGAGATGATGGCCGAAGAAGCCGAGATGGCGCTGGCCGAGTCGATGATGGTGGAAGCGCCCGAGATCCGGACCGCCGAAGTCCGCATGGGCATCTACCCCTGCTGCGCCGACCTCGCCTACTGGCAGATCCCCATCGAGTTGGGATGGTGGGAGGAATGGGGTATCACCATCACTCCTAACCAGCCGACCTATCA
>JAPPFW010000042.1 GCA_028821575.1 bacterium | reverse complement strand
CCATATGATAATGATATCACATTAGTGTAATTTAGAGTGAACACGCCCTAGTACCAAAGGACTGGCCGGGCGAGTATTCCGACCTGACCGCCGAGTTCACCATTGAAGGTATACCCGGTCGTGCAGCCTTCGCGTTCAAGGGACCTGGCGGTAAACGCAAACCGTGGACTCTCCATCCCAGTGGGATGGGGAAGAACGGCGACCAAGGCATTCGCCTCTTCCGTGAAGCGGCCGATGTGATGGTGGTCCAGCACTGCGGGCCGATCGCCTCGTCCGTCCATCATCTGATGGACGCTCTGTCCGTCACAAACAAGAGACGCTACATGGCTATCGATGCCGATGCCACGGTCCGGATTCTCAGGCGCGCGGGCCGAATCAGCGACGTCCGAAATGTCTAACGATCCCGCAGACCGGACTCGGGTGTTTACGTCTCCGGGAGCCGCGGCCGACTTCTTGCGGAGGCTGCGCGATTTCGTGGGATTTGGGCGTTCTGGCGCCGGTGTTGGGATCATGTTACGAGGAGCCCGCGGGCTGCGTAGTTGCCGTAGTTCGTGAAGCCGTGAGCGACGCGGCGTAGGACCTGGAGCAGGTTGTTGATCCCTTCGAGGGGTCCGTTCGATGCTCGTCTGCTGCTGTGGTAGGCCAGGATCTCTTTTCCCCAAGCGATGATCGTGTCCACGATCTCGCGGTATTCGGGGATCTGGCCGGTGGCGTAGAGGTCGGCGAACCGTCCCAGCGCCTCGTTGGCCCCGTCGAGGTCGTCGGCTTCGTAGATCCGGTAGAGCTCTTGGAGCGCGTCCCATGCGGTACGCAGCCTTGGATGAGCGTCGAACAGCCGGTCGAGGTGCGCCTGGTGGCCGTCGCTGAGATGGTCGGCCCGGCGCAGGAGCGTGAAGCGGGCCCGGAACAGGTCCGGCTCATATGTTGGGGGCCGCTGATCGGCGGGCCGGCGTTGTATCTCGCGGCGCACCAGGGTGAGTCCTTCGGTGAACCATCTAGCCACATGAAAGCGGTCGAGCACGTGAACAGCGTCGGGTAGATACTGGGAGATGGCGGCTTGGTAGGAGCGTGACCCGTCGGAGACAACTATCTCGACCTGTCGGCACCACCAGGCTCCCTGATCCCTGAAGAACCTGGTCAGCGACCCTTTGGTACGGCCCGGGATCATCGCCAACACCTCGCCGGTGTCACCACAGGCAACCACGGTCACATAGCGGTGCCGGCGCCGGATCGACGTTTCGTCGACCAACAACACCCGACACGGTCGGGCCCGGCGACGCTGAGCCACCCGAGCCGAGTGGGCCCTCACCAGGCCCAAGATGTTCCGATGCCAGCCCACACCGTGATGGCGGGACGCTGCACGGATCGACATCACCCTCGCATCAGCCACCAAACGACGAGCCAGGCGGCGGGTGAGACCAGCTTGGAACTGGTCGTGGTCCTCGAGATGACGCTCCCCACAGTTCCCACAGCAGAACCGGCGCCGTCGCCACACCAACGTCGCGCGCCGGCCGCTCACCTCCAAGTCACGAACCCGCTTCCCTCGCCGATCCCACACCTTGTAACAGCGGAACCCACAATGAGGACACCGCGACCACTCCCGGGTCGACTCCACCTCAACCTCCAAGCGGTCAACAGAGTCCACCAGAACCCCACGCACCCGAACACCCGACAAGTGCAGACGAACGGACATAACATCAGACATCGAGGCCTCCTGGCATCGGCGAGTTAGTACTTCACCGATTCCAGCGAGGCCTCACCCCCAAACCAAGGATTTCACCCCACCCAACCCACATTTCCGCGCAGGGCCGCTCAGTTCTCTCGAATAGGCGTTGTTGCTATCGACGTATTGCCAGCCTGGAAGTGGCGAGCAACCACTGGAAGAACCTCTCCGTGTCAGTTCTGTTCGTTCCAGAGTTGCGCTCGGGTCATGAACACAGTCGGGTCGTCTCGCCAGTCGATGAAGTCGATGCGGTTGCCGTCGGTGAGCCATTCGATTCTGCTGTCCAGGCAGCGCAGGAGGTCGGTGTCGTCGGCAGCGACGGTGAAGCCGCCCCGTTCCTCACTGCTGGTGTCCACGGCTGTGACTACCAGGGCACCGCCTGAGGCGTCGGCTGCCGCACTGTTGCCGATCACGCCACGTGCCACCCCATCGATCCGGCCCTCGACCAAGGCGGTGATCAGCTCGGCCTCGCCCTCCTGGTCGCCCATGTACCGGACCTGGGGCATTGCTTCGGACGCGGGGTAGAGATACGACCGATGCTCGAGTCCGGGGGAGGCACCCGCCGCGTGGATGAAGAAGCCGTCGGAACCGTCGGCCGTCACCGTCCCGGACGGCGTGAGGATCCGAACGCCGGCTGCCAGCACTCCATCTTCGTTCGTGATGCCGGCCAGTACCAGCAGCCGGGCCTCGCCGGTAGTGCCCCGCAGCGCGCCGATCACCACGTCCGAACTCAGATCGGAATAGGTCCGGAACCGCTCGGCGTCCCCGGCCCGGACCAGGATCGACTGGCTGAACGTGATATGGCCCTCCGTGAAGCTCACCACCACGTCGCCCGTCCCAACGCGGGCCCGCGACTCGAGGATCGTTATGCCCCCTCCCACGATGTCCAAGTCGCTCTGGGCGGGCTGGAGCCAGATGCCGTCCCAGTCCTGCAGAGCGTGGCGCTCGAACGTCAGTCCCGTATGGTCCATGGCCTCGAGCGCGGTCAGCAAGTCCGCTTCGTAGCCCAGATGAACGTCCAACCCGGCATCGTCGGGACCTGCGGCAGCGCTGTAGCTCACCGGCTCGAAGTAGGCGTAGAACCCGACATCGAGAACCCGCCCGGTGCTCGGACAGCCCGAACGATCCGCCGCTCCACAGGCAGACACGACCACCATGACGATTGCGAGGACCGCCGCTCCACGCGACTTCACCGGAGAAGAGACTCCTTTCGGAGTGCGGCGCGCAGTACGGCGGTCTCGTAGCACACCAAGTGCCTACGGTCTTGTCCGGCTGCGTACCGGCCTCCGGCGGCGAGCCCAGGACAGGGCCGCGCTGGAGCCCACCGCCATCGCTGCGGCCAGGACGTTGAACAGGATGTCTTCGGGGTCGAAGACTCGGCTGGGGAGGAACGCCTGGATGCATTCGTCGATGACCCCGACCACCGATGCCCCCACAACCGCTACCAGGGCCGGTATCGGGACTGGGCGACCCTGGCCGGCGCGCTCCTTCAAGGCCTCGTGGATGAAGACGGCCACGACGCCGTATTCGATGAGGTGGGTGCGCTCCTCCGGGAGGGCCATGCGGACCATAACCATGAAGTACGCGGTCGCGATGCCCAGTGCGATGCCTATCTCCGCGCCGCCCGGCCGCCTCCGCAGCCCCAGGACTACGACGGTAGCCCCGACGAGGACCATGCCGGAGGCGAAGGCGGCTACGAGTAGCCCCTCGTCTCGCAGCATCCCGGCCAGGGTCCGCGCCAAGCCGAGCGTCGAGTAGATCGCCACCACGACGACCAAGGTCCATGTCCAGAGCCGCCGTTCCCGGCGAGACGTGAACACGGACGACGGGGGCGCCTCGTCGGAGGTCACCCGGCGCTTCTCGTCGGTGTCGCGCCGGCGCCGCCGGTCATTCGATGATGGCTAGTTCCCTCGTGGTGGAGGTGAGTACTTCGGCGCCGTCCTCGGTGACGGTCACCGTCTCGCTCACCCCTACGCCCGCGAAGCCGACATGGCGGGCCATGGCGCGCACGTGGAACGTGTGGCCGGGTTTGAGGGTCGTGTAGCTGGCCGGCCTCGGTGAGGGCAGGTACTGCGTGGTGGCGATCTGCAGGCCGGGGCAGTCTCCCCACCCGGCCGGGAAGCTGAGCCCCATCGAGTAACCGCGGTTGCCGTCCACGTACACCCCTTCGGGTAGGGAGAACAACAGCACGGAGGCCTCCTCGGCCAGCGGTGTGACCTCGGCGCCGGGTCGCATGAGCCGGATTGTGTTCTCCACCGCGTCCTTGCACCCCTCCCACATCTCGACCCACAACGGGTTGTTCGGCTGCCCAAGGAAACCGGCCCGGATCATCGGCGCCGTGTAGCGGTTAACGCAGGCCCCGAACTCCATGAGGATCGACTCGCCCGGCTCGATCGGTATGCGGCGGAAGGTGGTGTGAGGAATCCCGGAGCGTTTGCCCACCGTCACGACGGGCTGCCATCCCATCCGCTCGCTACCGCCCCCGATGATGGCGTCGTAGGCGGCGTTGGCGATGTCCGTGTCGATGGCGCCCGGACGGATAGCCTCTCGGGCTGCCTGGATGCCGAGCACGGTCAGGCGGCCGGCGCGGCGGAACTGCTCAATCTCGGCCGGGCTCTTCTGCGAGCGGGCCTCCTCGAGCACGTTGCGCATGGGCACCCACTCGGCGTCGACCGCGTCCGAGACGCCCTGGAAGACGTCCACCGCCATGCGGTTGTAGTCCCAACCGAGCCGCTTGCCGGCCCAGCCGCGGTCCTTGGCCAGATCTATCAGCGCGACGGTGGTGTTGCCGGCCCACGGGAAGGTGACCACGTCCTCGACCCACGACGAGGTGAGGGTGTTGAAGGCCTCGAAGTCGTCGATCATCAGGGTCGGTTCACCCTCGGCGGGGATGACCAGCGCCACCGGCGCCCCGGAGGCGAGCGTCTCGTACCCCGTTATCCAGCAGACGGGTGGCAGATAGGTGCTGAACAGGTAGTCGAGTCCCGCCTCGGCGATCATCCGCTGGACCCTGCGGTAACGGCCCCGGTACTCCTCAATCGGGAAGGTGAGCCGAAGCAGGTCGCCGCGTATGGCGTCCACGTGGGCGGGAGGCTCGAAGACCTTGTAGCGCCTGCTATCTCCCACGGCCCACCTCCATCTCGGTACGCGGCCGACTGTAACAGTCGCACGATTCCGGCGTCGGAGGTCACCCGGCGCATCTGGTCGGTGTTGCGCGGTGCCGCCGGTCATTCGATGATGGCGAGTTCCCTGGTGTTGGAGGTGAGTACCTCGGCGCCGTCCTCGGTGACGGTCACGGTCTCGCTCACCCCGGCGCCTGCGAAGCCGACGTGGCGGGCCATGGCGCGCACATGGAACGTGTGGCCGGGCTTGAGGGTGGTGTAACTCGCGGGCCTCGGCGACGGCAGGTATTGCTTCGTGGCGATCTGGAGGCCGGGGCAGTCTCCCCACCCGGCCGGGAAGCTGAGCCCCATCGAGTAGCCGCGGTTCCCGTCCACGTACACCCCTTCGGGTAGGGAGAACAACAGCACGGAGGCCTCCTCGGCCAGCGGTGTGACCTCGGCGCCGGGTCGCATGAGCCGGATTGTGTTCTCCACCGCGTCCTTGCACCCCTCCCACATCTCGACCCACAACGGGTTGTTCGGCTGCCCAAGGAAACCGGCCCGGATCATCGGCGCCGTGTAGCGGTTAACGCAGGCCCCGAACTCCATGAGGATCGACTCGCCCGGCTCGATCGGTATGCGGCGGAAGGTGGTGTGAGGAATCCCGGAGCGTTTGCCCACCGTCACGACGGGCTGCCATCCCATCCGCTCGCTACCGCCCCCGATGATGGCGTCGTAGGCGGCGTTGGCGATGTCCGTGTCGATGGCGCCCGGACGGATAGCCTCTCGGGCTGCCTGGATGCCGAGCACGGTCAGGCGGCCGGCGCGGCGGAACTGCTCAATCTCGGCCGGGCTCTTCTGCGAGCGGGCCTCCTCGAGCACGTTGCGCATGGGCACCCACTCGGCGTCGACCGCGTCCGAGACGCCCTGGAAGACGTCCACCGCCATGCGGTTGTAGTCCCAACCGAGCCGCTTGCCGGCCCAGCCGCGGTCCTTGGCCAGATCTATCAGCGCGACGGTGGTGTTGCCGGCCCACGGGAAGGTGACCACGTCCTCGACCCACGACGAGGTGAGGGTGTTGAAGGCCTCGAAGTCGTCGATCATCAGGGTCGGTTCACCCTCGGCGGGGATGACCAGCGCCACCGGCGCCCCGGAGGCGAGCGTCTCGTACCCCGTTATCCAGCAGACGGGTGGCAGATAGGTGCTGAACAGGTAGTCGAGTCCCGCCTCGGCGATCATCCGCTGGACCCTGCGGTAACGGCCCCGGTACTCCTCAATCGGGAAGGTGAGCCGAAGCAGGTCGCCGCGTATGGCGTCCACGTGGGCGGGAGGCTCGAAGACCTTGTAGCGCCTGCTATCTCCCACGCCCCAACCTCCTCCGCAGGCGGCGGGGCGACCCTGGACGGTGGCCTGATCGCAACCTACGATCCCGAACGATCACTCTTTCGCTCACCCCGGAGTTGGCAGAGATCTCCAGTGGGCGTTGATCTCCTCCCCGTTTGCTATCCATGCGTCTATGTCCCGGGCGTGCATGATGATGCGCCGTAGCGTGTCGATCCGGTACGGACGGCCCGTGACCTGTGGATGGTTTACGAGGGTGAACAGCCCGCCCACCTCCCGGATCCCTTCGAGTTCGGCCGACCACAGTGACACGACGTGGTCATTGGTCATGACCGGATTGACGTGCGGCGCGGGGTAGGCATTGGGTGAGACCATCGCGAATCCCCAGTCGTCGGCCACCCAGTGCATAGGCAGCTCGAGAAGCGAGAGGCCATCCAGGTTATGGAAATAAGGGACGACCGAGTCCATGTAGGTCGACGTGTACTGGACGCCCCGCTCGGCGAGTATGCGGTTCGTTGCTGGGCTGATCTCCGCGACCGGCGCGCGGTGGCCGATGGGTGGCCGGCCCGACATCTCGGTCAGGATCCGGATACTCCGCTCCACTACCTCGACCTCCTCCTGTTCTGACAGGAGATCCGGGCGCTCGTGCATGTGGCCGTGCAAGCCGAGTTCGTGACCCCCGGCGAGGATCGCTTCAACCGCCCCCGGATAACGCTCTGCCACCCATGTGGGCACGAAGAAGGTGGACCTGACTTCGAGTTCCGCCAGCACGTCGAGGATGCGATAGACGCCGACCTTGGGTCCGTATGCAGCCTGCGACATCGTGATCGGGAGTTCGGCGTTCCGTCGGTCGACCGCGAGCAGCCACGCCTCGCCGTCGAGGTCGAACGAGAAGAACGCCGCGACAGTCCTGCCGCCTGGCCATGTCGGGTCCATCTTCCGCTCCTCCCCTGCCGGTTGCTGCCGCCGAACCGTCGCCTGCCGCCCCTGGCCCTGCAAGGCGTCCGGCTCCTGTAGAAGTATACGATCCGGGGGTTTGGTGGCCCCGGGCGGTCGACGTTCGACACGTTCCACGCGATAATCCGGCGCGTCCCCTTTTCTGATGAACTGACGCGGGACTTAGAGGAACCCATGACGCAGGAGAGAGCCCTCGGTGAAGACGCCGCCATGGCGGTTGTCGATGGGAGCCTGCGCAATTCCACCACCCGGATGCACTCAGTGGCCTGCAGGCAGCGGGAAATCGCCGCCGTGCCCCCATCTGTCGCCTGATGCCGCAACCACCTCCCGACGAGTTCCGCAACCGCGTCATGCGAGCCCGATCGGCGATGGCCGATGCCCGCCTGGTCGGCCTGGTCGTCTCGACACAGGCCAACTTCGTCTACTTCACGGGCCTCCGGTTCGACCCGTTGTGGTCCTCGGCCACCAGGTCGATGATCGCGGTGATCCCGGCGGACGGGCCCCTCCACCTTTGCCTCCCCGCTTTCGTCGCCGATGAAGCCGAGGAGACATGGCCCGACGCTGTGGTCCATCGCTACGACGTACCGCCCGAGAGCGTGGTGCCACACGTGATCGATGCGATCGGCGCGCTCCCGACCGGTCCGATCGGCTTGGAGTTGGGTAGGGAGGCGAGGACGGGAGTCACTCCCGCCGACTTCTTTACCATCGTCGGGCACGTCGACAACCTCCAGGTGGTCGACGGCCAGGACTTGCTCTGGTCGCTGCGGACCGTCAAATCGTCCTACGAGATAGCCTGCCTACGGGCCGCGGCCCGCGCCACGAGCGCAGCGTTTGCACAGGCACTGGCGGGGACCCTCGCCGGAGTCACCGAGCGTGAGTTGGCGCGACGTATCGCCGCGGCTGCCATCGGTGCGGGGGCTGACACCCTGGGTTGGATCGCCATAACGTCGGGGTCCGGGTCGTACGACCGGTTCGTCAGCGCTCCGCGCGACCGTGTCATCCGGGAAGGCGACCTCGTCTGGTCCGACGTTGGTGTGCGGGTAGACGGGTACTGGTCCGACTTCTGCCGCGCTGCGGTGGTCGGAGGCCCGGACTCCCGGCAGATAGAACTCCAGGAGGCCGTGGTCGAGGCCACGAACGCCGGGATCGCGCTGGCCCGCGCCGGTACCGCGGTCGGGGAGGTCGCGGCCGCGGTGCGGGACAGGTCGGACTCTCTCGGGCTTGACTCGCTCGGGTTCGGACGGCTCGGCCACGGCATCGGCCTCGACGCGACCGAACCCCCCAGCATCGCCGAGTTCGACGAGACGGTATTGCAGCCGGGCATGGTGGTCACGATCGAACCGGCAGTCGTGGACGACACCGGGCTCTACTGTGCAGAGCAGGTGCTCGCAATCACCGATGGTGCTCCCGAGGTGCTGTCGACCGCTCCTGTAGGTCTTGGAAGGGTCCGATAACCTCGACCGTGGTGGCGATCGCTGCAACGACCGGCTCAGCCCCGGTGGCTCCTCCACCCGGCGCGGAGTAGGCGTTGCGAGACCAGGGGCGAGCGCATACCGATCGATCCCAGAGCCGCCCACATCGTGACCTGGTTGGCAGTAAGCACCGGCATCTCCAGGTCAGCCTCGAGAGGGGTGATCAGGTCAAGGGTCGGGACGCCCGTGCAAGCGAGGAAGACGGCGTCCGGGCGGCCGCCGGCCGCGCGGCGCGCCAGGTCGATCACGGCGTCGTCGGCCACCGGGCCGATCACGTCGTGGAGTTCCATGTTGACCACACCCGTGACGTGATACCCGGCCTCGGTCAGGAACGACCCCAGTCTGGCGCCGACCGGCTCCGTGTAGGGCGTGCCGAGTCCGATCCGCTCGACCCCGAGCACCGCCAGAGCGTCGAGGAGAGCGCCGCTGGTGGTCTGAGCGAGCTCGGCTCCCGCATCCTCCATCAGCCTCCGGATGCGCATCTCGCCCTCGAGACCGAGGACGAAGCTCCCCGACGTGCATGCGAAGCTGATGACGCCTGGAGCGATCTTGGTGAGACTGCGGGTCGCGTAGGCGATCTCGGACGGTGAGGAAACTCCCAGAATGAAGTCGAGGTCAAGATCGCCAGGGTGGAACCCGGTGCGGGTGAGGTGCACCGTGGCCTCGACGGGTAGGTAGCGAGGGTACTCGGCATCGAGTGTCAGATCACACGGGACGATCAAGCCGATCCGCCCGAAGCCGGATGTCACAGCTACGAACCTCCTTCGCGGCGCGGCTTCGACTCTAACGATCGGAACCGCTCAGCCCGAGGGGAGTGATAGGCGATGTCGAAACGGCTGGTTCGCGCGTCGTTGACAGCGGGGCGTTGAGCGACGATAGTTTTGGTGTTCATGCAGAGACCGGCGTAGGTTCGGCGGCTGATTCGTAGCTGGAGGGCAGAAATGGATTGGGATACACGGAAAGCAGAGATATGCGGGCCTGCCTCGCTGGCAATGATTCCCTGGAATGACGACTTCAGTCCCGACCTCGGCGCTCTGGAGGACAACATCCGCTGGATGGTCGACGGCGGCCTCGTCACCGGACGTGGCTTCGTCATCTCCCCGTCGGGAACGGGTGAGCTCGTCCACTTGAACGAAGAGGAGCACGCCCAGGTGGTGGAGGCGTCCGTCAGGGGCGCCGACGGGAAGCTCCCGATCGTGGCCGGAGTGGGATCCTGCAGCGTGTTCGAAGCCATCAAGATGACCCGCAACGCTCGAGACGCCGGGGCCGGCCACGTGATGCTCACCCCGCCGTTCTACTACCGCCTCGACGAGGACAGCTTCTACACCTTCATCGCCATGGTGGCGGAGGCGGTCCCGGATATGGCCATCATGCTGTACGACCAGCCGTGGCGCGGGAACCTCGCCACCAGCCTCACCGCCACGTTGCTGCAGAGGGTGACCGACATCCCGAACGTCCTGTCCCTCAAGTACGGGGGTCCGGGCATCTACGTAGCGATGATCAGCACCATCCCGATGTTCAAGGACCGGTTCAACTTCATCGACAACTCGCTTGGCTTCACCTCCTCGGTGGGCCACATCCACGGCAGCGCCAGCTTCATCTCCGGGCCGGCCAGCTGGTGGCCCGAGTTCGAACTCGAGTACTGGGACCTGCTGGAGAAGGGCGCCTACGGCGAGGCCGACCGGATGCACGCCAGGCTGGCCCCCTACATGCACTTCTTCATGGGGGAGGAGTTCACGACCGGCGAGGAGTACCCGTACTACTTCGGGGCGTCGGTCGTCAAGGCCTCCCTCGACTACGTGGGTCTGAAGGGCGGGTCCGTCCGGCCACCCTTCAGCGCCATTGGAGACGCCGACCGCAAGGTCCTGTTCCGGATCCTCGACGACATCCCCTACACGGGCCGCCGCGCCTGACCGCCAATAGGAAGCCTGACAATGTAGAACGGTTGGCTTCGGCTCAGGCTCTCATCAGCTTGACGCCATACCGGCTCAACGCCCGATCCCGGCTGACCAGCGTCAGGTCGCGCGCGAGGGCCTGAGCTACGAGCATCCTGTCGAAGGGATCGCGGTGATGCCGCGGCAGAGAACCGGCTGTCCGGGCATCTGAGATCGTGATGTGAAGAGGCTCGAAATCCTCGTAGACGATGGTGTAGAACTCGTCTGTGATGGTGAGCTTGCCGATGGTCTGCTTGATGCTGATCTCCCAGATGCTGGCCACGCTGACGTATACGAGGTTGTCGGGATCCGCGATTGCCTCCGCGGCTCCTGCGACCAGTCGATCCTTGTTGAGCCACCACAACGCTGTATGGGTGTCCAGCAGTAGATTCACTCCCGACCCTCGAAGGCGTCGAGGAGCCAGTCGGGTGTGGCGTCGAAGTCCTCGGCCATGACGATCTTGCCGGCCAGCCTGCCCGGCACCCTTGGAGTCCGCTTCGCGGCGAAGGGAACGAGTCGCGCGACAGGCTTGCCGGCCCGGCCTATCACGATCTCCTCGCCGTTCAATACCCGATCGAGGAGCTTGGAGAGATGGGTCTTGGCCTCGTAAACGTTGACGATCATGCGGATCAGTCTATCTGACTAGACCAGACTTGACTAACACCATCGAATCGCTATCCGGCTGCCGCTCGATCAGCCGAATCGTTCCGGCGAAGCTTCTCGATCGTCAGTCCAAGCGGAAGAGGACGGAGGCATTGCCGGCGAAAGTCGACTCGCGGGTGATCTCGTCGATCGTACCCATGGCGTCGGCGGTGGCTTCGGCGTCCTCGATGGAGAAGGGGTGGTCGGTGCCGTACATGACCCGCTCGCTGCCGACCATGGCGATCGATGCATGCAGGGGACCGGGTGCGTAGGTTATGGCGTCTACGTACAGCCTGGCGACCGACCTCGATGGGGGTTCCGGAAGCCGGGAACGGCCGATCTCATCCGATCGCCAGGCGGCGTCGAGGCGCCCTACCAGGGCTGAAAGCGTCCCCCCGCCGTGCGAGACGATCATCTTTAGATCGGGGTGGTTGTGGAGAACGCCGCCGAACACGAGACGGCTCACGACCGCCGTGGTCTCCATGGGGAAACCCACCCCGACAGGTAGCACGTGTCCGTACCCCTCCAGGAGGTCGAGGGCGATGCCGTCCTGGGGGTGCAGCAGCACGGGGAGCTGCCGGGCCTCGAGTTCGGTCCAGACCGCTTCCAGGTCAGGATCGTCCAGCCGGAGGTGGGCGATCCTCGGACCCGTCACGATCCCGCGCAGGCTCGGGTGGCGGTCGATCGCCGCGATCTCCGCCAGCACGTCCTCGACACCGGTCGCGGGGAGGGCTCCGAGACCTACCAGGCGTCCCCCGGTCATCTGCTCCAGAGCACCGAGTTCCTCGTTCACCACCCTGGTCAACTCGATTCCCTGCTGACCTTCGAACGGCTCCATCCAGGGGTTGCCGAGGGAGATGACCGAGCGTGAGATGGCCTTCTCATCCATGAAGCCGACCTTGCCTGCGACGGTGCACCAGCCATCTTCGATGGGTCGACCTATCCGCGGGTCGGCGTCCTCCTCGGGGAAGATCACGAACCGCCTGACCGCCCCGTCCAGGTAGACGCGCGGGATGTCCCGCCGTTGCTCCAGAGCGGTCAGGTACGACGCCGGGTAGAAGTGGGTGTGGACGTCGATCCGAACGCTCATGCGGAGCTGTCGCCCCGGTCGGCGGATTCGGCGAGCACCAGGGCGTCGAGCGCGGCTGTTATCACCTTGTCGATCAGGGCGGCCGACTCCTCAGGCGTCAGGCGGGTGGAGGCGTCGTGCGAGCTGGCCACCATGCAGATGGAACCCGTCCTCACGCGCAGCATGGACCCGAGGATAAACAGGGTGGAGGTCTCCATTTCCGAGGCGAGTGCTCCGCCCGCTCTCCAGGCTGCCCGCTTACCTCTCAGTTCCTGCGCTACCCCTACCCGGCCCGGGTCTCGGTGGGAGTAGAACGAGTCCTTCGAGTGGAGCACTCCGGCCCGCACCGGCAAGCCCAGCGCTTCGGCGGCCGCTCGCAGGCAGATCGTCGTGTCGAGATCGGGTACGGCCGGGAACTCCACGGGGAGGTACGAGATTCCGGTTCCTTCCTCTCGTATCGCCCCCGTACCGACGATCACCTCCCCCGGACTCACGTCGGGGGTCATCGAGCCGCTGGTTCCGGTTCGTATCAGCGTCCTGGCGCCCACGCTGATGAGTTCCTCGATGGCGATGGCCGTCGACGGGCAGCCGATGCCGGTCGATGTGACCGAGACCGGCACCCCCTGGTAGGTGCCCGTATAGGTGGCGTACTCGCGGTTGGTGGCTATGTGGCGGGCGTCGTCGAGAAGCTGTGCGATGCGCTCGGCCCTCCTGGGGTCGCCGGGCAGGAGCACCTTGTCGGCCACGTCGCCCGGAAGGCATCGGATGTGGTGCTGGGGCCTGCCGGTGCTCAGCGGATCGAAGCTCATGGGGTTGTACCTCCTGTGGATCGGAGATGTTCTTCCAGTTCGTCCACGGTGCGGATCGGCTGATCCAGCCCAAGGCCCCGGGAGACCTGATGCATCGTGGAGGATTCGACACCTGCCTCCCCCAGCCGCGGATCGCCGAGGACCGACATCGGATCGCCGTGGAGATGGACGTCGCCCTCGCGCAGCACTACCACTCGATCGGCACAGTCGAATGCCAGGTCCACGTCGTGGGTTACCACCACGCACCCGTGACCGCGACGGCGTGTATCGATGATGAGGTCGGTGAGAACCCGGGTCCCTTCGGCGTCCTGCCCGCCCGTGGGCTCGTCGAGCACCAGGATCGGACTGCCCATGGCGACCACCGACGCGATGGCGACCCGCTTGCGCCACGACAGGGAGAGTTCGTAGGGATTGGTATCGCCGACCGACTCCAAGCCGAGCAGTTCCATCGCCCGTTCGAAGCGTTCGGTCGCATCGACGGTTCCGGCCCCGTGCTTGGCACCGAAAGACACCTCGTCGGAGACCCGATCCTTGAACAGCTGCGCGTCCGGGTTCTGGAACACGAGCCCGACGCTGCGCGACAGATGCGCCGGCCTGGCCTTTCTCGTGTCGGTGCCGGCAACGGTGACCTTCCCGGTGGTCGGCTTCAGCAACCCGTTGAACAGCCTGAGCATGGTCGACTTGCCGGCCCCGTTGTGGCCGAGGACGAACAAGGCCTCGCCCGGGGACACATCCAGGTTCAGCTCTCGGATCGCCTCCACGCCCTTCGGGTAGGTGTAGCTGACGTCGCGGAGCCTTATCACCGTGTCAGTCCCCGCTCCGGACCGAGGCGTGGAGTGAGGCGACCAACTGATCGGTCCCGAGGGGCGCAGTGTCGCTCGAACCGATCCCGCGGCTTCGCAACTCGGCCCAGATAGCGACGTATCGCGGGATCATGACCTTGGCGGCGAGCGGCCCCGGCTCGGCGAGAAGCGCAGCAGGACTCCCGTCCGCCGCCAGACGACCCTCGTCCAGGATGACCAGCCGATCGGCGATCCCGAGCCAATGGCGCAGGTCCTGGGCTACAACCACCACTGTCGTGTGCTCCTCTCGCAGCTTCGCGACCATGGAGACCACTTCCGCCGTTCCGGTGGGGTCGAGTTGGGAGGTGGGATCGTCGAGCACCAGGATCGGTTTCCTCTGGGCCAGGGCGCACGCTATCGCCAGCCGCTGCGATTGACCGCCTGAGAGGCGGCGGGGGTGATTCCCTGCCACTTCGGCCAGCCCGACGCTGTCCAAGGCCTCGCGAACCCTCGACACGATCTCAGCTCGTGGCAGACCCTCGTTCTCAAGGGCGTAGGCCGTCTCGTCGAAAACGGTCCTCGTGGCGGCGGTCAGTTGGTCGAACGGATTGTCGAATACGATGCCGATCGACTGGCTGATCGCATGTAGCGGGGCGGACTCGACATCGTGACCGAGTACCCGGGCCGAACCCTCAATCTCCCCGCGCAGCAATTGGGGAACGAACCCGGCCACAACCCGCGCCAGTGTCGACTTGCCGCTTCCCGAAGGCCCTGTGACAAGGGTGAGTTGATCGCCGTACAGATCCAGGCTCAGCCGGGTCAGCGACGGCGTGCAAGCAGTGTCGTAGGTGAGGCTGAACTCCTCGAAGGCGGCGAATGCCGCAGTCCGTGAGCTCGTGGAACCCGCCGGCGTAGGGTCGCTCACCATATGACTGCGAGGACGAGCAGAGGTATCGCAGCCAGGAGAAGCGACCTCTGGAGCAGTCTCCCCCGATCCTTGACCTCAATGACGGAGGTTCGGCGTCCCGGTCGCGAGAACCCACGGGATTCCAGTGCGAGGGTCCTCATCTCGACGCCGATCAGGGAACTGACCAGCAGCGGCTTGAGCAGCGCGAAGAGGGTCCGGAAACGCCGCGGCAGGCTTCCCCGCGTGTCAAAACCGCGCGACTGCTGAGCGTCGAGGATCTGGGTCGCCCGCAGCTTCATCTCCGGGGGCAACTCAGCCCCTGCCAGGTAGGCGTAGACCAGCTTGTGCGACACGCCCCGCTGGATGAGAGCGGTGGCGAAGATCTTGGGGTGGACGGGCGTCATCGCGGCGGTCACCGCGATGACGAAGACCGCCAGGCGCGCCGCGGTCGTTCCGGCGAGGGCCAAGCCCTCGGCGTTGATCGAGATGGGTCCCCAAGCTGCGATCGGCTCTGACTCGTACGGGCGGACCACTCCATGAATCACGAACAAAGCGATGGTCATCGGGGCGAGGAGCCGGAGCGACTTGAGGACGACGATTCCGAGACGGGACAAGAGCAGGGTTAAGGCCGCCGCAATCAAGAGGGCGCCCGGTACTCGAACGGTGTCGCCGACGAACCCCGCCACCGATAGCGGAAGCACTGCGGCCAGCTTGGTAAGGGGATGGACCCTGTGCAGCCAGGTGTTCCCGACCTCGTACAACTCTGCAATGCGCTCCGCCGACCAGGTAGCCGTCTCGGCTTCCACTACCTTTGAGTCCTACTTCTTGTCTAACCGCAAGACAACTCGGCCTGCTCTCCGCACGATCGGCACCCCTCGCTTCGTTCCGCCTCCTCGACGTGCCACCGGGACGCCTTCGTCGGCGGGCCTTGCGAGGGATGCCGTTGGCGGCGCATGTCGCGCCGTGGTTCCAGAGATCGACCGCTAACCGGTCAGAACGGTATGACCTCTCGCCCGAACGGGGGTCGGTAACGCGCCGGAACTCCCTTGATCAAGGCGAATGCCAGGAGCACCGTGACCACCTTGTCGCCTGGTGTCGTAAGCAACTGCTGACCGAGCACCGACTCGACCATGTTCCTCCCGGAAGCCACGAAGAAGCCGGTGACCGCGTCGACGCCGGACCCTGAAACGCCTTGGAACACAAGAACCACGATGGGCATGGCCGTGAGGATGGTGACAGCGGTCAGGGCGAGAATTAGCAGTATCACCTTTCCCGTAGAGCGAAGGAATCCATGAGCCGCCATGACACCGGCCACGATCCCGATAGCAGCGTTCACGATCCCGAACGGTATCGATGTCGCCTCGAGCGTGAGACCGAACACGAGGTTCGTCAGTATCCCGGCTACTGCCGCAACCCACGGGCCCGCTAGGAAGGCGATCATGGTCGTGCCGGCTGTGTCGACGAACAGAGGCAGGTTCAAGACATTGACCACCAAGAACCTTCCGATCATGTTGATCGCGATGGCGACCGGGATGAGCACCCATGCCGTTGTCGTGAAAGCTGTCTTGAATCTGAGACCGTCCTGGATAGCGCTCATTGCTTACCCTCCCTTGTAGCGCTTCGTCCGGAATGATATTGATGGACGGGGAGGGCCGTCGGGAAAATCGGACATATCTATATATTTTGTGATACTTATGCAGGATGTCTATGGGCGGCCGGGCATCCCGTCCTCGGGGGTCGCGTGAAGGAGAGTGCTTCTGCCCCCGGTGTCGGTCATGACGGAGACACTGTTCGCGACCATCGGTGGTTCAGTGCCCTGTCGAGGTTGGCGAGGTATTCGGCGAAGGCGCGGCGGCCCTCGGGTGTCGCCCTGACCCACGTGCGTGGTTTGGAGTTGTGGAACTCCTTGGCGATGGTCACGTAGCCGGCGTCCTCGAGTTTCCGCAGATGGGTGGTCAGGTTACCGCCCGTGAGGCCAAGCGTCTTCTGGATGAACCCGTAGGCGAGCCGGTCCGTCTCGGGCCAGGAGATCACCATGGACATTATCCGGAGCCTGGTGGACTGGTGGATGGTCTCGTCGAGGACGGTGGCATCCTGCGTCATGCCACCTCGTTCCTGCGGATCCACGCCCAGCCGAGTCCCGCCACCAGCAACGTCGCGGCTCCCGCGAAGGCCGCTGCCGCATCGCCGGCTAGGTAGCTGGGAAGGTAGAAGGAGGCGGCGATGCCCAGACCCACCATCGCCAGGGCGGGACGGAACAGTATGCCGAACAGGACGTATCCGAGCCCCAGGATGCCGACCACGACGTGGGGTATCCGGGAGGCGAGCTCCGCGTTCCACAATCCCGCCGCGCCCGGAATGAGAAAGGCCGCAGTGATCACCGCAAGCCAGAAGAGACCCACCTTGATTCCGGCTCTCCGAAGGTCGACTCCGGGGGCGATCCGGCTGGTCGCGCGGTGACCGATGATGCCGCTTCCCACCATCCCTCCAACACCGAGTGCGATCCAGATCGGCAGCGGAATCCAGGGCCGGTCTGCGAAGAAGTCACTGGCCATTGTCTGGTACGCGTACTGCCAGAAGTATCCGAGGGAGACGATGACCCCCCAGAGGATCAGGATCGTCGACGCTCCGGCCAGATAGATCGAGCTACGCGTCCGGTCTAGCGTCTCGTGGATTGTGCCCCAACTTTCCTCAGGGGTAAGCGCCGCTGCCTCCCGGCCAGTGGTCCCCATCATTCACCTCCATGGTCGCGGGCCGGCCGAAACCGAGCCCTAAGGTTTGTACTGCAAACCTATCCTAGGGCCATGGAGTTTGCGATGCAAACCAGTTTGTGGCAGCCGTCCACCGCCACTAGCCACCAACCACCACTTCCGCCATCCGCCTGGCCACCACCTCGGCGTCGCCCGGCAGCATCGTCATCGGATCGATCACTATGGCGTCCCCGTCGGCGCGCAACGCGATGGAGGGTTCCCCGGCCAGGAGTTCGTCGATGATCGATGCGGCCGCCGGTGTCCGGTCGGGGTCGAACGTGACGTAGCCGCGGGCGACCGCGGCGGGCGCAGCCGCGTGCCCCTTGGAGCCCACCTCGGCGTGTATACCGTCGATCGCGTTGAGTACGGCGGCGATGCCCTCCAGGTCCTGCCGCCATCGTGCCAACTCCTCCTCCTCGTCCGTGGAGAGGAAGAGTTCGACCGCGGCCAGCAGGCCCACGATCTCCTCCTTGCCCACCTTCATGCCGCGGCCGATGGCCGTGAAAGGGTTGGCGTTCAGCCTCACCGCCTGCACCAGGTCGGCCCGCCCGAGAACCAGGCCGGTGCTCTGCGGACCCCTGATCGCCTTGCCACCGCTGAAGACGACCAACGATGCCCCCAGATCGAGTAGCGACGTCAGGTTGGACCGGGGCGGGAGTTGGGCGGCGGCGTCGACGATTACCGGCACGCCGCGCTCCGAAGCAGCGGAAGCCAACTCGGCCAGGTCCTGCTTCGACTGCAGACCGTAGAAAAGCACCACGGCCGCGGTGCGCGGCCCTATAGCAGCAACCATGTCGGCGTTGCCGGCGTCGGTCCGGCTACCGACCTTTACCAGTTTCCCGCCCACCGACTCGATGCCCTGATGGACGAATACGTGGGGGTCTATGAGGCTGATCACGAACTCATCAGGAAACGCATCGGTATGAGGAAGGCCGGCGACCCTCTCCGGGTCTCCTCCGGTCATGCAGGCGGCGGCGCACATCGCCACGCCGCTGGAAGCACCGCACGAAATGAAGGCGGCTTCGACGCCGATCATCTCGGCCAACTTCTCGCCCGCCCTCTCGTGTAAAGCGTTCAGGTCGATGAACGATCGGGCTGCGGCGGCCATCGCTTCGACCACCTCGCCGGGCATGACGCTGCCGCCGAGGGTGGTGGAGTTCCCCGACGCGTTTATAAACGGTCGCAGGCCAAGGAGTTCCCGGTAAGGATCGTCGTTGAAGCTTCCCACTGATCGCCCTCCCTCTCACTCGGGTTTTCACCCTACCGGGATCGTCCGTTCCATCGGTCGAATAGCGCATGGGATACAAATGCCCCAATATCGGTTGACGGTCCTTTTTGTCGCCTCCTAGAGTCACGATGGAGCAGTGCCCGGCCGTTTGAGGGAGGTATCGAGGAGACTCACGTCGAGCGTTACTCCAGTGGCCTGCGCCCGTGGCCCGGGCACGCCGAGAAGCAGCCGCGGTTGGGTAGGTCGATTGGGGAATCCCGGGAGGAGAATCCATGACCAGTAGAAGCGAAGAGACGCGACCCGAGGATGACGGGCGCGGCTCCCCTGTAGATCGACGGACGTTCCTGAAGTGGATGGGCTACGGAGGCTCGCTGGTAGCGGCTGGTTCACTGGCCGCGGCGTGCGGGGAAGATGCTCCGGCTCCCGATACCGCGGCCCCGGCAACGGCAGCTCCCACGACGGCGGCGCCCACGACGGCGGCACCGACCACCGCGGCGCCCACGACCACCGCGGCGATGGCAGCCGAAACCACGACGGCCCTCACCGAGGCTTCGACCACCACGGTGACGGTTGCTCCCGGTACCACCGCGCCTCCACCGCCGCCTGAGCCTGAGCTACCGCCGCAGAACATCAGGCTGGGGATCGACGGGTCGATACAGAACTTCGACTACCACAAGCAGTTCAACCTCACCGACGCGTGGGCCCCGTCGCAGATCTTCCGCGGGCTGTCGGATCTCGACCCGGTCACCTACCGGCACGTTCCCGAGCAGGCGATGAGCTGGGAGTTCAGCGACGACTATATGGAGTGGACCTTTAACGTCCGGCGCGGGATCCACTTCCACAACGGACGGGAGATGACCGCCGACGACGTCGTCTACAGCACGATGCGCGTGTTGAACCCGGAGACCGGCTCGGCGTACCGCGCGTCCTTCGTGAATGCGGAGACCGACGAGAGCCTCTTCAAGACGATAGAGGCCACCGACTCGCACACGATCCATATCACGCTCCATCAGCCCCACCCGCGCCTCGAAGAACTGTTCTTCGTGCATGTGAACGCGATCATGCCGCAGGAGGCGATCGCCGATATGAACACCAACCCGGTGGGCTCGGGACCCTTCCGCTTCAAGGAGCACATCCCGGATGTGGTGACGATCCTGGAGAAGAACACCAACTACTGGGAGGAGGACCTGCCGATCCTGGACGAGATCCGCATGATCCCCATCCCGGACGAGACCAGCCGCTTGGCGGCGCTGCGCGCCGGGGAGGTCGACTGGATCAGGAATCCTCCGCGGGTGGAGATCCCCGCCCTACAGGCCGACGATTCACTCAACGTCCAGGTACTCCCCTCTACATGGGTGGACTGGTTCCGGATCAGCCCGAGGTATCCCCCGCTCGACAACCCGAATGTGCGGCGGGCGATTGCCATGTCCATCAACCGGGACGCTGCCAACGAGCGGGCGTTGTTCGGTCTGGGTGCGCCTGCGTACACGAACGTGCCGCCACTGTCCAACGTCCCGCTCAACATCACGCCACCGCCCTACGACCCGGAAGGGGCGCGGGCGATCCTGGAAGCGGAGGGAGTACTCGGTTTCGATCTCGAGCTGACGGCCCACGACGTGGCGCACATCAAGAAGGTCGCCGAGTCGGTGGCCGCCGACCTGCAGGCGGTCGGGATCAACGCCACGGTCGCGGCACTGGAGGAGGGGTTCTGGGCCAACCGCTGGTCACAGCAGGACTGGCAGATGGCCAACAGCGCTTCCATCAGCTTCATGGACCCCGGACCGCGTTCGCGGTTCATCGGCGAAGGTGATGTCACCGGGTACACCGACCCCGAGATCTCGGCATGGATTTCGGAGGCAAGCGCGGTCGCCGACGTCGAAGAGCGCGGGAGGCTCTACTCGATGGCGTGGAACAAGTACCTCAACGAGGGTGCGACGTTCATCGCCATCGTGGCGGCGCCGTACGCGGTGGCCATGTCCAACAAGGTCAAGGGCTTCCCGATGTTCCCCGAACAGCAGCAGCGCTGGGAAACGGCCTGGATAGAGGCATAAGGCGCGTCCATTGCATTAGCCCACCGCCCGGCGGCCACCGAACGTGTCGTCGGGCGGCGGGGATGTCATGTTCAGTGAGCAGTCCGATCATGGGTGAGCCGTGGGTGCCTACGTAGTCCGTCGGCTCGCCTGGGCCCTCGTGGTCACCGTCGGGGTGACCACGCTCGTCTTCTTCCTGATCCGGGCCATCGGCGGTGACCCCGCCCTCATCAGGTACGGCGAGATGGCCCGGGAGCATCCCGAACTGGCGGAGGAGTTCCGGCGTCAACACGGCCTGGACAAGCCATTGGTCGAGCAGTACTGGGTGTTCGTGAACGGCGCGGTCAGAGGTGACCTGGGTAACTCGCTCTACTCCGGCCAGCCCGCCTTCGATATCCTCAAGCGAGGCCTCGGGGTGACCGTCCCGCTGGCCATCATGTCACTGGCGTTCACAGTGTTGATCGGGATGACGCTGGGCATGACCGGCGCGTTCAACCATCGAACGTGGCTTGACGGCGTCGCCTCCATCGCCTCGTTGGTGGGCGTTGCCCTTCCCAGCTTCTACCTGGCCATGTTGCTGCTGCTCACGGGGGGGCTCTGGCTCGGTTGGTTTCCGATCATCGGCAGCCTGGGAATAGACGCGCTCGGCGACCCGCTGGGAACCGCCCACAGCCTGTTCCTACCTTCCCTGGCGGTGGCCATGTACAGCTCGGCCTCCATCAGCCGCATGCTCCGGTCCAGCACGCTGGAGGAACTGCGAAGGCCCTACGTCCTGGTGGCCCGCGCCAAGGGGCTGCCGTCCAGCGTGGTCAAGACCCGCCACGCGCTACGAAACGCCCTCATCCCCACCGTCACCCTCATCGGTCTCCATGTAGCGGATCTGATCTCGGGCCTTATATTCGTGGAGGTGGTATTCACCCTACCGGGCGTGGGGCGGTTGTTCCTCGAAGCCGTTTCGTCGCGCGACTACATCGTGATCCAGGCGGCGGTCTTCTTCTTCGCGATCTCCTTCTCCGTGGTGAACCTCATCACCGATCTGCTCTACCCGCTGCTCAACCCCAAGGTGCGGCTCGAGTGACCGGGACCGGGACCGAGCAGGTGGCCATGCAGGAGGTGTCGATCGTCCGGACCACCCGCAGGGCGAGGGCCCGACGGGTGCTCTCGACGATTCTCAGTACCCGGCGGGCCCTGGTCGGCCTCATCCTCGTCCTGAGCATGGTGATCGTGTCCGCCTTCGCGCCGATCATCGCGCCGTACGATCCGGTGATTCCCGACCATGGTCCGCAGTTCGCGCCGCCCGGTTGGGAGTTCCCCTTCGGCACGGACGACTTCGGTCGTGACGTCTTGAGCCGGGTGATCTGGGGTGGGAGGAAGGCACTGGTCATCTCGTTGGCCGCGGTGTTGCTGGCCATGGTGGCCGGCGGCGTCCTCGGCCTGGTGGCCGGGTTCGTGGGACGCAGGGTCGATCAGTTGATAATGAGGCTGGTGGACATCCTGCAGGCTATTCCCTGGCTGGTGATGGCCCTCATGGTCGTGGCGTTCCTGGGTCCGGGGGTGTGGAACGTGATCTTCGCCATCGCGTTGCCGGGCGTACCCGGATACGCCCGGCTGGTGAGGAGTGCGGTCCTCGAAGTGCGGGAACAGGACTACGTGACCGCCGCCCGGGCCATCGGCGACGGTCCCGTGTCCATCATGGTCCGCCAGGTCCTTGCCAACAGCTTCGTCCCGGTACTGGTGGTCATGACCCTCGGATTCGGGAACACGCTCATCGCCGAGGCCGGCCTCAGCTTCGTTGGGCTCGGTACCCAGCCACCGGAGCCGAGTTGGGGCAGGATGCTGAGCGAGTCCCGTTCGTTCATCTCGGTAGCGTCCTGGACGGTGGTCTTCCCCGGTCTTGCAATCAGCTGGGGGGTGATCGGCTTCAACATCCTTGGAGACGGCTTGAGAGACGCTCTCGACCCTCGTATGCGGGACATCAGGTGAAGCTGATATGACGGCGGCAAACGGAGCGGCGGATGCCGGGACCGTGCTCAGTGTCGAAGACCTGCGGGTCTACTTCTACACCCGCAGCGGCGTGGTGCGGGCCGTGGACGGCATCGACCTCGAGATTGCCAAGGGCGAGGCGGTGGGGCTCGTCGGTGAGTCCGGTTCCGGGAAGAGCCAGACCGCCCTGGCTGTCATGGGCCTGACAACCCGACCCGGGCGGGTCGAGTCCGGGCGGATCGTCTTCAACGGAATGGACCTTCGCCGCCAATCGGCCGAGGCGATCCGCAACATCCGGGGCCGGGACATCGCCATGATCTTCCAGGACCCGATGAGCAGCCTCAATCCCGTCCTGCGGGTGGGCGAGCAGGTGGCGGACGGGATGAGGGTTCATCAGCCCGGCCGTAGGAGGATGGCCGTCGTGCTCGACGAGTTGCTGGCGTTGCACCGGCTTCGCCGCATCACCGGGAGGATCAGGGCTCGGGTCGTCGAGTTGTTCCGCAGGGTTCGCATACCGGGGTCGGAGCGCCGAGTGAGGAGCTTCCCCCACGAGTTCAGCGGCGGCCTGCGCCAGAGGGTGATGATCGCTGCCGGCCTGGCTTGGAGCCCGTCGCTGCTGATCGCGGACGAACCCACCACCGCCCTCGATGTGACCATCGAGGCGCAGGTGCTCGAGCTCATCGCGGAGCTGCAGCAGGAGATGGAGATGGGCCTGCTGCTGATCACCCACGACATAGGGCTGGTGGCGGAGAACTGCGATCGGGTATATGTCATGTACGCGGGGAGGATCGTCGAGGAGGCCCGGGTCCGTGATCTGTTCACCAACCCGCGGCATCCGTATACGCAGGGACTGCTCGCCTCGACGCCCGACCTCGACGACGATCAGGAGTGGCTGGTCACCATGGAGGGCGCTATGCCGGACCTCACCGAGCCCTTCGCCGGGTGCGCCTTCTACGATCGCTGCCCGCACCGGCTCGATCCCCGGTGCGCCATCGAGCGCCCTCCCCTGCGAGAGGTCGGCACGCACCATCGGGTGGCCTGCTTCTACGACAGCCCGCAGGCGGCCGGTGTGGAGGCCCGGCGCGGCGCCGGTGAGGGGAGCGAGGTGGGGCCCGTGGGGGGTCCATCGTGACCGAGCGGCCACTGGTCACCATCACGGGGCTCAAGAGGTACTACCCGCTGCCGCGCCCGCTGCGAGACATCGCCCTGCTGCGCCCCGCGCCGGTCGTCAGGGCCTGCGACGACGTCAGCCTGACCATCCGATCAGGGGAAACGCTCGGGCTGGTCGGAGAGAGCGGGTCGGGCAAGACGACGGTGGGTCGCTTGCTCCTCGCGCTGGAACGTCCCGACGAGGGCACGATCGAATTCGATGGTGCCGACCTCCTCGATCTCGAGAAGCAGGAGCTGCGGGGGCTCCGCCGCCAGATGCAGTTGATCTTCCAGGATCCGCTCTCCTCGCTCAATCCCCGCCATTCCGTCCTGCAGGCGGTCGCCCATCCCCTCCGTACGCACGGAGAGATCCGCAGCGCCAACGAGGGGCTGGACAGGGTGGTCGAACTGCTCTCCACGGTGGGCCTTCCAGCCACCATTGCCGACCGCTTCCCCCACGAGTTGAGCGGCGGCCAGGCCCAGCGGGTCTGCATCGCCCGCGCCATCGCCCTGCGACCCAAGCTGATAGTGGCGGACGAACCGACCTCGGCGCTGGATGTGTCGGTGCAGGCCCAGATCCTGAACCTCCTCAAGCGCCTCCAGCAGGAACTGGGCATGGCCTACCTGTTCATATCCCACGACCTGCGGGTCATAAGCCACCTCAGCGAGCGGGTGGCGGTCATGTACGCAGGCCAGATCGTCGAATCCGGCGCAACCGCCGACGTGTTCGGCCAACCCCGCCACCCGTACACCAAGGCCCTGCTCGAAAGCGTCCCCCGCCCGAAGCTACGCGCCGAGCAGAGGGGTGAGGTGATCCGCGGAGAAGCCCTGGATGTGGCAACCGTGCCGCCGGGCTGCCGGTTCGAGCCCCGTTGTCCGTACTCCCGGCCGGAGTGCCTGAAGCCCCAGTCCCTCCGCCTCGCCGGGGCGAGGGGCCGAGAGGTCCGTTGCGTGCTCGACCGGATACCGGAGCCGGTGGTCAGTGTTCAGTGGTCAGGGGGCAGTGACCAGAAGGAGGAAGTGTGAGATGACGTTCGACGTCATCATCCGAAACGGGACCGTCATCGATGGATCCGGAGGACCCGGCCTCTCCGCCGATGTCGGGATAACGGGAGGCGCCATCGCAGCCGTTGATCGACTTGATGACGCTGGGGCCGGGGTGACGATCGAGGCCGATGGGAAGGTGGTGGCGCCCGGGTTCATCGACTTGCACGCCCACTCCGATGTCATGCTCCTCGCCGATCCGCAGCATGCTCCGAAGCTCCTGCAGGGGGTCACGACCGAGGTGCTGGGCCAGGACGGCCTCTCCTACGCGCCCCTGTCCCCGGACAACCTGCAGCTCTACCGCCGCTACCTGGCGGGGCTCAACACCAGCCTGGACGTGGGCTGGGACTGGTCGAGCGTGGCCGAGTACCGGGACCGGTTCGACGGGAATGTCGCCATCAACACCGCCTACCTGATCCCCCACGGCGCCATTCGCCTCGAGGTTGTGGGCATGAAGGACTTCCCGCTGGTCGGTGACGACCTGAGGCGGGCCCAGCGCCTGGTCGAACGGGGCATGGAGGAGTGGGGGGTCGGGTTCTCCACCGGGCTGGCCTACTACCCGCAGGTCTACTCGGACACGCAGGAGTTGATCGAGTTGTGCCGCCCGGCTGCCGACGGCGTGTTCGCCCCGCACCTTCGCACCATCTTCCGGGGGGAACCGTTCGACCCGGTGCAGGAGGCCATGGATGTCAGCCGCGGGTCGGGGATCGGGCTGCATTACACGCACTTCGGTCCCGGCTGGGACATCTCGGTCATCGACCGGGCCAAGGCCGACGGCCTCGACGTGACCTTCGACGCCTACCCGTACTTCTCCGGGTCGAGCACCCTCATGGCCTTCCTCCCGCCGTGGGCCCAGGTGGGCGGCCCCGACGAGATCCTCGAACGGCTCGCCGACCCGGAGTTGCGCAGGCGCATGGAGGGGGAGGTCGCCGGGGTTCGGTTGGCCAACCGAATCATGTCATGGGGCGACATGATGATCAGCCACGCCCCGTCTGATCTCAACAACCATCTGGTCGGCCTCACCATCCCGGAGGCGACCGAGGCGCGCGGCTTCGAGACGTGCGAAGAGTTCGTCTGCCGGATCCTCCTGGAGGAGAACCTGGAGGTGGGCCATCGTATGCCCCCGCCTCCCGACGAGGTAGTGGAAGCCGGCAGCGAGAAGTACATGAAGCTGCTGGAGCGGGAGGACTACGCGGTCAGCAGTGACAGCATCCTGGCGGGAGACAAGCCGCACCCGAGGGCATACGGCACCTTCCCGAAGGTGCTGGGTCCGCTGCGGAGACGGTACGGCAACTCGTTGGAGGACCTGATCAACCGCATGACGGGCTTCCCGGCCTCCCGCTTCGGATTCGGTGACCGCGGCCTGATCCAACCCGGAAAGGCAGCCGACGTGGTGGTCTTCGACCCGGACGTCGTGACCGACACCGCCACCTACGACGACCCCAAGAGCCACCCGGAGGGAATCGAGTACGTGCTGGTCAACGGCCGCATCGCGGTGGAGAACGGCAACCCTACCGGCGCGATGGCAGGGCGGGCCCTGCCTTGACCATCGCCTGAGGCTGCCGGCCCGAGGCATCCATCCGGCATCGATCGCGTCGCGCCTGGCATAGACTGGTACCTGTCGGGGGTGTAGCTCAGTCTGGCAGAGCGCCTGGTTTGCATCCAGGAGGCCGTCGGTTCGAATCCGATCACCTCCACCCCGGACACCCGGAACCGGAAACGAACGATCACCCGACGAGGAGTAGCCATGAAGAGAGCAGTGATCGTGGATGCGGTGCGCACCCCCACCGGCAAGCGGAACGGCAAGCTCGGCGGCTACCACCCGGTGGATCTCGCAGCCATCACCCTGCGCGCCCTCGTCGAGCGGAACGACATGGATCCAGGCCTGGTGGACGACGTGATCATGGGCTGCGTGATGCAGACCGGCGAGCAGAGCCTCAACGTGGGTCGCAACGCGGCGCTGGCGGCCGGCTTTCCCGAAGACGTGGTGGGTACGACGATCGACCGCCAGTGCGGATCCGGCCAGCAGTCGTCGCACTTCGCCGCGCAGGGGGTGATGGCGGGCGCCTACGACGTGGCCATCGCGGGCGGGGTCGAGTCCATGACCCGCGTTCCGATGGGGATCACAGCCCATCAGGGACCCGGCAAGCCGTTCGGCCCCCGCATGGTCGAGCGATACGCCGCCAGCCTCGTCCCACAGGGCATATCAGCCGAGATGATCGCCGAGAAGTGGGGACTGTCGAGGGCGTCCCTCGACCGGATCGCCTACGACTCGCACATGCGGGCTGCCCAGGCTACAGAGGAGGGGCGGTTCGACCCGGAGATCGTCCCGGTCGAGGTGGCGCTGAACGGATCGAGGGAGGTGATGGTCACCGACGAGGGAATCCGACCCGATACCTCGATGGAGGTGCTGGCCGGCCTCGGTCCGGTATTCAAACCCGACGGTGTCGTGACCGCCGGCAACTCGTCGCAGATATCCGACGGTGCTGCTGCGGTGCTCATCATGTCGGAAGCGAAGGCGCACGAGTTCGACCTGACTCCCAAAGCGCGCTTCGTCGGGTTCGCGTTGGCGGGCGTCGACCCCGTCACCATGCTCACCGGGCCCATCCCGGCCACCACCAGGGTGCTGGGCAGATGTGGCCTCGCTGTCGACGACATCGACCTGTTCGAGGTGAACGAGGCATTCGCGTCGGTCGTCGCTATATGGCTCGCGGAGCACGGAGGCAGCGATCCCGAAGCCCTGTGGCAGCGGACGAACGTCAACGGAGGCGCGATCGCCCTGGGTCACCCTCTCGGCGGGACGGGCGCCAAGCTGACGGCCACGCTCGTCCACGAGATGGAGCGTCGAGGAGCCCGTTACGGTCTCCAGACCATGTGCGAGGGGGGTGGGATGGCTAACGCCATGATCCTCGAGAGGGTCGCATAGCGGTTCGCCGGATGGCGGAGAGGGTCGGGAACGGGCCGCGGTGACCTTGCTGAACATCATCATCGCCCTGCTGATAGGAGCGGTGATCTGGACCGTGCTGATGACGGCGATACGGGCGGTGGCCAACCCGCCTCCCGAGATCGACCCCGAAGATGTGGTGGATACCCGGCGGCGCTTCAGGTGTAGTTTGTGCGGCACGCAGGTGACGATGACCGTCACCAATGTCGCCGAGCCGAAACCCCCCCGCCACTGCCGCGAGGAGATGGACGAAGTCCCCGCCGAGTGACCTTCTGGTTTTCCACAGAGCCCGGATAACTCAGGGGAAAACCACACATGTGTAACTTGGTGGCTGGTGATACTCGACTGCGATACAGCTGTTGCTGAGGACGGGCTAGGGGCGATAACCGTTAACTGGCACCTGGCACCTAGTGATAGTTGGTGGTCATGAGAAAACCGGCACCCATGCATCCGAGCCCTGCCAGCAGCAGCCATGAGGGGGTGTCGAGGATGTAGCGGGTCACGACCATCAGCACGCCCAAGACCATCAGGCCGAACATGATCGCAACGTAGATCTTCGGCGACTGCTTGGCGCGCTTGCCTCCGGACGCGCTCTTGGGCGGCGTCGGCCTCCGAACGGTCTTGGCTTTGCGGCGTCCCTTGGATTGCGGCATTACCAAAGGGTAACCGCTCCCGGGCCGTCCTGTACAAACTTCGCGGGTTCTCCGGGGTCTTGCGAACCCGGCCCGGTATCCTCGTGCACGCTATGAGGATCCTGGTGCTCGACAACTACGACAGCTTCACGTTCAACCTGGTCCAGTACCTGGGCGAGTTGGGCGCGGAGCCCACGGTCGTGCGGAACGATCAGTTGGACGCGAATGGGGCGGCTGCACTGAACCCGGAGCGGGTGGTCATCTCGCCGGGTCCGGGCCGCCCCGAGGATGCCGGTTACTCCATAGCGTACATCCGGCGCTTCGCAGGCCGCGTCCCGATTCTCGGTGTCTGCCTCGGCCATCAGGCGATCGTGACGGCGTTCGGTGGGCAGGTGGACCTTGCGCCCCGGGTCATGCACGGGAAGACCTCCTCCGTCCGCCACGACGGCGACGGAGTCTTCAAGGGGCTGAGCAACCCGTTCGTCGCGACGCGGTACCACTCGCTGTCCGCGGCAAGGCTCCCCGGCGTTCTACAGCCCTGTGCCTGGAGCGAGGACGATGTGGTCCAAGGCGTGAGACACCGGGAACACGACATCCATGGCGTTCAATTCCACCCCGAAAGCGTTCTCACCGTAGAAGGCATGGCCCTCCTGGAGAACTTTCTGGGCTAGTGGCTTGTGCCTTATGGCCAAGAAGTGGACCTGTAGGGGTATTCGGATGCGTATGACTCGTCGGCGACGGGCGACGGCCTTACTCCTTGGGCGGTTCGGAGTCCACGTGCTTGGTCCTGCCCGCGATCATGTCCTCGGGTGAAGCACCGAGTAGCCGGGGTATCTCCTCGCGGAGCCACTCCCATGTCTCCACGCTGATCGATCGCATGGTCGGCTGGTGGGAGTCGGGGTGTTCGTGATGTGGATCGTCCAGGAGGAGGTGGGTTCCGTCCACGTTCAGCAGGGCTGTTCCGTACGCTTCGATGAGGTGCGACGACTGGAGGACCTCCTCGGGCGGGCCGCTCGTGATGATTCTTCCGGCAAGCAGCACCACATGGTCGGCTGTCCAGGCGTCGGCCATGTCATGGGTGGTCAGGATCACCGTGCATCCGATGTTGGCCTCCTCGCGCACCGTGTCCCTGATGGCTTGGATCGACACCAGATCGAGTCCGGTTGCCGGCTCGTCGAGCAGCAGGATCTCGTGATCCTGGACCAAGCCTTGGGCGAGGAGCACGCGGTGGCGCTGTCCGCCCGACAACCGTGAGAGGTGGCGCTTGGCCAGATGGCTGATGTTCGTTCGCTCCATCACCTCGTCCACGAGTTGCCGATCACGCTTGGAGAGGGGTCTTATGGGTCCCTTGCCGGGGTAGCGGCCCATGCTCACCACCTCGCGAACCGTGACCGGGAGCGACTGGTTGATCTTGGTGTCCTGCAACACATAGGAAAGCCGCAAGGGCCGGCCGTTGGCCGTTCCCAGTTCGACGCGGCCCGCCGACAGGGGGATCAGGCCGGCGATCCCGTTGAGAAGGGTGGACTTCCCGGCGCCGTTGGGACCGATGAGGGCGGTGATCGTCCCGGGTTCTATGGCCAGGCTGGAGCGATCGAACACCACCTCGGTGCCGTAGCGGAACACGGCGTCGGTGATGAGCACGGCCGGCTCCTTACCGGTCGTGCCCGGCGCGCCACGGTGGCTTGCCACCGGTTTCATCCGGTCTCCGATTCCTCGTCGTTGCCGTCCTGTGGCTGCGTAGGCTCCGGGGTGTACTCGCCAAGCACCGCCAGCACCGCCTCGCCCTCAACCAACTGCTCTCCCGGACTCGGGGCTTGCCGGACGACCCTACCGTCCAGGCTAGGGTCGGCGACCGAACGTGGCGAGTTGGCAACCTCCAGCAACAGGCCCAGATCGGTCAGGGTAACCTCCGCCTCGTCGATGGTGGAGCCCGTGAGGTCGGGTACGGTGATGATCGGCGATCCGGTGGACTCCACGACCACCACCCGGGATCCGGGCTCGAGCGAGGTGCCTCCTGCCGGCTCGGTCCGGATCACCGAGCCTGCCGCGACCTCCTGGCTGCTCTCCTGCTCGATGACCGCCTCGAAGCCCGACTCTTCCAGCCATGCGGTCGCATCGCCGGTCGACCTCCCCGACAGATCCTCCAGTTCGACCTCGGTCTCCTCAGGGCCGCTCGACACGACGATCTGAACGGTCCAACCGGGATTGATATCGGTGCCCGGCGCCGGGCTCTGGCTTATCACCAGCCCTTCTTCCACATCGTCGTGGAAGCTGGTCGCGACCTCGACCTCCAAGTCCAGACCCTCGAGCCTGCCCTCGGCCCGATCTCTGGTCAGGCCGGTAACGCGCGGCATCTGGATGGGCTCCGGTCCTGCCGACACCACAAGTTCTACAGTGGACCCCCTCGGCGCGCTGGCCCCACCGCCGGGGTCCTGGGAGACAACCAGTCCCGCTCCGATCGTGTCGTGCCGGGTGGTTCGTTCCACGACCGTGAAACCTTGTCCTGCGAGGGAAGCCTTGGCCCGTTCCAGCGTCGAGCCCACCACGTTGGGTATCTGGATCTGCACGGGCCCGAGGGAGATCACGATGGTCACCGGCTCGGACTCATCGAGTTCCGTTCCCGCGCTCGGCTCGGTCCGGATCACCGTGCCTTCCGCCTTGTCGCTCGACTCCTCCAGCGGAGGAGCGAAGTTGAATCCGGCCTCCTGAAGCATCTGGAGGGCCTCGTCCCTCGGCCTTCCGGCGACGTCCGGCACCACTACGGTCCTGACGCCGGTTGTGGTGGTGGTCTCGCCTGGCTGGTCCGTGAGGACGTTGAACAGGTACCAGACTCCGACCACAACGAGGGCGGCCAAGGCTATCGATGTAATGACGAATGGAACCTGCGACGGCTGGCGGGGGGTGGCATGCACCCGCCGGTAGACCTCGTCCGGCGAAACGGTGGGCGGCGGAAGATCGGGCCTGCGGACAGCCTGGGTGGGCGCAGGCCGCGGTGGGGTGGGCCGCGGGGGAGGTGTTCTTCCCTGAAGGAAGAGCAGGAGGTCGCGACGGATATCGGCTGCCGTTTCGTAACGCCGGGCGGGATCCTTGGCGAGGCTCTTCATCACGATTGCCTCCAACTCCGGCGGTACGTCCGGGTTGAGGCGGCTAGGCACGGGCACCTCGGCGGTGACGTGCTGGTAGGCCACCGAGACGGGGGTTTCCCCGCTGAAGGGCGGTCGCCCCACCAGCATCTCGTAGAGCACCACGCCCAGGCTGTAGATATCGGAACGTTCGTCCGCCGGGTCCCCGCGGGCCTGCTCGGGGCTGAAGTAGGTGGCGGTTCCGATGACAGCGCCGGTCTTGGTGAGATCCTCCGAGTCATCCCAGGCGCGGGCCACGCCGAAGTCGGTGACCTTGACGATGCCGTCCTCCGAGAGGAGTATGTTTCCGGGCTTGATGTCCCGGTGGATCACCCGGTTCCGATGCGCCACCTCCAGCGCGGACGAGACTTCGGTGGCGATCTCAGCGGCGCGCCGTGGCAGGATCTTGCCTTCCGACTTCACCACGTCACGCAGGGAACGACCCTTGACGAGTTCCATCACTATGAAGTAGGTCCCCTCCTGCTCACCCCAGTCGTAGATGGAAACGATGTTGGGATGGCTGAGGTTGGCGGCGGCCTGGGCCTCCTTGCGGAATCGTGCTACGAACGTGTCGGTCTCGGCGTAACGCTGGTGCAGGATCTTGACCGCGACGAGCCGGTCCAGCATCCGATCGGACGCCTCGAACACGTCCGCCATACCGCCCCGAGCCAGGTGGGCCGTGAGGTCGTACCTTCCGAGAGAATGTGGTGAGTCCATGACCACCCCTGAATCTAGTGCTCCGCCGGGGGAATCTTTCGCCATGTCCCGGCGGGGGCCACCTCTGCGACGGCAGGGTCGCGGTTGGCCCGGCGCGTCCGCGCGGCGGCCCGGGAAGGCTCCTTCCCGGCTGGCGATGCGCGGGTTCCCGAGCTGGGCGGCATCATCGACCGAGTGGACTCTGCTGGTCCAGCCAGGCCACCATGACAGCCCTGCCGATCGAAGCGGCCTCCGCAGTGCCGGTGCCGCGGGATCCGCTCGCCGCCACCGACTCGATCACCACCGCCACGGCGATGGCCGGCTGGCCCAGTGGGAGGAAACCGACGAACCAGATGCGTGGGCGGTCGAATGCGTCCCGGTCGGTGCCGGACGCACCGAGGCCACGTATCGGGCCGAATCGGGCACTATCGATTTCCAGCACGTCCATGCTGTCGCGCAGGGTGGCTACCTCCTCGCCGCTGAGCCGTTGGGCGAATGGGATCGGTTCGGTCTCGGACTCGAGTTGCGAATCCCGGTCGAAGACCCTAGCCACCACGTACGGACTCATCGGCTGACCGCCGGTCGCCACGGCTGCCGTCCTGAGAGCCAGCGAGAAGGCCGACTCGCTGCTGGTGTCCGGACCGCTGGGGATGCCGGTGACCACATCCTCGGGCAGGAGGTCGCCCGGAAGCCACCTTCCGGTGGCTCGGTTCTGGAGGGGGCGGGAAGGGTCCCGGCCGAGTGCGTTCCACACGGTTGCGGCCTCGGAGCCGATCAGGAAGTTGGGATCGAACGTCGGGGAACTGGCGAGGGCGAGCAGGCGTCCGGTGGTCGGTTCGATGGCGACCAACGCCCCATACCGGCTGCCAAGCGCGCGCGCCGCGGTCCGTTGCAGCCGGTGGTTCAGGGTGATCTGTATCGAGCGGGCCCGGCGGTCCTCGCCGATGAGGGCGTTGATGATCCCCGAGACGGTCAGGTCCCGGCCCGACGTGAGGACGACGGCCTGGGAGCGCTCGAGGCCGCTGTCACCGAACAGCGGGGACGAGAAACCCACGGTGTGCGCGTAGAGCTGCCCGTGGGGATACTCGCGGACGTAGTAGCGAGGGTCGGAGGGGTCCGGTACCGATATTGCCAGCACCACGGTGTCGGAGGAGATGATCTGACCCCTCTCCCGGCCTGAGCGGGCCAACTGTGCACGGGCGTTCTGGGGGTGTGCCCGGAGCCGGTCGGCGGCGATGATCTGCCAGTAGGTGACATCCAGGGCCAGGACCAGGAAGGCCAGGAACAGGCCCAACGCCACGCGTCGCATCGGTCCGTTCACGTGCGTTCCTCGTGGCTGGTGCGCGCGAGCAGCGCCAGGAGCAGGAAACCGGCCACCGTCGAGGAACCTCCGGCCGACATGAAGGGGGCGGTCATGCCGGTCACCGGGAGGATCCGCAGCACGCCGGCGACAACCAGCAGGGTCTGCAGGCCGAGCGTGAGGGACAGGCCGGCGGCCAGCAGCTTGCGGAAGAGGTCCCTAGCGCGCAGCGCGATGCCGAAGCCCGTCGCTACCAGCAGAGCGTACGCGGCCAGAACCACCACGGATCCGGCCAGACCCAACTCCTCCCCCGCAGCGGCGAAGACGAATCCGGTGGTCGCCGCGGGGATCAGGTCCGGCTCACCCAGGCCCAGACCCGTGCCCGAGAGGCTCCCGGCGGCCAGCGCGAACAGCCCCTGGACGGTCTGAAGGCCGGCGCCGTCGAGGTTGGCCCATGGATCGAACCAGGCGTCGATCCGGTCCCCTACATGGCCGACCACGAAGTATGCAACCAGCACACCGGTCACCACGAGGCCGGCTCCCGTCGCCAGGTAGGAGGGTCTGTTGGTGGCTATGTACAGCATCGTAAGAACCACGCCGGCGAGGAGGAGGGAGGCGCCCAGATCTCTTAGGTACAGGAGGATCCCGAGGCTGGCGATCCAGGCGACCCCCGCGGGCAATAGACCCCGGGGTTGCGGGAGGCGGAACCTTCCCGCCGTCCGCCCTGCCGCGCTTAGAGCTGTCTGGTGCTCTGACAGGAACGAGGCGAGAAACACAACCAGGAGAAGCCTCGCCACCTCGCCGGACTGGAAGCGGATGCGAACGCCCCAGTACCACTCCACCCAGAGCCGGGAGCCGTTGATCGGCAGTCCCTGCACCGGGAGACCCTCCACCGCAGGGATCAGAGGAAGCGACGCGAGGACCGCGGCGACAGCCAGCAAGACGTAGCGATGGCGGGCCAGCGAGCGAATCCCTCTCGTCCTGACGGAGAAGAGCCACAGGGCTGCCAGACCGGCGTTGGACAGCAGCCACCAGCGCTGCACGCCGGCCAGATGATGGTCGAGGCGGTACAGGATCACGAAACCCACCGCGGTGAGGGTGGCCGCCAGCGGGATCAGGAACGGCACCGAGCGCGGGGCCCACGATCTGACGGCCGCCAGTAGACCGCCGAAGACGGTGATGAACACCAGAAGCGTCACGGGGGTGTCCGCGTTGAGGTTCACGCCCCTGGCGAAGTTGACCAGGAGAACGCCGAAAGCCGCCAGGGCGGCGGCCGCCAGCACCAGGACGGCCTCGGCGGTGCGGCTCACCGGAAGGTTCCTGTGCCGGGACGACCGGTACCCGGAACCGCGGCCCCGCACGTCCGCGGGTTGCCGGTCATTCGATTAGTTGGTGGTTGATAGTTGGTAGTTGTTAGTTGGCGATCGGTGGCTAGATCGAGTCGTCTTCCGGTCTCGGTCGCACAATTCGCCTTTCGGGTCGCGCCGATGAGGCCTTCATGAACAGATGGGTGGGAGCCCGCGCCGAGAGAGACTGACGTATACCCGTCAGGGACGTATTTCACTTCGTTGTGTACCGATCGCACTGCGCAATCGGTTTCGGTCGGATCCATCGCAACAGATCATCTAGTCCTCTTAGTCGGGAACCTCAGGTGCTGTAACCACCACCACAACCGCGGAGACGTTGTCGTGGCCCCCGGCCCGGTTGGCCGCCTCTATCAACCCCCACACCACGTCTGACGGCGGTCCCTCCAGGAGGATGGTGGTGATCTCCTCGTCCGTGACCATCGCGGTCAGTCCGTCCGAGCAGACGAGCAGGCGATCGTCGACCGAGAGGGAGGTCCTCCCCACGTCTACGATCACCTCCTGCCCTAGCCCGAGGGCGCGGGTGAGCTGGGCGCGGCGGGGATGGATGCGAGCCTGTTCCTCGGTGAGGCGCCCTGCCTCGATCTCCTCCTGGACGAAGGTGTGGTCCACTGTCAGGCGGATCAGCCTTCCGGCCCGCAGCAGGTAGGCCCGGCTATCCCCAACGTGACCGATGGTCACGCTGCCGCCCGGGTCGAGTTCCGCCAGTGTGAGCGTCGTGCCCATTCCCACGCGGTGGGGGTGGCCCAGCACGTCGTCCAGGATGGCGGCATTGGCGGCCTTCACCTTCTGCCAAGGAGGACCCTCCGCTCTGACTGCGCTGTCAATGGCCACCCTGCTGGCTACCTCACCGTCCCGGTGACCACCGAGACCGTCCGCCACACCCACCAGGAGAGGTCCCGAGCAGTGCCCGTCGGTCTCGGGATGCACCACGTCCTCGTTGTTCTTGCGTATCCGGCCGGTGTGGGTGTCGGAAGCCCATACGAATCTCACGTCACCTCCAGCACGGTCTTGCCGATCTGCACCGAGTCGCCCTTGCTCAGTTCGAGCGGAGCCCCTACCCGCTTCCCGTTCACGTAGGTGCCGGTGGTGCTACCGAGATCGAACAGGGACAGGACGCCGGTCTCGTTGACCAACCTCACATGGAAGTCGGAAGCGTAGGGGTCGTCTATCGCTATGTCCGCGCCCTTCCCCCTACCCAGGACCACCGGCTGGCGTACCTCCACGCTCAGCCCGGTCTGGGTGTCGCTGCGGACCACCGTCAGCCCGGTTCCCGGGCGGCTGCGCTCTCGGGGCTGGCCGGTGCCGATATGGGCGGCGATGGCCTTGGCGATCTGCCAGACGAACAGGTAGATGTAGGCCACGAAGATGAGCTTCAGCGAGACGAGGATGATCGCGGGCATCGACTACCCGACCCGAAGCATGTACTCGACCCTTCCGAAACGGATCATGCCGTCAGCCGGAACCGGGGTGTTCCCGCTGACCGCCTCGCCATCGACGAAGGTGCCCCCACTCGAACCCTGGTCACGAATCCAGGCGCTCTCCCCCTCGAACCAGACCAGGGCGTGATGGTCGCTGACCGAGCCGTGGGCGATGGTGACATCGGCGTCGCCGGCCCGGCCCACCAGGGAAAGGTTGACGGTGATCTCCAGGGTCGTTCCGCCACCGGTCAGGAAAGCCCAGGCCGGACGGCGGCCGGGGCGGTGAAAGGAGCGCACCGCCAACGACCCCTGCTCCATCGAGGTGTCCGCCTCCAGCCAGACCCGGACCGGTCCTTCCAAGCGACGCCCTCTGCCCATCGCCGTGCTTTCGGTGATGCGTTCCAGTTCATGCGTCAGGCGTCTCTGGTTGCCCAGGGCCGCCAGGTCGACCTTGTTGAGCCGCACCGCGAAGCGGTTCGGGGCCACCGGGCCGAACGGTCCCGACCGGCAGGCCAGATCGGACTCGGCGTTGATGCCTGCTACGAGTTCCGACGGATGGACCGATCCGCCGCGGGTCCCCACAGGCACTTGCTCGGCGAGGCGAGCGAGCCTGACCGCTGACTCGTGCAGATCCCGGACCGGTTTCACGTCCGGCATTCTACGTGCTCGTGCTGTGAAGCAGAGGTCGTGCCACCTCTCCCATGCTCCCGGGCGGGCAATGGCCCGGTCCGGCGTCCGATCGGCGTCCCCCTCAGTACAGGGGCGCGCCGGGCCCTCCCGGATCGGTCCCGCGAGCCTGGGCGATGGCCAGGTCGACCGAGACCCGGTAGGCCAGGATGTCCGTCACCACGGTGACCATTCGGAAACCGCGCGCCAAGCGGTCGGCAGCGGTGGACGGTGAGGCCTGGATTGCGGGCACCACGCCGTGGCGGTCACAGGCCTCGACTATCCGATCGAGCATGGCCAGGAAGGGAGCTGCCGTCGTTCCGGGCCAGTACCCCATCGATATGGACAGGTCGGAAGGGCCCACGTAGGCCACGTCGATCCCCGGGATCGACAGGATGCCGTCCAGGTCGTCGACAGCCTCGACGGTCTCGATCATCGGTATGCAGACCACCTCGTCGTTGGCCCGGTCGTAGTAGTCCGGTCCCTCCACGGCCGCGGCCCTGGTCGCGCCGTAGCTCCGCTCGCCAAGCGGTGGGTAACGGCAGGCGGCGACCACGGAAGCCGCCTCCGCCACCGTGTTGACCAGTGGGACGATCACCCCGATGGCGCCGGCGTCAAGAACGGTGGAGATGTTGGCGATCGAGTTCTCCGGTACCCGGACGATGGGGGTCACGCCGCTCGCAGTGACAGCGGTCAGCATGCGCAAGACATCCGAGTAGTCGATCAGCCCGTGCTGCATGTCGATGCATATGTAGTCGAGGTCGGCTGCTGCTGTCACCTCCGCGGTCAGTTGGTTGGGAATCGTAAGCCAACCACCGATGGCAGGCTCGCCGGCCGCCCACCTGGCGCGGAGCGGGTTAGGTCGCATAGCCGACATGATGGCAGCATGGCGGCGCGATAACTACCCCGGCCGGGCTGCCTGCGGCCGGATCGCTAAAACCTCTTCGCCCGGGGGGGTTGAATTCGTCACAGCCGTGCTGCACTATGGAGGTAGTCAGGCACCGGGGCGGTGCCGGATTGGACGTCGTCCGACCGCCCGCGGGATCATCTAGGGACATGAATGGCCCAGCGACGGCCGTTCGCGCTCCCATCCGAGGAATGGTGGTGGCGGGGGCGGGCCCAGCGGAGGTTTCGGTGGCGGTGAATTTCGCGATCTGAAGACCGTTTCCTGGACCGGGAATTCAGAGGACCCCCAGCTGCCGTAGCCGTTCTAGCCGAGTGGTTCCCAGGCCGAGCAGTTCGGCCAGCACCGGTTCGGTGTCGGCTCCCAAGAGAGGCGCCGGTCGGGGTGCCCTCCGAGGTAGCGCGGAGAATGCAAGTGGTGTGCCGGGAACCGGATACGTACCGATCCCGGGCTGGTTCACATGGGCCCACATCGGGTTTAGCTCGGGCTGCACCCTGGGGTCTGCTTCGAGGAGTTGGCGCACCGTCCGGTAGGGGCCCCAGCAGATCCGGTGACGGTCCATCGCCCGGCCCACCTCTTCCAGGGTGTGTCGAGCGAACCAGCCCTCCATGACCTCGGTGATCCGCTCCCGCGCCGCGAAGCGAGCTCCCTCGTCCGCCAGCACCAACCCGAGGTCGCTCTCGATCCGGGCAATGGCTGTGGCGGTTCCGGTTGCCTCCACCAGAGACGACCAGTGTCGGGGCGTGAGGGCGATGATCATCACGCGCTCCCCATCGGAGGTCGCGAAGTCCTTGCCGAACGAGCCGAACAGGTAGTTGCCGTACCGGGCGCGGTCCTCGTCGTTGATTACCACCTCCGCCACTTGGCCCAGATGCCCCAGCGTTGCGAAGGCGACATCCGCCAGGGATAGTTCGACCAGGCTTCCCTCGCCGGTGCGGTAGCGGCGCCGCTCGGCGGACAGGACCGCGGTCGCCACCATTCCCCCCGCCACCAGGTCCCAGGCCGGCAGGACGTGGTTGACGGGATCGTCACCTACTCCCGTGATCGCCGGAAAACCGGCGGCGGCGTTGACCGTGTAGTCCACCGCGATCGAGCCGTCCGGGTTGCCCTTGAGCACGACCATGATCAGATCGGGCCGGTCGCGGCGGAGCTCTTCGTAGGAGATCCATCGTGGGGAGAGGTTGGTGATCAAGACCCCGGCGTCCTTACCCGGCGCGGTGACCAGATCCCGGACGATGCTCCTTCCCTGCTCGCTCCGGAGGTCGAGCGTGACCGAACGTTTCCCCTTGTTGAGGCCTGCCCAGTAGAGACCGGCGCCCGAGTCGGTGATCGGCCGCCTCCGGTAGTCGAGGCCGCCGCCGATCGGGTCCACCCGGATCACGTCCGCCCCCAACTGCGCGAGCGTCATTCCCGCCAGCGGGACCGCCACGAAGGCTGACAGCTCCACGATCCGGAGGCCGTCGAGTACCGGCGCCGGTGTGCTCGAATCCATGACCGCATCCTACGATTACGGGCGCGATCGCCGAAACGCCAAGGGAGGATCCATGCCGGAAGTAATCGAGGAGGGGACGTTCGACTTGGCCGACTACGAGGACGAGTTGGCTGCGGCTCCGACCAACCACGATGTCGGAACGAAGCTCGTGTTCGAGAACGAACGGGTGGGAGTGTGGGAGATAAGGCTCCAGCCGGGCGAGCGCGGTGCCTTCCACATCCACGACAAACCGTACTTCTGGACAGTGGTGGATGCCGGGATCGGTCGGCAGCGGTCGGACGACGGCACCTACGTGGTGCGCCGCTACGACGTGGGAGACACCAGCTTCGGAGACCACTCCGGGGAGAACCACATGATCCACGACTTCGAGAACTACGGGGACACCGAGATACGGTTCATGACCGTCGAACTTTACGGCTGAGCGTTGTCGGGCCTGATGGGCGGAGCGGGCTCTCTCGCCGAGGTCGCCATGTCGCGACTCGCTGCGGCCGGCACCGATCTCATGTTCGGCGTTCCCGGCGGCGGGCCGAACATCGACATGATCGAGAAGGGCGCCGAGGCAGGTATCCGGTTCGTGCTCACCCATGGTGAGACCGCCGCCTGCATCTCCGCCGGAGTCTACGGCAACCTGACCCGGTCACCGGGACTGGCGGCGGTGACGCGGGGGCCCGGTGTCACCTCGGCGGCCAACGGGATGGCCCAGGCCACCCTCGACCGCTTTCCGGTGCTCCTGCTCAGCGACGCGGTTCCTGCTGCCGAACGGGACAGGTTCGTCCACCAGAGACTCGATCAGAACGCGATCATGGCGCCCCTCACCAAGTGGACCGGGACGCTGGGTTACGAGAACCCGGCGGAGGTGGTGGAACGCGCTGCCCGCCTCGCGGTCGATTCCCCCGCCGGGGGCGTGCATCTGGACTTCGACCTCACCGCGCCCGGCGACCTCCCGCCCGAGCCGCCTCTCCCGACCCGGACGGATCCGGAGGCCCTCGAAGCGGCCCGGAGGATGGTCGCCACTTCGATCCGGCCGCTGTTCCTGGTGGGGGCCGCGGCCGCCCCCCACACGGAGGAAGTACGCATGCTGGTCGAGGGTCTCGGCGCCCCGGCCCTGGTCACCTACCAGGCGAAGGGGGTCATCCCCGACACGTCGCCCAGCTACGGGGGCCTGTTCACCAACGCACTGTCGGAGAGGCCTCTGGTCGAAGCCGCCGACCTGATCGTCGCCGTGGAACTCGATCCGGTGGAGCCCCTGGCCCGTCCCTGGCCGTACACCACGCCGGTGCTGGCTCTCAACCATCGCCCGCTCAGCGACTCCTACTACCCGGTGGCCGTCGAGGTGAACGGTCCGCTCGACGGGTCGCTGAGGACGCTCCAGACCGCGTTCTCGACGGAGTGGCCTAAGAAGGCGGGACCCGAGCACAACGGCCGGGTCCTGGAGGACCTGCACGCGGAGAGCCGGGGGTTCTCCCCGTTCGAGTTGATGGACGCGGTCGCCGAGGCCAGCCCGGATGATCCGATCGTCACGGTCGACGCGGGCGCCCACTTCCTCGTGATCATGCCATTCTGGCGAGTGAGCCGCCCCCTCGACCTGCTCATCTCGAACGGGCTCGCCACCATGGGCTTCGCCCTCCCGGCCGCGATCGGCGCCGGGCTGGCCCGGCCGGGGAGGCCGGTGCTCTGCTTGACCGGCGACGGCGGGCTGGGCATGGCGATGGCCGAGTTGGAGACGGTGGTGAGGCTGGACCTCGACGTCACGGTGGTGGTGTTCAACGACTCGGCGCTCAGCCTCATCGAGATCAAGCAGGACGGCCAGGGCCCCGAGGGCTCAAGGCCCTACCGCTACGGACCCTCTGACTTCGCGGCGGCGGCTCGGGCGATGGGCATGGACGGGTACGTGGCCACGGAACCCGACCAGGTGAGACGGGCCCTGGCTTCCGGAAGGGGTCCGAAGCTGATCGACGCTCGGGTCAGCCCGGAGGTCTACACGCACGTCATCGAGACCGCGCGCGGCTGAACGCTCCGTCGAACCCCGCACCGTTGCAGGGGAGTACGATCTGGCCTATCGACCAACCTAGGAGGCACTACCCATGGGCATCAGGCTCTACGAGTTCCTGGACGTATCGGCTGGATTACAGGCTGGCCAGTTCGGCATCGGTGGCCGCAGCGAGATCGACAGCCTCAACGATCTGAACCCGATCTACAAGCGGCTGCTCGACGAGCAGGTCACCGCCGTGATGAGCGTCATAGCCGCCGACGGCCGGCCGAGCCTCACGGCGATGTGGTTCGACTACGAGGACGACAAGGTGCTGGTCAACGTCGCCGCCCATCGCAAGAAGACCTCATGGATCAGGGCGAACCCGGAAGTCTCGCTCATCCTGATCAATCCTGAGAACCCGTACCACTGGGTGTCGATGAAGGTCACCGCCGAACGGGAGATCAGCGAGGACGATCCCGACGAGGGTGCGCGCGTCACCGCTCACCTGGATGGGATCTGGACCAAGTACACGGGCGCCGAGCCGCCGTACGGCCTGCGCGATCCGTCCATCGACGAACGCAGGGTCCTGTTCGAATGCCGGGTGGACAAGGTCTCGACCTTCGGCCAGCCCTGACCGGGAGTCCCGGCTCTTCCCCGGCCGGGGCGAATCCATGAGTTCCCTTCCGCGAGTCGCGGTCGTGGGCGGATCAATCGGGGGCCTGACCGTCGCCCTGGTGCTGCGGGACCTCGGATGCGAGGTGGATGTCTTCGAACGTTCCACCGCGGAGTTGGAGGCGCGGGGCGCCGGCATAGTCCTGCACCCGCTGACGGTCCGGTACTTCGAGGAACACCGCCCGCTGGACGTGGCCAAGGTCGTGGTGGAGTTGCCCTGGCTCAGGTTCCTGGACCGCGACGGGTCCACCCGTCACGAGGAGCGAAGGAACTACCGGTTCAGTTCCTGGAACACCATCTACCGGAACCTCCTGGCCCACTTCGACCGTGACCGTTACCACCTCGGATACGAGATGGTCGCCCTCGACCAGGACGCGGACCGGGCAACGATCCATTTGGCCGGCGGGGACACGTTCAGCGCCGACATGGTGGTGTGCGCCGACGGGGTCTCCTCACGGGCCCGGGCGATCCTGCAACCCCACATAGAGCCCAGCTATGCAGGGTACGTGGCCTGGCGCGGCACGATCGCCGAGTCGGCGCTCTCGCCCGCGACGGCGGGACGGCTGGGCGACGCGATCACCTACTACCTGAGCGACGAAGGTCACTTCCTCGTGTATCCCATCCCGGGTCTCCGCGGGGAACTGGAACCGGGCCGCCGCGTCCAGGGGTTCGTCTGGTACCACAACTACAACGAAGGAGAGGATCTGGACGACCTCCTCACCGACCGGACGGGATCCCGGCGCGAATCCTCCGTCCCGCCGGGCTTCATGCGAGACGAGCATGTGGCCTGGACCAGGCGGTACGCCACCGAACGGTTTCCCCCCGTGCTCGCCGAGGTGGTGAACGAGACCGCCAACCCCTTCGTCCAGGTCATCTTCGACGTGGCGGTGGACCGGATGGCCTTCGGCCGCATCTGCCTGATGGGTGACGGAGCGATCTCGGTCCGTCCTCATGCAGGGGCCGGGACCGCCAAGGCCTGCGCCGACGCCTGGGCGCTCGGCGATGCGCTCAGGGAGGCGGACGGCGATGTGGTGGAGGCCCTAGCGGCGTGGGAGCCGCACCAACTCAAGATGGGCCACGCCCTGCTGGAAAGGTCCCGCTGGATCGGTGACGGAAGCCAGTTCCGCCACGACTGGGTTCCGGGCGACCCAAGGCTCCGGTTCGGCCTGTTCGAGGCGGGCGACTCGGTCTTCTCCGGCTGAGCAGCCCGTGCTCGATCCGATAACGTCGAGTCCATGGGTTGGCGAAGGGGATGGATGCTGAGGTGCGGGCTGCTGCTCTGATCGTCCGGCGTGGCGCCCTGGCTATGCAGGGGGTGGAAGCCGCCCGAGGTTTGGAACTGTGGGCTCGTCTCGACGGCGTGGACCTCGAATTGCTGGATGCCCCGGGCGAGCGGTCGGTGACCGAGATCTACCACGGATGGCTGCGGGAGGAGCGGATCGACATCGTGCTCGGACCCTACGGGAGCGGGTTGGTGCGCCGGATCCTCCCGGCCGTGGGCGCGAACGCAAAGGTGCTCTGGAACCACGGGGGATCGGCTGACGACCTGACCCGGCCCGGGGTGGTCCAGGTGGTTGCACGGGCGTCCAGTTACCTGATCGGCGCGGTACGCCTCTGCGGACGGTTGCGGATCGGTCGTGTGGTGATCGTCACCGGTAAGGGACCTTTCGCCGCTTTGGTGGCCAAGGGCGCTCGCGACGAAGCACGGCGGCTTGGCTTCGGTGTGGAACTCGTGATCGGGGCTGACCGCTTGACCGCTGTCGACCCGGGGGCAGCGATCCTGGTCACGGCCGGATTCCAGGAGGACGTGTCGCTCGTGCGCCGTATCAGGGAAGGTGACACGCAGCCCGCGGCGCTCGGATGCGTGGCGGCCGGCGTGCCGCAGTTCGGCGAGCGGTTAGGACCGTGTGCGGACGGTGTAATCGGCCCCACCCAATGGATTCCGAAACCGGACAGTCCTGACATCGGGCCGTCGGGGACCCGCTTCCGGCAACTTTACGAAGAAGCCTTCGGAACCCGGCCCGGCTACGTGGCGGCTCAGGCCGCCGCAGCCGGCTTTCTCGCAGCCGACGCACACCGTTGCGGTATCGGCCGAGACGATGTCCTCTCCTGGCGGACCTCCACCCTGTTGGGCGACTTCAGCCTGGACAGGGACTGGCGGCAGGTCGGATACACGATCTCGACGATCCGATGGCGCCACGGCGGGATGGAGCTGGTGCCGACCGCTCTCTAGAGGCCCAACCCGTGGAAGGCGGTTGCGGCGCGCCGCAACCGATACGCCATATTGGGCTACGGTCGTCGCATGACTGAAGTTGCCTCGCCGGAGTTGTGCAACAACATCCGTGCTCTGCTGGATCGCGTGGCCCGCGGCGAGAGGGTTGTCATCACGGTCAACGGACGGCCTCGCGCGCAACTGGCCTCGTGATCGCGGTTGTTCCATCGAGCACGGGCGTCGGGCACTCCTTGGGTCTCCCTTTATTAGACAGTTGGTTAATTGTTCCTGTTTCTCGATATTTAGGGGTTGACACTGTCGCACAGGTTTGGTACAACTAGACCATGAATAACGAACATACGTTCGCTCTCTTCCGAGACACGGGAAGTTCGGGCAGTACCGCTGTGGAGTCGCCCGATGGACCGACCCAGGGCATGGATCCGTGGATCGCGGCGGCGCGCAACTCCCTGGAACAGGCCCGCATCCGTACCATGTCTCAGAAGGACGCGGGCCAGACCCTCCAGGAACTGAGCCGGATCCGGTCGATAGCCGCATCCCTGATGTGCGACGTGACAGGCATGGTGGCAGCCACCAACACCCAAGCGGACCCCGCCGAGGTGCTGCGCCAGGGTGCCCGGATGCCCACTCGCGAGTCCAAGCGGATGACCAAGATCGCCAAGCAACTCTCGGACATGCCCAACGTCAAGGAGAAGTTCGCCACCGGCGACATAACCCCCGGTCACGTCAGCGCCCTGGCCAACGCCGCTGAGAAAGTCGGCCCCCGAGCCGTCGACGGGGACGAGACGCTGTTGGAAGCCGCCGACAGGCTGCTTCCCGACACGTTCAACCGCCACGCCCGGAAATGGTCCGACGAGAAGCTGATCGAAGCAGGCCTCGACCCGCTCGAGCGTCAACGCCGGGCCCGGGAGGCCAAGCTGTGGGTGGAAAAGGACACCGGCCTCGGTGTGTTGATGGCGAAGCTTCCCCGTCCCCAGTACGAACAGCTCCGCCAGGCCGTCGACAACCACTACCTGCACCACCTACGCCGCGACTGCGCCGATGGCCGTGATCCCGACGAGGTCCGTACTCCGAAGCAGCGTCTCGCCGATGTGGTGTACGAGTTGATGACCAACCGCAGCGCTCTCTCAGGTGAGTTCCTCACCGAGACGTTCGGGATCAAAGCCAAGGCCTCCACCCAGGTCATCATCACCGCCGAAGCAGGAGTGATAGACGGCACCAACCCCAACGGCAAGGTCGAGATCGTCGGGGTCGGACCCGTACCGCCCGGGATCCTCCAAACCCTCTCCGACGACACCGAGCTGGCCGGCATGATCTACGACCGGGCGGGACGTGTCCTCTGGCTGGGCCGCAACCAACGCCTCGGGAACGCCGCCCAGCGCCTCGCCGTAGCGGTCCGCGACGCGGGATGCTTCGAATGCGGCGCACCCATGCATCTATGCGAACTCCACCACATGCAAGAGTGGCACCGAGACCGAGGACCCACCGACATCGACAACCTGGTCGCCGTCTGCCGTCGCCACCACAAGTGGCTTGAGACCGAGAATCTTGTAGTCCGACGAACCCCCAACGGCTACCAAACCCAACCGCGAGATAGACCCGGCTAGTGTACGGCCCGCCTTCGGAGTGGCGAGGACCGCCAGTCGGAAGGGCCCAAGGCAACCTGGGGAATCTGCCGTAGTAGGGACTCGCATTCGACCTCTCTACAGGTCCGGGGGCTTGCGGGTGATCAGCAACTCTTCGGACGGGGTGGTGAGGAGGCGTGACACGTAGCCGGGGTCCATTCCCGGCATTCGCGCGAGGTCGGTCACGCCGTAGGGAGGCTCCTACCTCGACGAGGGTTCTCATCAGGGTCGGGGACTACGCCCATCCCAGCAAACCCATCCGAGTACTTTCTCGCCTGTTAGCTCTGCCTTGAGTCGTCCGGCGTACTGGTGGGATCTTCGTCTTCGAGCACATTCAAGATCTCTGCTGCCATGAAGCGGCGCTGCCGGCGGGCTCCTGGCGCGGTCTCGGTCAGGATGCCCAGTCCGCGCAGTCGGTCCAGGATCCGGAGGCTGGTAGGCCGCGTGACGTCCAGCAGCCGCTCGACCCGCAGTGCGGTGATTATCGGGTTGGCGAACAAAGAGTCGACCAAGGATATGGCCTGGCCGCGCGTCGACTCGATGACCCGACTTCTGTAGGACTCGCGTAGATCGATCAGACGCTCAGCGCGGATCACAGCGTCGATGGCCTGGGTCTCGACCCCTCTCAGATAGAAACGAAGCCATCTGTCAAGATCGCCGCGCTCTCGCACAGCTTGGAGCATGGCGTAGTACGTATCTCGATGGCGCTCGAAATAGGAGGACAGGTAGAGCAGGGGTTGCGGTAGGCGCTGGCGGAGCACCAAGTGGAACACGATGAGCAGTCGGCCCATCCGGCCATTGCCGTCGAGGAACGGATGGATAGTCTCGATCTGGTAGTGAAGCAAGCCGCTCTGGACGAGGACGGAGACGGAACGGTTCTCATGAACGTACCGCTCCCAATCGGAGAGAAGGTGGCTGAGTTCGTCAGGCGGCGGCGGCACTAACAGGGCGGTCTTGATCGTCGAGCCGGGCGGTCCGATCCAGTTCTGGGATGTCCGGAACTCTCCCGGTAGTCGCTCCCTGCCGCGTACACCCCTCAAGAGGATGGCGTGCATGTCGCGTATCAGGCGGAGGCTGAACGGCAGGCTGTCGAGCCGGGCCAAACCCTGCTCCATCGCCGCTACGTAGTTGAGCACCTCCTCGATGTCCGGGGTGTACTCGGCCTCGTCCGCCTCCGCTTCGAGCACGCCCAGAAGGCTGGCCTGGGTTCCTTCGATCCGGGCGGAGGCCAGAGCCTCCCGCAATAGATAGGGACGGATCAGGAGGTGTGGATTAGGAAGGAGACGGCCGGTCCCGGCCAGCCGTCCCAAGGCCGCCTCGGCATCGGCAAGGCATGTAACGGTGGCCGTGGCCAGTTCCACGACCGGTGGCAGGGTTTTCGGGTAGTAGGCCCGGTATCCCTGCCCGGGGACCAGTCGGACTTCGCCATAGGTGGTGTCGGTGTAGCCTTCGGGATCCATCAACCACCCAACGTAGCATGACTGTTACAGAATCGGCCGGTTTCCGTTATGGTCGGGAGTGGACCTTTTCGCTTGTGTAATGGTGGGTGTGTGACTGTTACGGAATCGGCCGGTTTCCGTTATGGTCGGGAGCCGGAGGGCGTACTCTCGCCTGCTTGCGGCGATGACCTCGAGTCGCTCCCTGGGCATACACGTTACGAGCACACCTGCTGACACCCTGATGTCAACCAGGATGGAGTAGCACCTTCAGGGTCGAGACAGGGTTGGCGATGGCTTCGAAGCCTTCGTCGAAGCGGGTGATCGGGAGGACCATGGAGATGAGGCTCTCGATGTCGAAGGCTCCCTTGGCCAGGAGATCGATGGCCAACGGGAACTCCTCGACGTAGATGATGCTTCCGACGACGTCGACCTCCTTGCCGATCACCGTGGTGGCGGTCACCTCGACGGGGCGGGAAGGGAGACCTGTAAGGGCGACCCGCCCGCCGTAGCGGACGATGTCGACCGCCAGTTCGAGGGTGCCCTGGGCTCCGGAGCACTCGAAGACGAACTCCGGGGGTTCGAGTTCGGTTCCGAACAGGTCGGTAGGTGGTTCCGTGGCGGGATCTAGGGCGAGGTCGGCACCGAGGCTCAAGGCTGCCTTGCGCCGAAACTCCGACAACTCGATGGCGGTGATCGTCGCGGCGCCGGCGTGCCGGAGGGCTTGGATCATCAGCAGGCCGACGGGACCGGTCCCGATCACCGCTGCGCTGCTTCCCAGGCGGAAGCCGGAGCGCCGCACCGCCCGTATCGCGGTGGCCAGTGGCTCGACGAAGGCCCCTTGTTCCGAACTGACCGAGTCGGGTATCCGATGGAGGACCTTCGGGTCGACCGTAACGAGCTCCGCCATGCCGCCGTCGTGCCGGATCCCGATCCCGTTCTCGAATACGGCTGAGCGGCACAGGTTGAGCCTGGCGTCCCGGCAGGCTCCGCACGCACCGCAGAGGTTCCCGTTGGGGTTCACCACCACCCGCGTGCCGGGTTCCCATCCCCGGACCTGCTCGCCGGTCGCCACCACCTCGCCCGAGAACTCGTGTCCCATGACGACCCCTGAGCGGAAGGGGGCGGTCATGGAGGGCGCGTGCAGGTCGGTTCCGCATATCCCGCAGAAATGGGGGCGCAGCAGCACGTCGCCGGGTCCCACCTCGGGGACCGGGACCTCCTCCAACTGGATCTTTCGGTCGTCCCCGAAGACGACGGCTCGCATCCGTGTCATGATCTTCCTCCTCCCGCGTGCACCATCCGCCCCTATACGGAACCTTCATCTCCCCAGGTGGCGTCCGCCGTCGATGGGCAGCGACACGCCGGTGATGAAGGATGCCATGTCCGAAGTGAGGAACAGGGCTGCCCAGGCCACGTCGTCGGCGGTGGCGATGCGACCCAAGGGGTGCTTGGCGACCAGCATCTCCGTGGTCGCCTCCGGATCCTCGACGGCCGCCAGGTACTCGTCGTTCATCGGCGTGTCGACGGTGCCGGGACACAAAGCGTTCACCCGGATGTTGTCCGGAGCCAGTTCCATGGCCATCACCCGGGTCATCCCGGCCATCCCACCCTTGGAGGCCCCGTAGGCGGTGAGTTCCAGGTTTCCCCGGATGGCGTTGATCGAAGCAACGTTGACGATCGCTCCGCCCCCTCGGGCCCGCATGGTGGGCACCACGGACCGCGCCATGTAGAAGGCGCTGGCCAAGTTGGTCTGCAGCACGTTGTCCCACAACTCGTCGGTGGTGTCCTCCAGCAGTGCCCGTCTCGTGATGCCGGCGTTGTTCACCAGGATGTCCACCCGGCCGTGCAGGTCAATCGCAGCAGCAGCGAGATCTTCGCATTCCGATCTCCGCCTGACGTCGGCATGACGGATGCGGACACTCCTCACACCGCCGAACCGTTCATCGAGAGCCTCGTAGGCGATGTCGCCGGCCACGACGCTCGCCCCGGCCTGCAGGAGAAGCTCGGCTATCCGGGCGCCGATTCCCATAGCCGCGCCGGTGACGATGGCTACCTTTCCTTCAAGTCCTTCCATTGGGGTAACGGTAATGCACTAGATAGTTCTCGCTGGCGGAATGCCGGTCGGTGCGTGCATGGTGGGAGTATAACCTTGCAATTCTGACACGATAGTCCATAATTACAAGGATGATCGCCCGCCGCCTGCATGAAAGGCTCCAATACCTGCTCGCCGAGTACCCGGCTGTCGCTCTGATCGGACCGCGGCAAGCCGGAAAGACGACCCTCGCCATGGAGATCGCCGAGGTCGTGGACTCGGTGTATCTCGACTTGGAATCCCCGGCCGACCTCGTCAGGCTCTCCGATCCTGAGTTGTACCTGGCGGATCATGAGGACCGGCTTGTAGTCCTTGATGAGGTCCATCGCTTGCCGGGCCTGTTCCAGAGCCTGCGCGGCCTCATCGATCGCGGGAGGCGGAGAGGGAGGCGTTCAGGGCGGTTCCTCCTCCTGGGATCCGCCTCCATGGACCTCTTGCGGCAGTCCGGCGAGACCCTGGCCGGCCGTATCGCATACATCGAACTCGGTCCGTTCGACGTACTGGAGATCGGTGCGCTCCACCAGGATGCGCTCTGGGTACGGGGTGGTTTCCCCGACAGCTTCCTGGCCGCTGACGACCGTAGAAGCCTCGAGTGGCGGGAGAACTTCATCCGGACGTACCTCGAACGGGATGTCCCCCAGTTCGGTCCCCGCATTCCCGCCGAGACGCTCAGGCGCTTCTGGGTGATGCTGGGGCACGCGCAGGGAGGAATCCTCAACGCGGCTGCCCTGGCCCGTGGTCTCGGCGTGTCCGGCAAGACGGTCTCCCGGTACCTGGACCTCATGGTGGACCTTCTCCTGGTGCGACGCCTCACGCCTTGGAGGCGCAACGTGGGGAAGCGTCTGGTCAAGTCGCCCAGGGTCTACGTCCGCGACAGCGGCATCGTGCACGCCCTGTTGGGTCTGGCCTCCAAGGAGGACATCGTCGGTCACCCCGTCGTCGGCGCGAGTTGGGAGGGGTTCGTGATCGAGACCCTCCTGTCGGTGGCGCCGAGCCGTGCCGAGGCGAGTTTCTACCGCTCGTCGGGCGGGGCCGAGATCGATCTTGTCCTGACGCTGCCCGGCCGCGGGCCCTGGGCGATCGAGGTGAAGCGCTCCCTCGACCCGCGCCCACGCAAGGGCTTCCACAGCGCTTGTGGGGACGTCCGCCCCGAAGCCAAGCTCGTTGTCTACCCCGGAGCCGAGCGTTACAGAGTCACCGAGGACATCGAAGCGATCTCGGTCCTCGACCTTGCCCACGAGGTGGCGAGATTAGGTGCACGGCCGTAGAACCGAGGCCTGACCAGACCTCTTGGCGCGAAGCGAGACTTCGCGAAGCGCTATAGCGACCCCGATCGCTGATGCCAATCACCAACCACCAACCACCAACTAACTCATGATCAGGCCGCCGTCGACGTTGAGCGACTGGCCTGTTACATACGACGCGTGGGACGAGGCCAGGAACCGGACCACGGTCGCCACCTCGTCGGGATCCGCCAGCCTTCCCATGGGTATGGGCTCCGCCCGCCGCAACACCCACGCCCGCGGCTCCATCCCCTCGGCGGGGGCGAACTGCTCACCGAGCCGGGCGTTGAAGGCCGTGTCGACCACGCCGGGGCAGACCGCGTTCACGCGGATACCGTCCGGTGCAAGGATGCGGGCGGTCGAGCGGGTGATATTGATGACCGCTGCCTTGCTGGCGGCGTAGGGAGGGGACATGGTTCGCCCGTCCCGCCCGGCGGTGGAGGCGATGTTCACGATCGAGCGTCCCGCAGCGCAGGACTCCGCTGGGGATCGCATGACCTCGGCGGCGGCCTGCGTGCAGAACAGCAGTCCTTTGGCGTTGACATCCAGCGTCACGTCCCAGTCGGCCTCGGTCAACTCGAACAGGCCGGCGGCTCTGATCAGGCCGGCGTTGTTCACGAGCACGTCCAGTTTCCCGGACTCGTGGGCGATCCGCTCCATCACCTCGCGGACAGCCTGGCGATCCGTCACGTCCAACTCGATGGGGGCGATCTGACCCCTCCCGCCGGCGTCGATTCCTTCAGGGTCCATGTCGCTGGCGTAGACCAATGCTCCTGCCTCGGCGAGGCGGTCGGTGATGGACTGCCCGATGCCGCCAGCGGCGCCCGTCACCAGGGCAACGCTTCCCGTCAAGCCCCAATCCGTCATCATTTCACCTCGAATCTGTCTACCGCGTCCTGATCGAGCCGTATCCCGTGACCGGGGCGGGGTGGGACCAGGAGTTCTCCGTTCTCGAACCCGAGGGTCTCCTCGAGGAGGGTCTCGAAGTTGAGAACTCCCACTCCGGTGTGGAAGTACTCCAGCACCTCCACGTTGGATGTGGCCGCGCCGAGGTGGACGTGAATGTCCGGAACCCAGTGCGGAGCCAGGACGATGTCCTGTGCTTGGGCGGCGTGGGCGATCTTCACCCACTCCGTGACTCCTCCTACGACCGTGGCGTCGGGTTGCAGGACGTCGGCGGCTCCGGTGTCGATCAGACGCTGGAAGGAGGCGAGCCCGGCCTCGATCTCCCCGGTGGCCACGGGGGTGGCGAGTTCCGCCGCGATCCGCGCCGAGGCCTTCATCCGGTCGGGCAGGACCGGCTCCTCGATCCACCACAGCCCCAGGTCGTCCAGGAGCCGAAGGTCGCGGATGGCGCTTGAAGCGTCTGCCCAGGCGTGGTTGCAGTCGACCGCGACCTTCACGCCCGGTCCGACCGCTTCCAACACCCGTTCTACCCGCCGAAGGTCGTCCCGGATCGGGAGCCGGCCGATCTTGATCTTGACGGCCCCGAAGCCCAGGTCGACATGGCGCCGCACCTCCTCCTCCAGGTTCTCGAGGTCCCTCTCCTGGTCGTCGTGGTAGTAGTACCCGCCGCTGGCGTATGCGGGCACCCGTCGCCGGTACCTTCCCAGGATGTCGCACAGGGGGAGTCCCGCCCGCTTGGCGAGCAGGTCCCACAGGGCGATGTCGACCGCGGACAGGCCACGGGTGACCGCTCCGCGGGCGCCCAGCAGCAACGTCTCGAACGCCATGTCCTCCCACAGCCGTTCGATCTCGGTCGGGTCCCGCCCGGCTATCACCGGACCCAGGGCGTTCTCTATCGCCGAGCGGATAACGGCCGCGCCTCCTCGGAAGCGGGATCCGACGGTGAAGCCGAGGCCGCTGGCTCCGTCGGCGGTGCGTATCCACACCAGCACGTACTCGCGCTCGGTGACCTGCACGTTGGACCAGGCCACGGGCGTCGGCAGCGGAACCGACACGGTCCTCACCTCGATGCGTTCGATCCGGTCAGCCATGCTCACATCCCATCTCCGGCCAGTCCCAGACAGCTCGCTTCAGGCCGGGAGCCGTATCTCGAAGTGCAGGTCGCTCGGCACGTCGGGGTCGATAACGATGCCGAGGCCCAGGTCCCGCAGAGGCCTTACGTAGCCGTCGCTGTCCAAGCCGACCGTCGTGCGCAGCATTGCGGTCGCTCCCGGCACCACAGACGACAGGTAGTACTCGATTATCAGACCGTTCGGGATCGCCGCCACCAGCGGTGTGTGGATGTGCTGGTGGCCGTGAGGGGCGATCGGGACGTTGTGGGCCTGGGCGATGGCGGCAACCTTCATGAACTCGGTGATCCCGCCCAGGATCTGGGCGTCGGCGTTGAGGATGCTCACGCCGGTCCGCTCAATGAGGTCCCTGAAACCGTGTTTCGTGTATTCGTTCTCGCCGGCTGCGATGGGGATCGTGGTGCTTCCGGCCACGCGGGCCAGGCCGTCGTAGTCCTCAGGGTGGATGGGCTCCTCGAACCAGAAGATGTCGAATGGCTCCAAGGCACGGGCGACCTTGACCGCGTCGAACACGGAGTACGCGCCGTTGGCGTCGAGCAGGATGTCGATGTCGGGACCCAGAGCGTCCCGCACCGCGGCCACCCGCTCCACGTCCTCGCGGATGCGCATGCCTCCGATCTTCATCTTGATCGCTCTCGCGCCGAGCGTCACGTACCCGGAGACCTCCTCCTGCAACTCGTCGATGCCCTTGCCTTCCTCGTAGTAGCCGCCCGCCACGTAACCGGGGATCCGCTCGCGGTAACCGCCCAGCAGTACATGGAGCGGGAGTCCGGCCGCCTTGGCCTTGATGTCCCACAGGGCGATGTCCACGGCGCTGATCGCCCGGGTGGTGAGGCCGCGGCGCCCGATCAGCTTGGGCTGCCACAGGTCGTCCCAGATCAGCTCGTTTCGCAGCGGGTTCCGTCCGAGGATCACCGGCGCGAGTGTGCGGATGGTCTCGGAGATGATCAGGTTCCCGTTGCCGATCAGCGGATCGGTGGTCAGGCCGTATCCGGTGACGCCCTCGTCGGTGTCGATCTCGACGAGACCGACACACGCCTCCGAGTAGGTGAAGAGCCCGTTGTGGATCGGCCGGGGACGCTGCCATCGGTACGACGAGAACCTGATACCGACCGTTCTCATCGGATGTCCCGCGCCATGTTCTTAATACCGCCCATGGTCAGTCGCGGAGGATGGCGCCGCCGTCCACGTGCAGGCACTGCCCCGTGATGCTGTCGGCGGCGCTCGAAGCCAGGAAGACAACCGCCGCGGAGACCTCCTCGGCGGTCTGCGGCCGCCCGAGAGGGATCGTCCGGGCGTAGTTGGCGGTGAAGATCTCGTACGGGTCCCTGGCGGCGAGTTCGGGATCCTGGCTCTGGCGATAGGCGATGCCCCGTTCCTGGAGCGGGGTCCAGACCGCACCGGGACACACCGCGTTGACGTTGATCCCGAAGGGGGCCACCTCGACCGCGAGGCCCTTCGTATACCGGAGGATGGCAGCCTTGCTGGTGGCGTAGGCGCCGCCGATCTGGCGGGCGGCATGCCCGGCCATCGAGCCGACGTTGATGATCTTGCCCCGCCTGTTCTCCTTCATCGCGGGGAGGAAGGCCTCGCAGGAGCGCACCGTGCCCTGGATGTTCACCAGGAGGACCGCCGTCCAGTCCTCGTCGCGGTCGGGGGCGCCCTCCCGCCCGACCGTGGCGGATGCGATGCCGGCGTTGTTGATGAGGATGTCGGGCGGTCCCAAGTCCTCGAGCACGGTCTCGGCACCAGCCGTCACGGACTCCAGCGAGGTCACGTCCAGTTCGAGCGCCAGCGGATCGCCCGCCAGAAGGTCGGCCGTTTCCCTGGCCCGGTGCTCGTGCAGGTCGGTGACCGCGACCCAGGCCCCGTACTCGGAAAGCGCAAGGGCCATTGCCCGACCGAGGCCGCCTCCGGCCCCTGTGACGACCGCGGTTCTTCCGCTCAGGTCACCGAGCACCAGGACTTCCCGTCCCCGTTGCTGTAACGGTTCATATGATCGCTCCCTGGGACCGCAACGTGGATTGAAGCAGCACGATGTCGATGTCGTGGGGCGGTACGCCGTGGCGGGCCGCGATGGCGGCGGCGGTCCCTGCTGCCTGGCCGATCATCATACAGGTAACCTGGTGGCGGGCCGATCCGTGGGCGACATGGTCCGCCGAGATGTTCCGCCCGGCCATCATCACGCCGTCGAGATCGGCGGCGACCAGCGCCCGGTAGGGAATCTGGTACCAGCCGCGGTCCCCGCCCACATCGGTGAGGAGGAACTCCCTCCCTCCCGGATCCTCTGGATGGATATCCACCCTCACTCCGCACCGCCCTACGGCGTCTGGGAAGTCGGAAGCAGAAGCCACATCATCCGCCGTGAGCAGGTACCGGCCGAGGATGCGCGGACCCTCCCGGACCCCGAGCAACGTGGCGAACCTCAACAGGTATGCGTTCTCGAAGCCGGGAGCGTTGGCCTGGTAGTAGCGCACTATGTCCAGCACGAACCGGCGGGTCGCCACCAGGGCGTCGTCGTAAGCGTCGCGGTCCCTCGGGTCGAGACCGTAGGTGGTGTCCATGTTGACGGAGAACGACGAGGCCACCCACTGCCCGTCCCGCCAATGCATCCAGAAGGTCCCCAGGCTGGGGTCGGTATGGGCGGAGTGCTCCGCACCGACCGGCGTGGGGAGGAGCCCGGCCTCCCTCCCAGCGGCGTAGTTGACACCGAGACGGACCACGAAGGGTCCGCCGGCCTCCCAGTCGCGTCGCAGGGTGGCGGCCGAGACCCCCCGGTTTCGGTGGTGGTGGCTGATGTCCTCGGGATGGTCCGCCAGGTGATCGAGCAGGCGCCCGAGTTCGATCCCGGCCATCTCGAAGTAGAGGGTGGCGGCCTCGGCCTTGTTATCGCTGGGCCTTCCCACCTCGTATTCGGCGCCGGCCTGGACCGCGGCGATTCCGTCACCGCTGGCGTCGATGATGATCCCGGTGTCGACACGGACCAACCCGCCCCCCCTGGTCACCAGCGCGCCCACCACGGCGCCGTCGTCGACGATGACATCAACCAACTGGGTCATGAACCAGATGTCCGCCCCGGCCTCGGCAACCATCTCCTCTATGACGACCTTGCTGATCTCCAGGTCCTTCGGCCAGGCGTTGCTGGGATCGCCCGGATCCCCCGACGTGGCTCGCGCCGCCAGCATCCGGTCGTAGTACTCCAAGGGGATGCCGCCCACCATGAGTTGGCCTTCCGCCTCCACCCGGTGACTGCTCTCCCCGGTCGGTCGGAACCCGATCGTTCCCATGACCATCGCCCCGCCGCCATGGGTTCCTCCAAGGAACGGAAGGTACTCGGCAAGCACGGTCCTCGCGCCGTTCCGGGCCGCGGCGACGGCTGCGACGAACCCGGCCGTTCCCCCTCCTACGACCAGCACGTCGACGGTGCGCCGGTCTTGCAGGTAAGAGTCGAGATGCCGGGCTGTGGAGGATGGAATCAAGTTGGCGACCCTCTCGGGAGGCACGAGGCCGAAGCCGATCCGGATCCTCTACGAAGCCGAACCGCCGTGGCGGAGTGTAGCTTGCGGTTGCTTATCCAACGGGTGCTGGAGAGTCATGGGTTCGCCCACATGGGAGCGATCCGCAAAGTGCAGGCTCGGCCCGAAACCGCCCGATCCGTACTGGTCCGCAGCCGCTGCTCATGGAACTGTCGCGACGGAGACCACCAGATCGCGAAAAACGTCACTGCCTGCCTACCCGTAGGGCCCTCCCCCAACCACCACCTTGCCTGGGCTCGGGGCGCGTCCTGGCGCGGTCTCCGAGTGGAGCCTTCGTTCCGAGCTTGATGATCCCTATGGCGGTCGAATGACGTCGGGTTCGGACCGCACCGGTGTTTGGCTACCACCCATAGTGCGTTGAGACAGCTACAAGGTCAACCGCCTTGAGTGAGCCGTCTTTTCGCGCCCTGCGCTCGCCGGTCTCCGCCGCTTCTCATTACGATCCGTACGGACTGCGGCGGGGCGTGTACCGCCCGCGGGCTTCGCGTGTTACGGTGCCTGGGAGATTGTTGGAGGCTATGTGAACGTCACCGAGACATCCCGGAGACAGGTTCTCGACGAGGTCGGCTACCTGGTCTGGAAAAACCTCCTCGACCCTGACCAGGACCTCCTCCCGTTGTTCGAGGAGTACGACCAACTCATCGACGATGTGTCCGCCCGGATGGAGGCGGATGGGGTCGTATCGGATTGCTACCCGGACCTTCCACTCGGTCGCCGGGTGATCCGTCTTGCCGTCGAGAGTCGCGGGCAGGTCTTCGCGCACACCGACATCTGCCTGCCCGGTGCCCGTACCACGCCCGAGACGCCCATCCATCTCGGTCCGGCCGTGTTCGGTCTGCTGGCCAACGAGAAACTGCTGGATGCGGTGGAGACCTTCGTCGGACCCGAGATCCTGGTGCATCCCGTCCAGCACGCCCGGATGAAACCGCCCCAGCACCTCGTGCCGGAGGATCTCTACTTCAACACGATGATCTCCCGGACCGTCTGGCACCAGGATCAGAGCGTGGTGCACGAGGCCGGCGACGAAACCGACATCCTCACGGTCTGGATACCGTTGACCGAGGCCACCCTTGAGACAGGGTGCCTACTCGTCGTCCCGGGGAGCCATCGAGGTGAGCTCATCCTTCACTGCCTGGATACACCCGAGACCAAGGGTCTGCACATCCCGGAGGAACGGGTCCCGCCGGGAGCGGTGCCGCTGGAGATGGAGCCGGGCGATGTCCTGTTCATGCACCGGCGTACCGTTCACTCGTCCCTGCCCAACCTGAGCGACGAACTGCGGTGGAGCTTCGACCTGCGTTACTCGCCGGTCGGGGCGCCTACCGGCAGGGATTGGGCACCCAGCTTCGTGGCCCGCAGCCAGGCAGATCCGGACTCCGTCGTGGTTGACCCCCTCATTTGGCGGGACATGTGGCTCGAAACCCGGGAGCGGATCTCCCGTGAGCCCCCGGTCTCCTTCCGCTGGGATCCGGACGATCTCAGGTGTGCCTAGAGCTTCGGGAAGTAAGGGCCACGGAAGGAGCACAGTCCTTGTAGAAAGGGACTTTAGGATAAGAAAGGACTCGAATTATTATGCGACGTATTGCTGTGTCTGTGTTGGGGTTGGTGGTCGTAGTCGGCTTGGCGGCGTGCCGGGAGGAAACGAGCGCGGTGGGCCGGACGGCCGTTGCGGCGATGTCGGGGCCTGATGGCGATGCGATGGGCGAGGTGGTCTTCACGCAAGGACCCAACGGTGTTCTGATCTCTGCCGAGGTGAGCGGACTGGCCCCCGGACCACACGGATTCCATATCCATGGTGTCGGTGCCTGCACCCCGGACTTCTCGGCGGCCGGAGGCCATTTCGATCCCGACGACGAGGGCCACGGCTTCATGCACGGGGAGAGCTGGCATCCGGGAGACCTGCCGAACATCCACGCCAGCGACGACGGCATCGCACGCGCCGATTACTTCGCCGACCGAGTTTCCCTCGCGGCTGAGGCCGACGGATCCCTCTTCGACGCCGACGGCTCGGCGATCATCATCCACGCCAAACCCGACAGCTACGGCGCGGAACCGGGGGCTGGCGATCGCGTAGCCTGCGGCGTCATCGAGCGAAGCTAGGAACATCGGGCCCCAGCTACCCCGACCCGGGGCTGTCACACCCGCGTACTATTACTTACACTGACGTAAGTTCAATCTAGGGGAGGGGAGAGCGATGGAGCAAACTGCGACGAGACGCGATGACCGCAGGCAACGAATCATGCAGGTGATGGCCGCACGCCGGGAGCGCAGGCAGCGAGTGCTGAGGCTCTTCGAGGACGAAGAGATGATTTCGAACGTGAAAGAGGTGATGCGTCGCCTCAATGATCCGCACTTCAGCCACGCGCAGGTTTCTATCGCCGTTTTGGAGCTCGTGAGCCGCGGGAGCCTTGACACGAGCATTGAAGGCATTCGTCTAGTCCGTCGATGAGAGGAGGGTCAGAGCGGTACTCGGGATCCCGGCGGAAAGAAGGCGAATACCGAAGCGAATTCCAGCGTGACCGCGATCGCGTTCTCTACTCAGACGAATTCCGTCGTCTCAGTGGAGTCACACAGGTCGTGTCTGCAACCGAAGGCGATGTATTCCACAACCGTCTGACGCACTCCCTCAAGGTGGCACAGGTGGGACGCCGGATGGCTGAGAGCATCATCCAGAAGTCCTCTAGCGATCTGTTGAAGGCGTGCGGAGGGCCGGATCCCGATGTCGTGGAGACGGCCGGCCTTGCTCATGACCTCGGTCACCCGCCATTCGGCCATGGTGGTGAGGCAGCGATCAGCAGGGCGATGCGTGATAGTGGTCTTGATGAGGGATTCGAGGGGAACCCACAGTCCTTCCGGATCGTTACGAGGCTGGCTGTCCGCTATTCGGAACAAGAACCTCCTGGCCTTGACCTCACACGGGCGTCGCTCAACGCCATCCTCAAGTATCCGTGGCCATGGGAGAAGACCGCGGTGAACGATGACAAGTGGGGGGCCTACCGGGAGGATGGAGACTGCTTCGAGTGGGCGCGGGACAGCGAAGACCCTCGCGAGGAACGGAGAAGCGTCGAGGCTGAGTTGATGGATTGGGCCGACGACATCACCTATGCCGTCCATGATCTTGAGGATTTCTACCGTGCGGGCCTGATCCCACTCGAAAGGCTCAATGCGCGAGGCTCCGACGGCTCAAGTGGCCTCAAGACCCCGGAGATAAAGCGGGTTGCCGAGGTATTGCAGGAAGAGGAGCGGGATCTAACCGAAGACCTCACCAAGGTGGAGGAGGGGCTGGTGTCTCTGATAGACCCCTACTTCCTACCCCTTGATGCTCCGTTCGATGGCAGAAGGCAGCAGCGGGAGGCGCTACGGACTGCCGCGTCGGCCCTCATAACGAGATTCATCAATGCAATATCGCTACGCGAGCCGAAGGGCAAGGACGAACGCCTGGTCAAGATTGACGAGGAAGCCGAACTCGACGTCAAACTGCTGAAGGCGCTGACGAAGCACTACGTCATCCAGCATCCGAGGGTTGTTAGCATCCGAGCTGGTCAACGCCGGATGCTCGAGACGCTGTTCAGTATCTACGTCGAGGTGATCGGAAGCAAGAAACATCGTGATCGGGCCCTGCTTCCACAGGCTATCCAGGATCGACGTGACAGTGGGGACAGTTCGCAGCGGTTGGCGGCCGATCTCCTGGCGAGCAGGACCGAGCGGCAGGTCGTCCAAACCTACCAACGGTTAATGGGAGTGGGTACGAGTCCGGTCTCCTACTTCGACGTGTAACCCGCCGTCTGAACCCGTGGTCAGTAGTCCGGATTCAGGTCCTGAAGCCCTCCGTCAGGCCTGCGACGAGGTGCCGCTGCATCACGAGGAAGACGATCACCATCGGGATGGTCATCAAGGTGCTCCCCGCCAGCCCGGGTAGAGAGCCAGAAACGACGCGACCATGGGCCGCACTTGGACCAGGATGCGGACCGCCCTTCCCCGGTACAGGGACAGTGCGCAGCCGCCTCTGAGCTGGCGGTCTGGAGCGTTCGCGGGTCTGTTCCCCTAAAGGGGCTTGCGAGCCAGGAAACAGTACAGCGGCGTGAATATCCCGGCCCGACCGCCTGCGACATAGGCGTCAGCAGTTCGATCCAGCAGCCTGACGACATCGGTGGTTCCCTTCGGGACCACCCGCAGCGCCTCGACCAGGCCGGCCGCCCCGATGAACGCCTTTCGACCCAGGATTCTGAGACGGGTGTCCATGGGCTGGTACCACGGGGTCGACGGGCGGGTCTCGTCGACGGCTCGGTCCATCCCCTCGATGACCTCGAAACCCGCCGTTTCGAGCGCACGGTCTACCTCACCCGTCGTCGCGATATCCTTGAGCGCGATGCCGTGCATCAGGTCCTGCTTGATGGCCCGGTGTCGACTGTCGTGGGGATCGAACCTGTCAGTCATGCACATCTCCTGGCCCCAGAAGAGCGAGCCGGGCTTCAGCACGCGGTGGATCTCGACGAACGCGCCGGTCTTGTCCGGCGCGTGGCACGTCGACTCGATCGCGTAGGCCCCATCGTACGTGCAGTCTGCGACGGCGCCCATGTGCATGAAGCTGCACGCGAGGTAGTCGACCATGTGGTCGAGGCCCGCCGCGGCGTTCAACGATCTCGCCTTGGCCAGCTGGAGCTCACTGTTGTTGACCCCAACGACCCTGACACCTGCCTCACGAACGACACGACGCATAGGGCCGCCGATGCCGCAACCGACGTCGACCACCGTCATGCCCTCGCGCAACTCCAGCTTGGAGATCATCAGTCGCTGATGCCGGACCTTGGAGTCCTCCAGGGTTTCTCGGGGAGAAAGAGGAGCGAAGTGCAAGGATTCTCCCCAGCCGAAAATCATTAACTCGCTGCAAAGGTCGTAGTACTCCTTAACGGTCTCGGTATGCTCGTAGCCCTTCGCGTCACCATCGGCCGCTGACGCTCTGGCGGTCCATCCATCGAGGTGTTGCACGCGGCGGGTGACGTCTGGCCCCTGATGCGAAGATCTCAGTCCCTCGTAAAGCCTGAGGAGTTTCAAGAGTCACCCACGGTGTCGGAATGCTGTGCGATCCGTCCATTCTGACACGGACTATCCGGCTGTCGGCGGACCTTCCGGCCGCTGGCTTCCCTGTCCTAGGCTTGGCATGCAAGCCTCCTTTATCCCTTGGGGCGGGCCCTCGAGGCAGCTTCGCTCAGGTCTTGAAGCCCTCCGTCAGCCCCGCGACCAACTGGCGCTGCATGACCAGGAAGACGATCACCATCGGGATGGTCATCAACGTGCTCCCCGCCAGCACCGCCGTCCACATGTCCTGCTCGTGGAAGACCCGGGCGAGCAGGGCGGTCAGCCCTACGGGTAGGACGAACAGGTCCGTGTCCTGGAGGACGATCAGCGGCCAGAAGAAACTGTTCCAGGTCTGTATGAAGAGGATCACGCTGATCGCCCCGAGGATGGGCCGCGCCAGCGGCATGGCCACATTCCAGTAGATACGCCACTCCGAGGCGCCGTCGACGCGGGCCGCCTGGATGAGTTCGGACGGGAGGCTGACCATGTACTGGTGGATCACGAACACCGAGAAACCGCTGGCCACGAAGGGGAGGATCAGGGCCCGGTAGGTGTTCATCCAGTCGAGGTCGATCATCAGCGACAGCAGCGGCAGGTAGAGCACCTCGAAGGGCAGCAGCAACGACCCGACCACGACTATGAACAACGTTCGCCGGAACGGGAAGCGGTAGATCGCGAACGCGAAGGCCGCCATCGACGACACCAGGATCGTGAGGCTCACCCGGAGGGCGGTCACCACGATGCTGTTGGCGAACCAGCGGGGGAATCCGGTCGTCGCCAGCTGCTCGTAGCCGCCCGGGTCGAAGGCTCTCGGGATGAGGGTGGGGGGCAGGGACGTGAGTTCGGACACCCGCTTGAAGGAGCCCGAAACCATGAAGATCAGCGGGTAGAGGGCCACCAGCGCCGCCACGACCAGCAGTGCCTGGATGAGGATGCGGACGGCCCGCCGGCGGTACACGGACACATCGCCCGAACCCGTGGGGGGAGCCTCCTGGCGGCGTTCGGTGTCAGTTGCCGGCACCGCCGCCCTCCTTTCTCAGCGCGCCGAACCTCCACAACTGCACGAGGGCGATTCCCAGACCGAGCACGAAGATCGAGACGCCGACCGCTGCGCCGAAGCCCAGTTCCCTGAACCGGAACGCCGAACGGTACATGTACAGGACGAGCGTCAGGCCCTGCTCCCCGGGTCCCCCGCTGGTCTGGTAGGGAGCGCCGGTGAAGAACAGGAGGATGAATATCTGGTCGAAGATGCGGATGGCGTCGTTGACCAGCAGGACCAGGACCAGGAGGGACACGGGCCGGAGCAGGGGGAGGGTCACCCTCCGGAACGACGCCCACGGTCCCGCCCCGTCCACCAAGGCCGCGTCGTAGAGGGAGGGCGGGATGCCCTGCAGGCCGGCCAGGAAGTAGATCATGGGAACAGAGGTCCACTGCCAGAGCAGGAGCCCGACGATGGCGGGCTTGACGAAGGCCGGGGTTCCCGTGAAGTCGAACGGGCCCACCCCGAACAGGCCCAGCATCCAGTTGAGCGCCCCGTAGTGCTCGCTGTAGAGAACGATGAACACCATGGCGATCACGACGGTCGGCGTGCCTATCGGCAGGAAGAAGGCGGTCCGCAGGAAGGTCCGCAGGCGTATCCAATGGGTGTTCAGGACCACCGCCAGGAACAAGGCAGTCGGAACGATCACGATGACCGCGCCGACCGCGAGCCAGGCCGTGTTGGTGAGGGAGGTCAGGAACGACGGATCCTTCAGCATGCGGCGGTAGTTGGCCAGACCGATCAGCTCGGGCTCCTGGCCGACCGCTCCCGTCCATTTGGTAAGGCTCAGGTAGACACCCAGAGCGGCCGGGTAGATGGTGAATATGGTGAACAGGATCAGGAACGGAGCCAGGAACAGGTAGGGCGCCAGTCGCGACTCCCGTGATCCGCTGAACAGGGACCGCGGGCGAGTGCGCGATCGCTCCAATCGGGAAGTCAACTCAGTCCTGTTCCTTACCGGGATGCTCGGCGCCGGAGAGGCCGGCCGCCGGCCGACAGTTTTTCGCGGTCGCCGGCGGCTCTGTCCGCTCGTCATCTCCCGATCGAGCTCCTGTTCTCGCACCGCGGTCCGTGACAGGGACGACGGTGCCGGTTCATCACTCTCCGGCCATCGCGCGGATCGCGTCCGCCGCCTCCTTGAGCGCGGCTTCAGGCTCCTTGTCCCCCGCCAGCACCGGCGGCACGGTGTTGGTCGTGAGATGGTCCAACGCCCGGATGAGCAGCGGGTGGGTGTTGACGGTGGCGAAGTTCTCGATCATCGCCGTGTAGACCGGCGCGACGGGCTGCTCGAGGTACGGATGTACGGCATCGGCCAGGGCCGGGTCCTCGTAGGCAGCCAGGTTCATCGGAGGCGTCGCGAAGTCCTCGAACCTCTTGACGTTGTTCTCTACCGACAGGAACCCGAAGGCGAGGAAGTCGAACACCAACTCCTGGTGCGGCCCGGCCAGGACCGGGTAGATGGGAGCACCACCCCGGGCGCTGGTGTAGCCGGCCTCGAACTTCGGAGGCGGCGCCATCTTGAATTTGCCCTGGTGCTCCGGCAGGTTCGGGGGCAGGAGCAGATCGCCGTACCAGTTGGGCATGTACGCACCGCCGATGGTGTCGTCGCGGTAGGCCTCGAAAGTCCCGGCGCCGTAGAACTCGCTGGTCGTGAAGGCGATGTCTTCGCGGACCATCCGGACGAGGGTTTCGAGCGCCTCCAGATTCTCGGGAGCGTCGAGATTGACGGCCCCTTCCTCGTCGAAGACGTTCCCGCCGGCGTGCGGCATCATGTAGTTGAAGTGCCTCGAAGTGCTGTCCTCGATGATCATGATGTTGGCGCCGGTTGCTGCCTTGAGTTTCTTCCCGCCCTCGATGAAGTCGTCCCAGGACGCGAAATCGGCGCTGATCCCGGCCTGCTCGAAGAGATCGGCGCGGTAGTAATAGGTGACCGCTGAGAGGAGCCCGGGAATACCGTAGTACCGGCCCTTGAACTTGCCCTCGCGCATGCCCCCGGCTATCTGGTCCACCCAGGGCTGGGCAGCATCGGTGAAGTCGTAGAGACCCGACTCGTGAAGTCCGGCAGCCAGAGCCGAATTCCAGGTGTCCTCGCTGTCGAGGTCGGTGCTGTCGGCGATCTTCTCACCGGCTGCCAACTGGTCCAGAACCCGCTGCCTTACCTCCGCCGGTTGCTCGGCCGGGATGTCGAAGGTGATGTCGAAATCCGGGTGCATGGCGGCGAAGTCCGGCCCGATGTCGGTGAAGAACTGAACGGCCGACTGATCGGCGGTGAGAATCGTGATCGTCACCTGCTCTTTGGCCATCGTGGTCGGCGCGGCAGTGGTGGCTGCGGCCGTAGTAGCCGGAGCTGCGGTGGTTGTAGCCGGAGCTGCGGTGGTTGTGGCCGGCTGCTCGTCCTCTCCACAGGCCGCGACGCCGAGCAGAGCTAGGCCACCTCCGACTTTTAGCGAGTTCGTTAGAAAGTCTCTCCTGCTCGGGAGCGCCATTGCAGTCTCCTTCCCGCCGGCTGCGCATACAGTCCCTTGACCGTCCCGTGCGGCAGTCCAGCCCCTCCGCCGAGACTACCCCCGGCCCCGTTGACCTTCAACCGGTTTCCCCGCCGTCTTCGGTCCACCACTCACCATCAACGGGCAACGGGCAACGGGCAACGGGCAACGGGCAACGGGCAACGGGCAACGGACATAGACTGGCCCATCGATAGGGAGGCTGTGGCGAGTGAGCATGATCCAGACTGTTATCGGACCAGTGAGCCCGGACGAACTGGGAGTCGTCTTGCTGCACGAACACGTCTACTCGGGCGGAGGGCCCGCGCTCGATGCGGACCGGGAGGATCACTCGGACTTCCCCTACTGGGACCTGCCGATCACCATCGACATCCTTGGCGCTCTCCGTCGCGGGGCACCCAACCGGGAGAACATGTCACTCGACGACGAGGGCGTCGCAGCCGAGGAACTGGGCTACTTCGCTGCTCGAGGAGGTAGGACGGTGGTGGACAACACGGGTGTGGGTCTGAGCCGCGACCCGGTCGCCCTGCGTCGGATCGCCGAGGCCACCGGGGTCAACATCATCACCACGACCGGTTTCTACAAGCATGGGACGCACCCGGATTGGGTCAAGCGGATGACCGCCGACCAGGTTTCCGACCTGATGGTCGAGGAGATCGACGAGGGCATCGGCGACACAGGTATCAGGGCCGGTTCCATAGGTGAGTGTGCCTGTTCCGAGGACCCCCTGCCCTTCCATCCCGAGGAGGAGAAGATCCTGCGAGCCGCCTGCCGCACCCAGATCAGGACCGGGGTCGGCTTCACCATCCATCCGTCGATCTTCGATGCCCGCAAGGGAGGTATAGCAACCGTCGGGGAAGCGTACGTGGATCTGATCGAGGAGGAGGGCGCCGATGTCGGTAGCTTCTACCTCAGCCACTGCGATCTCAGCCTCGACCACCTGGACTACCACCGGCGGTTGCTCGACCGGGGTGCCACCGTGTCCTACGACACGTTCGGTTACGAGGGCACCAACTTGCCGGGGTTCGTCGGGGGGTGCCGGATGCCCTCGGACATCGAACGGGTCAACGCCATAGCCACCCTGTGCCGGGAAGGCTACGACCGCCAGATCGTGATGGCCCAGGATGTGGGGATGCGGATGCTCTGGAAGCGGTACGGAGGGCACGGGTACTCGCTGGTCCTCGAATGGGCGGTGCCGCTGCTTCGGGAACTGGGGGTCACCGAACAGCAGATACACAACATGCTGGTAGAGAACCCGAAGAGGATCCTGACTCCCACGCCCGGCGCGGCTTGATGGTGGACAGATCAAGTAGAGCCGAGTACCCAAAGGATCCGACATGAGCACGGAGGAGGCGGTCGAGTTGGCGCAGAGCGGATGGCAGTTCTGGATCGACCGCGGAGGCACGTTCACCGACGTGGTCGCCCGGACCCCCCACGGTGAGGTTCTCACCGGCAAGCTGCTCTCCGAGAACCCTCGCCACTACCGGGACGCCGCCATCGAGGGCATCCGGAGGATCCTGCGCCAGACGGGCAGCGAGGCCCCGATCGAGTCCGTCAAGATGGGCACGACCGTGGCCACCAACGCCCTGCTGGAACGCCGGGGCGAGCCGACCGTGCTGGTGACGACCAGGGGTTTCAGGGACGCCTTGGTGATCGGCTACCAGACCCGTCCGGACCTGTTCGAACTCGACATCGAAGTTCCGGAGATGCTCTACGAGTCGGTCGTCGAGGTGGACGAGAGGATCGGCGCCGGGGGAGAGGTGATCGTCCCCCTGGACGAGAAGGCGGTCGAAGCCGACCTTGCCGCGGCCAGGGCAAGAGGGATCGACTCGGTGGCGATCCTGTTCATGCACGGCTACCGATACCGCGACCACGAGACGAGGGCGGCCTCCCTCGCGCGGCGTCTCGGATTCGGGCAGGTCTCGGTCAGCCACGAGGTGAGCCCCTTGATGAAGCTGGTCGCCCGCGGGGATACGACCGTCGTGGACGCCTACCTGTCTCCCATCCTCCGCCGCTATATAGAGCAGGTGGAGCGCCAGTTGGCGTCGATCTCGGCCCAGCGGCCCCGCGTGATGTTCATGCAGTCCAACGGAGGCTTGGCGGGCGCCCACTCGTTCCAGGGAAAGGACGCCCTTCTATCGGGGCCGGCCGGGGGCGTGGTCGGGATGGTCCGGACAGGCCTGGCCGCCGGATACGACCGCCTGATCGGTTTCGACATGGGGGGAACCTCCACCGACGTGTCCCACTACGCCGGTGAACTCGAACGGACCTACGAGACCGAAGTGGCCGGCGTGCGGGTCCGGGCGCCGATGATGCTGATCCATACGGTGGCCGCCGGCGGCGGGTCTGTCCTTCACTTCGACGGGAGTCGCCTCACGGTGGGACCCGACTCCGCCGGCGCCGATCCGGGCCCGGCCTGCTACGGGAACGGCGGACCGTTGGCGATCACGGACTGCAACGTGATGATGGGGCGCCTCCAACCCGATCTGTTCCCGAAGGTCTTCGGACCCGGCGCCGACCAGCCCCTCGATGCCCACCGCACGCGGTCCCTCTTCGGTGTCCTGGGCGACGAGATCGCAGCAGTCACCGGCACCCCCCGGACTCCGGAGGACGTGGCCGAGGGGTTCCTGGAGATAGCGGTGGAGAACATGGCCAACGCGATCAAGAAGATCTCGGTCCAGCGCGGCTACGACGTGACCGAATACACGCTCGCGTGCTTCGGGGGAGCGGCCGGCCAGCATGCCTGCCGGGTGGCCGACAGCCTGGGCATGCGTCGGGTCCTGAGCCATCCCTACGCGGGTGTCCTGTCGGCCTTCGGAATCGGGCTTGCCGACGTCCGGGTGGTGAGGGACCGCTCCGTGGAGGCAGCTCTCGACGAGGACCTGCTGGCCCGGCTGGAGCGGGATTTCGAGGAACTGGCGGCGGACGGCACGGCAGCGATGCGGACCCAGGGGGTCGGCGCGGACCGCACCGTAGCCGTACGCAGGGTCCGGGTCAGGTACCGGGGCTCAGACACGTCCCTCGAGGTGCCGGCCGGATCGCTGGGCGAGGTCACCGACGGGTTCGCGGCCGCTCACCTGGCGCGGTTCGGTTTCCTGTCCCCCGGGACGCCGTTGGAGGTGGAGTCGATGCAGGTGGAGGTGGTCGGGCACAGCTACGAGGTCCCCCTCGGCCTACCGCCTGTCGCCGGCGGAGACCCCCTTCCCATGGACACCCATGACACCTACGTGGAGGGCCGGTGGGTGGCCACTCCCTTCTTCGATCGGGCCGCGATCCCCGCCGGCTACCCGGTGGACGGCCCGGCCGTGATCATCGAGCCGACCTCGACGGCAGTTGTCGAGCCCGGGTGGCAGGCAGTCATCAGCCCCTCCGGTGACTTGGTGATGGAGAGGGTGGTATCGCTGCCGCGCCGGGCCTCGATCGGGACGGACGCGGACCCGGTCCGGCTGGAGATCTTCAACAACATGTTCATGAACATCGCCGAGCAGATGGGGCTGGTACTCGAGAACACCGCCGTGTCGGTCAACATCAAGGAACGGCTCGACTTCTCCTGCGCCCTGTTCGACCCCGAGGGTGACCTAATCGCCAACGCACCGCACATGCCGGTCCACCTCGGATCCATGAGCGAGTCGATCAAGTCGATCATCCGCGACCGCGGCGGCCCGGAAGGGATGGCCCCGGGTGACGTGTACGTCATGAACGCCCCTTACAACGGCGGGACCCACCTGCCGGACATCACGGTGATAAAGCCGGTGTTCGACGAGACCGAGGAGTCGGTCATCTTCTACGTGGCCACGCGGGGCCATCACGCCGACATCGGCGGACGCACTCCCGGCTCGGCGCCCGCCGACAGCACCACCGTGGAAGAGGAAGGCATCCTCATAGACAACTTCACCCTCGTGTCCTGTGGCAGGTTCCAGGAGCAACAGTTGAGAGACCTCCTGGCAGGCGGTCCCTACCCGGCCCGGAGCCCGGACCAGAACATCGCCGACCTGAAGGCGCAGGTGGCAGCCTGCGAGAAAGGGACCACGGAACTGCGGGCGGTCATCGGTCACTACGGCCTCGACGTGGTCCACGCCTACATGGTCCACGTCCAGAACAACGCCGAGGAGTCGGTGCGAAGGGTCATCGACGCCCTCACCGACTCGTCCTTCGTCGGCCACATGGACGACGGGAGCCGCATCGAGGTAAAGATCACCGTCGACCGGGAGAACCGTTCGGCGGTCGTGGACTTCACGGGCACGAGCGGTACCCATCCCGGCAACTACAACGCCCCGAGGGCGGTGGCCCACGCCGCCACACTCTACGTTTTCCGCTGCCTTGTGGATGCCGCTATCCCGCTCAACGAGGGATGTCTCAAGCCGGTCACCCTCGTCCTGCCGGAGAACTCGATGATCAATCCCGAATACCCCGCTGCGGTGATTGCAGGCAACGTCGAGACCAGCCAGCAGATCGTCGACACCCTGTTCGGCGCCCTCGATGTGGTGGCCGGATCGCAGGGAACGATGAACAACTTCATCTGGGGCAACGACCGCTACCAGTACTACGAGACCATCTGCGGCGGCGCGGGCGCAACCCCCCGACGCGACGGTCGCAGCGCGGTGCACACCCACATGACCAACTCCCGTCTCACGGACCCGGAGGTGCTGGAGTGGCGGTTCCCGGTTCGGCTGGACAGCTTCGAGGTGAGGAAGGACTCGGGAGGGCGGGGTAGGTATCGAGGCGGGGACGGCGCCGTGCGCCGGGTCCGGTTCGGCGATGAGATGACCGTCAACATCCTGTCATCCCGCAGAGTGATCGCGCCCTTCGGCGTAGACGGTGGCGAGCCCGGTTCGGTTGGCCGCAACCGGATCTTCCGAGCGGACGGCCGGATCGAGGAGATGGCCGGCAACTCCCAGGCCGAGGTGGGCCCGGGCGACGTGTTCGAGATCGCCACCCCCGGAGGCGGAGGCTACGGCCCGCCCCGATAACGGAGACCTCACCCCTGACCGAGACATGTAGACGACCCAAACGACCACTGACCACTGACCACTTCCGGAAACCCCCTTGGAACTGACCATTCAGGGGAGAGTATTCCTAGGCAATCGGTAACGTGGTGGAATGCCGCCGGCACTCGCAGTCCCTCCGTTGATGGAAGAAATCGCCATCCTGCTGGTGGCGGGGACACTGATCGCACTGGTGTCGGCTCGGTTGGGTACGGTGCCGATTGTCGGTTTCCTGGCAGCCGGCGCGGTGATCGGCCCTGGAGGCATCGGTCTCATCGGCGACATCGATCTCGTCAACCAGTCGGCAGACATAGGTGTCGTCCTGCTGCTCTTCACCCTTGGCATCGAGTTCAGTCTCGAGCGGGTGCGGAAGCTGGCGGCTTTGTTCCTGGTCGGAGGCGCGATCCAGGTGGGGATAACGACCGGTATCGTCACGCTGCTCGTTGCAGCCTTCGGCGCAGGATGGCGAACCTCGGTGTTCACCGGGTTGCTCGTGTCGCTCAGTAGCACCGCAATCGTTCTCAAGATGCTGTCCGAACGTCGTGCTACGACCTCGTCCACCGGCAACGTCGCCGTTTCGCTGCTGATCTTCCAGGATCTCGCCATCGTCGGGATGGTGCTACTGGTGCCTTTCCTAGGTGGAGCGCCGGCGGGTCCGGCGGACATACTCGTAGTTATAGGGAAGGCTCTGGGCATCGTTGCCGTGGTGGTGGTCCTAGCTCGTACTCTCGTCCCGACGTGGATGCGGTGGGTGGCTCGCAACCAGTCGGGTGAGGTCTTTCTCCTGACCGTGCTTGCCATCTGTTTCGGTACCGTCTACCTCACGAGCCTGCTCGACGTGTCGATCTCGCTCGGTGCATTCCTCGCCGGGTTGATGGTCAGCGAGAGCCGTCTCGCGGCGCGGGCCATGGGGGAGGTGATGCCGCTGCAGATCCTGTTCTCGGCGACCTTCTTCGTATCGATCGGCATGTTGTTCGACCCGGCATACCTTGCTCGCAGTGCACTACTCGTGATCGGTCTTGCTATCGGTGTGGTACTCGTGAAGCTGTTGTCTACCGCGGTAGCCGCCGCCCTGCTTCGACAACCGAAAGCGGTCGTTGTGTCTTCGGCGCTGGTTCTGGCCCAGATCGGCGAGTTCTCATTCGTGCTCGAACGAGCCGGGGGGGAGTTCGGGCTCGTTCCGGCCGGCCTGGCGGGCGGCACCGATGCTTTCATCGCTGTGACAGTCGTGCTCATGGCCCTCAGTCCGTTTGCCCTCCGTCTGGGTGACCGGATGACAGCCCGCATCGCGGCGGCGGCTGACTTCCCGGCGGAGGCGGATGTCGCGGGAGACCCCGCTGAAGGCTTCGCCCACCATGGCAGCGATCTGAGGGACCATGTAGTGGTGACCGGATACGGCCCACGTGCCCGCCATGTCGTCGACGCTCTCGAACAGGTGTCGGTTCCTTACACGATTGTCTCGCTGGATCCTCGAGCCGAAGAACGCGCCGTGGAGTCAGGCCGCGCTGTCCTGGTCGGAGATGTGTCGCGCCATCTGATAGCCGAACGGGCCGGCCTGAGCGAGGCTCGCGTCGTTCTCGCGGTCGACAGCCCACCGGCAAGGGTCGAAGAGTTCGCCCGCGTCGCCCGTGAGCACAACCCCCACGTCGTGATTCTTGCCTGGGCCGAGGACGTCGACGACGCCAGCGACCTTCACCGGGATGGCTTGGTCGATCATGTTGTAGCTGAACGTCAGGCTGCTCTCGACGCACTGATTGCCCATACTCTCGGACACTTCGAGGTATCCGAAACCGACTCGGAAGCCATCCTGCACTCGGTGCTGGGACCGGAAGGTGCGGAGCGGGACTCCGGATTCGCCGATCCTCAACGGGACGACAGGGCAGATGCTGAACCTCGAACGGATCAGCCGACCTGACCACGCTGGGGATTGGCCTGAGCCGTCCCGGTAACGCTCCGGTGCCGCCCTCTCGGCGTCTTGGACAGGCGCAGCCCCGATCCCGCTCGAACCAGACCGGCCCGCAGCTCGGGTCGACTCATGTTCCGCGTCGTGTAATCAGCCGTAATCCACCGTGAGTCGGGGAGTTGTGGGAAGGGCCTGGCAGGTGAGTATGACACCGCGGGCTAGCTCGGCGCTGGTGAGCGCCATCGTTGCTCGCAGATGCGCCGAGCCGTCCCGCAGCCGTGCCCGGCAGGCGCCGCAGACGCCTGACTCGCATGAGTACGGCGGCGCGGCGCCGGCGTCCCGCACCGCCTCGAGGATTGTCTGGCCCGCCTCCGCGGTCACCTGCAGCGTCCTGCCATCGAGGTGTACCGTCATCGCTGCGCCGACCCCCGCCACGGAGTCGTCCGGGGGCGTCGTCGGGCGGTAGCTTTCGGTGTGGATGCGCTCTTCGGGTACGTCGATCCCCAACAGCGCCGCCCGCACGACCGTGTTCATGTCACCGGGTCCGCAGACGTAGTAGCGGGTGTCCTGGGCGTACGGGGGATGCTCGTCGATGAAGTCGGCCACGGTTGCCGCGCCTATCCGGCCGCGCCGCCAGGGTCGGGATGGAGCCCTCCGGGTGGGGGAGGAGAGGACGTGCCGGACCCTCAGCCGCCCGCCCGAACCTGATTCCAGAGCCCCCAGCGCATCGCGGAAGATGATGCCCGCGTAATCGGTGTTGCCGTATGCGAGGAGCGCCGTCGAGTATGGCTCGGCGGCCAGGACCGAGCCGATCATCGCGTAGAGAGGGGTGATACCGCTGCCGGCGCCGAAGAAGTAGTGGGTGCGCCTCTCGCGGGGGTCCGCATCCAGGCAGAACCCGCCGAACGGCGGCATCACGTCGACGGCCTGGCCCGGGACCACGTTCCGGTGGATATGGTTCGAGACCAGCCCTCCCCGGATCCGCTTTACGGTGACACGCAGCGGGCGGTCTCCGAAGGGATTCTGCGAGATGGAGTATGGCCGCCGCTCCTGCCGACCCTCGATGCGGAAACGCAGGGTGATGTGTTGGCCGGCTCTCCAGCGGAAGGCCTCGCGAAGCGGCGGGGGCACCTCGAAGGAGACGCTGGTGGCGTCCCTCGTCTCGGCCCGCTTCCCGAGGACCCGGAGCCGGTGGAACTCGCCCCTCACCGGCTCCCTTCCACCCACTCGCGGACCAGTTCCTGGTGACCCCGCACCCCCGCCTCTCCCGAGAGCGAGGAAGGACCGTGGCGGAAGTACGGGCTCCTGAGGGAACGCTGCTGCTGTTCACAGGCGTAGATGTCCTCGGCCGTGAAGTCGCCGGAGGCCAGCGGGTCGGAGGAGTCCCCTTCGAACTTGCCCCGGGTCCGCCCGCGCCAGAAGCCATAGGAGCGGATGGACTGCCGCAGGAACGCACCGGAGGAGGCGGCGGCGACCTTGGAACGGATCACCACCCGCGTCCGGTCGGGCGCCAACGGGATCACGTGGAACACCGACCACGAACTCTCGGTCTCCGCCAGCCCGATACCCGGGAACAGCATCGGCACCCACGCACCCGCCCGGTCGGCCGGAACCACCAGCGGGTACGGCGCGTTCCTCTCCACGTTCCGGAGGTAGTCGGCGCTCAAAGGCTCCCAGAACGCGAAGTGCGGACCCACGAAACCCGACTCGATGCGCGAGTGGTCGTACATCGCCAGCGTGCCGGAGTGCAGGTGAGCGAGGTGGTAGCCGTCGATGTAGTTCTCCACCACGATCTTCCAGTTGGCCGCGACCTCGTACTCGACCCGAGCCTTCTTCGGCTCGACCAGCCCGTCCACGTCGTGAGGTCCCAGGTAGGGCTCCACCTCTCCGAACCAGTCCATGATCGATCCGGCGTCCGCGTCGGGATGCACCCAAAGCATCCCCCGCCAGCGGTCGACGGACCCCTTACTTAGCCCGAGGCATGCCATATCCAGGTCGGGGAACTCACGCTCCCGGTTCGGCACGGATATGAGGGCGCCCTCCAAGTCGTACGTCCAGTCGTGATAGGGACACACGATGGCCCGCTGGGTGTTCCCCACCGCCCGAAGCAGCTGCGTTCCCCGGTGGCGGCAGATGTTGTGAAAGGCCCGCAGCCTCCTGTCGCGGCCCATGACGATGAAGATGTTGTTCAGGCCCGCCTGAACCGCGATGTACCGGCCGGGCTCCGCGATATCCTCCGCCAGGCCGGCGAAGGCCCAGGTGCGGGAGAAGATCTGCTCCTGCTCCCGGTCGAACCACTCCTGGGAGGTGTACGCGTCCACCGCCAAGACCGGCATCCCCCGACGGTTATCCGGCGGCGTCTCCCGTCCGGCCTGCAACTCCGGGCCCCTGCTACCAGTTGTCGTAGGCGTCGACCGGCCAGATGTCCACCAGGGTGTCTCCGCTCACGACGTGGAAGTAGCGGTAGAGGACCGTGGTCTGGTAGCAGTGGGGCGGCAGTATCTCCACCACGTCGCCTACCGCGAGCCGGTCCACACCGGGATTGGCGAACCTCACCTTGCCCATGTCGTCGCCCGCCACCTCGAAGGTGGCCCCAGGAGGCGCCCCGCGCAGGATCTCCGGATTCTCGATCCCGAAAATCACGTCGACTTCCTTGATCCCGGCGTCCGTTATGGCGAACTCCGGCTGGCAGTTGCTCAGCACCGTCGTACGCACGAAGAGGGCCGGCCCGAACGGGTGGGGCTCGTCGCGTCGCATCACCACGTTGTAGTAGTTGGTGTCCATCAGCACGTAGGTGCCGGCCTGGATCTCGGTGAAGATGCCCACCTCGTGGTCTATGTCGTGGGTGCCGGTCCCCCCGCCTGACACGATCTCTGGTTCGAGACCGGCGGCCGTCAGGCGTTCTGCCGCTCGCACGACCGGTTCGATCACCTCGATTCCTCGTGTACGCCGGGCCTCGAAGTCCACCGTATTCATGTGGTGGCCGGTGTATCCCTGCAGGCCTGCGTACTCGAGTCCCTCCGTGTCCACGATGAGTCGGGCGAGAGCCAGCGCGGCCTCCTCGCCTACGACGCCGGTCCGGTAACTGCCGGTCTCAAGGTCGACGAGCACCTTCATAGGGCGGCCGGAACGGCGGGCGGCCTCGCCGAGTTGGACCACGTTGGAGGCTTGGTCGGCACAGACGATGAAGTCCTCGGCCCGGGCGTTCAACTCGGCTACGCGGTCCAACTTGGGAGGAGTGACCACCGACGTGAAGAGCATGACGTCGCTGAAGCCCGCATCCACGAAGACCTCGGCCTCGGCAAGGGTGGCGCAGCAAGGTCCCCGGCCCCCTGCTTCCACCTGCCGCCGGGTTATCTCGATCGACTTGTGGATCTTGCCGACCGGCCGGACCTCGTAATCGTGGGCCACCGCGTGCTCGGCGAGCGACGCGATGTTGGCGTTCATGATGTCCAGATCGATGACCAGCGACGGAGTTCCGAGCTCGTGGCGGGAGCCCGGCACCCCGATGAGATGTTCGTTCGGTCCTCTGGCGCCTACGGGCATCTGCGGTCTCCTTCCAGGCCGGATCCTGAGAGTATATGGAAGGGGGGCGCGGCGTAGCTCTCGTGCCGCCCACTACCCTCGGTCCGGCGATCCGGAGGTGGCATGTTTGCTGTAGGGCTGCGATGCGTGGAGTGTCAGCTGGAGACCGATCTCGGCGGTCACTTCCTCGGGTGCCGTGACTGTGGTGGAGCTCTGGAGACCGTCTACGACGAGGCCCGGGTGGCCGCCAGCGTCACCATCGACGAGTGGCGCCGGCGTGACGACCGCTCCATGTGGCGGTACAGGGAGTTGCTCCCGGTTGCGGACGAGAGCTCGGTGATCAGCCTCGGCGAGGGGCGCACGCCGCTGGTGCACCTCCCGGAGTCCGCCGAGAACCCGCTGTCCGGCGTGTGGGTCCAGAACGAGACTGTCAACCCGACCTACTCGTTCAAGGACCGTTTCCATTCCTCCGCCCAGTCCATGGCGCGCCAACTCGGGTACGACCGGATCGCGTGTTCGACCACCGGGAACCATGGGATGAGCGCGGCGGCCTACGCGGCGAGGGGCGGCCTCCGCTGCGTGATCCTGGTCGATCCCAGGGCGCCGGTGGTTCAGCGGCAGTGGATGCGCCTCTTCGGCGCCACAGTGATCGTCGAGATGAAGCGCCAACCCCCCCTGGAGAGTTTCGTTCGTAACCACGGCTGGTACCCCTCCACCTATATGACTCCCAACCCGGTGGCCACGCCGTACGGGATGGAGGGCTACAAGACCATGGCCTACGACGCAACCCTGGCGCTCGGCCGGGTACCCGACCACTTCATCGTCCCGATCGCGGCCGGGGACGGCCTGTACGGACCGTGGAAGGCCTTCGGGGAGATGGCCCGCCTGGGATGGACCGACTCGATCCCCAAGCTGCACGGCGTCCAACCGGTGGCCGCCAACCCGATCGTCCGGTCCTTCAGGGACGGGTCGGACACCGTCCCTTACATCCACGATCCCGAGACGATCGCCCTCTCGATAGGTGACCCGACCGGCGGCGCTATGACTCTCCGCGCCATCCGGGAGTCGGGAGGGCAGGCGATCGACGTATCAGACCGGGAGATCGTGGCCGCGACCCGCTACGCGGCCACGATGGGTCTCAGCCCCGAACCATCTTCGGCGGCTTCATTGGCGGCTGCGTGGTCCCTGGCACAGGGCGGAACCATCGAACCCGCCGATACCGTCGTGTGCCTGTTCACCGGGGCCGGTCCGAAGTGGCCCGAGACCACCGGCCGTTTGGATGACGCGGAGGAGATCGTCAGCCCCGGCACGGTCTGGCTCGAACGCCTCGCTTCCGACCCGGGGATCCAGAAGGTCTCGTAGCAGGTCCACCCGTTACCCCAGCGGGGTCTTACCCACACTTCTGATGTCTGCTGGCTCTACGACCTCGCCACCGCTTCTTCCAATCTCTTGGCGGCTTCGTCGGCGGCCGCCGCGAAGTACCTCTCCGGATAGGCCCCGTGGGCGGGGAAGAAGAAGCGACGAGCGGAAACATCGAAGCGCAGGTCCAGCACCACGTCCAGGAGGCTGCCATTGCAGACCCCGTCTCGGCGGTCACACCACGACCCGCTCCGAGAAGCGATATCCGGCGGCAGGTACGGGTCACGCCTCCTCACGTCCGGAACTGTCAATCCGCCGTGGCTGAGGATGCCCCCGCTAGTCGAACACGCGACATCGCCCCGCCGCCATATCGACACGGCGCCGGGAACCGCAGTTGCACATCTCTCGACAGACTCGGCACTGTCCCCTTCGGGTAGGTAGAGCTTGGGATCGGCGAACAACGCGACATGAGCGATGCGCGCCCTGGTCTCCGGCGCCAGCCCGAAGAGGGCCCGGCCGACCACATGGGCCCCCTGCGAGTACCCACCGACCGCGAAGACCTCATCGGGACACCTGGCCGACCTGGCCTCGAGGTAGGAGATCATCTCGCCGGTCCCCTCCCTGACGGAGTCGTCGTATCTGGACAGTTCGAGCGCTTCGATTGCCCGAGCCAGATCGAGTTCCGTGTTGTGCAGAATCCTGCGAATCCTGAACGGCTGCCCGCTCCGGATAGCGGAGAGGATGCTCGCGATGGCGGAGTTGATGACCTGCGCGAAGCTGGATCTCGATGCGCCGAAAAGGGTGGCGATACCGAAGGCTCGGTATCGATACCCTCCATGAGTCTCGGATCCGAGTTCGTACCGGTTGACCGCATAGCCGGGAAGCAGGGACTCCAACTGATCGAGGTAGGACCGCGTCTCGCCCTGCGTACGTGATCGATGGGCCAGGTGTTCGTCCGACCCGCGGGCGAACAGGAGGGTGAGATCGGGGCACGGAGGGACGCTGCTATCCGCGTCGGCCGGCCCTGTGTCCAGTCCCAGGGCAGCGGCCAGCACGAGCAGCGACAGCGTCGTGATCGAGAACCTACGCACCGGATGCTGCCCTTCGCGAAGCCTGAGCGGACGGTCAGGTTACCCTTGAAGCAGGACCGAAGAAACGCGATCGAGGCGTACCGGCAACGTCCCGGTGAGGCAGGTAGGATGCAGACGATGCTGCCCGACACCGACACACTCCTCAGCCTCTACCGGCGGATGGTGCGCATCCGGGTGTTCGAGGAGAAAGTCCAGGAGTTGCACAGGCTCGGGAGGCTTCCCGGCTTCGTGCATGTCTACGTGGGCGAGGAGGCGGTTGCGGTCGGTGCCTGCAGCGTGCTCCGTGACACCGATCACATCACCAGCACCCACCGGGGCCATGGTCACTGCATAGCCAAAGGGGCCGACGTGGCCCCGATGATGGCCGAACTCTTCGGTCGGGAGGACGGCTACTGCCGGGGCAAGGGCGGATCGATGCACATAATCGATACCAGCCTGGGCATCCTCGGCGCCAACGGGATCGTCGGCGGTGGCATCCCGATGGCCACCGGGTCAGGGATCGCCGACGCGGTGTTGGGTCGGGACGGGGTGACGGTCTGCTTCTTCGGTGACGGCGCCGCCAACCAGGGAGTCCTGCTCGAGGCCCTGAACCTGGCCGCCATCTGGAAGCTCCCGGTCATCTACCTGTGCGAGTCCAACCAGTACATGGAGTTCACCCCGACCACCGATCTCACCGCGGGGAGGATCTACCGCCGGGGCGAACCCTTCGGCGTGGCGAGCCTTGAGGTGGACGGGAACGACGTGCTGGAGGTCCGCCGCGTGGTGGGAGAGGCTGTCGACCGGGCCCGGCGCGGGGAGGGCCCCACCCTGATCGAGGCGATCACCTACCGCTTCTCCGGTCATAGCGAGGGCGAGAGTGCCTTCGTGTCCGCCTACCGCACCGAGGAGGAGGTGGCTCGCTGGAAGGAACGCGATCCCGTGACCTGCTTCCGGGATCTGCTCCAGACAGAAGCCGGGATCACAGCGCCGGAACTGGACTCCATCGACGCGGAGGAACAGGAAGCTGTCGAGAGGGCCGTGACGTTCGCCGAGGCCAGCCCCCACCCGTCACCCGAAGAGGCCCTCGACCACGTGTTCGTCACCGCAGGAGGATGAGGATGGCGAGGGCGGCGTACTTCATGCAGGCCATGCATCAGGGGCTGCGTGCCGCCATGGAAGAGGACGAGACGGTGATCGTGATGGGTGAGGACGTGGACCGGGGTGTATTCGGCGTCACACGGGGCCTGATCGAGACCTTCGGCGCCAACCGGATCCGCAAGACGCCCATTTCGGAGGCGGCCTTCGTCGGCGCGGCGGTGGGAGCGGCCGCAGCCGGTCTGAGGCCGTTCGCCCACGTCATGTTCTCCAGCTTCTTCTACGTGGCCATGGACCAGGTTGCCAATCAAGCCGCCCGCCTCCGGTACATGTCAGGAGGCCAGGTGGAGCTTCCCATCGTCTACTTCGCGGGTACCGGGCCGTCCGGTTCCGCGGCTGCCCAGCACTCGGAGAATCCGCACTCGATCCTGATGCACACGGCCGGCCTCAAGGTGGTGATGCCCAGCACCCCCTACGACGCCAAAGGCCTGATGATCGAAGCCATCAGGGATCGCAACCCGGTTGTCTTCCTGGCGGATCTGCGCCTCGCCCGGCGCCGAGAGCCCATACCCGGAGATCCCTACGCAATCCCGCTCGGGGTGGCCGACGTCAAGCGCGAGGGCGAAGACGTAACGGTCGTGGCGCTGGCCTCGCTGGTCCATGTCGCCCTGGACGTGGCCGGCAAGCTGGATGAGGAGGGAATATCCGTCGAGGTGATCGATCCGCGCAGCCTCGTACCGTTCGACTGGGACACGATCGTCGCCTCGGTCCGCAAGACCGGGCGGCTGGTGGTTGCCGATCCGGCCCGACGCCTTTGCGGCCTGGGAGCGGAGGTGGTCGCCGGTGTCTCGGAGAGGGCCTGGGACTCACTCCGGACCCGGCCCCGCCGGGTTACCTGGCCGGACATTCCCGTTCCGTTCAGTCCCGTGCTTGAGGAACGGCTCGACGTAGGCGCCGACGACGTGGAAGAGGCCATCCGTGCGACCCTGGGTGAGCGGGCGGCGGCCGGATCGGCGTAAAGGAAAGGCAGGTCGGGATGCAGGTGGTACTTCCTAAGTGGGGCGTGTCGATGCAGGACGCGGAGTTGATCCGGTGGTTGAAGGCGGTTGGCGAGCCGGTCGTCAAGGGCGAGCCTCTGGCCGAGTTCGAAACCGACAAGGTCGAGGTCGAGTTGGAGTCTCCAGCCTCGGGCATCCTCACCCGGGTGTACGTCTCGGAGGATGAGACCGTGGATGTCGGCGCTGTGATAGCCGAGATCCGAGAAGCCTGACCGGTGGTCCGTCCGCGAGCTGTTTCGCCAGGTCCTGCCCTCCATCGACGCCCCTCGCCGGGTTCACCTTCGTCGGTGGGTCGTGCTCGGAAGGCTGCTGACGGCGCATGACACGCCACCATTCCCCAGACAGACCACGGTGACCCGTTGGTAGCACCCGACTATCCGGGCGGTGATCTGGTAGTAGACCTGCTGGCTGCCAGAGGCGTGCACCACATCTTCTCGGTCTCGGGCGGGCCTCTCAACCCCATCTACCACGGCACGCTGCGCGCCCCGGTACGGATCGTCCACACTCGTCACGAAGCGGCCGCCGCCTTCATGGCGGAGGGCACTGCCCGGGTAACCAGATCTCCGGGAGTGTGTGCGGTGACCCTCGGTCCGGGCGTCACGAACACGGTTACGCCCGCGCTGACTGCGATGAGAGCCGGAGTGCCGTTCCTGATCCTCGCCGGGCAGGCTCCGGTGAGCGTGCTGGACAAGGAGTCGATCATGTCCTTCGACCCCCTTCCGCTGATGAGGCCTGTCACCAAGTACGCCGCCCGGGTGGTCGACCCTGCCCGGATCGAGGAGTACCTGGATGCTGCCTGGACGGCGATGACCTCGGGGCGTCCCGGCCCGGCCTTCCTGGAGATCCCCGTGGACGTGCTCGCCGCGGCCGCGCCCCAACCGTCGGCAACGCGCGGCAAAGGCTCACGCTACGGTCCGGGGCTGGTGGCCGAGCAATCCGAGCGGCTCGGACATCTGATCTCGGGTGCCCGTCGCCCCCTTCTGATAGCAGGAGACGACATCCTGTGGTCAGCCGCCGATGATGCACTGGCCGACACCATCAATCACCTCCGGGTTCCCTTCGTCACCCTCCGCCTCGGTCGGGGTCTGGCGGACGAACGTCACCCGTGCTGCGCCGGGGTCGGCTACCTCGGATCCAACCCGCCTCTCCTAGATGCGATCGCTCAGGCCGATCTGGTGCTGGTCATCGGGCACGAATTCGAGGCCGACCTCGGCTACGGCAGCCTCATCTCTGACGATGCGGTAGTGATCCAATCCCATCCGGATCCGGGCGTGGTCGGCAAGTTCCTGAGACCCGACCTCGGGCTGGTTGCCGACTCGGAGGTGGTCCTCGGCGTGCTGGCGAGGTCCGACCCCGGAGGGTTTGACCGCGCATGGTGTGACCGGGTCGCGGAGGATTGGCGGGTATGGCGGGAACGGGCGGCTGCCGAGCCACAGGTTGAAGCTCGCGGGATACACCCGGCCCGCCTCTCGGCCCTACTCGAGGAGGCGATGCCGCCCGGTACCACCTTCGTCACCTCGCACGGAAACATCGACTTCTGGGCCGACCCCGTACTCAGGATCACCCCTCCCTCCCGGTACCTGAGAGCCGGTCAGTCGGGTTCGCTTGGTGCCGAGATACCCTTCGGCGTGGCCGCGAAGCTGGCTTCTCCGGCGAGCACCGTGGTCGTGATCGTCGGTGACGGCGGCTTCGCCTTCCACGGACTGGAGTTGGAGACCGCCCTCCGGTACGGGGCACCGATCGTGGTGGTGGTCTACGACGACGAGAAGTGGGGCGCCATTGCCCTACCCCAGCAGCGTGCATACGGAACCGAGATAGAACTCGACCTGCCGCGCCGAGCGTGGTGGCAGGTCATGGAGGCGATGGGCGGCCACGGCGAGTACGTCGACGACGAGGCACACCTCGATGCTGCCCTGACCCGTGCTCTCGAGTCAGGAGTGCCTGCCGTCGTCCAGGTCAAAGTGCCCAGCGTCGAAGCACCATACGTGGAGTATCACTCTTAGTTGGTGGTCAGTGATCAGTGGTAGGTAGAAACGAACGACACCTGTCACCTGACACCTGATACCTATTCCTCGTACATCAAGTGGATGGCGGCTGTCAGGTAGGTGCGGGCCTTGTCGGTGAGGCGTCTCCAGCCGTAGCTATTGAGGACGTGGCGCATCAGTTCCTCGTGGGAGGCTCCGGGGTGCTTGTCGAGCCTGCGTTCCATGAGGGCCACGACTTCGTTGAGCGGTATCTCGTAGAGATCCCGACTACCGATCTCGCGAACCACGACCGGTACGCCACCAGGAACCCTCAGAACACGTTGCGCCTCGCGGCTTCCCGCGACGCCAAGCTCGTCGACCTGCACCTGCTTCTGGTCAAGGAGACGGGCGACAGCCTGATCGAGCTTGGTCCTGACCAGCTTGGTGACGCGTGTGGAGCCCGATCCCCTCACGTAGACCTTGTACGCCCGGTCGGTAGTGACCGGTCCCTCCGTCTCGATGATCTTCCGCAATCCGGGCACGGCGCCGAACGCATGTGTGGAACTGGGATGCGGAAGCCCGCTCTCCTCCCACTCTGTGTATGGAAGCAATTCCGGGCCGCGACCCGGTCCTCCAAGTCGATGGCCGGAGCCGGTTGCGGTGCTTGGGCGCGGCGATGCCGGGCCCTCGGAAGCTCTCACAGGACTGATCGGAGGTTCGCCGCGCAGCACCCGAGCCACATCCTTGATGACGCTCTCCTGTGTGCGCGTCTGCGCTTCGATGGCCCATCCGGCGATATGCGGGGTGAGGACCACCCGGTCGAGCGCCAGCAACGGGCTGCCGGCAGGGAGCGGTTCCTCCTCGAACACATCCAGTCCCGCACCGGCGATCACCCCGTCGTGGAGAGCTGCTACCAGGGCCGTCTCGTCGACGATGGGACCTCTCGCGGTGTTGATCAGGTAGGCGGTGGGCCGCATCATGGCGAGCTCACGCTCACCGATGAGGTGCCAGGTCTCGTCCGTCAGGGGCACATGGATGGAGATGAAGTCGCTGCCGGCGAGAACTTCGTCCAGTTCGCAGGGGGTGGCGCCGGCCTGCTCGATCGCGTCGGCCGGCACGTAGGGGTCGTATGCCTGCGCAACCATGCCGAAGCCGAAGGCACGCTGTGCGAGACGGCGTCCGATCGCGCCGAACCCGACGATGCCCAGGGACCTTCCCTCCATCTCGAATCCCATGAACTGCCAGGGAGGGCTCCGGTCTCCGGCCAGCAGGGCCGTATGGGACACAACCACCTTGCGGGCCAGGGACAGCATCAGGGCCATGGCGTGGTCCGCCACCGCGGCGGCCTGTGCGCCGGCTGCGTTGACCACCGTCATGCCGCAGTCGGCGGCCGCCTGCACGTCTACCTGGTCCATACCAATGCCGATGCGACCGATGGCCTTGAGCCGGCGGCAACGTTCCAGAACGTCGCGCGTCAGCTGGTTGGGGAACAGGTGGTAGACGACAGCGTCGGCATCCCGCACAGCCGGAAGGAGGTCCTCCTGCGCGGTCACCGGAACTGTCCTCACCGTCCCGACCTCATCCAGAGCCTGGCGCGAGACAGGGGTCAACTCCACCCGGTCGAGGAACACGATGTCGTAGCTCATAGCCGGGTGAGTGTACCGAGGGCCATCTGACGTGGTCGACGCCGCGCTGGGCCGCTGGATGGTATCAATCTGGTATCATCTCGCCGATGGCCATGACCCTCCGCCTGACGGAAGACGAACGCACGGCGCTGCGAGAGCGGGCGGCCGCCGAGGGAATCTCCATGCAGGAGGCGGCCCGTCGGGCCGTCAGGGACTACGTCACCAGAGGACAACATAGAGAACAGGTGTCCGCGGCGGCCCGGCGTGTGATGGAGGCTCACGCCGACGCACTCAGACGCCTGGGTGAATGAACCGCCCGGTCAGCTTCCTCGATCTTGAGGACCTCTTGTACCTGGCCGGAGTGCTGCTGGGCAATCCACCGCCCGTACGGGAGGTGGGCCTGCTGGGTGCAGCTGTTGCGCGGCCCCAAACGACCGTATTCGGAGATGATGCGTATCCGGACCTCTGGACCAAGGCGGCAGCTCTCCTTCAGTCGATCGTGAAGGGTCATCCGCTGGTAGACGGCAACAAACGACTCGGTTGGTTGGCCACTGCCACATTTCTCGAGATCAATGGGATCGGAGCGACGAGCATTCCAAACCAAGACGTGTTCCGGTTCGTCATGCGTATCGCCGCCGGTCGGGATGACGTCGACCAGATGGCGGGTGACCTTAGGCAAGTGCTTGCGTGACGGCCCCCCTGTCTCGGTAGCGCCTGAACTGTCGATTCTCGAATGCAGGCCTGGGTCACTTCCGGATCCATCGGCTCGCCTTGTACTCCTCTACCCACACACGGGAGCTGCGCCACTGACCGTCGGGTCCACGGGTTGCTTGCAGCCTGCCACGCGAAGCTGCGGCTCGCAGAGCCGGCGCCTTGAGGTCGCGTGTGGCGAGCGCGGCGAGTGGTACCAGTCGTGCCGGCCCGGCAACGGCCGGTATCACATGCTGGTACAAGGTGTCCAGGATGGCGCGGGCTATCAGCACGCCGAGAGTTCCCGGCTCTCCTGCGTCGGCCCGCTGGAGGGCGCGGAGGTACCGATCCCTGTCCCGTTTGTAGATGATTGCCGGCGGATAGCCGAGCCGGACGAGGATCAGGTTCATCACCAGCCGTCCCACGCGCCCGTTCCCGTCGAGGAAGGGGTGGATCTGCTCGAAGCGACAGTGCAGGATCGCCAGTTGCTCGGGAAAGGTGTGAACGGTGGGGTCGAGCGAGTTCGCGTCTTCGACCCACGTCGTCATCTCCCCGGGGACAAGAGGCCATGACGGAGGGATCATCCCTCCGGGGAAGGGCTTGATCTCGTGCTCGCGATAGGCGCCCGGGGACTCCCGTTCGGTGGCGTCCGGATGGGGGACCGCTCCCCCCACCGGTGCCATCGCCCGGTGGTGGATGGTCCTGACGTCGGCCAGGGTCAGGATTCGGGCGGTCCCGGATGCTCCACACGATGGGGCCGCGTGTCCATACACCCACTCCGCGGCATCGGCGTAGCCCGTTACCTCCAAGTACTCGCGCAGGGTCTTGTTGCCGACGGCCCTCCCCTCTTCGAGCAAACGCTCCACCTCGCGTTGGACCAGCGTGTTGCCTTCGATGGCAGTGGAGTGATGGACCTCGCCGTGCCATATGCCTTTCCAGATGCCGGTTGCCTCGATGGGGCTGGGGAGGCCCCCCATGCGGTCCTTGAGTTCCCGGATCTGGTTGGCAAGCCGGTGGTAGACCTGCTCGTGGGTTGGCCTACCCCGTCTGGGCACCGGAGTTTGTTCACTCACCAAAAAAATAATGATACCGAACAATTGTGCGCTGCAAAAGGCGATGGACATCTCCGCCCGGGCCGCCTTCACCCCTCCTGGTTCGCGGTCCCCTAGCCCAGGAAGACCGAGATTGTTGAGTTCTAGGGAAACCAATGAAACAGAACAACACGTTACAGGCGTGTAATTCGCGCTCGACGAACTGCGGGATCACCGCGCGGGCGGGTAGGTTCACGGGATGAGCGGATACGACACGATCGTGGTGGGAGCCGGGTCGGCAGGCGCCGTGTTGGCGGCTCGGCTGAGCGAGAATCCTGACCGGCGAGTGCTGTTGCTCGAGGCGGGGATGGACTACCGGTCTGCCGACACGCCTTGGCACGTTCGCAGCCCCAACCCGGCCCGGATCATCTCCGACCCCGACTATCACTGGTCGGGGCTGGTGGCCAGGCGAACCTCCGTACAGGAGGCGTCCCTCTACTGGCGGGGGCGAGGAGTCGGAGGCAGCTCCGCGATCAACGGGCAGATCGCCATCCAGGCCATGCCGGAGGACTACGACCGCTGGGGGCTTCCCGGCTGGACGAGCGCGGACCTTCTGCCGGCCATCCGGCGTGTGGAGACCGACCTGGACTTCGGGGACGCGCCGTATCACGGCGACTCCGGACCCATCCCCGTGTACAGGACTCCGCAGGAGGAATGGGGGGCGGTCGACCTGGCGCTGCGCGACGCTGCCCTGGCCATCGGCCATCCCTGGCACGATGATCACAACGCGCCCGGATCCACGGGCGTGTCTCCCTACGCCATCAACAGCCGGGACGGGCGCCGGGTCACCACCAACGACGCCTACATCGAACCGGTTCGCCACCGTCCGAACCTCACCGTTCGAGGCGGCGCTCGAGTCGACCGCGTGGTGCTGTCCCACGGACGGGCAAAGGGTGTGACCGTCCGCTTGGAGGACGGCCTCAGGCAGGTCGACGGTGGCGAGGTGATCCTGTGTGCAGGCGCCATCCATAGTCCGGCCATCCTGCAGCGCTCCGGCATCGGCCCGGCCGGTCTACTGTCGTCCCACAGTATCGATGTAATCGCAGATCTTCCCGTTGGCTACGGATTGCAAGAGCATCCGGCAATCTGGCTAATGCTCGAGTTGCGCAAGCAAGCCCGAGCCACATCGCCCGACGCCCGCCACACCAATTGCTGCGTCCGGTACGGCTCGGGCGTGGCAGGGGGCATTCCCAACGACATGCTCCTGCTGTCGATGAACCTCAGCGGGTACGGCGACGAGGGCTACAGCACCGGGTTGCTGGAGTTGTGCGTGTTCGAGAGCAATTCCCGGGGCGAGGTTGCCATCACCAGCGCGGACGCCGAGGCCGAACCCCGGGTCGACTTCCGCATGCTGTCCGATCCAGGTGACCTGGCCCGCCTGCGAGACGGGGTCCGGCGGCTCAGGGAGTTCGCGCGGACGGATCCGATCCGCGACATCGCCTCGGCCTCCTGGCTCGGACCCGAGCCGCTGGATGTCGACACGGAACTTGAGGATGCCGCTGTCGATGACTGGCTGATGCTGTCCTGCCTCGATGCCCAGCATGCCAGCGGTAGCTGCCGGATGGGTCTCGCCGATCGTCCGGAGACGGTGGTGGACGAGAAGTGCCGCTTGCTGGGCGTCGACGGGCTACGGGTGGTGGATGCATCGATCATGCCCCAGGTACCGAGGGCCAACACCCATCTGCCGACCGTCACCATCGCCGAGCACGCCGCGATGGTGATTGGTGGTTAGCCCTGATTCTTCACGGGGTTGGCGGGTTGGGGGTGTGAGGGGGTCGGGTG
>JAPPFW010000095.1 GCA_028821575.1 bacterium | reverse complement strand
GTGGGGCAGGTGGGTGCCATCGATGGCAGCCTCGAGGTGGGTTACGTAGCTCACCGGCTTCCTCCTTACGCTCGCGGGCGCTCGTGGGCGGGGTCGAATATGGACTCCGCCCGCACCACCGGCGGAAGAGCTTTACGCCGATCACGTCGATGGCCTGCTCCGTACCGGGCTCGGCGTGCTCGGGGAAATGTAGCCCATGGCGATGTTGGTGGGCGACCGGCCGTCAGGTAGTTGAACCACTCGTCATCCCCGCTCCCTCGACCTCGAAGCGGGTCAAGCCCGCTCCTGAATCGTTCGGCGCACGGGATGATCGAGCGTCGTCACCTGCCTCTGCCCTATGGTCGCCAGAACCTTCCGGATGATCTCGGCAACGACCGCGCAGTCGTCAGCGATCGCTTCTGGTGGCGGCTCGGTGCCGTGATCCGCGTACAGCATGTACGAGCCGCTGAGGAAGATGGCCCGCGCCGTGCCATCGTCGTCGACGGCAGCATTCCAAATCGCGGTGACGATCCTGCCTGGCAACTGTTCCGGGTGGTTCACGAGGTTCGACGAAAGAGGCTGCGTTGCAATCCATCGTTCTGAATGCCGCTTTGCAGGGAGTGGGGCCGTAGAATCCACCGGTAGTGTCCACGGTCACCGCCAGCCAAGCCCCCAGCCTGTCCGGATGGCGTACCTACCTGCGCAATCTGTGGCGCTGGCGCGAGTTCGGATGGTTCCTGGCCATGGGAAACCTGACAGCCCGCAACGCGTCGACCTCTCTTGGGTTCTTTTGGTGGGTGTTGAACCCGTTGATCATGGCTGCCGTCTACTTCCTCGTCTTCGGGGTCATCTTCGAAGGCAGGAGAGGCGACGCCGACTTCGTGGCGTGGTTGCTGGCCGGCGTGTTCGTGTTCAACTACACGGCAACCGCCATGACCTCGGGGGCCAACAGCATCCTGGCCAACCGGAGACTCCTGGTGAACATCCGCTTCCCCAGGCTGGTGCTCCCGATCTCGGCCATAATCGAGACGGGCATCGGATTCGGTCTGTCGATGGTCGTCTACTACGTCATAGTCTGGCCCGCCAACGGGATCCTGCCCGGAGTCACGATCATCTGGCTGCCCTTCGCGATCGCGCTCCACACCCTCTTCAACCTCGGGCTGGCCGGCTGGACCGCCCGGCTGGCCATTCCCTTCAGGGACATCAACAACCTGATACCGCACCTGAACAGGCTCTGGCTGTACCTGTCGCCGATCATCTGGCCGCTGAGCTTTCTCGACGACCACGGGGAGTTGATCGGGCAACTCGCCCGGCTGAACCCGATGTTCGGGATACTCTCCTTCTACCGCTTGGCGTTGATGGGTCGGGAACTCGACGTGTTCGCGTTCGTCGTGGCCCTGGGGTGGGTGTTGCTGATCGGGGGAGGAGGGATCGTCAGCTTCGTGCGCCACGAGGGCAACATGGTGCGGCATCTATGAGTTCCTCGGCGGTCTCGGTCAGGGGAGTCGGCGTCACCTACCGTGCCTACCTTGACCGGGACTCGACGCTGCGCAGGGTGGTCGCCCGCCGGAGGCTACGACAGGTCACGGAGGTCGTCGCCCTCAGCGATGTCTCTTTCGACGTGCAGAGGGGCGAGACACTCGGGCTGGTGGGTGACAACGGCGCGGGCAAGAGCACGTTGCTGCGGGTGGTAGCCCGCACCATGCGGCCGGACACGGGCACCGTCGAGATCCGGGGGGAGACCTCCACTCTCCTGCAGCTCGGCGCCGGATTCAACAAGGAACTCTCGGGGCGGCGCAATGTCTTCTTGAGCGGCTTGGCGCACGGGCTGAGAAGGGTCGAGATCGAGGGGCTGTTCGCAAGCATCGTCGACTACGCGGACCTGGGGGAGGCGATCGACCGGCCCCTGAAGTCCTACTCGTCGGGGATGGTCTCCCGGTTGGCGTTCTCGATATCGATGCACCTGTTGCCGGACATCCTGCTTCTCGACGAGGTTCTGGCCGTGGGGGACGCAGGCTTCAGGCAGAAGAGTCGGGAAGCGATGCGTGAGATGCTCGGCAGGGGCGGCACGGTTCTGGTCGCCAGCCACATCCTCGGCATGATGGCCGACACCTGCGACCGTGTGCTGTGGCTCGAGAGGGGGCGGGTCAGGGACCTGGGACCGGCCCGACCGGTAATCGAGGCGTACAACCGGGCCCTCCCGTCCCGGGCCGGCTGAGTGTCGACCGGCCGGGTCGCGCAATGACTCAGCCCGAGTTGCACGTGTTCATCGGCACCAAGGCTCAATACATCAAGACCGCCCCCCTTCTGTGGCTGATGGACGAGCGAGGTGTCGACTACCGGCTCGTCGACTCCGGTCAGCATGCGGTGCTCGGTGACTCGTTCCGGAAGGAGATGGGGATAAGGCCACCCGACGTGCGGCTCGGGCGCGGCGCAGATGTAGCCTCGATTCCCCAGGCTCTGGTATGGACAGTGCGTCTAGCCGGTAGCCTCGTGTCGAAGGGCCGGCTCCGGGCAACGGTCTTCGGTGGCCGCGGCGGGGTGTGCGTCGTCCACGGTGACACACCCTCGACCCTGCTCAGCATGGTGATGGCCCGCCGCGCGGGGCTAGCAGTGGCTCATCTGGAGGCGGGTTTGCGCTCGGGCCGCTGGCTCCACCCGTTTCCCGAGGAGATCATCAGGTTCCTCGTGGCGCGGCGCGCCGATCTGCTCTTCGCACCCGACGAGGAGGCGGTCCGGAACCTCGAAGCGATGGACGTCAAGGGGGAGATCGTCGCTCTACCCGGGAACACCGTGCTGGAGGCCCTCCGGCGGTCGGATCCGGTCGGCCAGGCCGACGGGCCTGTGATTATCACGATGCACCGCGTCGAGAACCTCCACCGCCGATCCCGCCGCGAGGGTCTGGCCTCGCTGGCCGAGCAACTGGCGACGGATCGAGCGGTACGATGGCTGCTTCACCAGCCCACCGCCAGCGCGCTTGGGAAGGCGACCATGGACCGGTTGACCCGGGCAGGAGTCGAACTCGGGGAACTGGTCGGGCACTCCGAATTCCTGGGCATGCTGGGAGCTGCGCCGTTCGTGATAACCGACGGGGGGTCGATCCAGGAGGAGTGCGCCATGCTGGGGGTTCCGACCCTGCTGTGGCGCAAGCGCACCGACCGGCCGGACGGGCTCGGCGAGAACGTGGTCCTCAGTTGCTACGACCGGTCGATCATCAGCGACTTCGTCAGCGATCCGGACCGCTTCCGGCACCCGGTCCGGGTTCCTGAAGTGTCTCCTTCCGAGCAGATCCTCGAAGCGCTCTGCGGGTGGCGATGACCTCGGCTGTTGAGGTGGCAATCAGGTCCCTGGCGAGCAGTACCAGCCGGTAGCCGCCCAGCACCACCGCCGTACCCGCTACCCCTTCCGCTTGGAGCACGGTGGCCATGCTGACCTCGAACACGCCGATCCCCTGGGGGGCGAACGGGGCCAGGAAGCCGATTCCCCAGGTGAGCAGGAACCCACCGATGACCAGGGTCGTCCGGTACGAGTCCGTGGCCGGGAACGCCCGGAGGTAGAGCAGGAAGGTCACGGCCGACCACCCCCAGAAGACCACGTTGACACCGAGAAGCCTCAGGTAACCCCGCCAGGTCAGCGAGAACTCGACCCCGCGGCGAGCCGCCAGCCAGGCCACCACCCTCCCTCCGATCGTGGGGGAGGTGGCCGCGATCAGTCCCACGGCCAGCAGGACCATCCAGGTTGCCCCTCCGGGTACTCCTCCGGAGAGCCCGAGGACGACGAGGCCGCAGATGAGCACCACGGTGAGGCTGGTGGCCATCTCGAGCACGGCTGTGGCGCTGAGCGGGCCGAGGGGCACTCCGGCCGAACGCAGCAAGCCCACCCGGCCCACCGCGAACCACACCGAGCCCGGGACGTATCTGGCCAGAAGGGAACGGGATGTGGCGAGTGTGGCCTTCGCGAACACCTGCGGGCCGGGAGCGCGGTATCCCTGCGTGCGGAGACCGACGACCCAGAACCAGGCCCCGGCGAGGATCAGTCCGAAGCTGGCTACCAGCGAGGCGACCACGAGTAGCGGTCGGGCGCCGTCCACGAGTTCGACCACCTCGGACCACTCGGACCGCACCACCCATGCGATCAGGATCACCAGCCCGATCAGGTAACCGATCCGCATCACCCTCAGAAGCGGTTTGAGCCGCGTCATGGGCCGGCTCCGGCGATGGCGTCCAAGGCCCGGTCGTTCTCGGCGAGGCGATACCGCAACGCGCCCCGAACCTCGATGGCTCGCGATGTCACCCCGAGGGCGGCCTCGGCGGCCCGCACCATACGGTCGGGTTCGGGTTCGAGCGGGTTCAGCAGCGGCGCCCAGCGGCCCCCCTCCGCAGCCAGCGAAGCCATCTTGGGGGAGTAGTCGAGCAGCACGGCCGGTCGCCCGTGCAGGAGGGCGGCGATGGCGCCGTGATAGCGCATGGTGATCACCAGCCGGCTCCGTCCCACCTCCTCGATCACACTGGCGAGACGGGGTGTCACCAGTTCGACCTCGCCACCGAGACGATCGGCGATCGACCGGTGGACCGGCAGGTCGCGGCTTGCCTGGAAGGTGACCATCCGGATGGACAACCCGGTCGCGTCCGCGACTGCTTCGAGCCCACTGGCGAGGGCGGACGAGGTGGCCGACGATGGAGGAGCGGCCTTGGATGCGGCGGTTCCGATCCCGCGGCGGTTGGGCGGCCTAAGTATCACGCACATCGTGTCCTCGGGAGCGAGCGCGTCCACCCGATCACCGATTACCGGGTCACTGCCGACCCTGACGTTCTCCAGGCCCCAGCCTCGAAGCCGGTCGGCTGAGTCGTGGTCACGCACCACGACGAGCCGCAATCGGCGGAGGCTTCCACGGGCGATCGGGACTGCGAGCGGACCGCCGACCCTGCCCACCCCCAGACCGACCGCGCAGCCGGCCAAATCGCGGGCCGAATGCAGCCTCGAAGCGTGGAAGGGTAGGTTCCACACCGATGTCTCGGTTTGGATCAATCCCCCGGCCACCACCAACCCGTGGGTCTCCCGCAGGGCGCGACCTAGCCTCAGGTAGTCCAGGGGGGAGCGATGCGGAACCGCTTCGATACCGTGGATACGGGTGGTGTCGTCGGGATCGATCGAGACCGCGACCGGCTCAGCGCCCCGAGCGCTCAGGGAACCCACCAGTGACCTGAGGATCAACTCGTCACCGAGGTTGTCCGAACCGAACCAGCCGGCGATTGCTATGCGAGAGGTCATCGGGATGGCTACGTCGTCTCGGGACGGACTCGAAACGATGACGCGGGGTGGAACGCGGACGTCAACCGATCTCCTGGGAGTCCGACTCCAGCGCCACTACCGAACCGCCGATCGCATCCGCTCAGCGGTCTCGCAACTCGCGACGGGCCGACGTGGCTGGAAGCACCGTGTCGCGCGGCCGGTTGAGTTGCACCAGAAGATCAGCGCCGAGGGCCAGCAGGAGAACCGCCGCGGCTGCACCGAGAAGAGCCACCGTGTTGGTTGCCACCCGCAGGTCTTTCGTCACGAGGTCGTAGAGCAGTTTGGCTACGCCGGTAACGCCAAGGACCACAGCGATGGGTGCGAAGAAGCGCAAGGGATTCCACAGCAGGACCATGCGGAGAACCTGGCGGATGTAGAGGGCGGTGTCCTTCCACCAGTGGAACTTCGAGTCGCCGGCCCGGGGGGCGTAGTCGATGGGTGTGTAGCGCACCGAGTACCCGTTCGAGAGGAAGCTCATGGTGAGGGTGGTCACGCAACTGAACCCGCTAGGCAGCAGATGCAGGTACTGGCCGGCCACCACCCGGCGGAAGGCGCGATAGCCCGAGTTGAGGTCGGGGATCCTGGTCATGGTGAGGAAGGACGCCAGCATGCGGATCGCCCACTTGATCGGGACGCGGGCCAGCTTGGCAGATCCACCCTCGGACCTGCGTGCTCCCACGACCATGTCCCAGCCGGGAAGCAGGTCCACCAGTTCGGGAATCAAGTCGTTCGGGTAGGTCATGTCGGCGTCGGTCCACACGACCACCTCCCCCTCGGCCAGCATGGTCCCCGCACGCCGGGCCGCGCCGGACCCGCGATTCTGCTCGAAGGAGACCAGTCGGATGCCGGCCATGCCGTCCAACTCGGCTAGCCCGCCGTCGGTGGAACCGTCGTCGACCACCAGGAGTTCGTACTCGTAGTGCGAGCCGTCCATGGCGTCGCGAATTCTCCGAACTTCCCTTGCCAGGTGCCCAGCCTCGTTGAACACGGGCAGGACGATGCTCACGTCTACCGTCGCCTTATGTGCCACGCCTGCGAGTTTGACCGCCCGAACGCTTGGCGGCAAGCCCGGAGTGACGACCCGCCATCCAGTCGGGCGGTCCCAAGGGAGGCCTACGATGATGGCAGTTGCCATTCAACCCGATTGAAGGTGTAGTTTCGGCGTGACCACTCCGGAGGTTGAAGTGCTGATCGGTGAAGTAGCGCGCTCCACGGGACTGAAGGCGTCCGCTATCCGCTTCTACGAGAAGAAGGGGATCGTGGACCGAGCCGAGCGGAATGCGGAGGGGTTCCGGGTGTACCGCGAGGAAGATGCAGACCTGCTGCGGTTCGTCCGCCGCCTGCGCGCGCTCAACATTCCACTGGAGGACGTGCGCGATGTTGTGAGGTTGCGCTCCGACGGTGTCGCTCCCTGTCGCCCGATGCGGGAGGCTCTTGCCAGGGAGGTCTCCCGTCTCGACCGGGAGATACGGGATCTGGAGCGGGTTCGGGAACGGCTCAAGGACTTGCAGATCGCTGCGGATCGGACGAAGGACGATTGGCCTGATCACTGCATCTGCAGCCTCGTCGACTCCGACAGCCCTGACCTGGGCTACGGTTCCGCGGTCGGGATCACTCTCCAGTACTTCGATGGTTGTCCCAACTGGGAGGTGACCGCGCGTCGACTTGCCGAACTAGGAGTGCCCGTAGCGCTTCAGCGGATCGAGACGCTCGAAGAGGCCGTCCAGCACGGTTTCCGCGGTTCTCCAACGGTATTGGTGAACGGAGCCGACCCGTTCCTTGACCCGGACGCGCCCATAGGTCTGGGGTGCCGCATCTACCGGGGCCCGGCGGGGCCATCCGGCGCACCCTCGGTCGAAGAATTGAGGGATGTGATCGACGCGGCCGGAGAGGAGTCCTCGACCAAGCCCACCGCTCGGTCGTTCCGGTAGCGATAGGCTTCGCCCGGTGAGGGACGGCGCCGTTCGAGGCCGACTTTGGCGGGATACGCGGGTCCGGGTCGGTGGGGGGGTGGTGGTCGCGGCCGTCCTGGCCGGTTCCTGGTGGGAACTGCTGTTCCTTCCCTTGGGCGCAAGTCACGATGGCCGGATCAACGGACGGTTCGGCCTCCATGTCCGTAACCTGCTGGAGCACGGGCTGGTGAACTCCGACTTTTTGGCGTCGATGGCGCCGTTCTCGAACGACCCGTACACCCATCACCCGCCGCTCCTCAACGTGCTCCATGCAGTGTTGGGATCGCTATTGGGACAGGGCGAGTGGCAACTCCACGCGATCGGATACCTGGCTGGCTTGGGAACCGTGGCAGGACTCCTGTGGTTGGCCCGTGAACTCGATCTGGGGCCGTGGTCCTCGGTGTTGGTCATGGCACTTGTCGCGTCGACTCCCATGTTCTGGATCTACGGACGTCTCGGACTCGGCGTCTCAGTCCTGCTGGTGCTGCTAGCTCTTTGGCACCGGCACCACAGGCTGGGCCGCGGGTACCGAGTTCTGCTGATCGCCTCGGGTCTGGCCGCTCTCTCGTCCTGGCTTGGGGCCGGCGTTGCTGTCCTCGTATCCGGCCTGGGTATGAGGGAAGCCGGGCGCCGGAAGGCAGCCTTGGCGGTGGGTGGCGTCGGCGTCTCGACGGTCCTGGCTGTTCTGGTCTGGGCGGCGGTCGCGGGCGACGCCACCGAGTTGGCCCGACACACCATGTCCCGGCTGCGGTGGCCCTCACCGGCCGACCTGCTCGAGAACTATCTGTGGTTCTACCGCACTCTGTTCCCCAGGTGGTTCAGGTTGCTGATCCTCCCGGCGATAGCAGTGGCCCTCATCGATCGCCGGACGCGTATGGCCGCCGGTACCACCGCAGCGGCCCTCACCGTGTGGACGCTGATCGCACCCGGCGGCGCACTCATCCACGACTTCTGGACCTATCCTCTCCTCCTCCCTGTGTTCCTCGGTCTGGCGGTGATGGCGGATCACGTAGAACGGAGGCTGGAGAGCAGCCGGATCGCTCTCGGTGTAGCGGCCACCCTGGTGCTGCTGGCCGCGGTGGGTCTCGGCCGTCTGCCACCGTACCGTGACGCCTACTTCCAAGCGCCGTCGGACGCGGGAGCGCTGCTGCGAGAGTCCGCCCCCGCGCGCGGCCAGGCCGTGGCCTGGGTGGCCGAGGGTGTGGATCCTGTCCCGCGGTGGGTCAGTTACTACTGGGACCTTCCGGCGATCGAATTGAGCCCCGTGGACGTGGAGGCCGTCGGCGACGCGGACCTCGTCCTGGTGCGCGTCGATCAGGCGCCGCCGTGGATCGGGACGCCGGTCGCTGTGTTCGAGAAGGGACGCTACGCGTTGGTGACCGGTTCCGCACTACGAGCCAGCGGCTAGCGATGGACTTCTAGTAACGATATGAATAACCGTAAGCGATAGTAAGTGATACTATGGGTTCTCTGGCATCTGGCATCTGGAATCACTCGATGCCGGCGAAGGCCAGGTCACACCCGGGGCGCCTGTCCTGTGCCTGGCTAAGGAAGTAGGAGTCCGGCGCGCTCCACGTATGCCCTTCTCCGTGGCGGACGAGAATGTAGCCGTGGCCGTGGGTCCGGTACACGCGACCCCCGATGCGAGCCACGTCCCGCGCCAGGGCTTGGTCCACCGCGGTGTCGACGCGCCTCCATCCGCCCGCCTCCTCCAGGTCGTACCGGGCTATGAGCATGGCTCCGCCGGCGATCGTGAAGGCACTGGCAAAGGTCTCCCCACCACCGGCGTAGCGGTGGACCGTCGTGTCGGAGTTGACCAGGTGGACGAACTCCGCACCCTTAGCCACGAGATTCGCCTTCGAGAACTGGCGGGCCAGTACCAGGTCCCAGACGTGTTCGGCGCCGTAATGGTCGTCGTCGTCCATCTTGGTCAGCAGCCTGCCCCCGGCCACTTCCGTGGCCTGGTTCAGCACCGTTCCGAATGAGGCTTCGGCGGGCACCCTCACCACCTCGACGTTGAAGGGGAGTGCGGAGCGATCGATCGTGTCCGGGAACCCGGACCCGTGCAGGGCCAGCACCAGCTCGAGCCGCGGGTATGTCTGGGATGCGACCGTCTCCAGCGTGCGGTCCAGCACTCGCGGGCGCTTGGTGGGGAGGATGATCGAGACTCCGGGAAGGCCCGGATGGCTTTCGAGACCGGCTGCGTATGCCACTTGGCGGGCCCTGGCCACCAGCGAGTGGCCGAGGAGGGCGGCCCGGCGCATTCGGATGCTCGCACGTTCCCGTTGCGCGGCATCGGCGGCCGGAAGCTGCTCGTCCCGCATCTGCCGGTAGAGGTCGGGACCGAGGTGGGCCTCCAGGTTGGCGTCGGTGTCGGCCAGATGCACGACGACTCCGGTGGCGGCCAGGGCAGCGAGCGTCGCCGCTCTCAGCGTCACGTCTGTGTGGAAACCGCCTACGTCCTCCACATGATGGAGCTTGGACAGAGCCTCGCGGTCGGAACTCTCCACCACCCTGTCGACCCTGGTCGCCGGCGGGAGCAATTCTTCCCGACCCAGCGCTCCGATGTCGCCGCCCGCATGCCTTACCCAGTTCACGGGGTTGACCTGTTCGGGGTCGAAAGCCGGCACGGCGATCCGGGATGCACGATCCGCCAGGACCACCGCGGGAATTCCGGCCGCCCGACCCGCATCCGGTATCAGATCGCCGGTATCCGCCAGTACGAGATCACTGTGTACTCCGCTGGTCGAGTAGTGAACGCGATCCGATGCCGCGAACACCGACCGTGCCCGGAGACCCACCACGGCGATGTCGACACCGAGCGGGTACTGGGCCTGCTGGACCGATCGGGACCGCCTTCCGCTCCGGAGGGGCGGTCTCCCGAGCGATGCCGACCGGCCGCGCCGCCGCACGGTCGGCATCCGGAGCCGGACCGCCGCAGTGATCCAGCGCAGGAAGGCCCAGGCTCTTCGAGGGCTACGGACTCCCGCCAGTTCGCGAAGCACTCGGGCCGCCTTGGAACGATGCAGTGACCGGGTTACGAGCGGATCGGTCACTCCACTGCCGCCGTGAACGGTGAAATCGCGGGTATCGGCCGCCACTACATCACCCACCTCTTCCACCAGGCTGCCGGTACGCATCGATCTGTGCAACGCCCAAGCCCGAACGATGGAGAGCTGCGAACCATCGGTGAGCCGGCCGACAGCAGCGGCCGAGGATCCGATCTGGTCCCTGAGCCGGTTGACCGTTCCGGTTCCGCATTCCATCCCGGCCGGCACTGCTAGGTGGAAGGGGGAGTGGGGGAATCGCTCGAGCGCTCCGTCGAGCGGGCCGAAGAACACCCTGGGATCCGGGCCGAGGCCTCGACGCAGCCACTCGGATGCGGGGTCGCCGGGCCGGTCGCCCACCCATACGACGAGGTCGTGAACCGTCCCGCCGAGGAGTTCCTCGATGGTCCGGTGAATCACCTCCGGTGAGCGGTCGAGCGGATCGACGGTCACGACGAACTTCGGGACTGAGAAGCTCCGTCCGGGACTGTCGATACGAAAGTCGGGATGGGCGATGAGATGGGAGACCTTGGCCCGCTGGAAGTCGAGACTCTCCTTCCGCGCCGGGTCGGGCGTCGCGCTCCCGCCCTGGTGCCAGCAGAAAGCGTCCCTGACGGGTACGAGAAGCCCGCCGCGTGTGTGGGCGCGGAATCCGAACTCGGTGTCCTCCATTCCCCATCGGTCGAACGACTCGTCGAATCCGCCGGTGTCCTCGAAGAACCGGCGGCTGACCCCCAGGTTGCCGCTGGTCACCACGCGAAATATGTCATCGGCCGCGGAGGTCAGTTCCCTAGTCCGGACCATGTAGAACTCGATCCACTCCGGGCGGTCGATGACCCTTCCCTTGAGCAACTCCTCGAGAGATCCGTTGCGGTCGCGGACGGAGGCCGGCGTCAACCCCTCCACGTCGACATGTGCCCGGAATCCCAGGGTGAGAACGTCGAATGCCATGTGATGCCAACGTGCGTGAGAGGCCAACCACGAGGCCTCCGGCAGCATGTCGGAGTCGAGGAAGACAAGTATGGGGTGGTCCGCCACGCGTGCACCGTGGTTACGCGCGCGCGCCGCTCCGAACCCCCGGTCCTCCTGGCGGAAGATCCGGACCTCCAGCGGGCTGGAGGGCGCCGACCGCAGGGGCGCGGCGGACCCGTCGTCGACGATCACCACCTCGAAGAGCTCGCGCGGATAGGTCTGGTTCTCGAGCGCCGCCAGCGTCAGGTGGAGTGCCTCCGGTGTCTCGTAATAGGGGATCACCACTGTGACCGGGATCGTGGGATGGAACTCGGCGGGCGGCGGTGGATCCAGCGACCGCCAATCGTTGCCCCGGACGGCTGCGGGCGGCACCAGAGGGGCCATCACGGGCTTCACGGGAGAGGACGGTCGGCGACGCCGGGGTCTTCCTCCACGGGCGGCCCGGTGGAACGCGTCGCCGCCGTGGGGTCATGGACTCCGGCGAACTCCGGGTCGAAACCGTCGCGGGCGTCGGCGGCCCGTTGGAGGAAGAACGAGTCATCCATCTTCCAGGTGTGCTTGCCGCCGTGGCGGATCCGGGCGTAGCCCGAGCCGTGGGTCCAGTAGATCCTGCCACCCGCCTGCAAGACATCGTCGGCGAGGGCCAGGTCCACCTGCCGCGGTAGCCGCCGCCAACCTCCGGCGTAGTCGAGGTCGTGACGCGAGATCATGAGGACGCCGCCCGAGACGGACCGTTTCTCGACATACCGTTCTCCTTGGCGGCCCTTGAGGCGGACGGTCTTGTCGCTTCCGGAGAGGTAGACGTACTCGGAGGCCTTGGCCACGAGTTCGGCGCGGGAGAACTCGTGCGCCAAGACGAGGTCCCAGATGTGCTCGTCCCCGTACGCGTCGTCATCGTCCATCTTGGCGAGCAGGGTGCCGCTGGACGCTTCCGCGGCTGCCTTGAGAACCCCTCCGAGCGGCTGGTTCGCGGGGACCCGCACCGTCACCACCGGACGGTCCAGTCCTTCCACTGCCGTTTCCAGGGATCGCAGGTCGAAACCCTCACCGTGGAGCCCGAGCACCAGTTCCAGCCGGGGATAGCTCTGGCGGCCGATCATCTTCACCGTGGCCGGGAGCCGGTCAGGGCGCCGGGTGGGCACCAGGACCGAGACCTGGGGAAGACGGGGCCCGTCCACCCCACCCTCCGACAGGATCTGGCGGGCCCGGCTTCGCAGGGAGTGGGTACGCAATGCCGCACGCCGCATCGCGATGCTGATCCCCTCGCGCGTGTGGCTGTCGTCCGCTTGCGACATGTCGGCCGTCATCAGGAGGTGCAGTTCCTTGCCCAGAAGCCGTTCCAACCCAGGGTCCTGGTCGGCGATGTGAACCAGCACTCCCGAGGCGGCGAACTCGGCCAGCGTTGCCGCCCGCACGGCGATGCTCTCGTGGTACCCGGCGATGTCCTCGACATGGCGAAAGTAGCGAAGGGTCTCCGGATCCCGGCTTCCAGCCGATCGGTCGACCCTGACACCCTCGGGGAGATCGGAAGCCGGACCCAGAGATACCACCTCGGGGACATGGTGAGGGCCCCAGCCGATCGGGTTGACCTGCTCCGGGTCGAAGGCGGGTACGGAGAGGACGGGCGGCGCCTCGGACAGTTCCACAACCCGGGCCGACGACGGTACGTCCTCCCTGACGCCGTCTGTGAGCAGGAGCGATGAGTCGACCACGAGGAGGTCCACATGGCGTCCACCCAGGAAAGGGAACCGCGGATTACCCGTATCGCCCACGACGGAGTTGCGGACCCGTTTGGACGCGGTGAACACAGCCTCGGCGCGCGAGCCTATGGTGACTATGTCGGCTCCCAGCGCGTACGAGGCTCGGCGCCGGTGGGTTGGACTGGCCGCGGGACGCGGGGTCCTGGCGGCTGTGGGAGGTGGTTCGGGGGTGCTCACGCGCCTGCGAGCCGAGTCGTAGAACCAGCTTGCGAACCGCCTCGCGTCGGAAGGGCTGCGGACCGCGGCCGCCTCTGACAGCACCTTGCGGAGGATGCCCCAGATCCTGCGGGAACGCTGCATGATCCGGTAGCCCAGCCTGTCCTTGATCAGCCTTTCCACGTTGTTGAACCGGCGGTTCACCTTGTTGAAACGCCGGTTCATCCTGTTCTCCAGCCGTACGAAACGACCTTTGACCTGGTTGAACCGGCCTTGCACCTGGTTGAACCGACCGTGCACCTGATTGAAACGGGACTCGTTGGTGCGATCCGACTCGGCTATACGGGACTCGACCCTGCTCTCGAGGTCTCCGAGTGCGGCGAGGACGACTTCCTCCAGCCTGTCGAACTCCTCGGGTACGTGGTTGCTCATGGCGAACTCGACGGTGTCCCCCACCTTGGAGATCTCGACGGCGGCGCGGCAGGACCGGTGCAGCGCCCATGTCCGCGCGATCGTTACCGGCGCTCCCTCTTCGAACAGAGCAGTTCCGTAGGCGGCCGAGCCGAGCGCTCCCCGCAGCCGACCGACCATCCAGGGGTCATAGCTAGCTCCGCAGTCCATGGTGATGTGGAATGCCGCCACCGGGAACCGCTCGATCGCGCCTCCGGGCGGCCCGAAGAACACTCGCGGGTCCGGCTCTGTGAGACGTCTCAACCAGTCGAAGGAGTCGTCGGTGCGGCGCTGCTCGACCCACACCACGAGGTCGCTGGTCTTGCTGGCCAGGAGTTCCTCCACATTGGCGAGGATTGCTTCGGCAGGCGCGTCGGCAGGTCGGAGGGTAACTACGAATTTCGGGACCGTGAAGCTCCTGCCGCTGCCTTCCCGCCGGTAGACACGATGAGGAACCAACTGGGACATCTTTGCGAACTGGAGCCCGAGGCTGCGCCGCTCGTCGTCGGAAAGGGTTGCTCCCGCGCCCTGATGCCAGCAGAGGGCATCGCGCTCGGGTACGAGCAATGAGCCACGTGCGTAAGCACGGTAGGCAAACTCCCTGTCCTCGGCGCCCCACTGGGTGAAGGTCTCGTCGAAGCCGCCCACGACCTCGAAAAAGCTCCGCGAGATGCCGAAGTTCCCCCCGGTAATGACCCTGAAGATGTCGTCGTCACCGGAGGTGAGTTCGCAGGTGCGGGCCAGGTGAACCTCGATCCATTCGGGACGCGTGACCTCGCGGCCGTCGAACAACTCGGAGAGGCTGCCGCGCCTCTCAGACACATCAGCGGCCCTTAGTCCGTCCACCTCCACGTGGAAGCGGAAGCCCATGGTCACGGCATCGCTGGCGGCGTGGTGCCACCGTGCGTGGGCGGCAAGCCAGTTCTCCTCGGGGATCATGTCGCAGTCGAGGAAGAGGACGATGTCGCCGTCGGCGGCGCGAGCTCCGGTGTTGCGTGCCCGCGCCAGGCCGAATCCCAGGTCCTCCTGGTATTCGATCCGCAGGTCCAGCGGGGTCTCGGGCTTGACCAGGGGAGGATCGGAGCCGTCGTCGACCACGACCACCTCGAACAGGTGCCGGGGGTAGGTCTGCCGTTCCAATCCGGCGAGGGTCAACTCCAGGGCATCGGGTCTCTCGTAGAAGGGGATCACCACGGTCACGAAGTGGGCAGGTGACAACGAGTCGAGGTCGGCGACCTCTAGGGATTGCCAGTCGTTGCTGTGCACCCCGGCAGGGGAGACGCGGTAGGCTCGCCCGCCCGAGGAGGTTCCGTTCTCCATGCCGGTCCCTTCGTCCCTCATCGCCGCCGGACCCCCGAGCCGGCCAGCAGCCGGTAGCGGTCGTCCTCGAGTATGGACTCCTCGGACAGCGAGATGTAGTCGCGTCTCCGGTCCGTCCGTGTCAGCACGAGGTCGTCGGGCCCCACCCTGTCGATGTAGGCCTCATCGAGTGTCCATACCGGGACTCCGAGGTGGTAGGAGACCCAGCGCGGCGTTGGAATCCCCGGAGTGACCCACATGATGCCCTCCGGTGCCGTCGCCTGCTGGAGGATCGCGCCGGCCTTGGCGGGGGTGCGTAGATAGGTGTCGCGCACGGGCCCGGTGACCAGGCCGACGAAGGTAGCAGATACGAGGATGGCTCCAACCCCGCCTGCGATGGCCGCCTTCCGATCACCGATGCGGCAACGTACGAGATCCAGGAGGGCGCCGAGCCCGATCGTGATCGGCGCCACCCAGGGGAAGTTCCACAGCCGATGGATCCATGCGCCCTGGCGCAGCCCGAATGTCCACGCAGCCGCGACCCCCAGGGTTATGGCAACCGGTATGCGGGTGCGCCGGTCGGCAAGACCGGCTACCAGAGCGAGGGGTGCCACGACCCGGAACCAGACGGGAGTGAACTCCGCCGCGAAGCGCCACTGGCGGGCCAGGAAGTCCCAGAATGGGTAATCGGTGCTGTCGACGCGGAAGGCCACGCGGTTCCCCAACTCGGCTGCAGTGGTGCCGAGCAATAGCCATGTGGCGGTGACCGCTACGCCTGCCAGGGCGCCGATGGCGACTCGCCGCGTCACCGGCGACAGGCCGTGGGCCGAGTAGAGCCACACCACCAGCAGTCCCATTGCCGCGATCGCGACCCAGGACTGCATTGCTGTGAGGAAGGACAGCACCGCCGCCAGTGTGGTCACCCACTGCTTGGGATTTTCCTGCTCCTTGAGGTAGGCGACCATGGCAACCGAGGCTGCTATGAGCGAGAACCCGACCCCGATCCTGCCGTAGACGAAGAAGAAGCCGGTCGCCGCCATGGCCGCCGTGGCAAGCACGGTCGGCCCCCACGCCATCCCAACTGCGCGGGCCAGCGCCGCCATGAAGACGATGGTGGCGGAGCCGAGCAGGAATCCCGCGATGCGAAGCGCGGCGACGCTGTCACCCAGGAGACCGACCGAGAGAATGGTGACAAAGGTAGGGAGAGGGGGATGGTGGGCGTAGGTGATCGCCTCCAAGGGTGGATCCATTCCGGGCTCTACCCCGTACTCGGCTCGGATATACGGGTCGATCCTTGCGCCGAATCCCGACTCTGCCGGGCCGAGATCCCAGAAGTTTCGGGCCGACAAGCCGAGACGGGCGAGTATCCGGCCGTCATCGCTGTCGCCCAGGGGGAGGTTGAGGTCGGTCAGCCAGAGTGCTAGAACCGTCAAAGCGATAGCAAACACGATCACCCAAGCGGCCCAGCCACGAGCATCCTGGGTAGCGGGGTCGGTGGCCCGCGAGGCGGTGTTGCGGCCCGTCATGTGTGCGTCACGATAATCGGTCACCGCCTGCCGGTTGCGGTGGCTCCCCGGGTCGCGGGCCACGGTAGCCGACAGGTCCGCAGTTTAGGGGCAGATCGTTCCTACACTTCCCAAGGTGCTCCGAAGATTGCTGCTCGCGGTGCTGCTGGTGGGGCTGATTCCCGCGATAGTTGCCGATGCCCACCATACCCCCGGGTTCGTTTTCGAGGGCGCGGGATGGGGTCACGGTGTGGGTATGAGCCAGTGGGGCGCCTACGGGCAGGCGGTCGAAGACCCGGCTAAGCCGGGTGAGGACATCGCCGCCTATTACTACCCGGGCTCCGAGCCGGCGACGATGGGCGATCTCTCACTTCCCAATGATCTGCTGTACACGCTGGACAACCCGCTGTGGGTGAATCTGGGTTCTCAGATCACGCTGTTGGAGTTCACAGCCGTAGGAGGCCCGCTGGACCTGTGCCTGGAGGGTGACGGCGAGGGCCCTTGCCCGAAACCGGAGCATCCGGGGGCGGGTGAGCGGTGGCAGTTCCGCCGAATCGCCCGCGGCGAGTGTGGCTTCTTCCGGGGTGGTGAACTCCAGGGTACTTCCGGAAGCTGTCGTGCTGCTATCTCGTGGCCCGATGCCGAGGGGGTCCGGTTACGTCACGGCGAGGACAGGAGCAAGCTGTGCGCATCTCGTACCAGCGAGGTGTGCGAGTACCGGCACGGGGAACTGAAGATACGGGACGACCCCGTGGAGTTGGGGTTCCACGTGGTCCTGGCGGTCGGGCTCGAGGACTACCTCAGAGGCATCGCCGAGGTCCTGGATCACTGGGAGGCGCCGGGGGTGAACGAGGCTCAGGCGATTACTGCCCGCTCCTATGCCGCTTTCAAGTTCTTCCAGCGGGAAACCGAGACCCGTCCGGCGAATCCCAACGTCGATCCTGGGATCAGCGCCTCCCGCAAGGACAGGTGCTGGTGCCATCTCTACGACGACACCAGGGACATGAACTACATCGGTTGGGCGAAGGAGACCCGATCGGACGGACAGCCCTGGCTCGACGGGGTGGAGGCAACCAGGGATCGCGTTCTCACCTACTTCGGCGACGATTGGGAGAGGTTCACGAAGGGGGGGATCGTGCAGGCGTTCTTCTCTGCTTCGTCCGGTGGGATCACCCGCAGCAACGTGTACGGTTTCTTCACCGAGTGGAACGGCAAAGCGCCCGCGGTACGCAAGTGGCCTTACCTCACGCCCGTCGCGGATCCGTGGGATGTCGACCCCGCGGTGGGCAACCCGCACCGTTCCTGGGAACGACGGGTAAGCGCCGCCGATATCGCACGATGGTTGGGCTGGGAGGAGGTCACCGAGGCCAGTCTGGTGGTGGGGCCGACCGTCGCTGAACCTGCGCACGTGCGGTTCACCGGTGTCCTCGACTCCGAACCCAGGTCGGTGACCGTCGCCGGCGCCCGATTGCGCACCGCGCTGGGTCTGAGATCCTCCAACATCACGGCGATCGATGGGGTCGTCCCGGCTCCTGCCGATACCGTCGTTCACGAGCAGGCTCCCCACGTCACGGATGATGAGGATCCCACGCTGGACGTCGGCAATGACGGTGAGAACCTCGGAATAGCCTTCGACGTACTCCCGAACTTCCCGGATGCAGTGGGTTCGGTACACGCCGATGCCATCCAGGCCATCCGCCAGTACAGCATCACCAAGGGCTGCGGGGACGGTTTCTACTTCTGCCCCGAAGATGCGGTGACGAGAGCCGCGATGGCGACCTTCCTACGGAGGGCCCTAGGACTCGAGGAGGTGGCGGGCAACCGTTTCTCGGATGTCCCCCCCGGGCATACCCATGGCGGATCCATCTATGCCATTGCCGAGTTGGGAATCACTTCGGGCTGCGGTGATGGCAGCCGTTACTGCCCCAACGATCCGACCACGAGGGGAGCGATGGCCGTCTTCCTGGCCCGTGCCCTGGAGCTCGAGGCGGATGACGTTCAGACCGAGAGGTTCGCTGATGTTCCCGAGACGCATCCGTTCAGGTCTGCGATTCACTCGATTGCGGAGCAGGGGATCACGGTGGGATGCAGGGAAGGTTTATTCTGCCCGGAGGCCCCCGTTACGCGGGGGACGATGGCCACCTTCCTCGCCCGCGCTTTCATCTGGAATGGGACGTCACCCCCGGGTTCGAACCAGTAGGAACCCGGTCCCCCAGGCGAGGTGCATGGTCGGCATCACCAAGGGCAGCAGCGCCGCAGCGCGGTCGCCACGACGGATCGACTCGGTGATGGCGGCCACCGCGAGAAACGCCGCGTAAACGGCCGGAGCCAGCCACCATAGGGGGACTCCGATCAAGCCCAGGAGCGCTGACAGCAGCAGGCCGACAACCAGGAGGGGAGGAGCCGTCTGGCGGACCGCCAGCGAGCCCGGATTTCGCACCAGCATCACCCGTTTCCACCGGCCGTAGTCGAGGTACTGTCGCCACAGCGTGCCTAGCGACGAGCGGGGTCGGTAGGTGACCCGGAGACGGGGGTCGAACCAGACGAGCTTCCCGGCGCGCCGGATGCGGTAGTTGAGTTCGTAGTCCTGGTTCCGCCGCAGACTCGGGTCGAATCCCCCTATCTCTTCCAATACCCGCCGGGGGAAGACACCCAGATACACGGTATCGGTCGGTCCCGCTGCCTTCGAGTACCGGAATCGGGCGTTACCGACCGCGAAGGGGGAGGTCATCGCAATTGCCACGGCGCGCTGAACGAACGTGGTGCCTACGGCCCTCTGGTGGCCACCCACGGTTGCCGCGCCGGTCTGATCCAGCAGTTCGACGGCCAGGCGCACGTAGTCGGGCGCCGGCTCGGCGTGTCCGTCGCATCGCACCAGGATCTCTCCCCGGGAGGCTTCGATGGCGCGGTTCAGACCCGAAGCGACCCACGAATCTGGATTGTCGACCAACCGGATCCGGGGTTCGGAGGCAGCCCGGCGGGCGAGGATGGCCGGGGTCTCGTCGGTGCTTCCACCGTCGGCGACCACGACTTCGAGAGGGCCGGGATAGTCCTGGCCGAGGACCGCGTCCAGAGTCGCCCCGATATGGGCGGCTTCGTTCCGGACCGCAATGACTACCGATACGAGAGGGGGTTCGGGCATTGGTCTTCAGTCTATAGTCCGTAGTCTATAGTTGGTAGTATTATTATCATGTAGTTAATATCGACTATAGACCGTCAACCACCGACGATCCACTACCAATGACCGACAGTCGACTACTGTCTATCGACCATGCTCGGGCCCGAAGCGGTGTTCAATCCCGGATCGTTGCTGGCCATGTGGGCCGCGGGAATCGCCGGATCGGCGGCGGTGGTAGCCCGATGGAGGATCGTGGGACCGGGCTATATATGGCTGTCCGTTGGTGTGGCGGGTCTCGTAGGGGCGGGTGCATGGTTCTTCGAGCCCGGCCCGGTCGTGGCGGCTGCTTGGTTGGCGGGGTTAGGGGCCGGACTCGCCGCTAGGCATAACACCATGGGAACTGTCCTCCTGGCTTTCTCCGCCGCGTTGTACCTGGTCTCCGCCTCCTCGTCGAGTCTTCCGGCGCCGGCGCTGACCGGGAGCGTTGCACTGGGGGGGATAACGGGCGAGATGCTGCTCGGGCACTGGTACCTGGTGGACCCGCGCATACCCCGTCGCCCGCTCCAGCGACTGGCAGCGGCCGGCGCGTCTGGGGTGGTGCTCGATGCGGCGGTCGTTCTCTCGCTGGCTCTTCCACTGGCCGGCTCGCCGACCGGGCTGGTCATCTCGATTGGACTCGCTGCTATGAGCTTCGTGCTGATGGTGGCGGTGTGGTTTGCCCTGCGGTACCCGTCGTATCCCGGAGTGATGGCAGCCACCGGCCTCAGCTACCTTGCGGTGCTCACCTCGCTCGGGGCAGTCAGCGCCCTGAGGGTCCTGGTCATGGGGGACGCAACGCTTCGGTAGGATCATCCGGGGCGGTCCGCCGGCCGCCCCGGTCCCAGCCGTCGAACAGGGAGCAGTGCACGTGGATATCAAGTTCGTTCCGGGCTTGGCCGATGCCCGGGCCGAAGCCGGAATGTTGGGGCTATCCGCCCGTCCCGGACCCGTCTGGTCGGGAGAGGTGGATGACTACGTGGACTCCCTGGGAGCAGGATTCCACCAGGCCCTCGAGAGCGGCAGGTTCGAGGCAAAGGCCGGGCAGAGCGCGGTGTTCAACACGGGTTCGGACCGCCCCCACACTGTCGTGGCACTCGGTCTGGGGGATGACCCGGATGCCGACACTGTGAGGAGGGCGGCGGGAATCCTGGGCCGCAGGTCATCAAGGGATTCGGTGGTCGCCACCACGCTTGTGGACGCCGGTCCGACCCGAGCGGTGATCGAGGGCTTCATCATGTCGCAGTACTCGTACGACCGGTACCTGAGCTCACCGGATCCGGCGGTCACCGAGTCGCTCGTGCTCGTAGGTGACGGAGACCGGACGGAGAGCCGGGCGGCCATCGCCGTGGCGGAAGCGGTGTGCTGGGCACGGGATCTGGTGAACACCCCGCCCCAAGACAAGGCGCCCACCGCCATCGAGGGTCAAGTCGCTGAGTTGGCCGATGACCTCGATCTCAGGTTGGTGGCATACGACGAGGAGGCGCTGGCCGATGGTGGTTTCGGTGGAGTGCTCGGCGTGGCTGCCGGTTCGCATCGCCCGCCCCGCCTGCTGGAGCTGTGGTATGAACCGGACGACGCCGCTGCCTTCGTCGCCTTCGTGGGCAAGGGCATCACCTTCGATTCCGGCGGGTTGAGCCTCAAGCCGGCCAAGGCGATGGAGACCATGAAGACCGACATGTCGGGGGCGGCGGCAGTGATCGGGGCCATCCAGGCGATCGCCCGGATGGGTCTACCGGTAAGAGTGCTCGGCCTTACCCCGTTCACCGACAACATGCCCGGCCCGCTGGCCACCAAACCGGGCGACGTACTGACCACCCGCAACGGCAAGACCATCGAGGTGCTCAACACCGATGCCGAGGGCAGGTTGGTGCTGGCCGACGCTCTGGCTCTAGGCGTCGAGTACGGACCCGATCTCATGGTTGACCTCGCCACACTGACCGGTGCCTGCAAGGTGGCTCTGGGAGAGAAGATTGCGGGGTTGATGGGCAACGACGAGAAGCTGGTGCGCATGGTCGCACAGGCGGGGAAGGACGCCGGTGAGCGGCTCTGGCACCTGCCGCTGCCCAGCGACTATCGCTCACAGATAGACACGCCCATGGCCGACATGAAGAACATCGGCGGGAGGTGGGGAGGCGCACTGACCGCCGCCCTGCTGCTGGAGGAGTTCGTCGGCGACGTTCCCTGGGTTCATCTGGACATCGCCGGCCCGGCGCGCTGGCCCAAGAACGAGGCGTACCAGACGCAGGGCGGATCCGGCTTCGGCGTGAGAACACTTGTCTCCCTGGTCGAGCATCTCGCCGAGAACGGTGTCGATCCCTGAGCGCCAGAGGTCCGTTGTCCGTTGTAACTCTTGAGGGTATCCGGTTACCGAGACAGGTCGTGCTGACGATGCGCGAGGTGTGTTAGCCCCTTACTCGCAACTGGCAACTGGCAACTGGCAACTGGCAACTGGCAACTGGCAACTGGCAACTGGACTAGTCTCATCTTCCGTACCCGGCCGGCTGCGACGGGGTGGTGATGCGGCTCAGATTCTTGTGGACCCAGGTGTTGCTGGATGGAGTGACCCTGGCGCTGTCGATCGTGCTGGGGTCGCTGATCACCCTCGGTACTCCACTTCCCTGGCTGTTCGAGCCGCAGGTGGTCTCCCTTCTCGCCATCATGTTCGGCGGCTTGGCGCTCGCCGAGTGGGGTGTTTCGAGGGTGCTGGTGGGGAGCGCCCCCCGTCCGACGTACGGTCGCGCGTTCGCGGTGATGCTCATTGTTCTGGGGACGACTTCCCTGGCTCTCGTCGCCACCCGGGTCTACTTCTCGAGATCCCTGATCGGCTGGTCGATGGCGTTATTCCTGCTCGGGGCGGTGGGTCACCGCGCACTGCACCGTCGCCGGCCTTGGACGGAGTCGATGGTTCTGGTCACCGATGAGAAGGGGCTGGTCGACGATCTCCGCAATGCACCGCACGCGAATGTGGTCTCGGTCCTAGACCCGTCGACTATCGGGCAGATCGAGCCGCTCTCCACCGGGGTGGTGCTTGGGATAGACCTCAAGTCGGTGCTGTCAGACCGGATGGCTCAGTATGTGTCGTCGTGCACCCTGGCCGGGTTCGATGTACGGCCGCTGACCCAGGTGTACGAGATGCACACCGGCCGCATGCCGGTGGTATCCCTGGCGGAGGGTTGGGAGCTCTCCGCACCGGTACTGCGCACCGCTCCCTACCTGCCCGGCAAGCGCGTTTTCGACCTGCTGGTCGTAGTGGTCACGGCCCCGCTCTCTCTCCTGGTAGCCGGGTGGGTAGCGGCCTCCATCCGCCTCAGTTCACCGGGAGCCGTGATCTTCCGCCAGACCCGGGTAGGCCGCAACGGGGTGCCGTTCGTGCAGTACAAGTTCCGCTCGATGTGGGAGGGTTCCGAACGCGCCGGGCCCTCGTTCACACAGGAGCAGGACGACCGGGTCCTTCCCTTGGGGCGCTGGCTACGCCGTTTCCGGCTCGATGAACTCCCGCAGCTGTGGAACGTGCTGAAGGGTGATCTGAGCCTGGTCGGTCCCCGCCCCGAGCAGGTGGAGTTCGTCGAACGGTTCTCGCGCACCATCCCCTTCTACGAGCACCGCCACCTTGTCCGGCCCGGCCTCACCGGATGGGCCCAGGTGAACTACGGATATGCCGACAGCGACGCCGACACTATCGACAAGCTCACCTACGACCTCTTCTACCTGAAACACATGAGCCCCTGGCTCGACCTGGAGATCCTCGGCCGCACCTGCTGGACAATCCTGAGCGGCTTCGGCGCCCGATGATTGGTGGTTAGTGGTTAGTACAAACCTGTAAGGTTAGTGGAGAGGTGGTAGGTCTCTACCAGCCACTAGCCACCAGCCAGGCAGGTTTCGTCGTAGTCGACTAGGGCCGGCGGCCTCTGCGGGTCGCCGCATGCGGGGCACCCGGGCGTCTTGCGGAACGTGAGGGTGCGGAACTCCTGCGAAAGGGCGTCATAGAGGAGTAGGCGTCCCACCAGCGACTCCCCGATACCGAGCAGCCACTTGAGCGCCTCTGTCGCCTGGAGCAGCCCGATGACTCCCGGCAGCACGCCCAGTACGCCTGCCTCTGCGCAGTTCGGCGCCAGTTCGGGGGGAGGAGGCTCCGGGAACAGACATCGGTAGCAAGGACCCGAACCCGCGTCGAACAGGCTCACTTGGCCTTCGAACCGGAAGACGGACCCGTGGACTACCGGGATCCCGAGATGTATGGAGGCATCGTTGAGCAGGTAACGGGTGGGGAAGTTGTCGGTCCCGTCAACCACCAGATCGTATCCTGCCAGGAGGTCCAGGACCCCTGCAGCCGCCAGCCGCGAATCGTGCGTCTCCACCGAGACGTCGGGATTGAGCGCCCGGATCGTGTCACGGGCAGATAGGACCTTCCGATCGCCGACCGACCGGACCGTGTGGAGAACCTGCCGCTGGAGGTTGGTGATGTCCACCCGATCATGGTCCACCATCCCGAGGGTTCCCACGCCGGCTGCCGCAAGGTAGAGGGCGACCGGTGATCCCAGGCCGCCGGCGCCGACGATCAGTACGCGGGAGTCCAGCAGCTTCCCCTGGCCGCTCTGGCCCACCTCGGGGAGCCGGATGTGGCGATCGTAGCGCTGCTGCTGGGCCATCGAGAGCCCATCGGGGAGGTCCCATGCCCCTCCGCTCAACTTCCAGGCCTGGAAGCCACCCGCCAACGAGTGGATCCGGTCGTATCCCATCGTCTCGAGAGTCTGAGCAGCAAGGGCGGAGCGCGCACCCGAACTGCAGTAGAGAACGACCATCCGGCTACCGGGTAGGCCGGGCGGACCTACCAACTGGCCCACGGTGCCCTCCAGAACGCCGCGCGGAATGTGAAAGGCCCCCGGGATCTTTCCCTGCTCCCACTCGACGCCTTCGCGGACATCGACGAGCGCCACCTCCCCCGGGTCCAGTTCGGCGAGTTCGGGTACAGATATCTCGCTTATCCGGCGCCGGGCCTCCACGACCAGTTCCAGGTACGAGGTTGCCATGGGCTTAGCGTAACCAGAGGGATGGGGAACCGAAGGTCCGTCCTACGGCTCCGGTCCCGGACCGACGACGCACCGCCTGGGAGCCTCTCATGAATCAGCGAGCAGGGCGACAAGCCGGCTCAGGGCTTCTCCGGCCGGGTGTTCCACCTTGACATCGGCGCGGTCGTCGAAGTCGGTCGCACCCACATTCACGATCACGAACGGGACGCCGCGGCTCGCGGCTATCAGCGGGATCTCAGCAGCCGGCCACACGGAGAGCGTCGTCCCGACGGCCACCACCGCGTCCGCTCGGCGCGCCATGGCGTGAGCTCGGCTCATCTCCCTGGTGGGCATGGCCTGACCGAACGAGATCACGGTCAGCTTGATTATCCCCCTACAGCGGGGGCAGTGAGGATCCTCGTTTCCGCCCTCGACCCAGCCGAACACCTCCTGTGTTGGCCATTCGGAGGAGCACATCAGGCACCGGACCTTCCATACGTTTCCGTGCACCTCGACGACCAGCCGGCGCGGTAGACCGGCCGCTTGGTGGAGGCCGTCGATGTTCTGGGTCACACACCCTTCCAAGCGACCCATCCGCGCCAGTTCCGCAACCGCCAGATGGGCCGCATTGGGCCGAGCGTTCCTGATCGGAGAGTGCGACCACCTGGCCCAGCTTCGCTTGCGGGCGGCGGACGAGGCTAGGTAACGGGTGATGGTGAAATCGTCCGGGTCCACCTTGGTCCACAGCCCGTCGGGACCGCGGAAGTCAGGGATTCCCGACTCGGTGGAGACGCCCGCTCCCGTGAAGACCAGCACACGTTGGGTGCCGGAGAGCAGTGAGCCGGCGCGTTCGATCGTATCGGGCATGCTGGTCCCGATGGTAGGGCGACCGTCGGCAAGGTACCGGTGAGGGCCGCGGCCATTGTCGCCTTGCTCCGATGATCACCCGGTCGCTCCGGTCCCCGGAGCGCACCAGACCGGCGCGTGTCGTCGCGGCTGGATATACACGAGGCGCCGGTCGTAGAGTGCAGCTCGTCCAGCCCGCCGATCAGGGCGAGGAGGGTAGGCCGGCAGCCTCGAGGTCTTGGGTGTGGCGTCGCCTGAGGTCCGGTGACAGCCGCGCCACATGGTGGCGGCCGAGAGGAGGAATCCTGTCGCTGACCCAGACGGCCCGTTGCGCGTGGTGGACCAATCCCTCGCGGCATAGGACCGGCAGGTACAGAGGATGGGGGATGGTCCGTTGACGCTTGGCGGCACAGATCACCCGTAGCAACTCTTCGACCGCGCCGGGGCCGAGGATCGCGGTCCAGTACGTGCGGACGTACGGGTGGGACGGATCGAAGCCTGCGCCGGATCGGAGCTGCCAGAGCCGGGGAGCAATCCGGTACCGTTTCTGGCCGGGGATGCGGACCGCGGCGCCCGGTGACGGCGCGATGTCCGTGGCGACGGGAGGACGATCGTCCAGACGGACTGTTCCGGGCGCTGCGAACCGCATGTCCAGTACGTTATCCTATTAACGATAGTTAACAAGAGTGTATTCTAAACAATATTTCGCGGTCGTCGGCTCGATGTGAGGAGGGCTAGGCCGCGTTATCGTCCGGATCGGCCGGTGCCCCGACGATGAGAGTGAGGGTTCCGCCGGATGGGATGGTGGTGGCTGGGGCCGGTTCGGTACGCAATACCCGATCCACCATCTCGGCGTCCGCCACCGTCTCGAAGGCAACCTCCACGGCCAGGTCGGCTCCGGCCTCCTCTCGAGCGGCCTCTATCCGGTCGAGAGCGTCTTGGACGCTCGATCCCGTCACGTCGGGTACCACGAGGCCGGTCACGCCGGCCGATACCCTGACCAGCACCGTGGCGCCCTCGTCGACCTCCTCTCCCGCCGCGGGTTCGGTACCGAGCACGGTGCCCTCCGCTTCCTGCGACTCCACCTCCTCCACATCGGGAAGCAGATGGGCGGCGAAGACCGCATCCCGGGCATCTTCGAGAGGCAGGCCGTCCACTTCCGGGACCCTGGTGAACGGCACCTGGTTGTAGAGGCCGATTCCCAGGCTGCTCGGGAATTCGCCCGTCGGATACTTGTCGAGCACGACCTCCATGAACTCCTTCCAGATCGGCGCCGGAACGGTACCGCCGAAGACACGGGTGTGATTCTGGCCGTTGATCACCACATCCCGCAGCGCTACTTGTTCGTCGGGATAACCGACCCAGACGGCGGTCGTGAAGTTGGGGACGTAACCCACGAACCACGCATCGCGGTAGGCCTGGTGCGTACCGGTCTTGCCGGCCTGAGGAACACCTTCGATGCCTGCCTTGCGCGCTGTACCACAGCACACCACACTCTCCATCGGTCGGCGGATGGCGGCGGCCAGGACCGGATCAACAGCCTGGAACGTACGCACGGCCCTCTCGTATATCACCCTCCCGTCGGCGTTCGTTATCCGGGAGACCAGGTATGGCACGGCGTGAATGCCGTTGGTGGCGAAGGTGCTGTAGGCGGAGGCCATCTCCAGCGGGCTCACGGCGCCTGCGCCGAGCGCCAGAGAGTACACCTCCTCCAACTCCGACGTTATACCCATCGCGTTCGCGGTGCGGATGATGCCCTGCGGTCCGACCAGCACTGCGAGCTGGGCGTAGACGGTGTTGACCGAGGACTCCGTAGCCTTGGAGACCGTGATCATCTCGTCCACCCGCCCGGCGTTGCGCACCCTCCATATGTATCCGCCGTCAGGCCCGCACGGATCCTCACACTCGATCTCGATGGGGCTGCGGGCATCCCAGTGAGACTGGAGGCTTCCCCCGCTCTCGAGATAGGCGGCCAGGACGAACGGTTTGAAAGCCGAACCGGGATTGCGCCGCCCCTGGATCGCAAGGTCGAACTGCCCCTGCTCGAAGGGCAGGCCCGAGGACATGGCGAGGACCGCTCCGGTGTGGTTCTCCACCATGGCGATGGCCCCGGTGGGAGCGCCCCGGGGATCGTCGAACGAACCGTCGGGAACCGGCAGCCATGACTGGAGAATCCGGTTGGCAGCCTCCTGCATGTCCAGGTCCACCGTGACGAATATCTGCAGACCGCCTCCTCCCACACAGTCCACCTCGTGGGCCGGGCAACCGAAGATGGCCTGCCGGCGTTCCTCCTTGCTGGTGCCGAGTTCAAAGAACTCGGGGTCGTTGAGGAGTTGGCGGCGGACCTCGGCCACCACATGCTCGGCCGGGCTCTGGAACTGGGTCGGCGGCTGGATCACGAACGGCTCGTTCTTGGCCGCGGCCGCCTCTTCGAAGGAGATGTCGCCGGCCGTCGCCATCGCGTCGATCACGTCGTCGCGGCGGTCATGGGCACGCTCCTCCTGGCGTCGCGGGTCGTACAAGGATGGGTTCCGGATGATGACCGCGAGGGTCGCGGCCTCGGCGACCGTCAGGTCGGCGAGGTCCTTGCGGAAGTACTCCTTGGCCGCCGCCTTGACCCCGTAGGCCGACCACCCGAAGTAGACCGAGTTCAGGTAGAACTCGAGGATGTCCTGCTTCGAGTTGTGCCGTTCCAGCTCGATGGCGTAGAGCGCCTCGAGGATCTTGCGCTGTACGGTCAGTTCGTCGCCCACGATGTTCTGCTTGACGATCTGCTGGGTGATCGTTGAGCCTCCGCGCCGGGACACACCGGTGACGTAGTCACGCACCGCGCTGACGATGGCCTGGAAGTCGATGCCCTCGTGGTCGAAGTAGTCGGCGTCCTCAGCGGCCAGGACCGCCCAGATGAGGGCGTCGGGCATCTCCCAGAATCGGGCCAGTTCGGAGACCCGCCCGGCGTGTAGCTCGGCCAGCAACTCGCCGTCCTCGGTATAGATCCGCGAGACCCTGGAGAGGTTCCGAACGTCGGGCAAGGTGGCCTCGGCATCGATCTCCGGTATCCATCGATCCACGAAACGGTTGAACATGGCGTACCCGGCGTTAGCGCCGAGAAACCCGAACAGGCCGATCCACGTGGACAGAACCAGGGTGATGGCAATGACGAGGACCAGCGCGAGAGACCACCTCCGGCTCTTGGCCATCCTCTCGACATGGTGGATGGTCGGTTCGTTCATCTGCTCACCGCGCCGTGGGCGACGCTCGGCCGTCTACCTCTGTTAAGGGGAGGTGGACTACCTGCGAGGTGACCGGCCCTGTCCAGGTGGTCGGCGACGCCCCTCGCTGCGCTCCGCTCTGTCGATGTTCCGCTGCGGGCAGACCTTCGTGGGCGCGCCTCGCACGCAACGCCGCTTCCGGCGGGTGCCGCCGCCATCTCACGGACGGGCCACTACGATCCCGAGTCATCGACTAGTCAGGATACCCAGACCTGTGTCCAATCCTTCGCAAGCCTCGGTCCGCGCGACGTCAAGCGGCATCGAGGTCGAGGTTGTCTACGGTCCCGGCTCGCATGGGACGCTTGGCGAACCGGGTTCCTACCCCTTCACCCGGGGTCCCTATCCGACCATGTATCGGGGGCGCACCTGGACGATGCGCCAGTATGCGGGGTTCGGGACGGCGAGGGAGACCAACCAACGGTTCAAGGCGCTCCTCGCAGCGGGCCAGACCGGCCTTTCCGTTGCGTTCGATCTACCCACCCAGATGGGTCTCGACTCCGACTCCCCTATGGCGGCCGGCGAGGTCGGCAAGGTCGGCGTTGCGATCGACAACCTGGACGACATGCGGACCCTCCTCGACGGTCTCCCCCTGGGCGAGGTGACCACGTCTATGACCATCAACGCCACCGCGCCCATCCTGCTGCTGCTGTACCAACTGGTGGCGGAGGAGCAGGGTGTACCGCCGGAGAGAATCCGCGGGACCGTCCAGAATGACATCCTCAAGGAGTACATCGCACGCGGCACCTATATATACCCTCCCGCTGCCTCGATGCGCCTGGTGACCGACCTGTTCGCCTACTGCAGCAAGGAGCTTCGCAGTTGGAACACCATCTCGATAAGCGGTTATCACATCCGGGAGGCAGGCGCCACCGCAGCGCAGGAACTGGCCTTTACGCTGGCTAACGGGATCGCCTACGTGAAGGCGGCGGTAGATGCCGGGATGGACGTGAACAGCTTCGGGCCGAGGCTGTCGTTCTTCTGGAACTCCCACAACCATCTGTTCGAGGAAGCAGCCAAGTTCCGGGCGGCTCGGCGCCTCTGGGCCACCATCATGAAGGAGCGGTTCGGAGCCACCGACCGGGCTGCCCAGCGGATGCGTTTCCATACCCAGACCGCCGGTTCGACTCTTACCGCCCAGCAACCCGAGAACAACATCGTCCGGACGGCTCTTCAGGCGGTGGCGGCCACCCTGGGGGGAACGCAGTCGCTCCACACCAACGCATTTGACGAGGCGCTCGGTCTTCCCACGCAGAGATCGGCGACCATCGCGCTCAGGACCCAGCAGATATTGGCAGCCGAGTCGGGAGTCACGGACACGGTCGATCCCCTGGCTGGGTCCTACTACGTGGAGAGCCTGACCGACTCTCTTGAGGAAGTCGCCATCCGGCTCATCGATGAGACGGACCGCCTCGGTGGAGCGGTGGCGGCCATCGAGCAGGGATTCCCGCAGGGTGAGATCGAGGAGGCTGCCTACCGCGCCTCCCTCCGTATCGAATCGGGCGAAGACACCGTGGTGGGGGTCAACCGATACGCCGACGACGTGGGTGCGGGCGTGGAGCCACTCGAGGTGGATCCAGAGGTCGAGCTGCAGCAGCGAGATCGGGTGATCCGGTTCCGGGCCGGGCGCGATCCGGTGGCGGTGGAGGGAACGCTGGGAGAGTTGGAGGCAGCTGCTCGAGGTGGCGGCAATCTGATGTACCCCATGAAGGCGGCACTGGTTGCGGACGCAACCCTCGGAGAGGTGTCGGATGCCCTGCGCCGGGTGTTCGGCGTGCACCGGCCGCGATGATCGGCAGGGTTCCTGCCGTGGGTAGGGAGGCAAGCGGATGATCAGGGAGGATCCGCTCCTCCGGTTCCTGATCATCGGCGGGGGTCCCGCCGGTACGGCAGCGGCCAGCACCGCCGCCGCCCATGGCGCCGACGTGACTCTCGTTGAGGATTCGGTCGTGGGTGGGGCCGCGCACCTCCGGGACTGCATCCCATCGAAGGCGATGGCGGCCATGTCAATCCGGATGCAGGCGATCCGCAATGCCGGGGACCTGGGCATAGCGGACCACGGCGCCGGAGTGGATCTCGGACGCCTGGCCGACCGGATACGGACCGTCACGTCGATGATCTCGGCCCGATCCACCGAGTTGCTAGAGAGCCAGGGCGTTGAGATATTGAAGGGTCGCGGCCGGTTCGTGAGCCCCAACCAGGCCGTTGCGGTCGTGGACGGGGCGGACCGTGTCATCGAGTTCGATGCCGCGCTGATCTCGACCGGCTCCAGGCCGCGTGTACCGGAGTGGGCAAGAGTGGACGGGGATCGGATCCTGACCACCCGCCACGTCTACGACCTCCCAGCCCCTCCCGAGCATGTGGTGGTGATCGGATCGGGCGTGACCGGCGTGGAGATGGTCCACATATTCGAGAGCCTCGGATCGAAGGTCACGCTGCTGGTCAGCAGGCACCATGTCCTGCCGCACCGCGACGCCGAGGTGGCGGCGGCGCTCGAGACGGACTTCCTCGAGCGTGGCGTCGCCCTCCTCAAGGGCGCACGCGCGGTGGACATCGAGCGCAGTGGAAACGGTGTGATCGTGCACGTCGGGGACGGCCGCCGGGTCTACGGAAGCCATGCATTGCTGGCGGTGGGCGCGGTTCCGATGAGCGACTGCCTGGGCTTGGAAGAGGCAGAGGTGGAGACCGAAGGGGGCTTCATCGTGGTTGATCAGTACCAGCGCACGTCGGTTCCCCATATCTACGCGGCGGGGGACGTGACCGGCCAGATGCTCCTGTCCTCGGTGGCCAACCAGCAGGGACGCAACCTTGCTCGACACGCGACGGGCCATCCCGGGAAGGCCATCGACTACTCGAAGGTGGCGCAGGCGATCTTCACAGAACCGGAAATAGCCTCCGTGGGTCTGGAGGAAGCGGACGCGGCGGCCGAGGGCCGCAAGGTCCGGATTACGAAGGTCCCGTTCACGGCCAACCCGCGCAGCGTCATCCACGGGAGCACCAGGGGCTTCGCCAAGGTTGTCTCCGATCCTGCGACCAGGGTCGTGCTCGGCGGAACGGTCGTAGGGCACAGGGCGTCGGAACTGATCGGAATCCTCGCCCTAGCCACACGGGGGAAGATCAAGGTCCAGACCCTGCGCGAGACCCTGATGGTACATCCCACCCTGTCCGAGTCGATTTCCGACGCTGGGGATTAGTGGTTAGTAGTTAGTAGTTAGTGGTTGTGACGGCAACTGGCACTATCTAACGATCGCGAGGACCTCGTTGTTGCGGACGGTGTCACCGGGCCGCACCCTGAGTTCGATCAGTTCGCCGTCGATCGGGCTGGTGATCTCGTTCTCCATCTTCATGGCCTCGAGGACGCAGATCTGCTGGTCGGCGTTCACCCGATCGCCGGCCTTGACGGAGACCTTCACGATGGTGCCCTGCATCGGGGAGACGACCATTCCCGGCTCGCTGGACAGCGACGCGGTCCCTGTACGCCGGGTGGGTGGCTTGCGCGACGGGCGGTCCCCGCCTGCGCGTGTGGATACCTCGGGCACCCAGTAGGTCACGTCGAAGCGCCGCCCTCCCACTTCCACGGTCATCGCCTTTCTGGCCGTCGCCGGCTCGCTCGGCACCGCATCACCGCGATCGAACGGTTCGCGGGTCAGGTTCATTTCGTCTTCGACGAACCGGGTGTGGGCCTTCCCGGCCACGAAGGAAGGGTGGGAGAGCACGGCCCGATGCGCCGGGATCGTGGTTGCGACACCCGCCACCCGGTACTCGTCCAGGGCCCGTTTGGCTCGGGCTATGGCCTCGGCTCTCGTGCGGCCCCAAACGACCAGCTTGGCCAAGAGGTTGTCGTAGTACTGGCTTACGGCGGTTCCGGGCACGATCCACGAATCCACCCTCACACCGGGCCCGCCCGGTTCCCTGTACTCGGTCACCGTCCCCGGGGTCGGGCGGAAGTCATTGCCGGGATCCTCGGCGTTGATGCGCAACTCGATGGCGTGTCCGTTGACGGGTAGGTCGCCGAATGAGACCGGCTCACCCATGGCCACCGACAACTGCTCGGCGACCAGGTCGACTCCTGTCACCATCTCGGTCACGGTGTGCTCCACCTGAAGCCGGGTGTTCATCTCGAGGAAGTAGAAGCTGCCGTCGGGATTCAGCAGGAACTCCACCGTTCCTGCGTTGAGGTATCCGCACGCCTCGGCAACCGCCAGCGCAGCCTCACCCAGCGAACGGCGTCCCTCCGGGGAGAGCACCACGGACGGTGCCTCCTCGATCAGCTTCTGGTGCCGGCGTTGCACCGAGCAGTCCCGCTCACCCAGGAACCGGTAGTTGCCGTGGAGGTCGACCATGATCTGCGCCTCGATGTGCCGGGTTCGGGTCATGTAAGCCTCTAGATACACCACCGGATTGCCGAAGTATGCGGCCGCCTCGCGTTGGGCGCCCTCGATCGCCTCTGCCAGCGCTTTACGGTTCCGGGCTACCCGTAGACCTTTACCGCCGCCCCCTCCGGTTGCCTTCACGGCCACCGGATAACCGATCTCATCGGCGATCCTCAGCGCCTCGTCGAGGTTCTCGACGGCATCCGTCGTGCCCGGTACCGGCGCCACTCCGGCCCGCTCCGCTGTCCTGCGCGAGATGATCTTGTCGCCCATCGACTCGATTGCGGACGGCGGTGGCCCCACCCATGTGATGCCGGCCTCGGTTACCCGGCGGGCGAACGACGCGTTCTCGGCCAGGAAGCCGTAGCCGGGATGGATGGCCTCGGCGCCGGCCTCCCTCGCAACCTCGACGATCCGCCCGGCGTTGAGGTAGGACTCGGAGGCGGGCGCCCCACCGATGTTCCAAGCCTGGTCGGCCAACTGGACGTGGAGCGCGTCCCGGTCGAGCTCCGAGTACACGGCGATCGTGCGCATGCCGAGTTCGCGGGCCGTGCGTATCACTCGGACCGCGATCTCGCCGCGATTGGCGACGAGAAGGGAGTTCACGAGGCTTCCGGGCGAAATGGCGAGCAGAAAGCGCGTTTCGCGGAGGGAAGCCGAGACCGGGGCCTGCCGGATGGCGGTGCCGGGAAGGGTCGGGGTCTAGCAGGCATGTCTTGTCTCGGTGGTCTCAGAGGGGAATGTTACCGTGCTTCTTGGGCGGGAGCGCGTCCCGCTTGTTCCGCAACATCTCGAACGCCTTTACGAGCCGGGGACGGGTCTCACGCGGTTCGATCACGTTGTCGACCAACCCCAGTTCCGAGGCGACGTAGGGGTTGGCGAACCGGCGCTCGTACTCATCGACCAGCGACCTGTGGCGTTCGTCGGGATCGTCGGCGGTGGTTATCTCCCTGCGGTGGATGATGTTGACGGCTCCTTGCGCACCCATGACCGCGATCTCGGCCGACGGCCACGCGTACACCAGGTCGGCTCCGACTCCACGGGCGTTCATCACCAGGTAGGCGCCGCCGTACGACTTGCGGGTGATGACCGTGACCCGGGGTACCGATGCCTCGCAATAGGCGTAGAGGAGCTTGGCGCCGTGTCGGATGATGCCGCCGTGTTCCTGTTCCACCCCGGGCAGGAAGCCGGGAACATCCACAAACGTGCAGATCGGTACGTTGAAGGCGTCGCACACCCTTACGAACCGGGCGGCCTTCTCCGATGCCTTGATGTCGAGAGTTCCCGCCAGATGGGACGGTTGGTTGGCGACGATGCCCGTCGAGTAGCCGTTCAACCGGGCGAAGCCGACGACGATGTTCTTCGCCCAATGTTCGTGGACTTCGTAGAACTCCCCGTCGTCCACGACCGCCTCGATGATGTCCACCATGTCGTAGGGCTGGTTGGGAGAGTCGGGGATCATGGCGTCAAGCCCGTTGTCCACGCGGTCAGGCGAGTCGACCGGGGCGAAGTAGGGGGACGGCTCCATGTTGTTCTGGGGTAGGAACGACAGCAGGTAACGTACTTCATCGAGGGCCGCTTCGCCTGAAGTGCACACGAAGTGGGTCACGCCGGACGTGGTGGCGTGGGTGGCGGCGCCCCCTAGCGCCTCGAAGGTCACGTCCTCCCCGGTGACCGCCTTGATCACGTCGGGTCCCGTGATGAACATGTGGCTGGTGCCGTCCACCTGGTAGACGAAGTCGGTGATGGCGGGGGAGTAGACCGCTCCGCCTGCGCACGGGCCCATGATCACCGAGATCTGGGGGATCACGCCCGAGGCGCGTACGTTCCGGTAGAAGATCCTCCCGTAGCCGTCGAGGGCTTGAACACCTTCCTGGATGCGAGCCCCTCCCGAGTCCTTGAGCCCGATGATGGGAGCCCCCACCTTCATGGCCATGTCCATCACTTTGGTGATCTTGTCGGCGACCGCTTTGCCGAGGCTGCCGCCGAACACGGTGAAGTCCTCCGCGAAGAGGAAGACGGTGCGCCCATCAATGGTTCCGTATCCGGTGACCACCGCGTCTCCCAGGGGTCGCCGGTCCTCGATGCCGAAACCACGCGACTGGTGGCGTACGAAAGTGTCGGTCTCCTGGAAGCTGTCCTTGTCGAGCAACAGGCCTATACGCTCGCGGGCCGTCATCTTCCCCCGCTCGTGCTGGCGGTCGAAGGCGCGTCGGCTGCCGGGCGCTTCGGCCTGCCGGCGGAGTTCGCGGAGTTGTTCTATCCGTTGTTCGGTGCCCACATACTCACCTTTACTGCTAAGGCTGGCGTCGGACGATCCAGAGGGTGCAAGCAAGCGCACGGCACGTTCCACCATAGGCGCGAGAATCGCCAGAAACGATTTACCGGTCTGGGAGGCTCGACACGTGCTTCATCCCCGTTCCCGCCGTCCCTTAGACCCCCGGGGCCGAACGATGGCTACACCAACGGGGTTTTCTCCGCTCAAAAGGCGACGGATAACATCCACTGACCATGTCCAGACCTTACGAGACGCTGGTTCTCGAACAGACCACTTCCACCCAGGACGAGGTGCGTAGGCGAATCGACTCGCGTCCGGTGTTGGTGGTCGCCGGCTCCCAGACCAGAGGAAGGGGCCGGACCGGTGCCGATTGGGTCAACGCGCCGAGGGCTCTGGCCGCCTCGATCGGGTTCCGTCCTGCCTGGCCGTCACCGTGGTGGCCGGTGATCACGCTCGTTGCGGGTGTTGCAGCCCTTCGATCACTCGGTGGGGCGGCCGCAGGGCTGACGCTCAAGTGGCCCAACGATCTCATGAAGGGCGACGACAAGCTCGGCGGCATACTCACCGAGGCTTCCGGCGGGTCAGTGATCGTAGGGTGGGGTGCCAACCTCCACTGGCCCGACGCCCCCTCCGGCAGAGACGCGGTCTATCCGAGCGATCCCGGTCCTGACGCGGCACTAGGCATAGCGGGCCGGTGGGCTGCCGGTCTCCTCGAGTTCATGGCGAGTGGGCCGCAAGACTGGCCCTACCACGACTACCGACGTCGATGCTCGACCCTCGGCCGGGAGATCACGTGGAATCCGAACGGCAGGGGTCGGGCCGTGGACATCTCGCCAGAGGGAGGCTTGGTGGTTGCCACCCCGGCCGGGCGGATCACCCTCGTCTCCGGCTCGGTCTCGGAGGTCCGGCGCCACGGCAAGCCGGGAGCTGTGTAGGAGCCCACCATCCACCATCCACCATCTTCGATTGTGATGGCTGATCGCTAGGATGATCGAGGTTCGACCCAGGACGGTCGGACCCCAGGCAACCGCAGGCTCGGGAGGTGATGTGGCGGTTCTCCAGCATGAGGGGACGATCGAGATCCTCTACCGCGAATTCGCCATGCCCACCGGCGCCCGGTTCACGGAGGGGTACTTGGCGCGCCCGGACCGGATCGGGTCCTACCCGTTGGTTGTCCTGCTCCCACCGCTGCGAGGGATCACCCCCTTCGTCAAGGACCTGGCCCGCCGGTTGGCTAGAAACCGCTACGCGGTGCTGGTCCCCGACCTCACCCGTGGTGCCCACCCCGGGGATGATGCATCCTTCGACGAGTTGATCGCCGCCTACCGTCGAGTCCGTGGCCGCCGTGCTCTGGCAGATATAGACGACGCGGTCGCCTTCGCTTTCAACGATCCGGCCGGTTGGGCAAGGCAGGGGAACATCGGTGTGGTCGGCATCGACGTCGGGGGCCGGTTCGCGATCACCTATGCAGCGCACCGCCGGCGTCTGGTCGGGGCACTCTGTGTCGCCTACGCCCCGCTCGCCGGGGACGAGGACCGCGAGTTGCAGGTTGCCGACGCGTTGGGGATGTTGCCGATGGCGGTGCTAGGCCTATACGGCGCCGAGGATGAGTTGGTCCCAGCAGAAGGGGTGGACGAGGCGCAGCGACGCAATCGGCATGGCAAGTGGATCCTCTACGAGGGGGTGGGGCACGACTTTCTCGACGACGACTCTGCTTCGTACCATCCGGGCGCGGCAGGGGACATGATCTCCCGTCTCTTGGCGCTGCTCGCAGCGACCCTCGGATAGGAGTTCTCCCATGCGAATATCGATCATGTTCGGTTCTGACGCCCTCGGCATCCTTCGACCCCCCGACCAAGTGGCAGCGGACGCGGTCACAGCCGAGAAGGAGGGCTTCGCGTCGGCGTGGTGCACGCACATCACCCGTGGGATCGACTCCCTCACCACGCTGGCGGTCGCAGCTCGCGCCACGTCGCGGATCGAGCTCGGGGTCGGCGTGGTGCCCAGCTACCCGCGCCATCCGATGGCTCTGGCCCAGTCCGCCGCCACGGTCCAGGCGCTGGCGGGAGGACGGTTCGTTTTGGGAGTGGGGGTGTCCCACCGCCCGGTGATCGAGGGGATGCACGGGCTTGACTACTCGAGCCAGATCGGTCACCTGCGCGAGTACCTAACGGTCCTGAACGGCTTGCTCACCAACGGCTCTGTCAGCTTCGAGGGGGAGCACTACCGTGTACACGGTGAGTTCACGATTCCGGGGACCTCCGCGGTGCCGGTGATAGTGGGCGCTCTCGCGGAGCGGATGTGCCGCTTGGGGGGCGAGATGGCTGACGGTGTGACCACCTGGCTGGCCGGTCCGAAGTCGCTCGAGGAGGTGGTGGTCCCCGCGGTCACCGACGGGGCCGAGGAAGCCGGAAAGCCGCCACCGAGGGTGCTGGCCGGGATTCCGGTGGCGGTGGATCCGGATCGCAACCGGGCACACGAGGCAACCGCCCGCGTCTTCGGTCGCTATGGCATGCTCGTCAACTACCGGCGCTTGTTCGAGCGGGAGGGCGTAGACGGACCGGTGGGCCTGGCGATCACCGGGAACGCGAGCACGGTTACGGCCCGCATACAGGATCTCTTCGATGCCGGCGCCACCGACGTGTGGGCCGTGCCCTTCGACACGGGATGTGGTACGGACTCGACCCGGAGGCTTTTGCTCGACCTAGCAACTGGGTGATGGCGAATAGTGAGTCGTGCCTTAGAACAACCTAACAGCTAGCCCCGATTCTTCATGCACGGGGTTTGTCTGATCGAAGAAGGGGCTTCTGATCGGACTCCTGACCTGGTATAAGGGCGGACTCGACAAGCCCGTCCGAGCCGACATCCACCGTCACCCGTCGGGTGCATGCGGACCGAGCCGCGAAAACAGGCCTGAAGTGGCCTTTCGTCGGTGGGTGTGTCGGGAAACATGAAGAATCAGGGCTAACAACTAATCCTCCGGCTCGGGCCGTTCGATCTCCAGGATCTTCTGCTCCTCCAAGCGAGCCGTGACGGATCTCAGCGTCTCGTAACGTAGCCCGGAACGTAACGCTTCCAGCGCCAGAACCCGTTCCGGGGCGATGTTGCCCAGGTTCACGTTCATACCGAAGCGGTCGATCAGCGTGGTCTGCTGTTCCTTGAGCGGCGCCTCCCAGACCAGCCGTTGGTTGGCCTCGCCGATACGGGCTGCAACGGTCTCCACGGCCTCGAGGTCGACGTGGCCGGCGGTGTCGTACACGCCGACTCCCGTTCCCGACTCGCGTCCTTCCATCACCACCCACGATGAGCCCCACTCGAGATCGGTCAGCACCTGGGAAGCAAGGTCCTCGGGCTCGGGCTGGGTCTCCGGATCCTTCTTGCCCACCTCGCTGATCACGATCAGGTCGGCGCTGAGACCGCACTCGATAGCCCGCCTACGCCGTTCAGGCGGTAGGTCGAAGGTGCCCTCCGAAATCTCGACGGCGGTGAAACCCATGCGGCGGGCGGCGCGCATGTAGTGCCGGCAGTGCCGGTGGGCGGTGGCGGCCTCGAACAGGGTTCCACCGGGGAAGGTGAGGGTTCCGGTCGAGTTGATCAGTTCCAGCTTCTTCCGCAGGACAGGCTCCGGTACCAGTGCCGAAGTGCCGAAGCTGAGCTTCCAGTGGTCGATCCACTGGCCGGCCATGTCCAGGAGTTCCGCGGTCTGCGACAAGCCGAGACCGGTGTCGATCACCATGGTAATGCCACGGGCCCGCGGCTTCCCCGTCCGGCCGGTGCGTACCTCCTCGGCGACGGCCAGGTCGTACCAGCCGGGCCGGTCCGCGGGGTTCACAGATCCTGGAGGTTCTTGTTGCCGGCTCGCAGGCGGGAGAGCTGGATGAAGTGGGTCGGGTTCAGGAACAACTCGTCCATCTCCGCGAGTTGGTCGACCGTAAGTCCCCTCCGGTAGAGCTGGAAAAGGTACTGGAACGCGTCGCGGGCCCCTGCGCCGACATGGTGCGCGCCTACCACCTTCCGCGATTCGGAGGCGATGATCAGCTTCTGGAAGCCCGACATCCGGGGCTTGGCGAAGGCGTACAGCATCATCCGGTCAGTGGCTGGCAGAGCGACCTCCCAACCGTCCTCGGAGTCGGGAGGCATCTTGATGATCGTTACCTCCCCGTAGCGCTCCCGCGCCTCCTCCTCGCCGATACCGAACCAACTCACCTCGTAGTGGGTGTGCATGAAGTCGGGGTACTCCGTGAACTCGTAGTGGACGTCCTCCCCCATTATGTGGCGCGACGCGTACATTCCCGACTTTCGGGCCTTGAACATCTCCATCGGTGGGCCGAGCAGGTCGCCGATGGCATAGACGTTGGGTACCGACGTCTGCATCTGGGGATTGACCTTGATGGTGCCATCGTCGTTGAGCTTCACGCCGAGTACTTCGGCGGGCATCTCCGAGTTGGGTATCTCGCCCAGCCCGTGGAAGACGAAGTCGGTCTCGATGTACTGCACACCGTCCGGGGTGGAGACGGTGATTCCCTTCACCTTGCCGTTGGCGTCCCCGTGCACCTCGGTGGCAACCGATTCCTCCCAGATCTCCATGCCCTGTTCCTCCATCATGGTGATCACGTAGTGTCGGGTCTCGGCGTCCTCGAGGAGCTTCAGCAACTGGGAGCGCACGACCATGACGGTCCGGCGTCCGGTTGCCTGGAAAAAACAGCCATACTCGACCGCGGTCTTGGATCCGCCGATCACCACGACGGTGTCACCCGGTTCGTAGTCAAGGTCTTCGACGAGCGACTCGTAGGTGTAGACGCCGTGCAGGTCGGCGCCGGGGCAGGGCAGGGGCCGGGGCCGGGCGCCGAGGGCGAGGATCAGGTTGTTGGCGGTGAAGACCCGGCCGGCCACCTCCACGGTGTTGGCGTCGAGGACGGTCCCCGGGGCATTGAGGACGTATTCGAGGTCCAGTTGCTCCTTGCTCTGGAAGTTCATGATGGCGTGAGGAGCGATCCGGCCGGCGCGGAACAGGTCCACGATCTCCTTGATCGAGGTGATCTTGCCGTCGAGATCGGGGAACCAGAACTGTCCGCTGAACGTGCGGGCCAGCATCAACTCGGCTGCGACCTCACTGAACAGGTGGTGGGGGACGCAGGCGTTGTGGGGACAGGAACCGCCGAGGAACGGCCACCGGTCGATGATGAGTTGGCGACCGCCCATGGCCCGCATGTAGGCCGACCCGAACCTACCGGCGGCTCCGCCGCCGAGGAAAATGGCGTCGTACGGACGCGGATCGTCCTCGTCCACATTGAACACCACCCGGTCGTCCGTCGGGTCCTCGAGCATCGAGTCGATCTCGGGTCCCCAGTCGTGGATGCTGATCGGATCCTGGTCGCGGATGTCCCATACGGTCTGAGTCCTGGTTGCCATGCCTTGCGCCTCCGTTGTGGTTGATGGTCAGTATCCGACTACCTGCTACCGGCTATCGGTGCCTGTCTCCTCGACATACACCTTCCAGTCTACGGCCACAGCATCGGACTCGGTCACCATCACCGGGTTCAGGTCGATCTCGCTGATGTCCGGGTGGGTTGCCATCAACCGGGCGGTGCTCGTGATGACGCCTGCGAGTTGTTCGATACTGGCGCGGGGTCGGCCGCGGTAGCCGCACAGAAGTGGGAAGCCACGCAGCTGCTCGATCATCCTGACAGCCTCCTCCCCGGTGACAGGCGCCAATGCGAAGGTCACGTCCTGTAGAAGTTCCACCACCGTGCCGCCTAACCCGGTCATCACCACCGGTCCGAATGCCGGATCCCGCAGTCCCCCCACTACCATCTCGACGCCGGTCAACTGTGGCTGCACGAGGACCGCAGTGCCCAGCCGGGAGAGGTCTCGGTACGCGGCGGCGACCTCTTGCCGGGTGGAGAGGCCGACGTGGACCCCGCCGACGTCGGCTCGATGCTCGATGGCGGGTTCCGCGGTCTTCATCACCACCGGTCCGCCCAGCGCCGCAGCCGCCGATAAGGCTTCGCTCCCGTCGTGGCAGGTCCTGCTCTCGACGGTCGCGATCCCGAAACCGGCCAGGACATCAGCGGCTTGGGCAGACGGGATCGGTCCATCCGGCAATTCCAGCCGCCGCGGGGAGGGCAACTCCGGGCGGGGGACGATCCGGTGCCGGTTGGTGGCGTAACGCACGGCGTGGCCGACCGACCGGGCGGTGGGTTCCGGCCACTCGAGACACGGGATCCCGGCCGCTTGCAGCACGTCGGCCTTGAAGCGTTCAGCGCGGGGAGCGACCCAGCAGCAGTAAACGGGGACCCGGATCCCGTCCTCTCGCAGCCTCGCCACGGTATCCCGGATCGCGGTGACCGTTGCTTCGTCCATCGCCGCTCTCTGCAGCAGCACCGGAATGACCAGGTCCACCTCGCCCGACCGTGCGAGGGTATCGACTAGCCACGGGTACAGCTCCGCGAACCGGGGCCAGATCGGGGTGATGTCGACCGGATTGCGGGGACTCGCGAATGGGGGGATCCGGTCCGCTATTCGCGCCTGCAAGCGTGCCGACAGTTCGGGCACTTCAACCCCTTCGGCTGCAAGGATGTCTACGAGTTCCACACCGGTTCCGCCCGAATTCGTGATGATCGCAGCCCGGTTCCCTCCCGGCAGGGGCTGGCCGGCCAGGAGGCGGGCCACGTCGAGCATCTCCAGGCCGGTGCGAACGGTTACGGCGCCCGCCTGGCGCATTGCGGCCCGGAAGATCGCATCGTCGGTCCCGAGCGAGCCCGTGTGGGACCGGGCCGCCCGGACCCCCGCTTCCGAGCGGCCGGTCTTGGCGACGATGACGGGCGTGGCCGGCGCCGCTTCCCGGATCGAAGCTGCAAGTTCGGCGCCGTCGGTCACCGATTCGGCGAGCAGGCAGATGATTTCGGTGGCGGGATCGGCGTGTAGGTACCTGACCGCTTCGTGGTCTCCGATGTCGGCCTTGTTCCCCGACGAATACACCTTGCCGAAACGCAGGTGCTCGTCCGGCGCCATCGCGTGGATAGCCATCCCGTACGCACCCGACTGGGTAATCAACGCGATCCCTCCCGGTTCGTGGGAACCGGCGGCCGTCATCGAGGCGTTGAGACCCACGGCCATGTTCTGAACACCGAAGCAGTTGGGACCGACGATCCGCACCTGGCCCGCTGCCTCCACCAGTTCGGCCTGGAGGGCAGCCCCCTCGTCGCCGATCTCGGCGAACCCGCCGGCCAGCACCACTACCGCCCCGACCCCCTTCACCGCAGCCTGGCGGGCGACTGTCGGCGCCGCGCGCGCCGGTACGACCAGGACCGCCAGGTCGACATCTCCTTCGACTTCGGTCAGGGACCGCGCCGCCGGAACACCACCCACCGAAGGTGATGAGGACGTGACCGGGACGACATCGCCGTCGAAGTCCGCGAGGTTGCGCCACACGACGGTGCCCACCTTTCCCGGGCGATCCGAGGCGCCCACGACCGCCACACGGGCCGGATTGAACACCGCGTCAAGCGTCACGCAGTGAAGGTCCGTTCCAACTCGGAGGGCCGGAACTCGCCTCTACGCACACCGAGAGGGTCGATGGTTCGCACCAGGTCGATCTGCTCCCGGCTCGGCCAGGCCACTGTCTCCAACTCGGTAGCCACCGCGAAACCGAAGCCGGTGGCCGCCGAGACGTCGTCAAGCGTGACATCCGGGAACAGTTTCCGGAGCCGGGCGCGGCCGTCGGGGAAGTCGAACACTCCCAACTCGGTGACCAGGGTGTCGGGTCCACCCCCCGTGTAGCCCAGTTCGGCTCTCGTTCCCTCAGGTGTCCGGTGGCCGATGTCGGTGATGAAGTCACACGCCTCGACCAGGCAGCGACCCGGTCGATGGTTGGTGCTCCACAGGGTGAGCCGACCGATGGTCGCCGATATGTTGCAGCCTCCGCCCCCGCCCCCCAGCTTCACCTTCGGGGCCGGCATCGAGCCGATCGAGGTGACGTTGGTGTTCCCGAAGGGGTCGATCTGGATGCCGGACAGGAACATGTGGTCGACCTCGCCCCGCACCGACATGTCGAATGCCTCCTCGAACCTCATCGAGTACACGGCGCCCTGCTTGAGGGACTGGTCGTTGCTGGTAGGCGGGATGAAGGCGGGGTAGGGATTCACCGCATACATGGCGCCCTCGATCAGCAGCGCCGAGGGGGCGTGGGTTCGCTTGGCCAAGTGCATGGCGACCGTTGCGCACGGACTCCCGAAGCCATGGAATGTGACCTCGCCGTCCCGGATGGTCCGGGCGAGTTCCACCACGAAGAACTCGTCGAAGCTGAAGCGGTGGCTCACCCGAACAGGCCCATCCATTCTGCGGTGGAGGAGGAGTAACGAGCGAGCCGGCCGAGGCGCTCGTACCCGACCCGGTCCCGGTAGGAGTCTTCGTCGATCTCGGTCACGAAGGACCGCAGGTACTCGTCGGCACCCGAGCGGGTCTTGGCGGCGGCGACCCAAGCGGCGATGTGTTCTCGGTCGTAGGCATACCCGGGATAGCAGGAACTCGGATGGGCGCCGTATGGAACCTCCGCCACGGCCGCGACTCGGTAGAACGGGATCACGATGCCGGCCTCGGCGACCTCCGTGGTGGACGCAATCCGATCGACTGTCGCCACCACCATCTTCGAGGCCATGGCGAAGTGCTCGTCGAGGACGTAGGGCTGTTCGAGGGCCAGGTTGCCTTCCGTGTCGCCCACGGGTGCGTGGATGAGGGCCACGTCCGGCGCCATCGGGGGCACGGCTACGAATGTATTGCCGGTGAACGGGCAGGTGACCCTGCCGTACTCGGGATGGAGTGTCTCGATGTCCGTCCCTTTCACTCCGTGGACCGGTAGGAACGTTAGGCCCATCTCGGCCGCCCGGAGTTGGGTGAGGATGGTGTCGCAGCAACTTTCCCGGGCCTCCAGGGATCCCTCTTGAGCGGCTCTCCGGAAGGCGGGCGCCAGTCCATGGTCCTGCTCGTAACCGACGTAGCTCTCCTCGCAGACCGAGATCGATCCGGCCGCGGCCAGCAGGTCCACATCGATGGAATGAGCCGATCCCACCACATGGAGATCGCCGACTCCCTCACGGATGAGCTGGCGCACTAGGGCCATCGGCAGCCGGGCGGACAGCCCGCCCCCGAGCGCCACCATCGACCCCGGTCGTACCAACCGGGCGGCGGACTGCAGGTCGGTGTACTTCTCCGGTGCGAGGTGTACGCCCATCGGACTACTGGGCAGTCATGCCACCGTCCACCGTGAAGATCGAACCGGTGACGAAGCTCGCATCGTCCGATGCGAGGAAGAGAGCGGCGCGGGCGATCTCGGACGGTTCCCCGAGCCTCCCGATCGGGTATTTGGTGGCGGTCCGAGCCAGCCCCAACTGGAGATCACCCTCGCCACGTTCCAGCATCAGGGGCTCCATCAGGGGGGTGTAGACGGTTCCGGGGCACAGGGCGTTGACCCGTATTCCCATCGGGGCTAGGTCCAGCGCCATGGACCGGGTCAGCGACACCACCGCGCCCTTCGCCGCGCAGTATGCGGCGAAGCCCTGTATCCCTACCAGCGCTGCCACCGACGCCTGGTTCACTATCGAACCTCCCCCGGAGGCATCCAGGTGCGGTATCGCAGCCCTGGAAACCAGGAACGTCCCCTTGACGTTGACATCGAAGCACCGGTCCCAGTTCTCCTCGGTGGCGTTGGCGACCGACCCTGTCGAGTCGACCCCGGCGTTGTTGTAGACGATGTCGAGGCGGCCGAGGCGCTCCGTAGCCAACTCCACACCGCGGGATACGTCTTCGGCGGACGACACGTCCGCCGTGATCGGAGTGGCCACCCCACCGGAGTCCACAATCGCCGCGGCGGTCATGCCGGCCGAGGCGAGATCGAGATCGAGGACGGCGACGGAGGCGCCTTCCGCGGCGAACAACTCCGCCGTAGCCCGGCCGATACCCGAACCGGCCCCTGTGATCAGCGCCGCGCGTCCCTCAAGCCTCATGGTGAGCCGATTCTACGCCGATGCGATCGCCAGGCATAGTCTGGGAGTACTCGACGATGGAGGCATGGATGTCGGACAATCCCGGAAGGGTGGCGGTGGTGACCGGGGGCGGATCCGGGATCGGTCGAGTGACCTGTGCCCGCCTCCACCAGGAAGGTTTCCAGCTGGGGGTTCTCGACCTCGATGCAGCGACCGCCCGTGAGTCGGCGGGGGAGGGTATCGGTCTCGGGGTTGACGTATCGGATCCGGACGCGGTGTCAGAAGCGTTCGTCGCCGTCGAGGAGGAACTCGGTCCTATCGACGTGCTGGTCAACAACGCCGGGATCACCGGCTCGGCAGCCGCGGCCCGGCTCCACGAGACTCCCCTGGGGGAGTGGGACCGGGTGATGGCGGTCAACGTCAGGGGAGTCTACCTGTGTTCCCAGGCCGCACTACGGTCGATGCTCCCGCGCCGGTCCGGGCACATCATCACCATCGCCTCGGTGGCGGGGATGGTCCCGTTCCCTGCCCGGTCGGTTTATTCCGTGTCCAAGGCCGCCGCTCTGCTGCTGGCCCGCTCCATCGCAGCCGACTACGCCGCCGACGGGATCCGATCCAATGCGATCTGTCCCGGCATGGTCGAGACCCCGATGACCAAGTGGCGGCTCGACCAACCGGATCTCAGGGCCCAGATTGAGGCGCGTATACCGCTCGGTCGCGTGGCACAACCGGAGGACATAGCCGAGGCCATCGCGCTGCTGGCATCCGATCGTCTCTCCTACATGACCGGGCACGGTCTGGTCGTGGACGGCGGTTGGACGGTTCGGTAGCGTCCGGGTTTCGGGGGCTGGGGCGAGTTCCTGGACGCAGGGGGTCTCCAACTTCCAACCGGCTCACAGCGTCCGGCACGCAAAAGGTCCCCAAGCATCGGAGGGGGTTTCAGGGTCTGGAGCAGTTGTCCGTTTGGTAGCCTTGAACCGCCGACGGCGTCCGTGGGTCCGATAGGGCGAGCCGACCTGAGGAGGAATACAGAAGATCGCACCCGGCGCTTTCGAACCCGGCACATGCTTCGAGAGATGGAGGAGACATGAAGATCAGGGGCGAAGAGGTACTGATTCCGACTTCGATGGTGGGGAACTATCCCAATCCACGCTGGTGGGACGCCCAGTGTGTACGCGAATGGACGGGGGATCAGGAACCACCGGATGCCTACATAAGGGAGGCCTTGGAGGACGCCGCGGCCGCTCTGGCCAAGGACCAGGAGAACGCCGGGCTCGACATCATCACCGACGGCCGACTCCACGGTGACAACTATGCGGACCAGGCGCTCTACTACTACTACAAGCGTCTCGGCTATGACCTCAAGGGTGGCTTCCTGGGGTTCCCGATCTACAGCCGGCTCCACGCCGGAACTCTCACCCAGGAGGTGAAGCGGCGAGGCGCCATCATGGTGGAACAGGCCAGGGCGTTGAAGCGGGCCACCAACAAGGCCACCAAGGTCCAGTACACAGGGATCCAGGTGCTCGCCCAGGCCACCAACGACCTCCACTACGAGGCGGCCGAAGACCGGGCCATGGCGATCGCCGACGCCGTCAACGAGGACATCCTCGAAGTGGACGCGATGGGGATCGACTTCATCCAGTTGGACGAGTTCACGTGGCCCTACTTCTACGAGCCCTGGGCGATCGAGGCCTTCAACCGGGCCGTGGCGGGCGTCCAGAACGCGAAAATCATCGTTCATATCTGCTGGGGCAACTGGGGCGGTACTCCCGCCTACTTCCCCGACGACACGGCGGGTGCAGGGGAGATCTTCGACCTGACCATCCGCGAGGGTGCTGAGCCATCGGCGACCGCTTCGGTGATCCCGGCCTCGTACGACGCCAATATCGACGTTCTCAACCTGGAGAACTGCGGCCGGCGTTCCGACGACCTGTCCGGTCTGGACGTGGTGAAGAACAACCCGGTGCCGGAGAACATCCAGTTCTGGGCAGGGGTGATCGACGTCAAGTCGACCATCACCGAGACTGCCGAACAGGTGGCCGGGCGAATCCGCCGGTTGCTGGAGTACGTGCCCGCCAACCAGCTGGGCGTTACCACCGACTGCGGCCTGATCCTTCTGCAGCGCTACATCGCGCAGGACAAGCTGCATGCAATGGTGTCCGGGGCGGAGATCGTTCGCAGCGAACTCGGCTGACATCTGCTTACCGCGCAGGGCCGTCCCTTAGTCGGGACGGCCCTGACGTTTGCGGGTACAATCGCCGTATGGAAACGGCATCACGGATCGCAACGCCATGCTTGTAGCCGAAAAGCCGACTCCCAACGCCCGCGCCCACCCGTACCGGGGGCTCTCGGTCCAGCATGTGGACCAGGTTCCGGAGCCTGCGTACATGGTCGATTACCTGATGGGCCGGGAGGTGTACCGCCGTACCGACTACCTGGCACTCGTCCACGATGGATCGGTGGGTTTGGCGGCCGTGGCACGCCAGGAGAGCGACGAGTTGTTCCAGACCGTCGTGGATGTCGAGGTGTGGTCGGGTCCCGACCGGACGATGCTGATCGAGGATCCGGTGGTGGATGTGGGGAACGCCACCGCGCTGGCCGGGGTGGCGGCTGGTCAGGGACGTCCCGGTATATCGGGTTTCGTGGTGAAAGGGATGTTCGAGCATATCAACTTCATATGGGAACCCGATCCCGTCCGGATCCGGGTAGCGGAGGTCACACCCCCGGAGCCTCCCAAACTGTTGCGCCAGGCTCAGCAGGTCGTGGATTTCGATGAGGACCTTCCCCCGGTGGAGTTGGTGCTCGACTCGGTCAAATTCCCGGATCTCGCTGCCACGGTACCCGCCGGTTCTTACCTGCTGCCCTGCCGGGGAGCCGGGACGGAGCTTGACGGTGACATGTCGTACCTGGACACCCGGCCTGCGACACGCGAAGAGTGGGTAATGATCGGATGCGAGCGATCCATGCAGTTCCACCGCCACTTCTACGGGGACGAACCCCGCCAGGTCGACATTTGTCCCCGCAAGCGGGTGGAGAAGGAAGCCTCCGAAGATCGATGGCTGGTCAAGTGCTGCATGCTCGAGCGAGGCATGGAATTCACCGGCAACCGCGCAATCGTGCCCTGGGGAGCGAATCTTGATGAGGTACGGCATGCGCTCCGTCTGCTGACCGGAGTGGAGGCCGTGGCTCCCGTCCCGGGATGAGCATCCACCTATCCGACTCGGTCGTATACGGCCATCTCTGGGCCACAGACGAGGTGAGGGCGATCCTGGGAGAGGAGGGCCGGTTCCGGGCCTGGCTGGACATCCTGGCCACGCTCGCCGAAGCCCAGGCTGAAGTCGGGCTGGTCCCCGCGTCCGCTGCGGTCCTCATAAGGGAACATGCCGCTACGGCGGAGATCGACCTCGAACGGATCGCGGTGGAGACCAGGGTCACCGGCCACTCCACCCTGGGGCTGATCCGGGTCCTGCGCGCCACCCTGCCCGAGCCGGCCCGCGAGTGGGTCTACTACGGAGCCACCGTGCAGGACCTGACCGATACCTGGACCTCCACCGTCCTGCGATCGGTCGGCGACCTGCTCGAGCGGGACCTGGCTCGAATTGAAGCGGCTGCCCTGGCCCTCGCCCGTGACCACCGGTCCACGCCGATGATGGGCCGTACCCACGCTCAGCCGGCCATCCCGATCCCGTTCGGGTTCAAGGCCGCGGTCTGGGCTTCGGAGATCGCTCGTCACCGCCGCCGGCTCGCGGCAGGGAGGGAGCGTTGGGAAGTGGTGCAGTTGGGCGGGGCGCTGGGGACTATGGAGTTCTGGGGTGACCGTGCGCTGCCGTTGCTCGATGAGTTCGCACGCCGCATGGGCCTCGGTGTCCCATCGATACCGTGGATAACCAGCCGGGACGGCCCCGCCGAGTTCACCCATCTGCTTGCCATGACGGCAACCACCATCGCCAAGGTCGGCAACGAGATAATGGAGCTGCAGAGGCTGGAGTTGGGGGAGGTGCGAGAACCGTTCATCGAGGGAACGGTTGGGAGCATCACCATGCCCCAGAAGCGCAACCCGGAACTGTCGGAGCATCTCGACACCCTCGCCCGCCTCGTACGGGCGGATGCCGGGGTGGTTACCGAGGCGATGATCCAACTACACGAGCGGGACGGGCGGAGCTGGAAGGCCGAATGGATCGCGATCCCGGAAGCGTGCGCCATGACCCTGTCGGCTACGCGCTACGCAGCCCTCCTGGTCGAGGGCCTGGAGGTGGACGGCGGCCGGATGATGGCCAACATCGAGGCGCGGAAGGGGTTCGTGTTCGCGGAACCGTTGATGCGCTTTCTGGCCGATCGGGTCGGCAAGCACACAGCCCACGACATCGTGTACGACGCCGCGATGCGGGGATTCGAGCAGGGTCTCACCTTCGCCGAGGCGATCCTGGGCGATCCGCGGGTCCCCGCCTACGTGGACCGGCGACGGATCGACGAATTGGCCGACATCGATCGGGTGATGGGCGCCGGACCGGAGTTCGTCGACCGGGTCATTCGGGAAGCGGATTGAAGCTCCCTCACAGAGCGCCACTGGCCAACCTGCCCACGCCCCTGGTGGCTGCCCCGCGGCTATCCGAGGAGATCGGCGTCGAGGTCCTCCTGAAGCGGGATGACCTGACCGGTGTAGGTCTCGGGGGCAACAAGGCGCGGGCGGTCGAGTTCCACGTCGGAGCCGCGGAAGTTGCAGCAGCCGATGTCTTCCTGACCGGAGGTGGACCCAGATCGAATTGGGTACTGACCGCCGCATCAGGCGCCGTCCAGCGGGGCTTGGCCGTGGAACTGGTGATGTTCGGGGATCGGCCCCCGCCGGGCCGGGGGAGCCTCGACCTGCTGGATCGTTTGGAAGGAGTGAGGGTGACCTTCACGGGCGATCCTGCCCGTCCATCGGTCGATCCTGTCCTGGAGTCACTGTTCGACCGGCTAGAGGGTGCCGGGCGCCGGCCGTACGCGGTGGGCCGGGGCGGAGCGGATCCGGTCGGCGCCTTGGGCTACGTGGCGGCGGTGGATGAACTCGAGACGCAACTGGAACGGATGGGGATGGCCGCGGGTACCGTCTGGCTCGCAACCGGGTCGTGTGGTACCCAGGCCGGGCTGGTAGCCGGATTCCGGAGGCGTTCCACCGCAGCCCGCATTGTCGGGGCGTCCGTGCATCGCCCCGTCGATGAGTGCAGGCGGCGAGTGCGGCGGATCTCCGATTCGACGCTGGAAATGCTCGGCGTCCGGGAGCGGAGCGATGTGGCTTGGGAAGTGCTCGACGAGCGTGAGCCCGATCCCGCGGAGGTCGAGAACGCCGGATCGCTAATGGCCAGGACCGAAGGAGTGTTCCTGGATCCCGAGTACGGGTCTCCGGCTCTTGCGGCGCTCGTGAGGGAAAAGTCCGACCTGGCTCAGCCGATCGTGTTCATGGTGACTGGTGGAACCCTCAACCTGTTCCTGGGGAGCTCGGCGGCGTGAGCGCGCGGCCGGAGGAGGAGCTAGCGGCGGAGGTCGACGGCCTCTTGGCGGTGATCGAGGGCAATGTGCTTCGGGGCACCGGTCCGGCGGCGGCGGTCGCGGCTCCCGAAGGATACCTCGGGGCGGAGGGCCGATTGGGGTCCGGACCATCTCCGGCTCTGGTCGACGCCGGCTACCGCCTGGAGGTCGCAGATGCCCGGATCCTTCACGAGGGTTTGTGTCTGGCTGACCTCGCCCACGTGCTGGAACTGGTGGATGCGGAGGTCGCGCCGAGGGGGGCGGCGGCTCGGTTGTGCCGCGTGCTCTTGGACTTCCTCTCCACCCCGGTGGAGTCATTCCCTTACCACGCCGTATACGGCGATGCGTACAACAGCCGGGAACGGGAGCTGGAACGCCGGATCGGCGCGGCCGCAGGATGGCTCCCGACCGGGCGGACCCGGCGCGAGGCAGGACGCCTGGCGATCCGCCTCGCCCTGCGCCGACGCCTTCTCGACCTTCACGCGGCGGTCGCGGGCCTTGCCACCAGTCTCGTGCAGAGGGCGCTGGAATCGGCGTCCGTCCCATGGAACGACACCACTTACCTGCAACCTGCCCAGCCTTCCTCGTTCGGCTACTACCTGGCTGGCTTCGCCGAACAGGCCACTCGGGACCTCCAACGTGTCCGGAGTTGCCATCGGTGGGCGAACCTCTCGCCGGCCGGTTCCGGTGGGGTGGGCGGGACTTCCATCCCCCTGAGCCGGGAGCGGATTTCCGACCGGCTGGGATTCCGCCGGCCGACACGCCACATTCGCGACGGCATGTGGGCGGCCGACGGGATGGTCGATTGCACGGTGGCCGCGACCCAGGCGGTAATGAACGCGGACCGCCTCGCCGAGGACCTCGAGGTGTTCGCCACCCCCCAATTCGGTTACGTTGCCCTGGGAGGCTCCTCGTCGAGGGCTTCGGTGTTGCTTCCCCAGAAGCGCAATCCGTACGCCTTAGCTGTGATCCGCGGAGGCTGCGGGACGCTGATCGGCAGATCCACCGGTCTCATGAGCACGCAGCGGACCCCGTCAGCCCGAACCGACAACTGGCTCTACGCCTACGGCGAGGTCACAGGCTCCGTGGAGCTAGCGGGTCGCCTGTTGCGCTTGGCGACCGATGTCGTCACGACCATGGAGGTCGACGTCGGGAGGTTGACCGACTCTGCAGGCGACAACTTCACCACTGCCACCGACCTCACCGAGCTCCTCGTGCTGGGGTGCGGCCTGGACTACCGGAGCGCGTACCGCGTCGTCGGGCGGGCGGTGGCAGACGTGTCCGAACGCGATGGGAGCAGGGTGGCCGCGGTGGACCTGGAGCGGGCGGCGGGGGAGTGCGGGATCGATCCCTCCGGTCTCTCTTCGGCGGTCGAGCGGGCGGGCGATGTCGCTGCCATCATCTCGTCGCGCGACTCTCCGGGAGGATCGGCCCCTCGCCGGGTGGTGGAGCACTGCGGATCGGTACTCGAGCGGCTTCGAGGAGCCCTAGAGTGGGCGCAAGCTACCAGGGACGCCCACGAGTCGGTGACCGCCCGGCTGCTGTCGGAGGCTTCGGCGTTGGCAGAGCGGTGACAGGCTCGCGGTTGGGAGGTAACCATGCCGGTGCTCAGGATCGTGTGCCCCGACTGCCGGAATGAGTACCCCTCGCTCGTGGTGGCTGGCGCCAGGGTTCCAACCGTCTGGGTGTGCCCGGAGTGCTCGGGACGCAGAGCGAGGGTCGCCGAGGTGCTCAACGAAGCAAACCATCCCTGGTCAGGGGAAACGATGGACGATTGCTGCGGATGACACGGTCCGGTCGTTGGGCGCGGTAGCTCTAGCGCCTGTCGCTTACGGGTCGCGGGTAGCGGAGTTCCGGATACGGCAAGCGCCTCGGCGCAAGGCTGCCGGATCCGGTTACCGGGCGGCCGCAGTTAACATCCTCCCCAGCCTCGAATGACCACCGAAGACCCGCTCGGTTCGGACGCGCCCGCGTACCAGGACTCGGAAGCCCGCCGCCGTTGGCTGCGGCTCATCATCGCGCTCGTCGTGCTCAACTCCCTGGTGCTCGCGGGGATACTCGGATGGAGGCTTCTACGGCCCGAACGCGTGGAGATCGTGCCAGCGGAGCCGCGGCCGGTGACGACCACCACGACCGCAACGCCGGAGCCCGAGGACCAACCGGTGGCCGCTCCATCCGAGGACACCGACTCTCCTGAATGGGTTTCCGTCGCCGACGATCCGGCTGCTGAACCTCCTCGCGTCGCGCTCGACGAGCCGGTGACCTTCCTGGTGATAGGAAGCGACACCCGTGAGAACCTCCCCGACGACCTGGGGGTCACCGATGAGTTGGGCGGACACCGGGCCGATGTGATCATGATCGCCGCCTACGACGGATTGCGAGTCCGCCTGCTGAGCCTTCCCCGAGACCTCCGGGTGGGCGTCCACGGGAGGATCAGAAAGCTCAACGCTGCTTATTCCATAGACGGTCCCAACCCCCAACTCCTGTACGAGACCGTCGTGAACGAGACCGGCATCGATATCGACTACTACATCGAACTGGACTTCTTCGGCTTCGCCGGAATCGTGGATGGCCTGGGAGGGGTTGAACTCTACTTCCCGTATCCGGCCAGGGACCTCAAGTCCCACCTGGATGTCGAAGCCGGTGTGCAACTCGCCGATGGGAAGACGGCCCTTGCCTATGCCCGATCACGCCAGTACCAGGAGTTCCGCGACGGAACGTGGGTGAGCGTGGATGCCGATGATCTGGGCCGGATCGGTCGCCAGCAGAGTCTGATCTTCGCCATGCTGGCCGCGGCAAAGCGGCTGTCCGTCTTTGATATGTTCAGCGTCTCCCGCGTGCTGCGAGCGGTCGGTCAGCATCTCCGGGTCGACGCCCGCCTGAGTGATCGCCAACTGGTCGAGTTCGTGCTTGAGGCGAGGAAGCTCGACAGGGAGGACATCGAGATCGTCTCGCTGCCCGTGTTCGAGCGGCGGGAGGACGACGTGTCGTATCTGGTTGCGGCGAGGGACTCGGCAGATGCTGTCTACGGATCCTTCAGGGGGGATCTTGGAGGCTCCCCGGATGGGCCGCCACCCTCCGAGCCGGCCCGGCTCCGGATACTCAACGGCAACGGCGGAAGTGGCGAGGCGGACAGGTGGAGCGTCGAACTCGAGGACGGCGGTTTCGTGGTTGTCGACGTCGACGACGCCGGTTCCTTCGACTTCGAGAATACGGTAGTGACCGTGAGAGCCGGGGACCTGGAGACAGGTGTCATGATCGTGGATGCGCTCGGCTTCGGGGAGGTGACCGCGGGTACGTTGGACGAAGGACTCGACGCGGTGGTCGTCATCGGCGCGGATGCATTGGGCCGGTGACCCGTCGCCGGCAGACTCGCTGATGGGCACGGTCCCTGGATCCGTGGCAGTTCATGAGGGTGGAGCGGCCGGGATGGTGATAGCGGTCATCGGGGCCGGCTATGTCGGTCTCGTCCAAGCGGCAGGACTGGTCCGTCTGGGGCATCGCGTTCGGGTCGGCGAGCGGGACCCGGCCAGGCTCGGCGCTCTCCGGGCCGGGAAGTCGCCCATCTACGAGCCCGGCCTCGACTCGCTCCTCTCCGAGGGCATGGCGAACAGGCGCCTCAGCTTCCATGCGTCCAACCGGGAAGCGGTCCGCGGCGTCGGCGTCGTGTTCATGGCCCTTCCCACCCCGTCAGCTCCCGACGGATCGGTCGATACCAGGATCCTCCACGACGCGGTCGCCAGCCTGGCCGGAACTCTGGAACGCGGCGCGGTGCTTGCTGTCAAGTCGACTGTACCGGTCGGCACCGCGCGCCGCCTAGCGTCCCTTCCGGCTATCTCGGACCGGGGGGTCCGGGTAGTTTCCAATCCCGAGTTTCTCCGGGAGGGGAGTGCCGTGCACGACTTTCTCAACCCGGATCGGATCGTGATCGGAACCGCAGACCCGCACGCGATCGAGATACTCGGCTCACATGTCTACCGCGGGCTCACCGGGGACCTGGTCGTCACAGATCCCGCATCGGCCGAGATGATCAAGTACGCAGCGAACTCGTACCTTGCCACCAGGCTCGGCTTCGCCAACTCCATCGCCAACCTGTGCGAGGCGGTCGGCGCCGACGCCGCCGAGGTGTTGGGGGGGATGGGTCGTGACCATCGGATCGGGCCACACTACCTGCAGCCGGGACCCGGGTACGGCGGGTCCTGTCTTCCCAAGGACACCAGGGCCCTGCTGTCGATCGCCGATCGGAGCGGTTACGACTTCGTACTACTGAGGGCGGCGATGGAAGTCAACGATCTCCAACGCCGGCGGATCGTGGAAAAGGTGGAGTCGGCCGCCGGAGGATCGTTGCAAGGGTCGGTCATCGGCCTATGGGGGCTCGCCTTCAAGGCGGATACGGACGACACTCGAGAGTCCCCGGCCGTGGATCTCGCAGCGCGGCTCCTGGCGGGTGGTGCCATCGTGCAGGCCTACGACCCGAAGGTGAATGCTCCGATATCCGGTGTGAGACCTGCGGTCGACGCGGTCTCGGCGGCATCCGGCGCCGACGTCCTGCTGGTTGCCACGGAGTGGAAGGAGTTCCGTGAGGTGGACCTTTCGGAAGTGCGAGGCGTCATGAGGGGTTCGGCGGTTGTCGATGCCCGGAACCTGCTGGATCCCGGGGTGGTCGAGGCCCACGGACTCGCCTACGTGGGCGTCGGTACCGTCAGGTGATGTCCGCGGTCACGATCGCCACGACCGGAAGGGCACTCGTAACAGGAGGCGCGGGGTTTCTGGGATCGCACCTGGTCGACAGGCTGGTCGACGACGGTTGGGAAGTCCTGGTTCTCGACGATCTGTCGTCCGGTAAGGTGTCCCGGCTCGCCGGCGCCCGCCGCAGGGGCGCCGTTTCGATACACCAGATCGACCTCCGCGCAGATGAGCTGATGGGAACGGTGGGCCGGTTCTCCCCCGATCTGGTATTCCATCTGGCGGCCCAGACCTCGGTCTCCGCTTCCGTATCCGACCCCCGCCGGGACGCCGACATCAACATAGTTGGCGCTGTGAACCTGCTGGAGGCCTCAAGCAGGGCCGAGGTCAACCGGTTTGTCTTTACCTCCTCGGTCGCGGTGTACGGGCGGGAGGTAGACCTGCCCGCTCGGGAGAACTCGTCGCCGCGTCCCGAGTCTCCCTATGGCATCTCCAAGAAAGTGGTCGAGGACTACCTGAGGTTCTGGCGGAAGGAACGCGGGCTCGAATTCACGGTGATCCGTCCCTCCAACATCTACGGTCCCCGCCAGGATCCGTCCGGGGAGGCGGGTGTGGTAGCCGTGTTCAGCCGTTCCTGTGTGGACCGCAGGAGACCCACCATCTTCGGCTCGGGCAGCGACACGCGCGACTACGTCTTCGTGGACGATGTGGTGGACGCTCTCCTGAGGGCGGCCGAACTGGGAGAAGGCGGGATCTACAACATAGGAACCGGGGTCGAGACCAGCACCGAGGAGGTCTTCGAGAGGGTGGCCCGCCACGCCCGGTTCGGAGGAGGCGCGATACATGGCCCGCCCCGCCGCGGCGACGTCCCCCGCTCGGTCCTGGACTGGTCGCTTGCCCGAGACGAGTTGGGGTGGCGGCCCTTCACCACCTTCGAGGAGGGTATCGGCTGGACCGTGGATTGGTTCGCGCGTAGTCTCTAGTTGTTGGTTGGTATTAGTGAGATATATGTATCAAAAGATAGGGTTCAGGATCTGCCGTTAGCAGCCGCACACCCGGTTCCTTGATATCGTTGACGGTATGACACGCGTGAGCAGGCCGCCTTCCTATCGCATAAAGGCGGTGACCGTGGACGCGGCGGATCCCGCCGCTCTGGCCGAGTTCTGGGCGTTTGCCCTGGGATACGTTCTGCAACCTCCCCCGGAGGGCTTCGAGACATGGGAGGCTTTCGCCGATGCGCTCGATCTCTCGGAGGAGGATCGCGCTCGGTACGCAGCGGTTGTCGATCCGAATGGTGTGGGTCCCCGGGTCCTGTTCCAGAGGGTTCCCGAGGGCAAGATCGCCAAGAACCGTTGGCATCTCGACATCGACATTGTCGATCCCTCTGTGCCGACCGAAGAGCGGGATAGCAGCAGGGAAGCCGGGATCGCCGCCCTGGTGCACAGGGGCGCCACGGAGGTGGAGCGGTTCGACGTACCGCAGGGCAAATGGGTGGTGATGACCGATCCCGAGGCCAACGAGTTCTGCGTGTTCCTGTAGGGTCTGTGGTTCGTACTAACCACTAACCACTAACGAAAAAGGTCGTCGGACGGGTGCCTCACCAGGTCCGAAGCACTGCCGTCGTGGACCGGGAGTTCCAGCCCTCTCACTACCGCTGCGGGGATCCCCCTCGCCTTGCCCATGACCAGGTCCGCAGCAGCAGCGATCTCGTCGGCGATAGCAACCTCGGTTACCTCGAGTGTGTTCCCGAACGTGTCCAGTGTGCCACGGTGGTCGACTATGGCCGGGATTCCCGCCACTCCGATGGCGATGTCGGTCAATCCGTGGCGCCACGCCCTGCCGAAAGTATCCGTGATGACGACACCGACGGTTATTCCGAAGGCGTTGAGCAGCCGGGCGCGGATGCGTCGAGCGGACCGGTCCGGATCGACCGGTAGCAGCACCGCCCGGCCGGGAGCAACGTTGGAGCGATCCACCCCTGCGTTCGCGCACACGAATCCGTGCGGGGTCTCGGTGATCACGAGAGCGTCTCGCCTCCGAAGGATCGCCGAGGCTTCGCGGATTATCAGATCCCGGTGGGCTTCGGGATCCGCGCCCAGTTCCACGATCCGGCCCTCGGCCTTGGAGACCAGCTTGTGGGTGACGACCATCACGTCGCCCTCCTGTAAGGTCACCCGCGAGACTTCCAGCCCGCCCGTCAGGAGTTCCACCACGTCGTCGCCCGGTCGCGCCTCCCTGATCCCCTCCAGCGGGATGATCGAGACGGTCACAGCAACTCCATGATGCGGGCGGCGAACGCAGTGGCACGTTCCGGATCTGCCACAAGTGTGGATCCGACGTGGACGGAGACACCTGATGCGGCCAACCCGTCGCGATCTTCCCGGTCCCCGCTGTCGATGAACAAGTCGTCCAGTAGTCCCTCGTAAGCCGCGTGGACCCCGGCGTTGCCTGGAGGCAGGCCGAGAGAGGCCATGACCCGGTCGGCGGGACCTTTGAGAGCGCGGCCTCCGAACAGCGGGCTGACCGCAATGACCCGCCGCGCCCTCTCGAGAGCTACGGCGACGTCACCGATCGCCAGGATCGGCCATATGGACAGGGGTGGATTCGAGGGGGTGATGACTACCACGTCGGCGGTACGGATCGCCTCGACCACGCCTGGGGCGGCTGTGGCCTCCGCCGCACCGGTGTACCGCACTTCGAGGACCTCGTCGCGTTGGCCGCGCATCACGAAGTACTCCTGGAACGGCCTCCAGAGATCGGGTCCTGTGCGGATTTCGGTGCGCAGGGGGTGGTTGGTGGCGGGCAAGATCTTCGATCGGATACCCAAGGAGCCGGCCAGTGACGCGGTGATCTCGTGAAGCGGATCTCCGGCGTCGAGCCGCATGGTCCTACAGATGTTGAGGGCCGCGTCGGCGTCTCCCAGCCGGAACGTCGTGTCGACACCCAAGCCATCCAGGTGTTCCATCAGCACCATGGTGTCTCCGGCACGTCCCCAACCATGGGGTCCCTCCAGCCCTGCCAGCGTATACAGCACCGTGTCGATGTCCGGCGATACCGAGAGCCCGTAGATAGTGTCGTCATCGCCCACGTTGACTACGATCGTGGTCCTGACATCGGGGAGGTGCTCGAAGCCGCGGGCCAGCCGGGCGCCTCCGACACCGCCGGAGATTAGGGCAACGGCACGCGTCAACGATACCGTCCTGCTAGGTGGGTCATTGCCTTAGCCGTGCCGCCGGTACAGAATGGGGCTTCGATGACCATTCCCTCCGAAACGTCCGATCGTCCCCGCGTGCTTGCGGTGGTGGTTGCCCGCCGGGGCGACGACATCGGCGCGGTTCTCGAGAGCATCGGAGGGCAAGTCTACGGAATCGAGGGCGTCGTTGTGGTGGGCGATCGTTCCCAGGTCTTCCCCCCGGACACCGCGATCCAACCCAAACGGGTCAGATCGATGAGCGACGTACTGGCAATAGCCGGTGATCGGGTCGAGTACCTGTGGCTCCTCGACTCCCGCACCACCGCCCGGCGCGATGCTCTGGCCGCACTGGTTGCGACGGCCATCCAGGTGGATGCGTCCATCGTGGGTTCCAAGATCCTCGACGCGGCCAATCCACAACAGCTGGTCTCGGTCGGCGCCGCCACCGACGTGTTCGGGTTTCCCTTCAGCGGGTTGGAGCAGGGAGAACTCGACCAGGAACAATTCGACGTGATCAGGGACGTGGCCTCCTTGGAGCCCGCGTCGATGCTGGTGCGCCGGGACTTGGCCGGAGGACTCGGTGGGCTGGACCGGAAGCTCCCCTACATAGCGACCGGCCTCGACCTGTGCCAGAGGGCAAGGGTGGTGGGCGGCCGGGTCGTGGTGGGTCCGACCTCCGAGGTGTTCACGCGGGCCTCCGGTGAGGATCGTGTTCACACGTGGCGCGAGCAGGCGGGCCGCATCCGGGTGATGATCAAGACGTACTCGGTCGTGACCCTCCTGTGGAGCCTCCCCGGGCTTCTCCTCGTCGGTCTGCTGAGCGCCCTCTACCGGACCGCCCGCGGTGCATGGGGGGCTCTTCCCGACTGGATCGGTGCCTGGTTGTGGAACGTCCGGCACCTGGCCTCCACGCTGGAGATCCGGCGGCGGGCTCCGGCGGTCTCCATGGATTCCGATGCGGAGCTGTTCCGTTTCCAGGTGACGGGGTCCGTGCAGATGCGGGCGATCGCGTCCGATCTAGGGGCGATGCTCGGCGCCGGTCCGGAATTCGATGAGGAGGAGGACCGGCTCGACGAGTCGCCAACGTTCTGGCAGAGGCCGTCGGTACTGGCCGTCGCCGCAGGTGTTGCGTTCCTGATCGTGCTGACCCGGTCGATCTTCATGGAGGGGCTTCCGATCACCGGCTTCGTTCTGCCGCTGCCGGAGTCGGCTTGGGACACGCTGCGCGCCTATGCCGGGGGATGGCACCTGGCAGGTCTCGGCAGTTCCGAGCCTATGCATCCCTCGGTGGCGGCGGCAGCCACCGCTCAACTGATCCTGGGTAACCGGGGAGCACTCGCAGCCACCCTTCTGACGGCCGGTTCGGCTGCCTCTGCCGCGGTGGGACTGTTCGTGCTGGTGCGCCGCGCCGGCCTCGGTATCGGAGCAGGAATGCTCGCCGGCGGTGTTTACCTGGCCGGTTATCCTACGCTGTTTTTGGCGGGTGCAGGATACTGGCCCGGTCTCCTCGCTCTGGGGGGTATCCCATGGGCGTGTGCAGGGATCGTGGCGCCAACGCCGTCCGGCATGGTGGGATGGATTGGCCGCCTCGCCCGAGTCGGTCTTGCCACCGCCTGGTCGGCGGTTTTCGTCCCGCTTCTAGCGGTCGTGCCGCTCATCTTCGGAGTTGCCTGGGCGCTGGCGAGTCGCAAGGCCCGCAGCCTGCCGGTTGCGCTCGGAGGCTCGATGCTGGCGGTCCCGGTCCTCCTACCGTGGCCGGTGGCGCGGGAAGCCTCCTCGATCGTGGAGGGCGGTGTTCCGTTCCACCCGGATCCGGCCTGGTGGGTGTCCCTCCCGATCGTCATTGCCGGCTTGGCGGCCGGTATCTCGGGTCGCGGCCGTCCGTTGAACATCGCCATGACCGGTGTGCTGATCGGCTCCGGCGGGTTCTTCGCGGCCAGGGCGGCAAGTCTCGGGGCAGGGCTGGAGGTCACGGCGGGCGGTCTACTCCTCGCCGGCCTGGGAGTCGCCCTAGTGGTGGCAGGCGCTATCGAGGGCCTCTCGACTCTCGGGTCGGCACGATTCCTACGTCGCTCAGCCGCCTACGTGGGAGTCGGAGCAGCGGCCCTGGTCGGGCTGGCGACGGTGGTGGCGCTTCCATCCGGGCGCATGGGTCTGCCGGAAGACCGATTCGGGACGCTGGAGTTCGCGGAGAGCCGCGCCGGGTCACATGGTGCCGACCGTATCCTGCTGGCCGGGCCCGGTGAGAGTCTGCCCGGTGAGTTCCGGCGGCTGCCCGATGGAGCGGCCTATCGCGTGGTCGGTGGAAGTCTGGACTACCCGCAGGCATGGCTTCCTGAACCACTAGGGGGCGACCTCGAACTGGAGCGTGCGCTGACCCGCCTGCTGGCAGGTGAGGAACTGCGTCCCGGCCGGGTTCTGGCCGAGTACGGGATCAGGTGGGTGGTCGCCATGGGCCCGACCCCACTTACCGAGGTCATGGCCGCCCAACTTGACCTTCGCCCGCTCAGCGGACTCTTCATCGCCGAATCCGGAGGCGTGTGGGAGAACACGGCTGACGCGTACCGGGCCATTACGGACCGGGGAGTTCCCTGGTCGTGGAGCCCCCCGGAGTACGAGGGGCGGCCCTCGGATGGTTCGGTGCGGTTGAGCGAGAACGCCGATCCCGGCTGGGGTCCCGGAACTTGGGAGCCGGCCGGATGGGCCAACCGGGTCTCGGCGGAGTCGGGAGTGGCCATCTTCGAGGGTGTGGCGTCCCACCGCCTCATGGCCCAGTCCGCCGGGGCATGGGTGCTGATCCTGGTGGTTCTCGCCTTCGGCCTGCGTCCTCTCCGCCGGCGGGGGTCGGCGGCATGACACGTCTGGCCTTCCTGCTTGCGGCCGCCGCTCTGTTGGTGGCGGCCCTCCGCCTCCCGGCGCCTCCGTTACCGGATCCACCATCCGGCGGGACGTTTCTGGTCGACGAGTACCGTCTGGGGCAGGCACGTTTCGTCGGCTGCCCGTGGGCCTTGTCGGACGGTCGGCGCAGTTCCTCCTACCTGGTTGCGACAGAGGGGGCGGGCGGTTTCGACATCTCCTTCCCAGAGGGTGGGGAGGTCAGGGACACACTCTCGGGCGACGCGATCGAGGGGATCGGGGTGGCGAGGATCGACAACCCCCGCGAGGTCGGGATCAGTTCTGCCATGGTCGAGTTCGCACAGAGCGAAGGGGCGGTCGGCGTGGTGGCGTTCGGAGAGGGCCTGCTGGCCGGGGATCTGTGCACGGCCTCTCTTCCCGCCACGTGGCATCTTCCTGGGGGTTCCACGCTGCAGGGCGAGGAACTCACCCTGCGCCTATTCAACCCGTTCACGACCGACGCGCGGGTCGATCTGTGGGCACTCAGCGAGTTGGGAACGGAGGCCTCCGAGTCGCTGGAGGCATTGACGATCCCGGCCGGAAGGACCCGCGTCGTCTCCCTGGAAGGGATCCTGGCGGGCCGGGAGTCACTCGCGACAATCGTCCGCCCCACGCTCGGTTCGGTCATCCCGGTCATGGAGTTGGATACCGGTACGGATACCGCGGTCTGGCCGGGCACGGGGTCGAGCGAGGGCTGGGAGTTTCCGGTCGCCGGCGTCGAAGGGCTGGAGACCTCCCTCGTTCTCACCAATGAAGCGTCGTTGGAGGTCAACTTCGTAGTGGAACTGTTCGACGACGAGGCGAGCGTCCTGGCGCCCCTGAGCGGGACTATCGAGGGGCCCGGTCAGGTACGCATCGGTCTGGGGGGATTGCCCACGCCTGCTTTCGGGATCCGGGTGACGGGGGACGGACCGTTCGGGGCGGCGGTGGTCGGCCGATCGAGCACGGCCATCGCCGCAACCACCGGGACTCCCATCAATGCCTCCGCGTGGTTGCTGCTCGGACCGGGCACGGTCCCTTCGGACAGCCGGTTCCGACTTCTCAACGCCGGGGTCGTCGACCTCGAGGTCACCTACACCGCACTGACCGCATCGGGGGAGGAGCTTCCGAATTCGGTCACGGTCTCCGCCGGCTCCGTGGAGACGGTAGTCGTGGCGGATCCTGATGTGCTGGGAGTACGTGTGGTCGGGAGCGGTCCATTCAGCGCAGGATGGTGGGAGGAGGCGCAGGGATCGATGATGTTCGCCGGAGGGGTTCCGGTTGGATAGCGACCTCGTGCTCAGATTGCTCGTGGTGATCGTGGCGGCTGGTGTGGTGGTGGCGGTAGCCCGACTCCGTCCCCGGCGTCGCGGGCGGCCCTTGCGCACCGGGGGGAATCTCGAGGGGCCCGGCGTCTACCTGTTCACGGCTTCCGCCTGCGACTCGTGTGACTCGGCCCGTTCCGTCTACGTGGATGTGCTGGGAGAAGATGGTTTCACGGAATTCACGTGGGAGGATCGGCCCAGCCTGCTGACACGGCTCGGCGTGGGGGAGATCCCGGTGAGCACCGTACTCGACTCCACGGGCCGGGAGATGGGTTCTTTCGTAGGGGTCCCGCCGCGCCGTGCGCTGCGGAGAGCGGCGCGGAGGATGCGCGCATGAACCTTCGGCCTAGGAGGGGTGCCGAAAACTATCTGACGGGGTTCGCTGCATGGTAAACCACCTGAGGTCAGACCTGTCATCTGTCAGCGAACCGCTCTGCCGGGGCTTTTTCAGCAGCCTCCTAGACGAGTAGCGCTGGTGGCCGGCGCCCGAGCCTGACCGGTCTTTGATCAGGCGCGATTAGGAGGACTTGCCGTCTCGCGTCTGCGAGCTGTCTTGCGCTTGCCTTAGCGGGTGGTCACCAGCTGTGCCATGTGTGTAAGGTCCATGGAGGTGGCCCCACGTTCACAGGATTCAGTGCATGTTTTTGCATTTGAGAGGAGGCGGCGTCTCACGTCTGGCTACTCGTGGGTGGCGGTGATTGTCGCTGTGGCAGTCGCGGTGACCGTGCTGGCCACGCCGGCCGCGACCGCCGCCGGTCTCCAAGCGGCCGGTGAGACGCCCGGCGACTGGTTCGGCGACGACGACGGAAGCGTGCACGAGCCGGGTCTCAATGCTCTGGCGGCCAGGGGTTATTTGGCGCGAACCGAGTGCGGCGACCTTGGTCTGCCTCGTCCGAGCATCTGCCCCCGCCAACCGTTGAAGCGCTGGGAGTTGGCGGTGTGGCTGGGGCGAGCCCTCAGCGACGGAGATCCCGGCGCTACCGCCACCGGGCGCTTCGCCGACGTCGACGCCGGCCAGTGGTGGGCATCGCACGTCGAACGCTTCGCTGACCTCGGGATCACGGTCGGATGCGCGCAGGAGCCTTTGCGCTATTGCCCCGACAGGCCCGTCACACGCGCTGCGATGGCCACTTTCCTCTCGCGCGCCTTCGGGCTGCGCGGCGCGGCGCCGGCCGGATTCGCCGACACAGCGGGAAGCGTCCACGAGGACGCAATCGATGCTCTGGCTGCGGCCGGCATCACCGCCGGCTGCGAGTCCGAACCGTTGCGCTTCTGCCCCTCCAGGCCGGTGACACGCGCTGAGATGGCCACCCTCCTCGCCCGGGCTCTCGGACTTGTCCCCGCAGGCCCCGCGGCTGTGTCACCTCCTCCGACCTGGATATTCGCAGGGGATATCCCCGAGGAGCACCAGACCGTCCTGCGCGATGAGATGGAGGCTGTCCGCGCTTTCTTCAGCGACCGGTTCGGGGTTGAGGCCACGGGCTTCACTGTGCTGGCAGGCACCGACCATGAATCGCTTTCCGCGATCTACCGAGACGCGGTCGGACGCGATGTCACAGATATATACTCTGAGTGGCGTGGTGATGTTTATGGCTGGGTCACAAACTCCACAACAGGCGGATCTATAGTTACCCTTGTCTACGGAGGTATTCCCAATGACGACCGCCTCGATACCCTCAGACACATCGTCGTTCATGAGTACTTTCACGTCTTGCAGGGGCAACTCGCTTCGGGATTCGTACAGTTGCAGGACAGCGAGATATCCTGGGACATTGACATATTCCGTAGTGTCCCGACATGGCTGGTCGAGGGTCTGGCTAGCTATGCCGATTATGCCTACAGTTCAAGCACCGCCGGGCGCCGGGAATTCCTCGGAGACAGATACACACCCTACGTAGATATTGCCCAGTATCAAGCTGCTGGGAGCGACTTGAGCATAGAGGATTGGGGGTCAGGTACACGCACGGATTATCTCTCTGGAGGATGCTCTTTCCACAGCATATACCTTTACGCTTTGGCTTTTGCTGGATCTGCATACTTGCTTGAGCAAGCGGAGGAGGCTGCGTATGTGAACTTCTGGAGGCTACTTGGCGAGAAGCCCACTTGGCAGCAGGCGTTCTCCGAAGCCTTCGGTATCGATCCCAGTGACTTCTTTGAGGCCTTCGATAAATGGCTGCCTTCACAAGTCTCCCCCCTTGTCCAGCTAGAGATAGAAGTCCGCTGGCCCAATATGGAGAACGATCCACTCGGTCGTGAGATCTTTCTCATTGCCATTGAGGACTGGCCTCGGAGGGACTGGGAACAGGCACCCGTTCAGTTCTCGACTGCTTCTACAGGATGGTTCGGCAACGAGGATCTGCCAACCCTTACCTTTTCCTATGATGAGGGAGCGATCGGTAGGGAGTATCTGTCCCTATGGTGGTATGATAGGGGTGAATGCACTGGGCAACTCGTCGGATGGTACAAGGATGGCGAACTGGTCAGTAGGCGCGAGGACTCTACAGCGGTTGATTTCACCGGGCAGTCATCCACTATCGTTTGGAACCTTCCTCGACGCCCGGACAGTCTTCCGGTCCTGGACCAACGCGGAGGATGCGAATGCCCGCTCTGCTGGATAGGCAACTTCCGCCTCTTTGGATGATGTTCGCTCGCTTCAGTTGTGCGTTTTGACGATGCTGCCGACTGCTCTCCAGGGTAGGTCCGCTGCTAGGCGTCTGCGCCTCAATGCTCTCGTCGTAGTGGTCGCGCTGGTGACCTTGGCTGGTTCCATTCCGTCGGCTGCGGCGGGCGCCGTGCCCGACGACCGGGACCGCAAGCCCGCTCTAGCTGTTGGACCAGGTGGGTTTTCTGACGCGGCACAGGCGGGCGGTCACCTCGAAGCCGTCGAGTCGCTCGCCGGTGACGGTGTCTTCGAGGGTACCGAGTGCTCGCCAGGCCGGTTCTGTCCCCGGGAACCGCTGCAGCGGTGGGTGATGGCGGTGTGGCTGGTGAGGATCCTCGATGGTGCGGATCCTGCCCCGGCGGGTTCTTCGCGTTTCGCAGATGTGGATGCCTCCGTGTGGTGGGCGCCGTTCGTGGATCGCCTTGCTGATCTGGGTGTTACCGCAGGTTGCAGGACCGGTCCGCCGCGTTACTGTCCTGGGGACACCGTCACCCGTGCTCAGATGGCTTCCTTCCTCACGAGGGCGTTCCAACTCGAAGCCGCTACCGGGCCGGCGGGGTTTGTCGACATCGGCGGCACTGCCCATCTCGACAACATCAACGCCCTGGCGTCGGCTGGGATCACTGCGGGGTGTGCCACCGGTCCGTTGCGGTACTGCCCGCGAGAGGCCGTGACTCGTGCTCAGATGGCTTCATTCCTCAACAGGGCTCGGGGAGGCGGCTCGGCGGGGGGTCCGCTGGAGGTGGTCGACTACCAGCGGATCAACGAGTTGCTCTCCTCGCTCGGTGCGCTCGACCAGACGGAGGGCTGTGCAGCCACCCGGGTTCCGGCATCGGTTGACGAACATATCGAGGTGATGCGTATCGAGGACGGTTGTGTGCTCATCGAGTACGAGCCGTTGGATGGCCGGTCGGTGGCCGAGGCGCGGCGGCTGTTGGCTGCCGACCCCACGGTGGTGGCTGCTGATCTTCCGGTTGTCGACTTCGACCTGTCACACGACTACTCGGCCAAGGATCCCGACGCGGGTCTGCAATGGCATCTACCGCAGGTGGATGCCAAGGAGTTGTGGGACGGCTGGCCGGATGACGCCGAGGTGACGGTCGCTGTGATCGACAGCGGTGTTGATGCTACGCATGGCGATCTCGAGCCGAATGTGGCTGGGGGTGGGCTTGCTTGCCATCGGCGCGACTACAGCGGGCACGGTACGCATGTGGCGGGTATCGCCGGTGCCGTGGCGGAGAACGGTATAGCTGTGGCCGGGATCGCACCGCGTGCGACGATCCTGTCGATCAAGATGCCGCTGGGCAACGTGCCGCCCGACCCCGAGTGCGAGAAGGAAATATCGTCGTTGGCACAGGCGATCAAGGTGGCTGTCGAGGGCGGCGCCGATGTGATCAACATGTCGCTGGGAAGGGTGTGGTACTGGGAGTTCCCTACCACGCTCGCCGCGGCGATCCATCTGGCCACTACGAGTGGGGTGGTGCTGGTCGCAGCTGCGGGTAACCGGGGAGAGTCGTTCGCGAATCGCAATGCTCCGGAGATTCCCGCGATCCACTCCGATGTGATCGCGGTTGGGGCGGCCACCGAATCCTCGGAGCGGGCAGGCTTCAGCACATCGAACCGGTGGGTCAATGTTGCAGCGCCGGGGAACATCATCTACTCGACGGTTCCCTGCGACCGAGACGATTGCGGGACCGGGATCAAGAGCGGCACGTCGATGGCCACACCGCTGGTGAGTGGTCTAGTGGCACACATGAAGGCCAGGTATCCGGACGCGGCGCCCGCCGAGATCCGCAAAGCCATCTACGACACAGCCCGCCAACCGGGCAGCAGTCAGTCCCGGGTACGGACCGACGACTTCGGTTGGGGGATCATCCGACCGCTTGCCGCCATCGAAGCTCTCGGAGAGATGGTCGGAGACACCAACGCCGCTCCACAGTTCACGAGCAGCCCGCACTTGTCGGCAGCCGAGAACACCACCCATGCGGGTTCGGTCACCGCCATCGATGAGGATGACAGCATCACGGGCTACGCACTTTCGGGGGGTGCCGACCTGGCGCTGTTCGACATCGACGGCGCCGGCACCCTCGAGTTCAGTGACGCCCCGGACTACGAGTCACCGGCCGACTCGGATCAGGACAACACCTACGAGATATCGGTGTCGGTCAGCAGCGGTTCCGGAAACCGTGCACTGACCTCGGAGCAGGCGATCCTGGTGACTGTCACCGACACCACTGAGCCACCGGACGCGCCGGTTGCGCCGACGCTCGAGCCGGCTGTTAGTTCTCTCGCCGTGTCCTGGTTAGAGCCGAGCGGCGCGGGCCCGGCCGTGGATGACTACGACTTGCAATACCGGGCTGTGGGCGTGACCACTTGGGATGAACAGGCCCATACCGGAACCGGTCGTACCGCCACGGTTGCGGGATTGACGAGCAACACCGGATATGAGGTGCGTGTACGCGCCACCAACGCCGAAGGGACCAGCGGATGGTCCACGCCTGCGACGGCGGTCACCGCCATCAATGCCCCGCCGGTGTTCAACAGCCCCGCGTCCGTGGAGGTCAGAGAGAACACCACCGGCGCGGGCACGGTGAGAGCCAGTGACAGCGACAGTCAGGACAACGTGGTCGCATTCAACATCAGCGGGGGTGACGACGCGGACCTCCTCAGTGTCGACCGGAACACAGGTGTACTCACCTTCAACGTAGCCCCCGACTACGAAGCACCCGCCGACCACGACCGGAACAACATCTACGAGATCGTGGTCAACGTAACCAGCGGAACAGGGACCCGTGAACTGGCCAGCAGCCAATACATCGCGGTTACAGTCACCGACGACACCGGCGAAACCGCCGCCAGAGTCCCGGACCCGCCATCACTCACGATCACCGGCGCCACGGAGACAAGTCTGACGCTCGGCTGGCAGCAACCAGCGGGCCCACCGGTCGGAGATTACGACCTGCAATACAGGGCAACCGGCAGCGCCAACTGGTCGGACTGGCCCCACCTAGGGTCCGCCCTTACCGCCACGATCACCGCCCTCGATTCCGGTACTGGTTACGAAGTGCGTGTACGCGCTACGAACGCGGAAGGGACCGGGGAGTGGTCCAATCCCTTCGTAGCTACCACCAGAGGGAATCGGGCGCCGCAGTTCACGAGCCCATCCAGCCTGACCGTGCGTGAACCAACCCAGCAAATCGCGGAGGTCAAGGCGGTCGACTCGGATCGCGAAGACACCGTCAACTCCTACGGGATCGACGGCGGCGCCGACCGGGCTCTGCTCACCATTGACGGGGCAGGCAGCCTAGCGTTCATCGAGCCCCCGAACTACGAAGCTCCCCACGATGCGGACGGAAACAACCGGTACGAGGTCGTGGTCGCGGCCACGTCCGGCACAGGTACCAGGCTCAAGACCGCCACCCAACGCATCACGATCAGAGTCATCGACGACACCGCCGAGGCGCCGGCCAACCCGCAAACTGTCAACTACGAGTGGGTGGGTTCTGAGATTGTGTTGTCGTGGGATGCGGTTGCGGGTGCTGATTATTACAAGGTCTATTACGACGACTTCTTTGGTTCGTCTTGTTCGGTGCGTGGGGGTTCGGCTTCGTTCTGTGAGGAGTTGGCTACGGATGTGACGGGTACGAGCTACACCCATGCTGATCCGGATCCGGACGATAATTACTACTGGGTGGTGGCCTGTAACAGTTCTGGGTGTTCGGAGGTGGACTCCGGCAGCCCTGCCGGGACGGTCGGAACGCCTCCGACCACGCCCATCGGCCGCTACGAGTGGGTGGGTTCTGAGATTGTGTTGTCGTGGGATGCGGTTGCGGGTGCTGATTATTACAAGGTCTATTACGACGACTTCTTTGGTTCGTCTTGTTCGGTGCGTGGGGGTTCGGCTTCGTTCTGTGAGGAGTTGGCTACGGATGTGACGGGTACGAGCTACACCCATGCTGATCCGGATCCGGACGATAATTACTACTGGGTGGTGGCCTGTAACAGTTCTGGGTGTTCGGAGGTGGACTCCGGCAGCCCTGCCGGGACGGTCGGAACGCCTCCGACCACGCCCATCGGCCGCTACGAGTGGGTGGGTTCTGAGATTGTGTTGTCGTGGGATGCGGTTGCGGGTGCTGATTATTACAAGGTCTATTACGACGACTTCTTTGGTTCGTCTTGTTCGGTGCGTGGGGGTTCGGCTTCGTTCTGTGAGGAGTTGGCTACGGATGTGACGGGTACGAGCTACACCCATGCTGATCCGGATCCGGACGATAATTACTACTGGGTGGTGGCCTGTAACAGTTCTGGGTGTTCGGAGGTGGACTCCGGCAGCCCTGCCGGGACGGTCGGAACGCCTCCGACCACGCCCATCGGCCGCTACGAGTGGGTGGGTTCTGAGATTGTGTTGTCGTGGGATGCGGTTGCGGGTGCTGATTATTACAAGGTCTATTACGACGACTTCTTTGGTTCGTCTTGTTCGGTGCGTGGGGGTTCGGCTTCGTTCTGTGAGGAGTTGGCTACGGATGTGACGGGTACGAGCTACACCCATGCTGATCCGGATCCGGACGATAATTACTACTGGGTGGTGGCCTGTAACAGTTCTGGGTGTTCGGAGGTGGACTCCGGCAGCCCTGCCGGGACGGTCGGAACGCCTCCGACCACGCCCATCGGCCGCTACGAGTGGGTGGGTTCTGAGATTGTGTTGTCGTGGGATGCGGTTGCGGGTGCTGATTATTACAAGGTCTATTACGACGACTTCTTTGGTTCGTCTTGTTCGGTGCGTGGGGGTTCGGCTTCGTTCTGTGAGGAGTTGGCTACGGATGTGACGGGTACGAGCTACACCCATGCTGATCCGGATCCGGACGATAATTACTACTGGGTGGTGGCCTGTAACAGTTCGGGATGTTCGGAGGTGGACAGCAACAACCCCGCACGACCAGCTGCAAGTGGGGAGTCTCTTTCCCTTCGTCGGTATACCATCGATTCGAATTGATGCTGTGTCCACTGACGCCGTGGCCCTCAAATGTCCCCGAGTTCGACCGGTAGTGCTTCTGGAGTGCTTTGCTACGACCATACGGTTCGAGCCTGCAATAAAGCTGGTTGCTCGCCACCAACCACGCCGATCACAATCGCTTAGCCATGACGGCTTTGCACGGCTTACGGGGAGTTTGTCGTCAATTGGCGGACGCAGTAGAGGCGTAGCCCCGTGTTTATACGAGTACGTGACGCATACCATGGGCGACGGATTGACAACATCGTGACTACGAGGGGTCTCGTCTTGACCGGCTTGGGAGTGACGACTCTTCGTGTTGGAGCGGGGAGCGACTGGGGCTGCGCGGCCAGCGATATCACGCATGGCCCAACCGGATCGTCTCAGCACCAGAACGAGCCGACCGGGCGCTGAGCGACCGGATCGTCGATCTCCGCATCCGGTCTCCGGCGCCTATGGGGTGCCCGCGTCCACGCCTGTCAACGCCGGACTCAGCTTCGAGGGCAAGGGGCGACTCCACCTCACCCGAAGCCGCTGATACTCCGAACCCGACCAACCAGTCAAGAACAAGGGCTAGGCTTTCGCTTGTTCGTGCATCGGCCTACCTCGGTCTCGTTGACGTACCCGGACCGGCCCTTGCACCCAGGAACCCGATGACTGGATCCAACTAGTGAGTTCCCGCGCCCGGACAGCCGACAGTACCGCCCCGATCGAGCGGTCCCCGCAGAGGGCCTGGACAGTTCGGTCCTCGGCGGTGGCGGTGGGCCTGGTCTCCCTGGCCACGCTCACCGCCCTGGCGCCGCATCTGCTGCTGGTCGCCAACACGCCGACCGGAGGCGATATGGGGGCCCATGTCTTGGGTCCCGCCTACCTGCGGGATGTACTACTGCCTGGCGGCCGGATCATGGGTTGGTCCAACTACTGGTTCGCCGGCTTCCCGATCTTCTACTTCTACTTCCCCCTCCCGTCCCTGGTGATCGTTGGTCTGGACCTGCTGCTCCCCTACGGAGTGGCGTTCAAGCTCGTGTCGGTGGTGGGCCTGGTCGCCCTGGCTCCGGCTTCCTACTTCCTGGTCCGCTCGATGGGATTCGCCCGCCCGGTGGCGGCTATAGCCGCGGCGGCCGGGGGTGCCTACGCGTTCATGGAGACCCCCACGCCCAACATCTTCGGCGGCACGATCGCGTCCAGCCTGGCGGGCGAATTCTCGTACTCGTGGTCGTTCGCTTTCTCGCTCGTCTACCTCGGATACCTCTTGAAGGCGGTGTACGAGTCCAAGAGGTACTTCGTTCCCGCCGGGATCGCGCTGGCGCTGACCGCCCTGTGCCACGTGATCCCGACCATCGGAGTGGTCGTCGCATCGTTGTTCGTCGTCGTCGGCCGGTCGAATTGGTGGCGTTCGGTACGCGGCCGGGCAGATAGGGCTACGGGGGAGGGGCAGGCGATAGAACGCAGGGCGTGGCTCTGGGGGATCGTGGCGGGAAGCTGGCTGTTGGGGTTCGTGCTGGCGGCTTTCTGGGCCTTGCCCCTGGTGATCCGCCTCGGGTACACGACCGATATGGACTGGCAACCGCTGGCCGGACTGGACGAGTTGGTTCCGGTGGAGCTCTGGCCGGTGGCCGTTCTGGGTGTGGCCGGCACTCTGGCGGCGCTGCGGTCCACGAGCCGGGCCATTCCCCTGGCGGCCCTGACCTTGCTCCCGCTCCCCGCCTTCTTCCTACTCGGTCAGGGGGCCAAGCTGTGGAACGGACGGGCCCTGCCCCACTGGTTCTTCGGACTGCACCTGTTCGCAGGTATCGCGGTCGGTCTGCTGGCCGCCCACGCGGTACGTGCCCTGCCCGAGCGCCTTTCGCGCTGGTGGGTCCGGGGCGGCCTGGCCGTGATCCTCCTGGCTCTTCTCCTGGGTCCGAACGTCGGCGGAGGGACGGGCGGTCCCGATACCGCAACTGGTGTCTTCGCTTGGCCGGGATGGCAGACGCTCGGCCTGGATGCGGTCATCTCCCGCATCTCGAGACCAGATCTCCTGCTGCTGGTGGCCGGCGGCCTGGTGATCTGGCTCGTGGGACGGTCCGCCGACCCTCGGACCGCGGTGGTGGTCCCGTTCTGCGCTGTGGTCCTTTTCATAGGCGCCGTCTTCCTGGGCACGCTCACCGCCGAGAACTACGTGAGCGCATGGGCTCGCTGGAACTACCAGGGTTACGAGGGCAAGCAGGATTGGTCCGAGTACCGGTCCGTCATGTCCACCATGGCGGCTCTGCCGCCCGGACGCGTGCAGTGGGAGGCCAACAGCGAGCTCAACAAGTACGGCACGCCCATGTCTCCCATGCTGTTCCCCTACTGGACCGAGGGAAGCCATCCATCGATGGAAGGCCTCTACTTCGAGTCCTCGGTCACCACACCTTTCCACTTCCTGAACGCGGCCGAACTGAGCAAGTCCCCGTCCAATCCCATTCCAGGCCTCCGCTATCACAACGGGGACTTCGATCGTGGCGCCAGGCATATGGATCTCTTCAACGTGAGCTACTACGTCTCCTACACCGACACCGCCACGGAGAAGGCCGACGCGCACCCTTCCTTCCGGCGGATGGCCGAGTCTCCTCCCTTCACCATCTACGCCCTGCCGCAGAGTTCGCTCGTCGATGTGGCCTCCAACCGCCCCTGGGTCTTCGAAGAGCCCGAGGCGCGCTTGCTCGCGCCCTTGGTCGGGATATTCAAGGAGGACACCGAACCGGACTTCGTCGATGTAGCCCTCGACTGGTACGAGGACATCGAGATGCTCGACCAGTGGGTCGTGGCGGGCGGACCGAAGCACTGGGAGCGGATAACCACCGAGATGCGGGGAACCACGGTGCCGCTCGAAGGAAGCGGAGACGTGTCCGATGTCGTGCTCGAGGACCACAGGATTTCTTTCACGACCACCGCCGTAGGTGTCCCGCACCTGGTCAAGGTCTCCTACTTCCCCAACTGGACAGCCACCGGAGCCTCCGGACCATGGAGGGCGGCGCCGGCCTTCATGGTGGTGGTCCCCGACCGTGAGCAGGTAGAACTCCGGTTCGAGAAGACCTGGGTGGAGCAGGTAGGTACCTGGGCGAGCCTCATCGGTCTGGTGCTCCTGCTCGCATGGTGGGCAGTGACGACGCTGGGGCGTCGGTGGGGGAACAACCCGGAGGCGGGCCCGCTAGGCGGCCTGCGCGACTCGCACCTCCGAGGCACGGGAAGGCGTGGGTAGTTGTTAGTTGTTAATTGTTAGTTACGTAAGGTACCATCCACCATGCCATTAGCGGAGGGTTCGGCGGAGCACCACCAGTCCAAACAGGGTGCGGGGGACGCGGCGGAAGAGCGAAGAGCGGGTCTCTCGCAACTCCTCTACGACCACCGGTACCTCGGCGATCCTGTAGCCGGCGCGTTCCGCACGCAGTATCAGTTCCGTGTCGAAGAGATCCTTGGTCGACCGTATGTCGGGTAGCAGTTGGCGCGCTGTGGAGGCTCGAACCGCCTTCATGCCGTGCGTGTCGCTGATCCTGGATCCGACCACCGTACGGAGCAGGAAGTTGAACACCCTCGTAGCCAGACGGCGGATCCAAGGTCGGCGGTCATCCGAACCGGCCGCTCGCTTCGAGCCGATGATCACATCGTGCTCATCCGCCAATTCTGTCACCCGGCCGACGAATCGGCCGGAGTAATAGTCGATGTCGAAGACCACCAACCAGCCCCCCGGGTCCGCAGCCTCCATCCCCGTGCGGATCGCCAGCCCGTAGTCGGCAACCGGGAGGGTCAGGACCTTGACCCGCGGATCCGATTCGGACTCGGCCACCGCCTCTGCGAGCGTGGCATCGGTGGAGCCGTTCTCAACCAGAGTGATGCGGTAGTCAGTCGAAAGTGCACCGAGCTCCTCCCTCAGCGCGGCAAGGGCGGGGCGCATGAAACCCGACTCGTTGTGAACCGGGATGATGATTGTCACTGGCGGTTCGGTCATGGCCATGCGGTCGGGAGTGTAGATTCCTACGACCGGAGGAGATTCCGGGCGATCAACCGCCGCCGATCGAATGAAGGGTCACGGAGTCATGAGCCGAGCAGGATACTCAAGCCCTTCGATCGATCATCGCGGCGGCAGCCTGGTTGCAGGACTCGGGGCTGGGTCAGGGAGGCTACAGCTGTGATCGGGCGGGACCGCAGCGACAAGTTCGACGCCATCTTCAAGGCCTACGACGTGAGAGGCCGTGTCGACACCGGCGAACTCGACGAGGAAACGGCCGAGCGCATCGGGGCCGGCTTCGCCTGCTTCGTGGAGGCGCCGGTCGTGGCGGTCGGCAGGGACTGCCGGGCCTCGTCGCCGTCGCTGGCCGCGGCCTTGATCGAGGGTATCCGTTGGCAAGGTGTGGATGTGGTCGACCTCGGGATGATTCCCACCGAGGTGCTCTACTTCCACTCCGGAAGTCGTTCCATGCCGGGCGTTGTGGTCACAGCTTCTCACAACCCGGCCGGATACAACGGGTTCAAGATGTGTCTCCGGGGCGCTGCCCCCCTGGGTATGGGCTCAGGACTCGGTCGGATAAAGCACCTCGCCGGGGCCGAGGGGATCGCTCTCCCGGCCCGGGGTCGCGGTCGAGTCACCCACCATGACCCGATGCCGGCGTACCTGGATCATCTGCTATCCATCGTGGATCCGGCCGGAATCGGGCCACTGAGGGTTGTGGCCGACGGAGGGAATGGGATGGCCGGACTAGTCCTAGGCGGATTGTTCGACCGCTTGGAGGCCGACCTGACGGGCCTCTACCTGGAACCGGACGGGACCTTTCCCAACCATCCGGCGGATCCGCTCGACCGGACGAACCTGGAAGACCTGATCCGCATGGTCCGCTCCGGGAGCGCCGACGCCGGAGTGGCCTTCGATGGGGACGCTGACCGAGCGGTATTCGCCGATGAGGATGGTGAGCCCCTCTCCGGGAGCGTCACCACCTCGATCATCTCGCGCTGGTATCTAGGGCGCCGACCCGGAGCGCGGATCGTTCACAACCTGATATGTTCGAAGTCGGTGAGCGAGGCTATCCGGGCTGAGGGGGGCGTCCCGATACGCACCCGGGTCGGGCACTCGTTCATCAAGAGGGTGATGGCCGATACCGGGGCGGTCTTCGGTGGTGAGCACTCAGGCCACTACTACTTCCGTGACAACTACGGTGCCGACAGCGGGATGCTGGCGATGCTGGTGGTCCTCACCGTGCTGACCGAGGCAGGCGTACCTCTATCGGTCCTCCGACAAACGAATGATCCCTACGCCACGTCCGGTGAGATCAACACGGTTGTCCCGGATGCGGCAGCCTCCATCGAGGCGGTTGCAGCCGGGTTCTCCGGTCACGAACAGGATCGTCTGGACGGCCTCACCGTAGACCTCGGAGATCGATGGTTCAATCTCCGCCCTTCCAATACCGAGCCCCTGCTCCGTCTCAATGTAGAAGCGCCGGACCGGTACGGGGTGGACGAGTTGGCGGCCGAGGTCATCGCTGTCATCTCCGCGACCGGTTGAGCCGCATCGGGATCGCCGGATCGGTTTCCGCCGGCCGCCAGGCCGGCATCAGACCAGCCAACTCCCCACCAGAGACAGGTAAACCGAGCCTCACCACCACTGCCCACTGCCCACTGCCATGTCACATCCACCGGATAGCTTCCATCCATGGTGTGCGTTGTTTGCGGACGGATCAGGGCCGGTCGGTTAGCGCCGCGGCGAGACGGGAAGGTCCGCGGGCAAGGCGGGATCTGCCGGACGTGCGCCGGTTCGCTGCACCGCGCCGCTGAGGTGCGGCTCCGATCGGGCGTGCTAGTCCGTCCGCTGTTCGTCCACGAAGGCCCGATCCGGTCGGCGGTCCATGCGCTCAAGTATCGGGGAGTGGACCGGGTCGCGGAGGTTCTGGCTCCCCGCATGGCCGGCCTGCTTCCCGGCAACGCTTCGGCCCTGGTTCCGGTTCCCCGGGCGCTGGCGCGCACCATCAGGTACGGTATCGACCCGGGTCGTGCGCTCGCCCGCGAGATGGCGCGGGCCGCCGGTCTCCCCGTCGTGGACATCCTCAGGGCTCCCGTCCATCGCAGGAGCCAACTCCGGGAGCGCAGGGCTGAAGGGCTGAGATTCAGATCGGTCGGCGGAGCGCCAGGGCGAGCGGTGCTGGTGGATGATGTCCTTACCACCGGCGCCACCATGACCGCCGCGGCGCTGGCGTGCGGAGGCTCGGTCCTGCGTGCGGTGACTCTCACGCGTTCCCCGGTGCCATCTGCAGACCGTCGGTAACGGAGCTGGGAAACGACCGAGGCCGCCGGTTCGGCGGATGGTCCTGGCTTACCGACCGGAGTTCACTAAGGTCGCGGTATGGAGGTTCGGATACGCGGGAGAGGCGTCCAGGTAGACGAAGGGATCCGGGCCTATGCCTTGGGGAAGGTCGACCACTCGACTCGCTTCTTCGACCGGCTGGGCGACGTGGACATAACCCTGTTCGAGGTCACGCCGCCGGAGCGGGGCCAGCGCTTCAGAGCCGAGATCGCCACCCGTTCGGCGCGCCACGACCTACGTGCCGAAGGCGAGGGGGATACGGTCGAGCGAGCCCTCGACGCCGCGGCCGACCGGTTCGTCCACCGGTTGAGACGCCTCAGCGAAAGGCTCACCGACCGGCGCCGGCAGAGAACGAGGAGTCCGGAGCCGGTCGATCGGCTGGACTCAGGATCGGCAAACCTGCCTGCAGGCGACGGGATTCCGGAGATCGTGCGGGTACGCGGCAACACGGAGAAGCCCATGACGCCGGAGGACGCTGCGCTGGTGATGGAACAGCGGGGTTACTCCTTCCTCGTCTTCACCAACGCGGAGACCGGTAGGTTCGGGGTCCTCTACCGGCGCAACGACGGGCGGATGGGTCTGATCGAGCCGGAATGAGGCGAGCCGGCGCCCCGCAGTCGTTGCGGGTATCTATGCCCTGGCGGTCCGATACCATGGAGGTGATCCGTCACATGGCGGAAGCGCGGTTGTCCCCCGAACAAGACCGGTGATTCCATGTCGTTGCTCCGCAAGGTCCTCAGCGTAGGTGAGACCAAGACCCTGAAGTCTCTCCAGCGTCTGGCGACCCGGGTCAACGACCTCGAGCCGGACTTCGAACGGCTGGACGACACCGGCCTCATCGCCAAGACGACCGAGTTCCGCAGCCGGCTGGCCGCCGGTGAACATCTGGACGACCTGGCGCCCGAGGCGTTTGCGGTCGTGCGGGAGGCGGCGAAGCGCGTCCTGGGCCAACGTCACTACGACGTCCAGGTGGTCGGGGCGGGTGCTCTCCACCGGGGAATGATCGCCGAGATGCGCACAGGCGAAGGCAAGACTCTGGTGTCGACGATGCCCGTGTATCTCAATGCCCTCGGCGGCGAGGGCGTGCACGTCGTCACGGTGAACGACTACCTGGCGTCGCGCGATGCCGAATGGATGGGAGGCATTTACGAGTTCCTGGGCCTGACCGTAGGCCTGATCCAGTCCGGGGACGATCCTTCCCAGCGTCAACCCGCCTACCGGACGGACATCACCTACGGCACCAACAACGAGTTCGGCTTCGACTACCTGCGCGACAACATGGCGATGGGCACAGACTCGAGGGTCCAGCGCGGACACAGTTTTGCGATCGTGGACGAGGTCGACTCGATCCTGGTCGACGAGGCCAGGACCCCTCTCATCATCTCGGGCCGGGTCGGTGACAGCGCCAAGTGGTACCGGGAGTTCGCCCGCCTCGTCAAGGGGCTGCGCGAGGGAGTTCACTATGAGGTCGACCACGGCAAGCGCCAGGTCCTGACCACCGAAGAGGGAGTGGCCCGGGTCGAGAAGATCCTGGGTGTCGAGAACATGTACGACCACGCGGCGGTCGACTTCGTTCATCACCTCGAGCAGGCCTTGAGGGCCAAGGAACTCTACCGGCGGGACGTGGAGTACCTGGTCAGGCACGGCCAGGTGATGATCGTCGATGAGTTCACCGGACGCGTCCTCGAGGGTCGGCGTTACTCGGAGGGATTGCATCAGGCCATCGAGGCCAAGGAAGGCGTCCGCATAAAGGAGGAGAACCAGACCCTCGCCACCATTACGCTCCAGAACTACTTCCGCCTCTACGGGAAGCTGGCCGGCATGACCGGTACCGCCCTCACCGAGGCCTCGGAGTTCTCCCAGATATACGGGTTGGAAGTGGTGGAGATCCCTACCAACCAAGCCGTTGCCAGGTTCGACCAGCCCGATGTGATCTACAAGACCGAGGACGCCAAGTTCATGGCCCTCGTCGAGGACATCGCCGAGCGTTACGAGGGGGGCCAGCCGGTGCTGGTCGGCACGATCTCCATCGAGAAGTCGGAACGGGTGTCGCGGTTGCTGGGGAGGCGCGGCATCTCGCACGAGGTGCTCAACGCAAAGCACCATGCACGCGAGGCGGAGATCATAGCCCAGGCGGGTCGCCCCGGAGCGGTGACGGTAGCCACCAACATGGCCGGCAGAGGTGTTGACATCCAGTTGGGTGGCAATCCCGAGGGTCTCGCCCGGGCCGCGATGAAGAAACGTCCCGACCTCGCGCCCGCTAGCAGGGCTTTCGAGGCCGAGCACCGCAGGCTCCTCGCCGATTTCACTGCCCGCACCTCCGGCGCCCGCGAAGAGGTGCTCGATGCCGGTGGGCTCTACGTGTTGGGCACCGAGCGCCATGACAGCCGGCGGATCGACAACCAGCTCAGAGGGCGGTCCGGACGCCAGGGCGACCCCGGGGAGTCCCGTTTCTACCTGTCGCTGGGCGACGACCTGATGCGAAGGTTCGCCAGCGACCGGGTGAGCACCATCATGCAGCGTCTGAAGATCCCCGACGACGTGCCCATCGAGGCCAAGATGGTCACCAAGGCCGTCGAGCGGGCCCAGTCACAGGTGGAGTCGCAGAACTTCGAGATACGGAAGAACGTCCTGAAGTACGACCAGGTCATGAACCGCCAGCGCGAGGTGATCTACGCATGGCGGGATGGGATCCTGCGCAGCGAGCAGAGCCGGGACCTGGTGGTCGGTTGGATCGAGGAGGTCGTCGAGGGCGCCGTGTACGAGAGCCTCAGCCAGGAGACAGCGCCGAGGGACTGGGATCACGAGGCCTTGCTTCGGGAGCTACGCGTGATCTATCCGTCCGGGTTGTCGACCCGCGAACTGGCCCGCCCGGCGATGTCGGTCGACGAAGTGGCACGGATGGCGGTAGACGAGGCCGTTCGCAGCTACGAGGAGCGGGAGAAGGAACTCACCCCGGAGTTGATGCGCCGCATCGAGCATGGGTTGGTGCTATCGATCATCGACAACAAGTGGAGGGATCACCTCTCGGACATGGACTACCTCCGGGCCGGGATAGGGCTGCGCGCCATGGGTCAGCGCAACCCTCTCACCGAATACCAGCGGGAAGGGTACGACATGTTCACCGACATGGTGGAGTCGGTGAAGCGGGACACTACCCGCTACCTATACCGGGTCGAGGTAGCCGAGACGAAGCGCCGGGCCACGCCACAGACTGTTGCGGCTTCCGCGCCTCGCAAGGCGAGGCGGGCCAAGTCCAAGAAGGTGGGACGCAACGCCCCTTGCCCTTGCGGGTCCGGTCGCAAGGCCAAGAAGTGCTCCGCCACGGCCGACTGCCTGGGTGCTTGGAGGGCGTAATTAGTTGTCAGTTGTTCTTCTTGAACGACCGACCGGGCATAGTTCTCGTGCCCCTATTCGATGACGAGTAGCTAGGTGTGCGACCGGCGGTTCCAGTCCTCGATGCACCGCTCTTTGATGGGCACCGGGTGGATGGATCTGGTGAGATCGCTTGGCGACACGAACACGCTGGCCGGGATCTTGGGGTCGAACGAGCGCAGGTAGGCGGGGCCGTCCTCCTCCAGGCGTCGCCAAGCGCCGGACCACTGGAACCCTGTAGGACCGATGATGTGCCGGGCCGCCGTGTGTATCTCTCTGGGCAGGCGGCGGGCGCCTTCCCGCCGCGCCATCCATTCGGCGCAGAACTGCCTGCACCACTTCCCGATCCTCCGCACCGTCCTGCCCATACCCACCAATCTAGCCATCCCCGAGCCCTACGTCACCGGTGTCCGAGTTCAAAGTCACGATTCGCCTTGCGTGGCGACCCGTGATGCATTTTCGGTACCACCATCCACCACTTACCATCCAACCGGCTAACCTTGCCGCCGTTATGGATCGACCTGACCCCCGCTCGCAAATCGACGACCTTCGCGCCCGCCTGTCGGATGCCAGGAGGTTCCTTTGATGTCGACGCCAAGCACCTGGAACTCGAGGAGCTGAGAGCCAAGGTCGCCCGTCCCGACCTCTGGGACGATCCCGGTCGGGCTACCCGGTTGACGCGGCGGCTCGGACACATCGAGCGCCTGGTGCGCCGGGTGGAGACCATGCACCGGGAACTCGAGGACGCCGACATCTTGGTGGAACTAGCCGTGGACGATGGAGACGTCGACACGCTGGGGGAGGTGAGCGATGACTTGGTGGCGACCGCGAGAAGGATCTCCGATCTGGAGTTGGAGTCGCTGTACTTCGGCGGGTACGACGACCATCCGGCCATTCTGAGCGTGCACGCGGGAGCCGGAGGCGTGGATGCCCAGGACTGGGCCGAGATGATGGTCCGGATGTACACCCGCTACCTCGCAGGCGCCGGTTTCGACCACGAGATCGACGATGTCCAGCCAGGGGAGGAGGCCGGCATCAAGTCGGCCACGCTCACGGTGGAGGGGACACACGCTTATGCCACCCTCGAGGGCGAACGGGGCGTGCACCGGCTGGTGCGTATCTCGCCCTTCGACTCCAACTCCCGGCGCCACACCTCGTTCGCGGGGGTCGACGTGATCCCTCTCGTCGAGGATGCCCGGATAGAGATCGATCCCGAGGACCTGCGGATCGACACGTACCGGTCCCAGGGGGCCGGGGGCCAGCACGTCAACACGACCGACTCTGCCGTCCGCCTCACCCACTTGCCCACCGGGATAGTGGTCGCCTGCCAGGCGGAACGGTCCCAGATTCAGAATAGGGCCAGGGCCTTGGCCCTGCTCAGGGCCAAGCTGGCGGAACAGGCTCGCATCGAGCGTAGGCGCGAACTGGACGAGATAAGGGGTGAGCAGACCGAAGCCGGTTGGGGGCGGCAGATCCGCTCCTACGTCCTCCAGCCCTACCAGCAGGTCAAGGACCTGAGGACAGGGGTGGAGATAGGCAACGTCCAAGGCGTGCTGGACGGCGATCTGGGCCGGCTCACCGAGTCCTACCTGCACTGGCGGCGAGCCGGCCGGGAGCGGAGGGAGCGTCTGGAGGGGAAAGGCTCCGACTAGCGCACATGCGTTGGTAGTCTTCGCGCACCGCATTCCTCGCCAATTCGTGTATCGGAGCGTTCATGATCCGGCTCCAAAAGGTTGCAAAGGTCTACGACGGTGGAATCGTCGCGCTTCGTGACGTGGAGATGGACGTGCGGCGCGGCGAATTCGTCTTCCTGGTGGGACCTTCCGGATCGGGGAAGTCGACGCTGATCCGGATGTGCCTCCGCGAAGAGAAGGTGACGAGAGGCAAGATCTGGATAGCGGGCAAGGACATAACCAAGATGCCCGCGTGGAAGGTGCCGTACCTCCGTCGTGGCGTCGGGACGGTGTTCCAAGACTTCAAGTTGCTACCCACCAAGACGGTGGCGGAGAACGTGGCCTTCGCCCTCAAGGTGACCGGCTGCCCGCGCTCCATCGTCCGTCACCAGGTACCCCAGGTGTTGGAGTTGGTCGGCCTGTCCGCCAAGGCCGACCGATACCCGCGCCAGCTGTCGGGTGGCGAGCAGCAAAGGGTCTCTATCGCCAGGGCATTCGTCAACCGTCCCCCGATTCTGATGGCCGACGAGCCCACCGGTAACCTCGACCCCGCCACGTCGGTCGGAATCATGCGCCTTCTCGACCGGATCAACCGGACCGGCACGACTGTGATGATGGCTACCCACGACCACGCCATCGTCGACGCGATGCGGCGCCGCGTGGTGCAACTCGACCGCGGCCGGGTGGTGCGCGACCAGACCGCCTCAGGTTACGAACCGGTCAACGATCCGCTGGAGCCTTAATGGCTCACCCTGCGCACCCATCCGATGTGTCCACCTCGGTCCCTGGCTTCCGCCCCTCGAAGCACGCACGGCCTCGGGTGGGACGCCCCTGGGCGCGGACGGCACACCGCCATGCAGGCGACGCGCCAGTGATATGAAGGAGCCCGCAGCTTGAGCACCATCCTCTACCTGCTTGGCGAGGCGTTCATCAACCTGCGCCGCAACGTCCTGGTCGCCACCGGAGCGGTTCTGGCGGTGTTCGTCTCGCTGGCCCTAGCCTTCGGGGCGCTGGTCTTCAACGAGTTGGTGCGGGTCAACACGTTGCAATGGCAGGCCGGTGACCACCTGATCATATTCCTCAAGGATGAGGGTGGTCCGGTGGCTCACAACGACCTCCTCGAACAGATCCGGGGCTACGAGGAAGTGGAGCGCGCCTGGTACCTGGACAAGGCCGGCGCATACCAGGAATTCCAGCAGATGTACAGCGATCAACCGGCTCTCGCCGCCACCGTTTCGGCCGCCGACCTGCCGGCATCCATCAGGGTCGAACTCAAGGATGTATCGGCCTACCAGGAGGTCCAATTCCGGCTGGTGGGACATCCTCTACTGAGGAGGTTGTCGGTGTTCAGCGAGGGCATCGAGCGGCTCATGAGCCTCACCCAGGTGCTCAACTCGATCGGCATCGGCCTGGTGACGATCCTGGGGGCGGCTGCCGTTGTGCTGATCGCCAACACCATCCGGATGGCGATCTACGCCCGGAGGGAGGAGATCGCCATCATGAAGCTGGTCGGCGCGGGGAACTGGTTCATCAGGGTTCCGTTCATCCTGGAGGGGATCACGGTGGGGCTGCTTGGAGGGGCCCTCGCAGTGGCGGCCATCTACGGCAGCCACCAGCTGCTGGCGAGGATTCCGACCGACATACTGATCCGCTTCCAGGTCGAGCCGGATTTCCTGTTCAGCCGCGGCGTCATGATCCTCTGTTTCGGCGCTATAGCGGGGTTCGTCGGAAGCAGCCTGGGTCTGCGACGGTTCCTGAGGGTGTGACCGGTGCGCCGGCGGCTGCTGGTGGGATGCTCGGTCGCACTCATGCTCACGGCGTCGATCCTTCCCTTGGCGGTCGACGCACAGGAGGAGGAGGGGAAGCTGGAGCGTGTGGAGCAGCGGATCCGGGATCTGCGCGGTGAACTCACGTCCGCCCAGTCGGAGCGCACCAACTATGTCGTGGCGCTGGAGGAGGCGGAAGCCCGGATGATCGAGGTCAGGAGCGAGCTTTCCGACGCGGAGGTGGCTCTGATCGAGGCCGAGGGGGCAGTGCTGCTGGTCGAGGACGCGGTTGGAAGCCTCTTGCGCAGGATCCGCCTGCTGGACGCCGAGCTTGCTGCCAACCAGCTCGACCAGCGGCTCACCCGCGAACAGATACGCGAGCACGCGGTCGAGCTGTACATGAGTTCGACCTCGGGTATCGAGACGGTGCTATTCGGCTCCGATGATCTCAAGGCCGGCGTGATCACCCTTGAGTACAACCGGGGCCTCCTGCAGAACACCGAGGTGCTGCTGTCATCCCTCGAGATACTGGAACGCCAGGAGGTCACCCGCCAGGATCGTCTGAGGGACGAACAGGAACAGGAAGCCCTCCTCTTGCAGGAGTTCGAGGCGCAACTAGTCCAGGCTGAGGAGCACAAGGCGACGGTCGACGCCGCCCGCGAGGAGTTGGACCTTCAGATTGCCGGACTCGAGTCGCTTCTGGCCGAGATCGACCGCGAGATCGAAGAGTGGTCGGGCCACATCGACGCGCTGGAAGCGGAGTCTAAGAGACTCGAGCTGGAGATCCTCAGACGCCAGGTCAGGGAGGGAAGGCGACCCGGGACCCTGGCCTGGCCGGTCGGCGGACCGGTGACGTCGCCGTTCGGGTGGCGGATCCACCCCATATTCGGTGATAGAAGGCTGCACACCGGAATCGATCTGGGATCGGCTGCCGGTGCATCGATCCATGCCGCCGGAAACGGGACGGTCATACTGGCCGGGAGCTGGGGCGGATACGGTCGTACCGTGGTGATAGACCACGGTGGCGGCCTCTCCTCCCTGTATGCGCACCAGTCCTCGATCGCCGTCGCGGAGGGCCAGAGGGTGCTGGCAGGTGACGTGATCGGTTACATCGGATGTACCGGATTCTGCACCGGGCCCCACCTCCACTTCGAGGTTCGCGAAGTCGGGGCTCCGGTGGATCCCATGCTCTGGCTACCGAGATGAGGCCCGCCGTGGGGATTGACCGCTCATGAGCCGGCCGAAGGGCCGCGCGCCGGCGATAGCCACGAACCGGCGAGCCCGGTTCGACTTCGTCTTCGAGGACGAGTACGAGGCGGGGATCGTGCTGACCGGATCGGAGGTCAAGAGCCTCCGGGGCGGCCAAGCGCAGTTAAAGGAGGCATACGGGCTGGTTAGGGACGGGGAGGTGTGGCTGGTGGGAATGCACATAGCTCCCTACAAGATGGCGCGCGACGGCGGCCACGAACCGACCCGAGACCGGAAGCTGCTCCTCCACGCCGGCGAGATTGCCCGCATCACGAGGCGGGTCCAGGAACGCGGCCTTGCCCTCGTGCCAATCCGGATGTACTGGAAGAACGGGCGGGCCAAGGTTCTGCTGGGGGTCGGCCGCGGTGCCCGCCGGTACGATAAACGCCAGAAGATCCGGACGCGGGACATGCGGCGGGAAGCGGAACAGGCGATGCGGAGGGATTACCGCTCCCGCTGACCTTCCGCACGCCTCCATTCATGACTCCGGCGGGTCCGATGTCATCCGTTTGCTGTAGAATCGTGGACAGACCCATTGGGGGTGAACTGGATTCGACGTCGATAGCTGAGGTGTCGGAAGCGAGCCGAGGTCACCGGAGTCCTCGTTAAATAGCCGGTAACAACCATAAGTGCCAGACCAAACCTTGCACTGGCTGCCTAGATAGACAGCCCGTCCGCCTAGGGGGTTCCTGCCCTCCTAGTCCGGGCGTCGTTCAGCAGGATGGACTCTCCGGGATTCCCGGACCGGAGACTCGAGACTGATTCGGGATCAGGGCGGCCGGTCGCTCGCCGATGGAGTCCGGCCTCCCGAAAGCTCGCCGTCGGCTGCGCTCGGAGATGCCGATGCTGACGTATCGACGGACCGGGGTTCGATTCCCCGCACCTCCACCAGTACCAGCAGCCAGAGTCTGCAATATATCCCCTGGTCAGAGGGTTTGAGCCGGCTGGCCATTGTTTGGAGTCCACCCTGATCGATGGATGGGTTGTGGATGGGGGACCGGAGGCTGGTTGCGGTCCGATGCGCGAGATGCGCGAGGAGATCACTCTAGAGCGACAATGGATTCGAGACGGTCCCGCAGTTCCGTCAGGAACCGGGCTCCGGCGGATGCATCCAACACTCGATGGTCGAGCGAGAGCGACAGCGTGGCTGTGGGAGAGACCTTGGGCCGCCCGTTCTCGACCAAAACGCGATCTGCAATTCGTCCTACCGCGAGGATCATCGGATCAGGCGGATCGATTATGGCGTGGCACCTATCGATCCCCAGTGGAGCTACATCATAGACAACCAGAGTCTTCGGGCCCAGGTCGTCCCATTTGAGGCTGAACTCACGTGCTCTCTCGGCGGCGTCCCGAAGCCAGACAGCTATCTCCTGGAGGCTGCGATCGTCGGCCCCTGGAAGAACGGGAACAACCAAGCCGGCCAAGGTGTCAATAGCGACGCCGATACTCACACCATCTCGACTCGTCGGGCCTGTGTCAGCGTACGTCACGTTCAATTCTGGCCTCTCGACGAGCAACCGAGTGACCACATGGACGATGATCGCTGTGGCGCTCGGTGGTTTCGGCCACGATAGGCCGGTCTGCAGGTGCTCTCGAAGATTCTGAACTGCAGACATGTCAACATCCACATCAAGGTAGAGGTGGGGAACATCTCGCTTGCTTTGCTGCATGCGATGCGCCGTGGTTTTGCGAATACGAGCAGCCCTTACAGGATCAGGCTGCACTCTCGACTCCATGGCTACGGCAACCTACCATTGCGCGTGGCCCGGGTGGCAGCAAACCAGGACATGGCTACTGAGGCGCGTACAACGATGCAAACTATCACTGACCACTGCCACAACCTTGGACTTGCCATCTAGGTGGCGTTCCCCGTCCGTGCCAACGCCGCGGCGAACGCCGCCCTCGTGACCGTTCCTGGTCCACACGGATCCGGTACGTGGGAACCGCCCATAGCGTTGAGCCAATGTCTACGTTCCGTGCTGTCGATGGGATCGGAGGCGCCGAACTCCAGCGTCCCGTCACGTGCCCCGTATCCGCCTACCATCACCAAGCGTTGTACCGCTGCGAAACTCGGGTCGGAATAGGGGACATCGACCGTCCAGGCCAGCGGGACACCATCATCGATCAGCGCGCGTTGAACACCACGTCTCGAACCCGGGTCGCTGTGAATGGTCCGCGGCGATGTTCCTGTCCGGAGTGCGCAGCTCACCAAGGTCCCGGCGGCCTCTCCGACATTCCATTCGACGGGGTGCAGCCGGTAGCAGCCGTTGGTGATGTGGGTAGTACCGATGTTCTTGCCCCCTGCCACGAGATTCCGGAGCCGTACCGGTATCAGGGCTCCCATCGGTATCTGGAACGGCTTGGTTCGGGTACTTACACCTACGTCCCCCTCGCCGGCCTGGTGAATGTCGATGGGATACCAACCGACACCTACGGAGTCCTCACAGTGCCGGGAGCGAGGACCCGCCTGATGCGCCACGGCGACGTCCTGTTCCACGATGCGCTTCACAGGCAGGATGCGCCGGCTCTCCCGGATGTACGGGTGCTTGGAGAGGCCATCGGTCGTGCCCATCACGTCAGGGCGCAGCTTGAGATACGTGAAGCCAACGGGACCCGTCGGATCGGGAACCTCCGTCTGCAGCCAGTGGAGGAACCCCAGGCTCACACGCTTGGCATCCTGCAGCGCGAACGCAAGCTCCTCCGGGGTTCTGTCGACCAGGGGCGTATCGCGGTAGTCGATTCCGGGCCAGTTGAACATGGTGATGTCGTTGTCGTAGTGGCCACAGAACTGGGCGGCATCCACGAGGCGGCGGTAGTGCCAGAGCCCGCCCTTGGTGCCGTCCACGGTGTCGAACATCGCGTACTGCAACCAACCGGACTCCTCGCCGTAGATCTCACCGCCGTGCACCTCGATCCGGAGGTCGTATGGCTGGTTGTCCCTGTAGTGCTCATACTTGGTGGGTCTTGCGATGTCGTGGCGCTCATGCTCCGGCCTGCGTTCCAAGGCGAACGTGTAGGTGCAACTCTGGACGCAGTGTGGGTGGGGTTCTTCAGGCTGAGCGCTCGGCTCGCCCGTCTCGGCTATCGTCTCGGCGCCCAGAACGTACTCGGCCCCGGACAGCGGTAGGAGATCCCCTAGTTCGCTGGCGTCGATCAGGTATGCGAACTCGAACTCCAGAACCGTACCGTCATCGAGATTCATCGCTCGAATGGCCTGCACGCGGTCGTATCGAACGTTGGCTGCGACTACTTTGGCTCGGAGGAATACCCGGAGGGTTGTCGACTCCATTGCCGGTCGCAACACTTCCTCCATGGCTCTCACAGCCACGATCGGCTCGAAGGCGAGTTCGCTCACCCAGCATCGGCCGGGATTGAAAGGCGTCGGTGTGCCGGCATCGGATGCTAGGGACCGGTAGTGATCCCGGATACTCGGCCCCGCGCGGAAACATGGGATGGGGTGGGTTGAAATCCTTGGTTTGGGGGT
>JAPPFW010000068.1 GCA_028821575.1 bacterium | reverse complement strand
GCAGCGACCCCCCACCAAACGGGGCAATTCCAGTATGAGTGAATTTCACTGATCGTCATCAGCGCGGAACCACCAACACCTGTAGGCCACCTTATTATTCGGACAATCTATGTTCCCGGCGAGTATTAGTCCGCGAAGGGTCGGCGGCCCGCTGCCACTTCCCGCCCGATCAAGCGCATTGATGGCGTGCGGGCATGCCCACCGAAACGGAGAGAGGCAGTGGGAGAGACGAGACCGAATCGAGTTCGCTGGGAAGATCTCGACCGTGGAACTTTCGAGGACATGGTGGCTACCCTGATCAGCCGCCGTTACCCGTCAGCGCAGCGGATCGACGGGTCCGGTGGTGACGGCGGCCGCGACCTTCAGATGTACACGGACGAGGGCTTGGTGGTCTTCCAGTTGAAGGGCGTCACGGGCAGGATGGACCCTCGCAGACGGCGTCAGGTGGAGAGATCGCTTATGAGAGCGGCCCAGGATGACCCGATTAGGTGGTGCCTAGTCGTTCCGATAGACCATACGCCAGGTGAGTTGGACTGGTTCAACCGGATAAACGATGGGTATGGCTTCGACTGCTGCTGGCGGGGTAAGACTTGGCTGGATGGCGAGATGGCCCGTAACCCGGATATCGTCCGATATTTCGCTCATGGCCAGCGGTTCGAGCTATCCGAATTCGTTGGTCTTTTCGAAGCTCTCGGTGCTGAGCCGCCCACTCTGCGCAACGGGGTTGTCGGCGAAGCCGCCTGGCGGATCAACAACATCGCGCAGGCGATCAATCGGCTGGATCCTCACTATGAGTTCGGTTTCACGACCCAACCCGACGATGTGAGCATGACTCTTACGGTCCTCGAACAGGGCCAGACTATCTTGGCGCGGTTGCCGCTGGAGACGGTAGCGGTCACCGCAGGGACACACGGCGGTCGGGTACAGCTACGCGACAAATCGGGCGCTTTCACCGCCAGAGCGACCTTCGACATCCACAACATGCGCTTCGACCTGACCTGGGCCTACACACCACCCGAGGTGTACACCCCGCTCGACCTCCTACCTGCCGTGAAGTTCCTAGCCGCTCTCGCAACCGGCGACTATCTCACCGTTGACTTCAACGGTGCCACCCTCGGCCCCGAGAGCGTCTACGCGTTCGGAGAGGCCGCCGAGGAAGCGGTCAGGTTCACACGGGTTCTCGAGCACCTTGTACGGGTGCAGGTCAAAACAGGGATGTTCTTCGATGTGGTAGGCGATCTAACCACCGACGTAGCAGACAGCATCATCGTGGCCAGCCGCCTGCTGAGAGGGGAGCAGGTAGAAGGAACCTGGGAAGCGGTAACCCTAACGATTCCCCCAGAAGGCAAAACAGCCGTCGAGGAAGCCCTAGGAGGACTCAACGCAATCCCCAACACCCAAATAGGTGCCAACATGTCCATCAGAATCCAAGACACGGAAGTACCCATCGGCTGGGTCGTCCGGGTCTTGGAGTCGGCAACGGTACATGCATGGGAACAAGCCAACGACGACGACCACCCCGGGATGACCAAGCTCTACCTGATACCCGCAGACGCAGACAAGGTCACCCAATCCCTCAAGGCAACCGCCAGCTAGACTCACCGACACACCCCGTGCTTGTTCTCCACGATCGCCTTCAGCGGGCTGTCGTTGATCACGATGACCGGGAACCCCACGGCCCTGGTCAAACCCTCCCGCAGGCGGAAGGCCCCCGAAGTGGTCTATTCGGTAGCCCCCCTGGGCGGCCGGCAGGCGCGTATGAATGCCTCGATCAACTCGGCGCCGTTGTCCAGCACCAGATCGGGGCCGGCCGAGGCAATCCGCTGAGATGAGCCCGGACCGCGCTCTTACCGTCACCGGGACGGTCGAGCACCGTACAACCCTGATCGGCCAGAGCCTCGGCAGTACCGAACTGGGTGGTGCCCTCGTTCTCCATGGCCACCACCCGGGCGCCGCCGGCAGGCAGCCCCTCGATCAGCACCGCGTCTTGGGCTCCAGGTGGAGCCGGAAACCGACAGTCAGCCCGTCGAACACTCGTAGCCGTGCCAGTTCTGCCAGAGCCTTCCTCAGCACCGGCATCCGCCTCCTGGCCCAGGCGATCCGCCCCTCGGCAACCGCCCGCTCAGTCACCACCTACACCACTTCTCCCGCAAATAGCAGTCACCACGTTCGATCCTCCGCCGCACCGGCTCACTTCATCAAGCAGCGTGATTACGCGAGGCGCGGATGCGCATAGAGCGGATCGTGTCGGCGACTCTGGAGACCTCAGCGAGAGTCTGCTCCGGTGAGTCCGAGAAATCCACAGCCACGCTCTCCAGCCGCTTGCCGATATGCTTGATCGTGTAGCTGGTCGGGTTCTCTTCGCCTTGGGCGTAGATCATTAGTCCGCTGGGAAGGTCGACCGCGATCGTGTAGGCGAGCAACTGGTACAGGTTGGCGTTCGGGACACCGTGGTACGTCTTCTTGTATTTGAGATCACCGACGAAGACGCAGCGGTTTCCCTCCCACCATGAGAGGTCCGGCTGCAGTCGTATCCTGTCGCCGGCGAGCCACATCCGGCGTCCCGATGCACCTCGCGGGAAGTCTCGCTCTGTCACATGGAGCGCTTCGCGAAGGGCCGTGACCATGAAGTCCTCGAACACCTTGGTCATATCCACCAGGAGGGACGCGGACCGAACGCCGCCGGCGGCTGAACTTGATGGAGGTTGAACGGAGGATCAGTTGAGCGAGCCGGATCGCCGGTTCGTAGTGGCGATTCAGGTGGTTGAACGAGAAGTCGGGGATGGTGCCTCTCTGATACTCCATGTCCGCGACCTGCCCCAGTACCGCGGCCGCACTCGACCGGAGTTGATTCCACCAACCAAACATCGTCGAACCACGACGGCGAGTTTCTCGCCAGCCACCCTATTACATGCCCCAAGGGCCCGACGCGCTGCGGCGTAGCCGCTTGTTATATGCCGACCGAGTAGGCAGATAAGGGAACCAAGACCTCAGATGAGCATGGGGGTAGCGCAGGAAACGGGCCTCGGTATCAAACCGGAACAGCACCTGGATCACCGCCAGGGTGACCAACTCCGCATCGGACAGTTGGGGAGCGATTCCCACCACGGGCCGCCGGGGCGCCCAGTGCGGATATCGCTTCAACAGGTCGTCGACCGTGACGTATAGTCTGGCCGCGAGGGTGTCCAGGTCCGGGTTCATACCAGGTCCCTTGAGATCGGGGAAGTTTGTTCACCCCGGATCTTGGACCCCTCAAGCCCCGAGACGGTGGATTTCCACTCCCGCAGCCCTTGGAACTAACCATCTAGTTGTTGGAGGATTTTGTTGACTCGTGGGTCGAAGAAGTCTTTGAATTTGGGCAGGTGGTTGAGCATCCATTGCCTGGTTTCTTCCAGCCTGGCTTGTGGGTCGTGTACGGATCCTTGGGTTCTGATGCTTATGCTGCACCAGCCATACCGGTTCTTCCCGTTCCAGTACCACTCGGGTTCCGGGTCCGCATCGTAGGCTTTCTCGATATGTTCGCGTTCGGTGTTCAGAGCGTCGAAGATTTGTTGGGTCAGGGTTGTGTTCTCGGTTTGGATACGCAGCGTCACCCAGGCGTCGTGGACTCCCTCTAGGGAGGCCGAGTATTGGATGCCCGGGTTCATGCGGGAGTGGAAGGACCGATCCGAGGCACCGAAACGGCGGAACGGTTGCCGATCAGAAAACCCCGTTCTCATAAGTTCGGTGACTAGGGGGCGGAAGAACGTCTCGTATTCCACACCAGGCAGTGTGCCGGGTTCCGGGGTGGCCTTTTTGTCCCATCCGCTGGGCCACACCACTTTGTGGAACCTCGCCTCGGGTTCAGAGTCTACGCTGGGGCGAACCGCTTCGACCTTGACCGCGTAGAAACCGACCTGCGGTGCGGTCCACTGGTTGAGCCAGTGCAGGGCTTGGGCGTGTTCGTGGCCGAACTCGGTCGCGACCCATATGCCGATGCGTGTGTCACGACCGGCGGTGTAGGTGAGCAGCTGGCCTAGATGATGGGTGTCAGCCCATTCCAGTTGGTTCTCGATCGCGACGAACACGCCGGTTTTGGTTTCTTTGGCCAGGATGTCCAAGGAGTACGGACCGACCGGCTGCTCGCGCCCGACCAACTCCAGATTCAAGTCGAGTGTCTCACCCAGCAGATGCAGGTTCTCGGCCAGCCAAGGCGTGAACTCGTACTCCTCATGCGCCCACACCCTCCGAACCGGCACCGTGTGGAGGCTCCGCGACTCCGTGGGACTTGGATGTTCTGGCATCAGTATGAATGTTACACGAGTCCACTTTCCACCTGGTGAAGCCGTGAGTTGCTCGTGGTGAGACCTTGGAGCAGGTTGTTGATAGCCCCTTCGAGGGGGTCTGTTGGATTCTCGTCTGCCGTGGTGGTACGCCAGGACCTATTCTCCCCCACGCAACGATGGTGCCGACGATCTTGTGGTATTCGCGGTGTCTGATCTGATCTGATCTGTGGTGTAGAGACTCGGTGAGTCGTTCAAACGCTGGGTTGGCGGCAGCAAGGTCGTCGGCCTTGGTAGAGGCGGTAGAGGGCTCTTGAAGAGCGTCCCACACGGTACGGAGCCGGGATGAGCGTCGGAGAGCCGATCCAGAAACTTCTGGTGGGCTTCGCTGAGCCTGGAGTCATGTCTGCCTACGTTCGTCGCTGACGGGGCGAAGGCGGCGCATCGGCGGTTCTGTGAAATCAGGTATCAACCAGCTGACAGCTTGTGTATAAACTGTCCCGAGAATATGTATACTAAAGGTAGGGTCAGCGTCGGGGACTGAGGGGAACTGAGATCGACGCCTACATCGTTCGTATTGCAGATGGCACCCTGACCCATCACCTGGGGGCTTGGCCGGCGGAGTTCATCACGGGACCGCGGGCGGTGGGTAAGACGACTACCGCGCTCAGGTACGCGCGTGCCGCGTTGCGCCTCGACCGCCCGGCCGAGCGGGGCTTGGTGCTGGATGATCCGGACGTGGCGATCGCCGAAGGCCCGTTTCCGCTGTTGATCGACGAATGGCAGCACGCCCCCGATGTTCTATTGGCCGTCAAGCGGGCCGTCGATGCGAACCTGAGGCCGCCCGGCCGGTACATCATCACGGGGTCGGCCCGCAACGACCTCCACACCGGCCAATGGCCCCTGACGGGGCGTGTCCTCAATACCAGGCTGTGGCCGCTGACCGGACGCGAACGCTTCGGAGACGCCTCCGCTCCCCCGCTCTTGGACCGGTGGGACACTCCGGCTCGTTTCGCCTTGCCGTCAGATCCTCCTGACATAATGGGCTACCTGGACATCGCCCTGGAAGGCGGCTTTCCGGGCGCGATCGTGGCGTCGGGAGCCGGAGCCCGGGAGGAATGGATGCGCACCTACGTCGGCGTAACCGCGAGCCGCGACCTGGGCGAGTACTACACGGGCAACGGCAGGAGGCGAAGCCCCGAAACGCTGCGCCGGTACCTTACCGTGTGTGCGTTGCACACCGCGGGTGTGGTCCCTGACACCGCATTGGCTCAAGCTGCGGGCCTGAATCGTCGAACCGCGTCGAGCTACCACGAGATCCTGACCGTCCTGCGCCTGGTATCCGACATTCCGGCCTGGCGGTCCAACCGGCTGAAGCGTCTCACGTCGATGCCCAAGCGTTGCCTGACCGACTCCGGACTCGCGGCGTGGCTGATGGGCGTCGACCGGGAAGCGCTGAGGCGCGACACCGACGCTCGCGGACGGATAGTCGAGACCTACGTCACGGCGCAGCTACGCACGGAGGTCGAGGCATCGAGCCGCCGGGTCCACTTGTGTCACCTTCGGACCCAAGGCGGAGAGCACGAGATCGACCTGATCGTCGAGTTCGGGCGGCGCGTCGCGGCCTTCGAAGTAAAAACGTCGAGCGCCCCCACCCCCCGCGACGCCCGCCACATCGCCTGGTTACGTGAACGTCTCCCACCGGAAAGGTTCGCCGGCGGCGTCGTGTTCCACACCGGTCCCCACCGCTACCGCCTAGGCGAAAGGATCGAAGCGGTTCCCATCGCGGGACTCTGGGGCTGACCCTCCGAGCCAGGGGCCGGTGGAGGCGACCCTGACCTGCCCCGAATCCCCTGTCGACCACCGCAGGACCGGGCTCCGGCACTAGACATGCTGACAGGTGCATCCCGACGATGGCGCACTTCGAGGATCGGGACCTCCCAGGACGGCACGACGACATGCTCCCGGAATTCGGGCCTGCAATCTCGCGCCCGCCGGGACACCACAGCTAGAACGCGGGCCTCGTCAACCGACGCAAGCTGCGGTCGCTGCCATTCCCGGGCCGCCGAGCCGGACAACCTCGCTACTTCGGTGCTGTTGCGGTCCAGTACCCGGACCTAGCCGAGCAGCCACCACCGACCGCTCGCTCAGCCGCAGGACCAGCGAGCGGGTTTGTGCGCCTCGACCGCCGCTAAGAGCTTCTGGTGGTTCTCCGCAAACTGGTGGAGATGCTCCCACGGATCAGGCTGAGCCGCCCGCCGCTGGCCCAACGCGCGGCTGCCGGTATGAGACGCTCGATGGGACCGGGTACGGCTCGGGCGCCGACGTCGCCCCTTCCGTCTTCTGCGCTTGGCCATTTGTTTCGGTTGCCTCCCCAACACCCCGCCACTCATCGGCCCCGCCGTCGTACACAAGAGCCGATCAGATGGGGGAACGTAACCACAGGACCGCGTACCGGCGCGTACTGCGGCGCGTACTCCCACGCGTACTCCGGGCTCCGAGCAGGGGTTTTGCCCCGTAAGGCCCTGGCGGCGGACGATCCAACGTAGGACCGGAACGGCACCCCTTCACCAGCATGACCCGCCGCACCGTAGAACCCAACCAACAGGTCCCTTCGCGACCCGCCCGCCCGCGAACCGCAACGACCGGTACCCGAGACCCGGCGGGGGGACCCGTGACCCGCTCCCAGCCACTGGAACACGCCCAACCCCCATGACACCGACCCGTACCCGGCCGGTCACAGCACGCAGGTGGAGGGCATCTCATCCTAACGGGTCAGGGTGTCAACGTCAGGGGAACCTGAACGAGCGTGGTCGTCCTGGGTGTCTGTTGCTCGTGTGCAGGGGGGTTGACGATTGCTGGTGGTGTCGACGCGGTAACGCTGAGCGGGACTTCTTCGGCCGGGGGGACCGGTAGGTGAGGAACGAGGAAGGCGAAACGGGTTGATGGCGATCAGGGGCCTGTGGCCATGTCGGGTTGTGGGGGGTTCTGGGGTGAACGGTGGGGGTGGTGACAGGTGTTAACGCGGGTGTTTACGGGTGTATTCGCGGGTGGGCGGGAGAGGGTGTTTCAATCTGGGTTGAGGCGGAGGTACGTTTGCATTAAAATGCGGACACAGGTAAACACCCCCTGGATACCGCAGTACACACCCCCCATACTGTGGTAAAATCTCGGTGTCTGCCATCCCGATTGGTCGGACTGAACTGGGTTGCTGTCTGGGACGCGATCGTGTGCCTGCCATCCTCGACCGCCAGCTCCCCGCCTGCCAGGCCTGGGCTATCTGTCCTTCTTAAGGCACCCCGGGGGGCGTAGGGCGGCCACCGCCATCGGGTTCACATCACCAGCAACCCTGGGCCGCTGCGTAGCAGGTTTGACCCAGAGACGGGTATCTCGCCGGGGTGGGCGCCTGCTGCTCAAATGCCCAGGCCAGCGCCCGGAGTACGCGATACCAGTACGCGCAGGAGTACGCGCCCGTACGCGCTCCCCGAATAGGTTCCGCACCCAGTTGGCGGCCCGGCAGCAAGCGAAAAGTGACCCGAGGCCGTCGACAACCGCCTAGAGAGGGGAGGATCAGATGAGACAGACACCCGGCGGACAGCGGACATCGCGCGGCGGTACCGGCAACCCAGTATCGGGAACTCTACGAACCACCGAGGCGGACCTGCACATGAGAATTCTGAGACAAGCCGACGTGGTGTTGACGATCATTGAAAATCTCCGGTAAACCCGGGGCGGTTCAGTGGACCCCCACTAGGAGCATCATGACCCCATACCGGCGCCAGAACGCCCAAATCCCACGAAATCGCGCAGCCTCTATCAAACGGTATATCGTCAATCACTAATCGGGGGATACCAACCCACACGGAGTTCACCCGTGACGAGACTACACCTCGCCATCCCGGGGACACGCCTTCAGCTGACCGTCCTTGTTCTGGTCCTTGTCGCTGTCGGTGTCGGTATCGGCTACGTCATCTGGGCTCCACCCGAAAACGAAACCGCTACCCCAGACCAGCTTCGAGTGCCCGAAGCACGACCCGACGAGCCGGACGCGCCACCGGTAGGATGGTTCGACCGGTCCGACGATCGCAGAGCCGACGCTGCCTTATTCTCCAACAGCCAAGACTCCATCCTGGTCATTGGCTGTTTCCCCGCCAAACCCGACCACCGGACCTCGATGAGTTTCCGGTACGAACCGTTCCCCGACGAAAACGTCGGCTACTCCCTCTCGGAACGGTGGACGTTCTTCACCGGCACCGAACACGGCCTGTCAGGAACCCACAGCAGGGATATCACGACCGAACAGGTCGATGCGCTCCTCACCGCTGAGACACTGATCTACGAAGCGGACGCCGACCGGAGCCCCCACCCGGACACTGGCCGGGAATACTCGGACGAAGGCAGCCGGTGGGAAGGCGAAACGGAGTGGGAACATCCACCCGCCGTGTACCTCCACCGGGTAGTGTTCGACCTGACCGTCAACCGGGAAGCACTGAAAGCAGTCCTCGACCGTTGCGGGAAGCTCGACCCACACCCGGAAGAAGAAACCGGATGAAGCACCTAGCCCAAGATCGTCGGTACTGTTCTCCTAGTTGTGGTCGTCGCCCTCATCGTCATAGCGGTCACACCCGACACAGGCATCGTCCACGTCACCGGCCGCCCATGACCGGGATCACGCCCTCGGAGGATGGGACTACCCGCCCAAACCGTTCGCAGAAACGGACAATGACAGCTACCCGAGCTCTCGGTAAGGTGACTGCCGGACTATCAGAGCAGACGCGAGTGTTGCGGGCAGAGCGCACTCCCAACCCTTGAACGCGAACCGTTGGCTCATGCGGGCCGGTTCATGACACTGCTTGCCTGGCGGGGGCACCATGACGGGGTGGGTGGTGGCTGTCTGTTGTGGTAGGACATGTTCGGGGACGGCGCTACCGGCGCTGGGGGCCGCTGCTGGCGGTTCCCGCCTAGGTGGGAGGATCCCTACGGTTTCGGGGTGTGGTCCACCAGTGACGCTGCCGTCTGCTGCAGCGACAGCAGTCCGCGGTCGGCAACTGGCGGTGAGCGGCTACCCAGCGGGGTCCGACCGGTTCGGTGGGTGCCGGTTTGATGCGACTCCCTGACTTGGCTGGTTACGCGTTCACTATCGGCCTCGCGGTCGGTCTTCTTGCCGCTGTTGTCATTGTCACGGTCGGTCTCGTCCGCGACGATCGCGTGCCTGAGGTCATCTACCTTTCGCCACAGGACATGTCTGATCTGTCAACGGCTGGGTGGGTTGACAGAAGCGAACACGGGTACGTGCGGGCTGTGCTCAACGCCCAGGGCAACCCTCCTGGGTGGGCCACACTCGAAGCGTGGTGCGATCCCGACGACGATTACCCGGCTGTCCTCGACTTCGAGTTCAACGAGCCGGCAGCCCTCTACGAGGAAGTAGGGTTCTCGATCCGCTACCGGTGGGCGTTCGTGACCGACCGTCGGGTGGGTCCTGTCGAACATAGAGGGTCGCCCGAACTCACCTATTGGATATTCGCAGGGCTCACAGGTGCTGACCAGCTCGTTGTCGAAGTGGACATAGAGCCAGGCCCGGGCTGGGCGTCGGCCACTGGGGAAGAATCGCGCTGGGTAGGCGAACCCACCTGGGAATCGGAGCTGATCTTCCCATACCGGGCTACCTACGATCTCGGTGGCGACGATGATGCCTTGCATAAAGTAGCGGACCAGTGCCAGTTCGTTACCGAGGACTGGCTACCGAGCGACTACGGCGACGAACCGGACGCAACCGGCGACGAACAGCACCTAATAGACGACCCCTATGGTGGTACAACCGGGTTGGCGGGTCAGGGACCGGGGACTGTCCCATTCGATATGGTCTTCGTCTACGGCGAGTGGCACATAGACGTCGCAGTCGGCAACAACTACAAGCCAGGCCCTGCCCCTTTCCGTCTCTACCTTGTCGACCAAGCAGGTACAAGAGCGTTGCTCGTCAACGAAAGAGTCGGCGACGGCCAGTGGGAACTCACGCTGAACATAGGACACGGGTCGGAAGACTCCGACTTCGGTCTGGTTCCCGGTGTGATGCGTTTCGAGGTCGAAGGCGAAGAGAATCTGCGGTGGGACATCACGGTAATGCCACCTGACCACGATGGAAGCTAGCCCGGCCGCGGGCTGTTCCTCAAGGTGCGCCATCAGCCCGGCCCGCACAACGCGAGGCTGCGCAACTTCGTGGGGTTGGGCTCAGTCCGGGCCGTGGCGAATACCGATGCCCAGGGGGAACCGTTGCAGGCCCCGAGGGAGACCACCGTCGGGTCCTTTCGGTGGTGGGTCACTCTCGTACACGGCGTGGGGGTACTGCAGTACCCCAGAGGGGGTACCGCGGTACCGCATTTCTAATGCAAACGTACCCCCCGCCTCAACCCAGATTGAACAGACTCCCACACCTGCCCGCGAGTACATCCGTAAACACCCGCGTTAACACCCGTCACCACCCCACCGTCCACCTCAGGCCCCCCCCACTGCATCCTGGGCACACAACCCCACATGGCCGACACCCGTCACCTACCTCGTTCCTCACCCACCGGCCCTCCCCGCCCGTACAACCCCGCTCAGCTCAGCGCCTACTGGATTCGAAACCATCGAAGCTTCTATCCACCCCATGGACACGACCAACAGGCCACCCAGGACGATCGCCATCGTCCAGGGTTCTCGGAGCGGTTCCGGGAGACTCGCTTCCGCCCGACATCCCGTCTGGGTGGGCTGTGACCGCCGGGGAGCGGGTCTGTGTCACACGGGGGGTAGGCGTGTTCCCGACCACTGGGAGGGGTTCCGCCGTCTCTCAGGTAGCGGTCGTTGCGGTTTGCGGGCGGGCGCGGGGGCGGGTCGCAAGGGGCCTGTTGGTTGGGGTTCCGCGGGTGGCGGGCGATGCTGGTGAAGGGTTCCTGTCCCGGTCCTGACCGGTCGTCCGCCACCAGGGCCGTACGGGGCCAAAACCCCTGGTCAGAGCCCGGAGTACGCGTGGGAGTACGCGCCGGTCCGCGGTCCTGTGGTTATGTTCCCCACCTGATCGGCCCTTGTGTGCCACGGCGCGGGTCATGGGGGCGGGGTGTTGAGGAGGCAACCGACATGGTGGCCAAGCGTAGAGACAGAAAGACGAGGAGGTCACGCCGCCTGAGCCTTACCCGGTCTCATACAGCGTCTCTTGGCGCGGGAGGGGCGGCTGGGTCTGATCCATGGGAGCATCTCCGACGGGTTGTGGAGAACCACCGGAGGCTGGTAGCGGCTGTCGAGGCGCACAAACCCGCTCGAACTGTGGGCAGCGTGGGCCGGCTAGGTGACGGCGATCGTGGTGGGTATCCGTCGGCGTGTGTTCACCACAGTTCATGCTGTGTTGGCTACGCTACCCAGGAACGTTCAGGGGTTCGGTCTGTGCTTGAGGAGGTGGCCATGCCGACGATCGATGATCTGCTGGGGCCGCCTCCGGCCGAAGGTATCGACCCGTTCCAGTTGTGGCGGCTGGGTACGTTGACCGCTGCGATGCTGCCGGAGCTTATGACGGTACCCGACCCCCGGGGACCGTATCGTGGCCCGGTGCTGCAGTTCATCGCGGACTGGAACCGCTCAGAAGACCGGGCGGCGCTGATTGCTGAGGCCCCTGTGTATGAGGGTGACGACCCGGTTCTGCTCCCGGCGATCGCGGTGGTGGTCCACGCTCTAGCGGATCGGGCTGGTGTGCTACTGCCGGATTGGGTGCTGCAGCATCGGGCACCTGCAGACGTGTCGCTATTCGGTTGGAGGTTCGACGGCGAATACGGACAGCTGGTCCGTCGCCGTTCGCCCGCTGCCTGCGTGTATCACCGGGTGTGGTTCCATCCGCGGACGCTCGACAAGGGCACGCCCGAGTTGGTGGCTGCCCTGGGCCTGAGGTGACACCGGGCAGGGGGGTCGCTTTGACCCCGGACCTGCTGTAGGGCCTGTTCGAAGCGGTGGACAACCTCCTCGCTGCCGCTCCCAGGCCTGTCGATCTGCTGGCTGTCGGCGGGACTGCGGTGCTCTTGCGGTGGCATCCGGGCAGGGTCACCTACGACGTGGATTTGGTTACGCCGATGCCCGCGCCTGTGAAGGACGCAGTGGCGGCGGCCGCTGCTCCCTATTCGGGGCTGAGTCCGTTCTGGCTGAACGACGGGCCTCTGACGGCCCGTCCGCCTGGTTTGGAACCTGACGATCCTTTCGTTGTGTATGCAGGCCGGAACCTTAAGGTGTCGGTGGCTGGTCCCCGCTATGTGTTGGCGATGAAGGTGTTCGCGGGCCGCGAGGCCGACCAGGCCGACCTACCTTATCTTTTCGACGCTGCCGGTGTCGATACCCTCGATGCGGTGTATGCGCTGCACCGAGAGGCATACTGTGGCCTTCCGCTCCACGCCGAAGCCGATCGGAGCTTGCGGGAGGTCTGGGCCGACTACGCCGAGCCCCGGGGGCTGGCGGTGGGTGTGGCGGGCGAGGACGAGCCTTACCTTGTCGTGGTCCCGGCTGATGTCTCCTGGGGATGGGAGATGGAGTTGCGTCGCCCCACCGCCCCACCGCTTGTTGGCGGCGCCCGCTATCTGTCGGAGGAAGCCGCCCTGGAGGCCGGCGACTTCGTCCTGGAGGTGGTGAACCACTACTACCCCGTGCGGTTCGAGAACTGGACGTACGGATGGGAGCGCCAAGCGCCGCAGCCCGGCGATAGCCGGGTTGTGGTGAGGCCGGTCCCGTGGGTGGGAGGGTGGCTGCTGGCGGCCACCCACTCCGCCTAGATTGTTGTATTCTACCTGGTAGATAGCTAGGTTGGTATTGTGGTTATCACTTTTCGTGTACTCGGGTGTTGTAGTGTGGGCGAGGTTGAGGTTCCCTAGGTTCCGCTGGGGTATCCACCGGTGTGGTTCGCCGTCGTCGGGGGCCTCCGGCTGCTGCTGAGACCAGCTAGGCCGGCTCGTCTGATGAGTTTCCTTCTCCGAGTTGTGCCCGAACCTGATTCCATATCCTGACGTCGACTCAGCGTGCACCCTCGGTGCTCCATATGTTTCGCGGGCCTGTTGGCAGATGCTGGTGGATGCGATCGCTCAGCCAGCTGTGGCGGATCGAGCTAACCCGACGGTGGGTGGGTCCTCCACCCCTAGAGCCCTGACTCCGATAATGGGCAGGTGCTGGCCGACCAGATCAGGGGTGCGAACGCCGCCGAGATCGACGCGTCCGAGGACGAGGCGAACCGCGAGCGGCTCTACTGAGCGGCGAGCCCGCGGCTTCTCACCGCAGTGCCACGGGCAACGATGAAACAAGTCCGGTGCTCCGATCAGGCGGCGCGCCCCGGACCGCTTCCAGGGGACAGGACGCCCCGGCAGGCCCGATCACAGGTGCGTGCGGCTCCCGCCGGGCCCGGACCGGCCGCATCATCCGCCTAACTGTGATGATGGGTTCTGGCTCCACCCCGCGGTCGTGATCAGGTCATAGCAGTACCTCCCCTCGTGACGCGCAGGCGGTAGGAGTCGCTGCCGGTCTCGATGATGTGGTCGCGGAAGGTGAACCGGTCGACGACGACGGCGGCGAGCCAGGGGGCGGCGAAGGTCCGGCCCCACTCCGAGAAGGGGGCGTTGAGGCGACCGCCACCGAGGCCCGCGGCGCGCTTTGCCGTTATGCACTCGACGTTGGAGCCGTATGCCTTAGGCGGGCACGTACGGATCTGTACGGGGGGTGTCCCCGTCTTGTTGTCAAGCCGCGTCGGGCAGTTTCTCGGGTTGGCGGGTCTGGTAGGGGGTTGCGGTCTTGAGCATGGCCAGGATGATGTTGCAGCGTCGGCGGGCGACGCCGGGGGCGGGCTGGAGCCGGGAACCGCCGTTCAGCGCCGCTTGAGGGGGCTGCGAGCGCGGCGCGGGTAGGCATGTCAGGCGCGGGCGGGCAACTCGCGGGTTCAGCTGGATTCACCTCTATCGGCAGATTCGTGCTTTAATGTCGTTCCTGTGTCCGAGACGACCATCAACCTCCAGCTGACATGAAGATTGGTGATTCGCCAGCAGGGCCGATCCTGAGCCCGGGGGGGGTGCTGTTGAGGTGGGCTCTGGCGCTTCGGCTGTTGCTGGTGTTGGTTGTTTTTCTGATGGTCTCGGCGGTGCTGAGTGTACCCGGTGTTGAGGCGGGCAGCGGCGATCCGCCGCCGGGGCCTTGTGAGGCCGGCTGGGTAGCGCCGACGCCGGTCGTTGTCGCGGTTAGTGAGGTTCCGGTCGTGGTCAGTTCGACTGGGGCGGACTATTTCGTGCTGTATGTGGAACGCCCGAACCGGGACAACCCTCGTCAGTATGTTCCGGTGTCGGTGACCCGCGGTGAGGCGGGCACGACGACGCTCAAGGACAACCTGGCTGCGCTGAGCCCGACCAAGTACCGAGTCGAGAAGTACCAGGTCGCCCAACCGGGGGACCTGGACGGAGACTGCGTCGACG
>JAPPFW010000029.1:216813-256532 GCA_028821575.1 bacterium | reverse complement strand
GCCCACTGCCCACTGCCCACTGCCCACTGCCCACTGCCCACTGCCCACTGCCCACGCTCTACACTCCGGAAGGCCGTCGCTCGAGGAGGGAGCCGGATGCGCCGGAAGTTCACCGCCGCCGAGATCCTGGTGTGGTTGGGTCTGCTGGTAGCCGTCGGCACGCTGGCGAGTTGGTTCATCGGCCAGTTCCCCGGCCACGCTGAGAGTCCCGTCTCCCGCGAGGTCTTCGTGAATATCCCGACCGCGCTCGAGGCTTTGTTCTACGTGGCTGTGGCCGGCTTCCTCTTCCTGACGTTCTATCTCTTCTCGCTCAGGGCGAGGAACTGGCAGCGGGGCAGCCCGGACCGGCGGACGGGACAGTGGAGAGAACGGTTGGAGGCAATGGGGGTGGGGCTGCGGATGCAAACCCTCATGCGGGACCGGTGGGCCGGGCTCATGCACTCGATGGTCTACTACGGCTTCCTGGTCCTGTTCCTGGGAACGGTGACGCTGGAGATCGACCACCTGTTGCCCGCCGGCTTCAAGTTCCTGCAGGACAACGTCTACCGCGCCTACTCGTTCGTGCTGGACGGGGCGGCGCTGGTGTTCCTGGGCGGTCTGGCGTGGGCCGCTGCCCGCAGATACGCGCAGGCACCGTGGCGGTTACGTTCGAAGACCCGGCCCGAGGACCTGTGGATCCTCGTCACGCTAGCCCTCATCGGGCTGACCGGGGTCGCAACGGAAGCGGCGAGGATCGCCGTGGAGGGCCGGCCGGCCCATGAGGTCTGGTCCTTCGTCGGCTACCCGCTCTCCTACCTGGTTCCGGCCGGATCCGCTGCGGGCATCCATCAAGTCATTTGGACACTCCACGTCGTCTCCTTCCTCGCCTTCCTGGTGATGTTGCCGACTACCAAGCTCCGGCACATGGTCACGTCCCCGGTGAACATGTTCCTCAGTCCCCGGGAGCGCCCACCAGGAGCGATGCGGGAGATGCCGAACCTGATGGAGGTGGAGGACATCGAGACGGTCGGCGCGGCGATGGTGGGAGACTTCACGTGGAAGCAACTCCTGGACACCGACGCCTGCACGGTGTGCGGTCGGTGTACGTCGGTGTGTCCTGCAAACGTCACCGGGAAGCCCCTCGATCCCCGCGAGATCGTTCTCAAGCTCGGGGAGGTGGCCGCACGCACCGCCGATCCGGTGGTCACCACACCGGTCACGCTCGACCAGGCGATCACCGTCTCTGCGGAGAGTGTGTTCGAGAGGATCACCCCCGAGGAGTTGTGGGCCTGCACTTCCTGCAAGGCGTGTGACGAGATTTGTCCGGTCGACATCGAGATACTCGACAAGATCCTCGACATGCGCCGCTACCTGGCCCTCATGGAGGCGGACTTCCCGAGCGAGTTGGGTAAGGCCTACTTGTCGATGGAGAACTCCTCCAACCCGTACGGAATGGGGCAGGGCGAGCGCGCCGCCTGGACAGCCCGGTTGGATTTCGACGTTCCCATTCTCGGTCAGGATGTGCAGACGGCCGAGTACCTGTACTGGGTCGGTTGCGCGGGCTCCTTCGACGATCGGAACCAGAAGGTGACGGTGGCGACCGCCCGGCTCATGCACGAGGCCGGGGTGGACTTCGCCATCCTCGGTCCGGCAGAGCTGTGCACCGGCGATCCGGCGCGCCGTTCCGGGAACGAGTTCGTCTTCCAGATGCTCGCCCTACAGAACATCGAGACCTTGGGGGAGCTAGGGGTGAAGAAGGTGATCACCCAGTGTCCCCACTGCTTCAACACCCTGAAGAACGAGTACCCACAGTTCGGCGGCGAGTACGAGGTCATCCATCACAGCCAACTTCTGTCCGAACTGGTGGAGATGGGCCTGATCGAGCCGAAGGACGGATCAGGGCGGAAGGTCACCTACCACGACTCGTGTTACCTCGGTCGTCACAACGGCGTGTACATGGCCCCTCGGGGGGTAGTGGCGTCGATCGGCGGGATCGAAGTGGTCGAAATGGGACGTTCAGGTACGCGTTCGTTCTGCTGCGGCGCGGGCGGCTCCCAGATGTGGATGGAGGAGCACGTCGGCAAGAAGGTCAACATCGATCGTGCCGAGGAAGCCGTGGCCACCGGCGCCGAGGAGGTGGCAGTGGCCTGCCCCTTCTGCTTTGTCATGCTCGACGACGGCATCCGGGAGCTGGGTGAGGACGAGTCGGTGGCGGTCAGGGACATTTCGATGATCCTGGCCGACTCCGTCTTCGACAAGTAGCCGGGGCGCGCCGGGCCTTGATCAGCCGACCTGCCAGACAACCCCCTCACGAGCAGGGATACGGATGCGAAGCGTCTCGGCATCGGCGGTCGCCTCACCGATACCCCACAGCCGCCGCTTAGGTAGGCCGGTAGCCGCGAGGCCCAGATCTGCCTGGGCAGGCTGGTTGCCGGCGTTGACGCCGATCAGGAGTCGCTCGGACCTGTGCACTCGCAGGAACACGTAGAGGTGCTGTCCTGGGGGAGCATGCATGACCTCGTAGCTGCCTCTTCGCAGGGCCGGGCTCCTCCGTCGCAGTTGAGCCAGTGAGGAGAAGGCTGCGAGAACGTCCTCGTTCCAGGTGCTGCGCCGCTCCCATGGGAAGGCACCGCGGCAGTGGGGATCCGGTCCGCCGAGCATGCCGATCTCGTCGCCGTAGTAGATGCAGGGTGCCCCGGGGAAGGTGAAGGTCAGCAGGGCCGCCAACCGCACCGCGGCTACGTCCCCTCCCATCACTGTGAGGATCCGGGCGGTGTCATGGGAACCCAGAAGGTTCAGGTGGGATCGCAGAACGTGCGGGGGGTACATGTCGATCAGTCCCTGCACCGCGGTGGCATAGCCGGCGGCATCGAGTTCCTCGACCCGATACTGCAGGCGCGCCGCCTGTTCCCGGTCGATCCGGTCACGGCCGGCGAACGACACGTTGTGGCCGCAGAGCAGGTAGTTCATCGTCCCGTCGAAACGCTCCCCCGAGGCCGTCCACCAGTTGGCGTCATCCCATATCTCACCCACTAGGTAGGCCTCGGGATTACGGGACCGGACCCGCTGCCGGAACTCCTCCCAGAATCCTTCGGTCGCGATCTCCTGGGGCACGTCGAGGCGCCATCCGTTGGCGCCGCGCGCTATCCAGAATTCGCCCACCTGCATGAGGTACTCGCGAACTTCGGGGTTCTGCGTGTTCAGCTTGGGCAGTGCAGGCATACCCCACCAGGCTTCGTAACGGGCCGGGCCCTCCCGCTGGTCGTAGGCGCGGAGAGGGAAGCCGTGGATGTGGAACCAGTCGATGAACGGGCTCTCCGCACCCATCTCCAAGATGTGGTTGAAGTGGTAGAACCCGCGTCCCACATGGTTGAAGACCCCGTCGAGGACGACCCGGACACCTCGCCGCCGGCACTCGGACAGCAGGCGGTCGAATGCCGCGTCGCCGCCGAGCAGCGGGTCCACCCGGTAGTAGTCGTGGGTGTGGTAGCGGTGGTTGGAGGCAGACTGGAAGATCGGGTTCAGGTACAGGGCGTTGCAACCCAACTGCTCGATCCAGTCGAGCCGTTCGGCGACTCCGATCAGATCGCCTCCCTTGAACCCGAAGTGGGTGGGCGGGGCGTCCCAAGGTTGCAGGTGTGGGAGCTCGGCGGCCGCACCTGAGCGGGCGAACCTATCAGGGAACACCTGGTAGAAAACCGAATCGGCTATCCAGCCGGGTGGCTGGGACATCTGGTCGGTCGCTGGGAGCCGGAGTCGGCCTCCGGTCGGTTCGCTCGCAGATTCGTAGGCCATTGCGGGGGGCATGGTATCGGAGTCACCCGACCGGCCGGCCCCGAGGGATGTAGCTCGAAAGGGTGGTTTTCGGGGTTGTCCCGGCCAGGTACCCTGCGGCCGATGAGAGTGGGTTACCAGGGCGAAGGACGATCGTATTCGGACCAGGCGGTCCGCGAGTTGTTCCCGGATGCGGAGCGGTTCGGCTTCAGCGGCTTCGCGCACGCATTCCATGCCTTGCGCGACGGTGAGGTGGACCGGCTGGTGCTCCCCATCGAGAACTCCACGACGGGAAGCGTGCTGCCGGTTCTGGATCGCCTGACCCGGAGCCGTACGTCGATAGTGGGCGAGCACCTGGTGGAGGTACGCCATGCTCTGATCGGTCTGCCCGGAGCGACACTAGAGACGATCAGGACGGTCCATTCGCATCCGCAGGCCTTGGCCCAGGCCGACGACCGGATCGAACAGGCGGGATGGGAACCCCTCTCCACCCACGACACGGCGGGCGCCGTTCGGCTTATCGCAGAGATGGGTGACGCCACCGCGGCGGCCTTGGCGCCGCCCGAGACCGCGGTCGACGAGGGAGTGGTGGTGTTGGCCAAGGACTTCATGGACCAGGAGCACAACACCACCCGATTCGTCGTTCTCGCCGCCGACGGTTATGAAGTGGCGCTGGATGCCAACAAGACGTCATTCGTGTTCGCGACCGCCCACTCCCCGGGCGCGCTCGCTCTCTCCCTGACGGAACTAGGACTGAGAGGCGCCAACCTGACCAGGTTGGAGTCACGGCCGGCCGAGGAGGCGTGGAAGTACCGGTTCTATGCGGACATGCTCCACCGACCCGGCCCGGAAGGGGTCAGGGCGGTCCTCGAGCCGCGTCCCGCCACCGTGGCGGAACTTCGCATCCTGGGGACTTACCGTGCGGCGGTTTCTCCCTGACCAGGCATCCGCCTGCAGGAGTCTGTCAATACATGGTCGTGCGGGTCAGGTGGTGCGGCCGGAAGGTGGCGTGGTAGGCCGACCATAGGCGGTAGTCGACCTGCGGGATCACCAGGTGGCGGTCCTCCGGTCTCAGGGCGTTGATCGCATCCGTGAGTAACGCGGTTGCGTAGAGGGTGTGGCCCCGGATCTCGATCTCCTCGTCGCTGTCGCGATCGAGCAGGACGCCGCCGGCGATGCGGGATTCGAGATCGGGGCTGTATTCGAGGATTCCCATGAGGTTCAGGGCCATGGGGACGATGTAGTCGGCGAAGGCGGTCATCATCCCCAAGTCGGCGAGGCTCCACTCACTGGTGGAGTGGAGCGCCATGTGGAGTGTCCACAGGCCGAGTTGGGCCAGCTTGAGGATCTGGACGTCGGCGCCGTGATAGTTGCTGGTGTCGTCGAACCGGGGGAACTCCGCGACGAGCCGTTCGAGGAGCCCGTCGCCCCGGTCGTACATTGCCGGAGAACAGGCTCGCACGAAGTGGTGGAAGCGACCGTCGTACCGGTCCACGAGTACTACCCCTATCTCGTTGAGAATCTCCTGACGCTCGTCAAGCATCGGCATCTCGATGTTGCCTCGGAAAATGCTCTGCAAGTCGGCCCTGGCGAGCGACGCTAGGTACTCGCCGTCGAGAAGCGGGACGCCTGCGGACAGCGCTCTGTCTATGCAGGCGAACATGCCGAGGGCGTCCGACCACGTCCGGCCTTGGTAACAAGCCTCGAACCTGACCCCGCTGTCGAAGTCCGTGAAGGCGAAGTTCAGTGCAGCCACCAGCATCGTCACGTCGATGATGTGATCGGGATCCGAACCCAGGTCGAACTCGCCCGCCGCCCCTCCGTCGGGGAGGCCGAACTCCTCGTAGGCCATCCAGCCGGCGGTTCGCTCGATCGCCTCGCGCGAGGTACGGACATGCCGCGCTCCGGCGACCACCTTCGCCACCGACCGCAACACGGGACCGTCCCAGTAGGTTGCGCTCACGGCCCGCCTTTCATAGGGGTTGGACTCGTCGACGACCGGCGCCTCCACACCGGTCGAGGGACGGGATCGCTCGGGTTAGCGTATTCGAACGTGGAGCGCCGAGGACAGTAGGGTCGCGCGCGTCCCTCGCGAGTTGCATGCGAGACGAGGAGGCATCATGGCCACGCATCATGGCCCGCCCACGGTAGTTGTGGTCGGGTCGACCAACATCGACCTGGTCGCTTACCTATCGAGAGTTCCCAGGTCAGGGGAGACCCTGGTCGGTCGACGTTTCCAGATGGGGTTCGGTGGGAAAGGGGCCAACCAGGCCGTCATGGCCCGGCTGCTCGGCGCCGAGGTCGTGATGGTCAACTGTCTGGGCGACGACACCTACGGGGACATGACACTGGACAACTTCGCGGGCTTCGGCATAGACACCGCCAACGTGTATCGGGTCCCGGGGGCCAGCGGGGTCGCACCGATCTGGGTTGAGCCGGATGGAAGCAACCGGATCATCATCATTCCCGGCGCCAACCACGAGTTGACCGGTGATCAGGCGGCTCGATCGGTCCGCCGGACGCCGGACGCCGGAGCAGTGGTGGGACAGTTCGAGATACCTCAGGAGGTCACTGCGGCAGCGTTTGCGGCAGCTCGGGAGCAGGGGGCGACCACTGTCCTGAACCCGGCGCCGGCCGCCGCCCTGTCGAGCGGCCTGCTGGAATTGACCGACTGGCTGATTCCCAACGAGGTGGAGTTCGAGACGCTCAGCGGCGGGTCTCCGGATTCGGACCGAGCCCTCGTAGCCTTCGCGGAGGAGACCGCCACTCGCCTCGTCGTAACGCTCGGTGAAGACGGGGCAGCAGTGGTGTCGGCCGGATTCGACCGCGTCGAGCGCCTTCCGTCGCCCGGTGTGGACCCGGTTGACACGACCGGCGCCGGCGACGCCTTCGTAGGCGCCTTCGTGTTCGGGCTCGCCTCGGGTCTGGGAGAGCGCGCCGCGGTTCGCCTCGGCAATGCCTGTGCGGCCGACAGCGTGACCCGACCCGGTACCCAGTCTTCCTTCCCTCGTTCGGAGCGGATCGAGCAATTGCTGGCCGAGATCCGGGGGAGCTCGGTTTGACGCGCTACAGGGACTGACCGGTTGTGGCATAACGGGGCACCGACTCGTGCTTGGGTTTCCTCACCAGGAGACGCTCTCTATGTAGAAGAGGGCTATGTCGACCGGGCGGTCCTCGGTCTGGACTTCGGCGAAGTCGATCCCGACCTCGGTCAGAACCCCGGTCACCGAGCGACCGCCGGCTGTCACCAACCGGACCGGATGCCGCAACTGCTCGGCTTCGATCAGCGATTCCCGCAAGGTGCGGCGCATCGGGACTGTGCGGATGGATTGGTTGTGGGTGTGTGGATTGCTCATGCCCTCAAGGTGCCCGATCAGGAGGCTCCCGGCAAGGGGTTCGCAATCCGGGGGTCTTGATCCTGGTTTGCGAATACCCTAGGAACATGAACGTGCCTTCCGCTGCAGACCCATTCGCGCAGTCAACGGTTCTGCCCGGGACCATCGATCTGCCGGAGACCGGTGAGAAGGTGGACCTCGATCGAGGCTGGAACGTGGTGGTCTGGAACGATCCTGTAAACCTGATGTCCTACGTGGTTCTGGTATTCCGGAAGGTGTTCGGATACTCCGAGGAGAAGGCAACTCGGCTCATGCTGGAAGTCCATCACGAGGGCCGGTCGGTGGTCAACACCGCCCCCAGGGAGAAGGCCGAGATCGACTGCTACACCCTGCATCGCCACTCCCTCTGGGCCACGATCGAGCGGGCCTGATGAAGCGCTTCCGCCCGCGGTCAGGAGGCATCGAGTTGAAGCTTCGCGGCGAGGAGGTCGACGCGCTCGACCTGATGATGCCGGTGCTCTCAACAGTCGGGAGCGACGACGGGGATCCCGCCGCAGAGCGCTTGTCGGTTGCGGCCTATCCGGAGGATCGTGAAGCGCAAGCCGAATACGGACGGCTCATGGATCCGGAACTGGACAAGCACCGGATGATGGACCGGGCCGTAGTTGCATCGTCGCTCGAAGCTGCCCGCCGCGGTTCGGTGCGACTCGACCCTGCGGAGGCCGACTCCTGGTTGATGGTCATGAACGAGACTCGGCTGGTGCTGGCTGCCCGGCTCGGGATCGAGGAGGAGGGGTGGGGGACTGCGGTCGGGACCCGCCGTCGGCCTCAGCCTGAGATGGCTCTCCTCGTCTACCTGACCGAGGTTCAGGATGATCTCATCCAGGCGCTGGCGGATCAGGTCCCCGAGGGTTGACCGAACGACGGACGTGAGAGAGGGATCTGTGTTCGGCCAACGGGTTGGCGATGATCACACTCGTGTAAACATCCCTAACTCCGGTTGCAGGTGATCAGATACTGACGCCACAGACTCGCCTGACAGCGATCCGGGGCTCTGCTCACATTGTGTCGCCGAGTCGCTAGCCTGACAAGAATGAGCTACGGGCTCGGCCATCTGGACAGGGAGGAACGATGGACACCCTTGTGAACATTGGGGTAGTGCTGGCGGCGATCGGCGCCATCAACTGGGGTCTGGTCGGTTTGTTCGGATTCGATCTGGTGGCGGCGATCACCACGGCCGGTAAGTTCGGGGAGACGAACGCCATCTCCAGGGTCCTCTACGTAATCGTCGGCATCGCCGGCGTGCTTGCCTTCTTCGCCCTCGGGTAAGCAAGCCGTCCGCTGGACCGAAACGGCTGCGGGCCGTTTCCCACCAACCGATCCTGATCGAGTCGGGTGGGGGCGGCCCGCTCTATTAGTCGTCGTGCTTGAACCCGGATCACGGCGACCGGTTTGAGCCCGCGCAGTTGGTGACTCGCTGCCGGTCTATCCTGGCGCGCCACAGGCGACAGAGGGGCTTTGTAAGTGGTGGCGGACACGAGGATCCGCTTCGGGATCTGTACGGATCAGACTGCACCGTATCCCGTCATGGCGGACCGGTGGCGTTACTTCGAAGAACTGGGTTTCGACAGCATCTGGGACTGCGACCACCTCAACCGACCGAGCAATCCCTCCGATCCCTACTTCGAGGGATGGACCCTTCTGGCTGCGCTCGCCGCCGAGACCGAAAGGATCAGGGTGGGGGTGCTGGTCAGCAGCAACACCTTCCGCCACCCGGCGCTCGTCGCTCAGCAAGCCATCACCATCGACCACGTGTCCGGCGGTCGCTTGGAATTGGGTCTGGGCGCCGGGTGGTTCGAGGCGGAACACGAGAGCTTCGGCATACCTTTGGAGGATCCGCCGATCAGGGTGGCCAGGTTCAGGGAGGCCGTCGAAGTCATCGATTCGCTGGCCCGCGGCCGGATCACCACATACGAAGGTCGCCACTACCGGCTGCGAGATGCGCAGTTGCGTCCACCTCCGCTCCAGTCTCCCCGGCCACCGCTGACGCTGGGCGCCCATCGCCCCCGCATGCTCAGGATCTGTGCAGAGTACGCGGACCGGTGGAACTCGACCGGGACTGTCCGGGAGATGGCGGAGCGAAACCGGATACTGGATCAGGCATGTCTCGAGATCGGCCGCGATCCTGCGGAGATCACCCGTTCCCTATACGGCTGGGCCTCGGCGATGGCCTCCAGCGGCCTACCCGACCCATGGTCGAGTCTTGACGCGTTTTCCGAGGTGGTCGGTATGTTCTCGGAGGTGGGTGTCAACGAGTTCATCCTCGACCAGCCCAGCCCGGAGCAGTACCAGATCGCCGAACGCATAGCGTCGGAAGTCATCCGAGCCGGGAACTGACTCCCTGGCCGGTTCGATGCCGTCTGGCGGGTACGTGGACGAGAGGGGACTCCGGCTAGCCGTCCGGCCTTGCTCGGTCGGATTTGCCTTCCTGAAAGGGTGCGGTGCTTCGACTTCGGCTATCGTCCGAGTAACGGCCGGACAATCCTTAGACCGGTTGTCCGGGCCTTAAGACTGACGGTTCTCTACGCCGGAGGCAGGAGGCTCGAGCGCGTAGCCCGGGCCGGTGGAAAGGAGACCGGCGCCTGGTCCCGACAGGGCGTTCGGCATTTGAAAGTTTCGGGACAGCGACCCGCGTCGAAAGGAGACCCTGTATGCAGGTATCCATGTCGGTCAACGGGCGGCAGGTTTCGGGGGATGTGGAGCCCCGCACCCTGCTCGTCCATTTCTTACGAGAGGATCTGCGTTTGACGGGGACCCATGTGGGGTGCGAGACGTCATACTGCGGCGCCTGCACCGTCAAGTTGGACGGTAAGGCGGTCCTCTCCTGCACCATGCTGGCCGTCCAGGCCGAGGGCGCCGACGTCACCACGGTCGAAGGCCTCGCCCGGAACGGCGAGCTGCATCCGGTCCAGGAAGGGTTCTGGGAACGTCACGGTCTCCAGTGCGGATTCTGCACTCCGGGCATGATCATGTCGGCGGTGACCCTCCTCGAAGAGAATGCCGACCCTTCAGAAGAGGAAATCCGGCGCGGCATCGAGGGCAATCTTTGCCGCTGCACCGGGTACCACAACATCGTGCGGGCGATCGAGTACGCCGGCGCCAAGATGCGCGGCGAAGAGCCCGCCCCGGCGGAATGGGAGAACGCATGAGCTCAACGAGTGTGCTTGGCGGTGTTGTAAGGCGCCGTGAAGACCCTGCGCTGATCCAGGGTGGAGGTCGCTACACCGACGATGTGAAGCTGGCGGGCACTGCCCATGTGGCCTTCGTCCGGAGCCCGTTCGCGCACGCCAACGTTCTGTCGGTCGATACGTCCGCGGCCGAGTCCATGGACGGTGTGCTGGCCGTGTACACCGCGGCCCATGTCGAGCACCTCGGCCTGCTGGTGGCCCAGGCGCCGGTCGGGGCTCTGCGACCGCTGCTCAACAACGGCACTGTGAAACATGTCGGCGAAGCGGTGGCCATGGTGGTCGCGGAGGACCCGTACATTGCCCGCGACGCTGCCGATGCGGTGGATGTCGACTACGACGCTCTGGCGGCGGTCGTGGACCTGAAGCATTCGTTGAGCGACGAGATGCTGGTCCACGACGACCTCGGCACCAACACGCTCGTGTCTTGGACCGGTCCTTTCGGCGCCGACGCCGACGGCTTGGCGGCCGTGCAGGCGGGCATCGATGCCGAGAAGTCCAGGGACGATGTGGTCGTCGTCACACAGGAGATGACCAACCAGCGGCTCATCCCGGTTCCCATCGAGCCTCGCTCGGTCCTCGCCGACTACCAGATCGGCTACGGGCGCTTCGACGTCTATTCGTCCACCCAGATCCCGTCGGCATTGGCCGGCGCCATCGGCAAGTACTTCGGCATGGCGCTCAACCAGGTGACCGTCAAGGCGATGGAGGTGGGAGGCGGTTTCGGCTGCAAGCTCAACGTCTACAACGACGAGGTCCTCGTGGCCTTCGCCTCCAAGCAACTGGGATGCCCGGTCAAGTGGACCGAGACCCGCCGTGAGGCGGCCAACTCGACCATCCAGGGACGCGGTTGGATCGCCACTGCCACCATGACCGGTACGACGGACGGCGAGATTCTCGGATTCGAGCTCGAAGGCATCGCCGATATGGGTGCCTACTCGCAGAACTTCACCGTCGCCATCCCGTTCCTCGGGGTGTTCGTGGGGTCGGGTCAGTACTCCTTCCCCACCCACTGGAAGATGGACTGCGTCACCACCCACACGATGACCACCGACGCCTACCGGGGCGCCGGCCGACCGGAGGCTGCCTACTACCTCGAGCGGATCCTCGACATGTACGCGAGGAAGATCGGGATGGACCCGGCGGAGGTGCGGCGCAAGAACTACATCCCTGCTTCCGAGTTTCCCGGGGCGGTTTCGCCGATGGGATTCCCGATGGACACGGGCGACTACGAGACCAACCTGGATGCCGCCCTCGAGTCGGCCGGCTGGTCCGGTCTGCTGGCCGAGCGGGATGCCGCTCGTGCCGAGGGACGCCACGTCGGGGTCGGGATCGCCACCTACGTGGAGGTATGCGGCTTCGGACCTTCGGGCCTCGTAGACCTCGGCTTCTCGTGGGCCGAGTACCAGATGCCTTCGGCATTCAACGGTTCGAGCCTGGTCCGGGTCCACCCGGACGGCTCCGCCACCGTTTCCATCGGCACCGGTCCCTCCGGTCAGGGTCACCAGACGACCTGGGCACAGATAGTCGGAGACGGCCTCGGAATGGATGTCGACAGGATCCGGGTTATCCACGGTGACACCGAGGAGTCCCCTCCCAGCATCGGCACCTTCGGGTCCAGGTCTGCAGCGGTGGATGGCTCCGCCTGCTACGAGGCCACTCAGAAGGTCCAGGCCAAGGCCGCCAGAATCGCGGCTCACCTGCTCGAAGCGTCGGAGGACGATATCGAGTTCGCTGACGGAGGCGCCCAAGTGGTCGGGACCGACAGTTCGGTGAGTTGGGACGAGATCGCCAAGACGGCCTACCAGCCCCATCTCCTACCAGATGGTTTGGAGGGCGGGTTGGAAGCACATGCCATCTTCAGCCCCGGTAACGCCACGTGGCCGTTCGGCACGCATATCGCCATGGTGGAGGTGGATCCCGACACGGGGGATGTGAAGCTCCTGCGTTACATAGGGATGGACGACTGCGGCAATGTAATCAGCCCGATGATCGTGGACGGTCAGATCCACGGTGGTATCGCCCAGGGCGTCGGCCAGGCCATGTTCGAGGATGCGGTCTACGACATGGACGGGAATCTGCTCACGGCTTCGCTGGTGGACTACATCCTGCCCACCGCCGTCGACCTGCCCTCGTTCGAGTTGGGCCGGACGGTGACGCCCACGGACATCAACCCGCTCGGTGTCAAGGGCATCGGCGAGGCGGGAACCATCGGCGCCGCGCAGACGGTTGTCAACGCGGTGGTGGACGCCTTGGAGTCGTTGGGTGTGACCCATATCGACATGCCGTTACGGCCTCAACGGGTCTGGCAGGCGATCCAGGACGCGCAGGCATAGAGAGGAGGAGCCCATGTATCCACGACAGTTCGAGTACGTAGCGCCCTCCAGCCTGGACGAGGCGCTGGCCGCTCTCGATGCCAATCCGGGCGCCAAGGTGCTGGCAGGGGGCATGAGCCTGCTGCCGATGATGAAGCTGCGGCTGCTGTCCCCCGAGATGGTGGTGGACATCGGCGGCATCGGCGGGTTGGGTGATATCACCGATAACGGTGACTCCATCTCGATCGGCGCGCTGGTGACCCATGGCGAGGTTGCCGCCAGCGGCCTGGTCCAGGAGCATGGCGCGGCGCTGTCCACGGCTGCTTCCTGGACGGGTGACCGCCAGGTCCGCAACCGGGGCACGTGTTGCGGGTCGATGGTCCATGCCGATGTGGCGGCCGACCAGCCGGTTGCGGCGCTCGCTTTGGGCGCCACGATGGTTGCGGCGTCGTCGGGTGGCACGCGGGAGATCGCGGCGGCGGACTTCTTCGTCGACACGTTGATGTCCGCGCTGGAGCCAAACGAGATCCTCACCGAGATGCGGATTCCCAAGGTCGGTGCCGGTACGGGTTCGGCTTACGACAAGCTGGGTCGCCGGGGTGGTCATACCGACTACGCGGTGGCTGGTGTCGCTGCCTCGGTCACGAGGTCGAACGGTTCGGTCAGCGCGGCCACCGTGGCGGTGACCGGTGTGGGCAACCGCCCTGTCCTGGCCGGCGGCGTGGCCGATGCGCTGGTCGGTTCCGACGGTTCCGACGCTGCTGTAGAGGCGGCGGCCGCTCATGCGGCATCCGGGATCGAGGTGCTGGAGGACCTGTACGGGTCGGTCGACTACAAGACCCATCTGGCCCAGTTGTTCGCAACCCGCGCGATCAAGGCAGCCCTGGCCGCAGCCGGGTAAGACCCAGACAGAACAGAAGACAACACAGCCAACAGAACCGGCCGCCCCACAAGACTTCGGGGCGGCCGGTCGGCGTGTGGTTTGTGGTTGGTGGCTTGTGGCGGGTGCCGGGAGCGACGCAGGTCACCAAACAGGGCTCTTGACTTCGTATGTGGGACCTGAGATCCTGAGCCGTGAAGAAACGTGCTCTGATGAAGCAACTTCGTCTGATCGCGAAAGAGGCGGGGGTCGAGTTGGTGTTCATCCGCCAAGGCGGTAACCACGAGATCTGGAGGATCTCGGACCGGCGACTCGTGATACCACGACACAGGGAGATCAACGAGCGCACGGCGGAGGGGATCGTGAGGAGGGTCGAAGAGGTGATATCCGGATGAGCCCGGCTAGCTACCACGTTGTCGCCGAACGCTCGGGTGACTGGTGGGCGATCACGGTAGCCGAGTTGGGGGGTGTGTTCTCCCAGGCCAGGCACCGTGAACAAGTCGAGTCCACGGCACGAGAGGCGATAGCGCTGATCCTCGACATCGGCGAGTCGGACGTCGGGCCGATCGAGGTTGAACTGGTCACACCAGAAAGGGTCGGCGCGGCCAACCCTGCCGGATAGGGACTCCCGGTACTTCCTGAATGGCCCGTGCTTGTACTCAGGGCAGTGGAAAAGATGTACGCGAAACTGCGCGACCGCCTGGGCGAGGGTTTCGTGGGCGGGGTGGTCTGCACACCGGGCCGTGGCCGAACCTGATCGACGACCGGATCATCTCGGCGCCGTTCAGCACGCTGTGGGCGTGGACAGAGGGGTCGTCGCCTCAGCTGGGGACGTGTATCCTTCCTCCCGATGATCCCCTCCACGGTCCAAGGCGTCGCTGACGCGCTCTCCGCCCAGCGATACATCGCGGACCGCTCCCTGGCGGTCACGATCCACCTCGCTCTGCAGCTGGGCCGTCCGCTGTTCCTCGAGGGGGAGGCCGGGGTGGGCAAGACCGAGGTCGCGAAGGTCCTTTCGGCAATCCTCGGCGAGCCGCTGCTACGCCTGCAGTGCTACGAGGGCCTCGATGCAGGTCATGCAATCTACGAGTGGGACTACGCCCGCCAGATGCTGGCCATCCGCCTGATCGAAGCCCGCGGTGAAGGAGAAGGCGCGGGCATCTCCGACATCATGAGCCGCGAGTACCTGATAGCCCGTCCCCTACTGGAGGCAGTCGAGATGTCGGCCGACGGCTCCCGCCCCGTGCTGCTGATCGATGAACTCGACCGCGCCGACGAGGAGTTCGAGGCCTACCTGCTCGAGCTGCTGTCGGACTTCCAGGTGACCATCCCCGAGGTCGGAACGGTGACCGCCAAGGAACCGCCCGTGGTGGTGATCACCTCCAACCGCACCCGGGAGATCCACGACGCCCTCAAGCGCCGCTGCATCTACCACTGGATCGACTACCCGACCTTCGAGCGGGAGGTGGAGATAGTCACGACCAAGGTGCCCGGGATCGCCGAGGACCTAGCGGGGGACCTGGCCCGGGCGATGGAGCGCCTCCGCAATCTTGAACTGTTCAAACCGCCGGGGGTGGCGGAGACCCTTGACTGGGCGGCGGCTCTGCAGGTGCTGGGCACGGAGGTCCTGTCACCGCAGGCGGCCGGCGACACGCTGGGCGTGATCCTCAAGTACGAGGAGGACATCGAACGCGTCCGGGCGGGCGGCGTGGGTCGCCTGCTGGCAGCGGGCTGATGTAGTGGTCTGTCGCTGATGGCCGGTGTGTTCGCCCAGAACGTCATCCACTTCGGCCGGTACCTCCGGGCCAAGGGCCTCGAGGTGACTCCGCCAATCGGAATGGACCTCCTCACCGCGGCGCGCCTGCTCGGCCTCGACAACGTGAGGGATGTCCGGGCGGGCTTCAGGTGCCTGGTGGTCACCCGACCCGACCAGTTGCCTGTCTTCGACGAAGCCTTCGATCTCTTCTTCGGGAGAGGTGCGCCCAGGCCGCCGACCGCCGACGCCGAGTCCGACCAGATGGTCCAGTCCTACCTACCGGTGCTCGCTCCCGAGGGCGGGTCGGATGAGGAGGAGGTCCGCGAGAGCAGCGAGCAACTGGGCGCGTCGTACAGCGAACGCCTCGGCACCCGGGACTTCGGCGACCTGACCCCCGACGAGATCTCCGAGGTGCGCCGGATGATCGCTGCGATGGTGTGGAGGCCGGCCGAGGCGCTGAGCCGGCGGTGGCTGGCGGACTCGCGAGGTCGCCGGCCCGATATGAGGCGCACCCTGCGCAACGCGGTGGGTCCCAGGAGCGAACTCATAGAGTTGGAGTTCCGGTCGCGGAAGCCGCGGCGCCGGCCGATGGTGATCGTCGCCGACGTGAGCGGATCGATGGAGAAGTACGTCGAGATGCTCCTCTACTTCGCCCATTCGGCGCCTGCCCGGATGGGACGGGTCGAGACCTTCGTTTTCTCCACCCGGCTGACGCGCATCACCCATGAACTCCGGCGGCGCGACCCGGCGATGGCGCTGCGCCTGGTGGCCGGAAGCGTTCACGATTGGTCTGGGGGCACCCGGATCGGGGAGGCGCTGGAGACCTATAACAGGCACTGGAGCAGGCGGGTGGCCCGTGGCGGTCCCATCGGGATGATCATCAGCGATGGATGGGACCGTGGCGACCCTGGGCTGCTGAGCCGGGAGATGGCACGATTCTCCCGCTCGGTGCATCGGACGATCTGGCTCAACCCGCTGGCGGGCCGCGAGGGATACTCGCCGGAGACGCGGGGCCTGAAGGCCGCGCTGCCTTATGTGGATGACTTCCTCCCGGCGGCCAGGTTGACGGACCTCGCCGGGGTGGTTCGTCTCCTAGAGTCGATCCCTGCAACACCTAAACCAACTGCGAGACGAGGAGCGTGGGCTTCATGAAGGATGCGCTGAAGGTTTACGACCGATGGACCGGAGAAGGCAAGCAGGTCGCCGTGGCGACAGTTGTGAGGGTCAAGGGGTCGGCGCCCCGGCCGGAGGGAGCCAAGTTCCTCGTGTCGTCCGCCGGTGACATGGAGGGGTCGGTGAGTGGGGGATGTGTGGAGAACGATGTTTTCCTGCATGCCCAAGAGGTGTTGCAGTCGGGACGACCGCGGCTGGTGACCTACGGCATCGCCGACGAGGACGCCTTCGAGGTGGGCTTGGCATGCGGCGGGACGATCCAGGTGTTCGTGGAACAATGGTGAGCCCGCTGCGAGCAGTTCGACACCTGGTCGAGGCGGAGAAGCTCGGGGCGGTGATCACCGTCGTGGACGGCCCCGATACGGGCACCAAGGGCGTGCTGGATCGGGCCGACGGGCTGGTAGCCGGCGCCATTCCGGGCGATATCGTCGCCGACGTGGGCTCCGATGCAGGCAGCCTCATGGACCGCGAGCAGAGCCGCACCCTGACCTACGGGGACCGCGAGGTATACATCGAGACCGTCGCCCCGCAGCCTCAACTGATCATCTTCGGCGCTGTTCACATCGCCCAGGAGCTGTGCAAGATGGCCCACGGACTCGGGTTCCGCGTGATCGTCAACGACGCAAGGCCCTTCTTCACCACCGAAGAGCGCTTCCCTGAAGCCGAGCGCGTCATCGTCGGGTGGCCGGAGGAGGTAGCCGACCGGCTGCAGGTCGATGCCCGCACCTACGTCGTGCTGCTCAGCCACGATGCTCGCTTCGAGGATCCGGTCCTGCCCCTCGTGCTGCCGAGCCCGGCCAAGTACATCGGGGTGATGGGGAGCCGCCGGACCCACCGCCGACGTGTCGAACGCCTGAGAGCCGCCGGGTTCGACGAGAGCCAGATCGCCCGCATCCATGGTCCGGTGGGACTCGACATCGGGGCCGAGCAGCCCGGCGAGGTGGCGGTGTCGATCCTCGCGGAGATGATCCAGGTTCGCTACGGATCGGGCTCGGGCGAGTCGTTGGTGGGCAGGCCGGGCAGGATACACCTCCAGCGCACGGAGGACGAGGGAGACCTATGACCGGCCCGGCGCCGACCGGGTACGCAACGCCTCGCCCGCCACATCCGCGATGAGTACCGCCGCCTTGATCCTTGCTGCGGGGGAGTCGAAGCGTTTCGGCGCGCCCAAGCAACTGGCCGTCTGGCAGGGCAGGCCTCTCCTCGAGCATGTGGTGGAGCGAGTCCGCGGTTGGCCCCAGGTGCAATCGGTGTACGTCGTGCTCGGGTCCAGGGCGGAACAGATCATGGAGACGGTCGATCTCTCCCAATCCACCGTGGTCGAGAATCTGGACTGGGCGGAAGGCGTGGCTTCCTCGCTCCGGGCCGGCCTGGACGCGCTGATTGGGGACAGGACGGCTGAGCGGGCCCTGATCGCGTTAGGCGATCAGCCGCTCGTCCCAGACGGTGTGATCCCGAGACTCCTCGAAGCCGGCCGGAGGTGCGGCCGTCCGGTGGTGATACCCCGGTACAGGTTCGTAAGGGGCCATCCTGTTCTGGTCGACCGTTCCCTCTGGCCGCGCCTCATCGCCGGAGTGGCAGGTGACCTGGGGGCGCGCAACCTGTTCCTGGCCCATCCCGAGTGGGTCGAGGAAGTTCTGGTTGCCGAGACGGCCCCTCGTGATATCGACACGCAGGAGGATCTCGATGATCTCCACGGCTGAGTCAGGCCGTCCAGCGGTTCCGGTTGGACCGGGAGGCACCCGACCAATTAGCCTTCGGTTGCCTGGGATGGGCCTGTCTGGCGCATTTTTGTTACCGGCGTATTTAGCAATTCCGGAGGAGGACCTCGCTTAGATGGCTGCGATCGACGCTGTGGGTGGCATCGGTCTGTCGCATGCGCGTCGGTTCCGTCGATCAGGTATCAGGACCACGGAGGCGTTGCTCCGTAGAGCGGCAACCCTAGAGGGAAGGGCCGATCTGGCCGAGCGATTGTCCGTCAACGAGCGGGAACTGCTCGAGCTGGTGTTACGAATCGACCTCATGAGAATCAGGGGACTGGGAACAAGATACGTGGATTTGCTGAGCGCGGCCGGCGTGTCCACCGCCCAGGAGTTGAGTACCCGGGACCCGGACACGCTATTCGCGATGATGGTCCAGGTCAATGGCAGGCAGGGGATGGTTCGCCGGTTGCCCAACCTCGAGCGTGTGAAGGCATGGGTGGCTGAGGCCCGGACATTCCAGCCTCTGGTGGAGCAGTGAGTTAGTGGCTTTGTGGCTTGTGGATAGTAACGATAATCAACTGATCGTAGAGCTAGGTTGCGTACGAGTCCACTTGCCGCTTACCACTGGCCAATTCCTGTACCCCTTGGAACTGACCATCTAGAGGGGTGGTGTGAAGCCCCTCGCGGGCCGTCGACCGTTGACATAGTGCCTGACCAGAGGGGGACGGGCCGCTACTACCCTCGTTTAGGACCACCCTCCTAGTGCCGTGAACGGTCCACGAGCCACAAGTCACCATCCACAAGCCACCGCCTCGGGTTGGTACGCCCGACCATGTGAGGTCTATCCTCATGCCATCTTCCGGAGGGAACAATGATCATCGTCATGAAGCCGGGCGCCAACCAGGAACAGATCGATGGCGTCGTGCACCGGTTGGCGGAAATCGGTTCGGAGGCTCACATATCTACCGGGCAACTCCGTACCGTGATCGGTGCGATCGGTGATCGGGGGCGTATCCAGCAGTTGCCGTGGGGCGCCATGCCCGGGGTCGAGAGGGCGGTTCCGGTGTTGAAACCGTACAAGTTCGTCGCTCGTGAGTTCCAGGCCGAGGACACCGTGATCAAGGTGCGCACGGCACAGATCGGTGGCGGGGTGTTCGCGCCGATCGCGGGACCTTGCGCTGTCGAGAGCCGTGATCAACTGTTCCGCACCGCAGAGGCGGTACGCGATGCCGGAGCCACCATCCTGAGAGGGGACGCCTTCAAACCCCGAACCAGCCCCTTCTCATTCCAAGGGCTGGCCGAGGAAGGCTTGCAGCTTCTTGCGGAGGCACGCGAGGAGTTCGACCTTCCGTTCGTCGCCGAAGTGCTGGATCCTCGTGATGTCGAGATGATCAGCGGTTACGCCGACATGTTGCGCATCGGCACCCGCAACATGGCCAACTTCGCACTTCTATCCGAGGTGGGAAAAGTGCACAAGCCCGTGCTGCTCAAGAGGGGCTTCACCGCCACCGTGGACGAGTGGCTCAATGCCGCCGAGTACATCTACAAGGAAGGCAACCACGAGGTGATCATGGTGGAGAGGGGTATCCGCACCTTCGAGACGAGTACCCGCAACACCCTGGACATCTCGGCGGCGCCGGTCATCAAGGCGATGTCCCACCTGCCGGTGATAATCGACCCGTCTCATTCCTCGGGTCGGCGCCATCTGGTCACGCCCCTGGCGAGGGCCGCGATCGCGGTCGGCGCCGATGGATTCATCGTCGATGTGCATCCCGCACCGGAGACCGCCCAGGTCGACGGTGACCAGGCCCTGTTGCCGTACGAGTTCGCCGAACTCATGGACCAGATGCGGGCGCTGGCGGCTGCGCTCGACTACACGATCTAGATGGTTGGTGGTCAGTGGTCGGTGATTGGTCGCCGGTGACCGGGTGACCGTTACGCCTAGGTCAATCTGACTCGACATGGGCAGCGCTGCCGTTCTCGGTACAGGGCTGATCGGCGCGTCTCTCGGGATGGCGCTCCGTCAGGTGGGGTGGGTGGTTGCCGGGTGGGATCCCGATCCGTCGGCCCTCGAGGTGGCCACTCAGCGGGGCGCGGTCGATCATCCGCGCCAAGCCCTGGATTGGGCTGTAAGTGGCACCGAGTTGGTCGTGCTCGCCGGTCCACTGAGTGCCACGCTGGAAACTCTGAGAGGATTGCGAACCGCAGCGCTGGTCACCGATGTTGCCGGGGTCAAGGTACCGGTGGTGGAGTCCAAGCCTCCCGACCTACGCCTCGTGGCGGGGCATCCGATGGCTGGGAGAGAGCAAGCCGGTCCCGCAGCCGCCACGCCGGCGCTCTTCAGAGGAGCTGCCTGGATCGTCTGCCCGGACGGCGCCGACCCTGAGGATGTGGCCATTGTCGAGAGCATGGTCGAGGCGGTCGGTGCGATCCCGTACGCCATGCCCGCTTCTGAGCACGATCGGGTCGTAGCGGCCATCTCGCACCTACCGCAGGTCATCGCGGTCTCCCTCGTCAACCTCGCCGCCGGGGATCCCGGAGCCATGCAACTGGTGGCCGGATCCTTCCGTGACCTGACCCGGGTGGCGGCCTCGGAGCCGGGCTGGTGGCCCGAGTTGCTGGCTGCGAACGAGGCCAATGTGAGCCGGGCGATCACCGGGATGATCGAGGAGCTCGAGGAGGCCAGGGCTGAGATACGGGCCGATCCGGCCTCCCTGGCAGCCCGCATCCGGTCGGCGCGGGCCAGACGTCGGGGTATGGCGCCCCCGGAGATCAGGGTGGGCGTGGTACTCCAGGACAGACCGGGTGAGATCGCCGCGGTCGGTCGTGCTCTCGAGCAGTGCGCGGTCGACATCCGGGATCTGCAGCTACGGCATGCCCTGCACGGCGGAGGCGGTGTGCTCACCCTCTCGGTGCGCCCGGTGGAGGCGGATGCGCTGCGGGAGTCTCTCGAGAAGGAGGGCTTCACCCTGGAGTAGGTGGCTTGTGGCCTATCCACCATCCACCACTGACCCTCCTAGACTCCGGTGCATGACAACGATCAGGGTGGCCGGCGCGCAGATCAACTTGAGGGTCGGCGATCTCGACTACAACGCGGCGCGCATTCTCGATTCGATGGACTGGGCGGAGTCCCACCGCGCCGACGTTCTCATGCTCCCCGAGCTGGCGATCCCCGGCTATCCACCCGAGGACCTGGTCATGAGGCGGGCCTTCGTCGACGCCAATCTGGATGTTTTGGAGGGTTTGGCAGCACGTGCCGGCGAGACCGTGACCGTGGTCGGTTTCGTGGATCGGTCTGACAGCGACCGCGGGGCCAAGGTAGATGCGCTTCCCCGAGAGGTAGCCAATGCTGCCGCGCTCCTTCACCGAGGCCGCGTGCGGGGCATCTATCACAAGGTGCTGCTGCCCAACTACGGGGTGTTCGACGAGGAGAGGTACTTCGCGCCGGGAACTCGACCCGGAGCCGTCTGGGACGTCGGCGGTGTGACGGTGGGCGTCTCGATCTGCGAGGACATCTGGGTGCCGGGCGGTCCCCCCTCCCGGCAGGCCGCGGCCGGGGCACAGATCCTGCTCAACGTGAACGGATCACCCTTCCAGATCTCGAAGGACTCGCAGCGGGCCCACCACATCCACCGGGAGGCTGCCAGCTCCGGTGTGCCGGTCGTCTACCTGAATCTGGTGGGAGGCCAGGACGAACTGGTCTTCGACGGCGGTTCCATGGTGGTGGATCGGGAGGGTTCGCTCCAGTACAGGGCGCCTTCGTTCGAGGAGATCCGTTTCGTTGTGGATGTGCACCCCCGGGAGCGCGCAAGACCTGCCACTCCTGCCACTGTCGTTCGAACTGCGCCCCTCGTCGCGCCGTCAGAGCCGGTGTCCCCGCGGCGCGTGGCTCCTCTTGGCAGCCTGGAGGAGATCTATCGAGCCCTCACGCTGGGCCTGCGCGACTACGTGCGGAAGAATGGCTTCTCGAGAGTGGTGGTCGGGTTGTCGGGTGGCATCGACTCGGCCCTGACTGCGGTCATCGCAGCCGATGCGCTGGGACCGGATGCGGTACGGGGTGTGACGATGCCCTCCAAATTCAGCTCCGGCGGTTCGGTGGGAGATTCGGAGGACCTTGCCCGCCAACTGGGGATCCGGTTCGAGCAGATCGCCATCGCCGACCTGTACGCCGAGTACGAAACTGCTCTGGCGGGGCAGTTCGCCGGTACTGAGTTCGGAGTGGCCGAGGAGAACCTCCAGCCCCGGATCCGTGGAACCCTATTGATGGGCATCTCCAACAAGCATGGGGAGATGGTGATGGCAACGGGTAACAAGTCCGAGATGGCGGTGGGTTACGCTACCTTGTACGGCGACATGGCAGGTGGCTACGCCGTACTGAAGGACGTGTTCAAGACCAGGGTCTACGAGCTTGCCCGGTGGCGCAATCTCCGGAGTCCGGTGATCCCGGAGGCGACGCTTAGCAAGGCTCCTTCCGCCGAGTTGCGGCCCGGGCAGGTCGATACCGACAGCCTTCCCCCTTACGACCTCCTCGACCCTGTTCTGGCGGCCTACATCGAGGATGACCGTTCGGTGGACGACATAGTGGCGTCCGGCTACGACAGGGGTCTGGTGACGAGAGTGGCCCGCATGGTCGACCGCAACGAGTACAAGCGCCGCCAGGCGCCGCCGGGCGTCAAGATCACCGCCAAGGCCTTCGGCCGCGATCGCCGACTCCCCATCACCAATGGATGGCGTCGTGGCTGACATGCGTCCACCCGTCCTCCGCAACGGCCGGAACGTAGCCCCATCCGTTTCCATCTTCGACCCGATGGTGGCCCGCGGCGACGGCTGCTTCGAGGCCCTGCGCTCCTACGGAGGGGCACTCTTCGGTCTCGCCGAACACCTGGCCCGGCTGGCACGGTCGGCCTCGGCACTGGGTATCCCGCTCCCGCCCGTCCCCTACATAGGCGAGTGGGCCCGCCAGGTGGCCGCCGAGCAGGGCAACGGAGTGATCCGCATCTTCGTGTCGCTGGGCCAGGAGGGTACGAACGTCTACGTCCTGTCCGCCCCCCTACCTGACATCATCCCGGAGTACCGGCTCTTCCCATTGGCCGCGCCCTGGCATCCGGCCGGAGAACCCTGGGATCTGGCTGGGGTCAAGACGCTGTCGTACGCCCCCAACGTGGCGGCTACCCGGACATCTCAGGCAGCCGGATACGACGATGCCCTGCTCCTGTCGAGGGACGGGACCGTGCTGGAGGGTCCCACCTCTGCGGTGCTCTGGGTGGTGCGTGGCGTCATCGAGACGGCCTCCCTGGACCTGGGCATACTCGACTCCGTGACACGGCGAATAGCTCTCCGTCATGCCGGCGAGGCCGGTCTGGCGATACGAGAAGGCCACTACCCGCTGGAGCGGATACTGGGCGCCGATGAGATAGCAATCCTCTCGTCGGTGAAAGAAGTACTGCCCGTCGTGTCCGTGGGCGAGCACAGGTTCGAACCCGGCCCGGTGACCGCACTGCTGGCGAGGGCGTATCGGACCGCGGTGGAGGACCTGATCCAGGCCTGAGGATTGCGTCGTTGAGGTCCGGCCCGATAGGGGCAAACACCGGGTCGTGAGCCGTCACGGGGACAGCCACACGGTAGTCCAGTGGGTCCCGGCGGTTGATCAGAGGGCTTGTGTCACCTTCTTCGCGCCGTGGAACAGGATCTCCTTCACCGCTTCGGAGGCCTTGCTGTGAAACGCCACGGTGGCCGGGTCGAAGTCCCGGGTCGGTCGGGGCGTGTGGGTGAAGTGGCCGTAGATGTCCTCTCCACGCACCAGGGCCGCGCTGTCCCAGTCCCCGATGATCTGGCGGGTCTTGGTGGGCATGTAATGGAATGAGACGCCGATGCGCCGGTCCGTCGACGTATTGGGTGGAGAGGCATGAGCCAACCGCCCGTTGTGCATCGAAATCTCCCCCGGCCTGAGCGCCATGGCGACCGTCTTGGACTCGTCGACCTCCACCGTGATCTCTTGGCCCCGGGTGAGCATGTTGCCGTCGGTGTACATGTCCTCATGGGGCATGAACTCGCCCCTATGGCTTCCGGGGAGCACGCTCATGCATCCGCTCTGCGGGGTAGCCGGTGATAGGGCCAGCCAGACCGTTATCAGATCGTCGGTGTCGAGTCCCCAGTAGTTCAGGTCCTGGTGCCACGACACGTAGGACTCGGTCTGAGGCTCCTTGATCCAGAAGAAAGTGTTCCAGCAGAGAATGTCGTCCCCGATCAGATCCGCGACGGCGTCGAGGATCCTGTCGTTACGCATCAACTCGTCAACCCATAGGAACAGCAGGTGGGCCTTGTTGCGCAGGGCGCCCTCGACGGGCCCTTTTTCTGCTTCGAACCGCTCGAGTTGCTGCCGGTAGGCCGCCGCCCGGGTTGAGTCCATCGCTCGGACCGGGAAGGTGAATCCGTCGCGTCGGTACTTTGTCACCTGCTCGTCGGTAAGGCACTTCAGCATCGCATCCTCTCTCGATAGTCGCATGGATTCTAGTGGGACGGCTGGGAGCGGATCGTCGACGCAGGACGTGTACGGGAGCTGACTGGCCTCCACCCCCGTGCTCAACCTAACCCTGCGAACGCCAGCAGGCTGTGCTTCTCCCAGGGATACGGCACGGGCGGGTCGTGGAACGCCTTCGTCCAGTCAGCCCATCTGATTGCGGCCGTTAATCTGAGGCGAATCCAGCCTCACCGCTCGTACTCCATCGACAGACGGGAAGAAGGCCGACCTATTACATGCAGGCAGATACGTCACCCACTTCGGCCTACGCGGGACGACGGACGATCGTTTACATCAATGGCCTCAACATGTACTACGGAGCACTCAAAGGTACCCCCTACAAGTGGCTCGACATCGAGAAACTGTGCAGTCGGTTGCTTCCAGATGACCGGATCGTGGCGATCAAGTATTACACAGCCCGCGTGAAAGACACATCCAACAACCCTGGGGCTGCCCAGCGGCAGGATGTCTATCTGCGCGCCCTTCGAACTCTCGAGCCGCTCTTGTCCATCCATTACGGGAGGATGCAGATGCAAAAGAAATGGCGGTACTTGGCGAGTGATCGGACGAAGAAGGTAAAGGTGATCGAGAACCAGGAGAAACAGACGGACGTCAACTTGGCGTCACATCTCGTTTGGGATGCCTCCCGGCGAACATGTGAGAAGGCTGCAGTCATCTCCAATGACTCGGATCTGCGAGGTGCGATCCGAGTCGTGGAGGAGAGGGCAGGCATCCCCGTCACCATTGTGAACCCCGATCGACGAGGCATGAGAGCTGGTCACCTTGAGGCAACCGATTACCGAACGATACGAACGGTCGCGATCGCGGAGTCACAGTTCCCGGAAGAACTCGGCGACTCCCGAGGTGTCTTCCACAAACCTCTCGACTGGTAGTCGATTCCCGAACGCCAAGGGCCCGCCCCTACGAGGGGCGGGCCCGACACACAGCCACCGAAGCGGCTGGAGCTGTAATCTGATTCGACAATAGCATGTAGGGTCGTTATCCGTACACGGACAAGTGGTGTCCGAGTCCGACCGCAGAGTGTCGGTAAGCATCAATAGTAGATTCGGTGACGGTAACCTCCTACCAAGTCGCAGTAAGGGCAGGCGATGAGGTTTGAGCAGTTCATTCCACTTCTTGTGGTCGCCGCTCTCGTGGTCGCCGCCTGCAGCCGCGACGGTGAGGAAGCGCCCGAGACCACCGTGGCACCGGCTGCAACCACCGCCACGACCAGTGCGGCGGTCGCCGACGCTGCGGGTTCCGCCGGCGACACCACTGTTGCTTCTGAACCAGCCGATCCGGATGCTGACGCTGCGCCGGGGGAGTCCGCGGAGACCACAACGGTTGCCACCGTCGAAGTGGTCGCGGGCTTGCCGAGCTACGAGGTGGTTCACCGGATGATCGAGGACGACCGCGAGACGCTCGTGGTCGTGGTCGAGCCGGGAACCTACTCCAACGTGCAACTGGAGAACCTCGTGTATGACGTAGTCGAACGGTTCACGCCCAGCGCGGTGATCGTGGTGGACGATCGGGATGTAGCGGATCTGGCCGTGCTCGAGGAACGAACCGATGAGCAACAGGACCGCCTCGATGCCCATACCTTCCTACGGATCGAAGGCGGTGTGGAGGTCACCTTCTACGGGCCGTACGCTGACTTCCCGGGCCTCACAGTCGGTTCGTAAGCCGCATCGAAACTCCGGGCAGCAGCCGGTGGGGACTGCGCGGGTCCTCTTGGACGGGTGGTTCGAAGGGGATCTGACGGGAAGCGACTGCGCCACGGCGCCTTGAAATGAGCCGATCTGACGTCAACCACCGGTCACAACTACTGACTATCAACTACTGACTAGAAACCAATCATCTACCGGAGCATGAGCGTGGCGACCGCCAGGAATCCCCCGAAGCCGACCACGTCGGTCACCAGGGTCAGGAAGATGTTCGAGGCCAGAGCGGGATCGAGGCCGATACGTCGCAGGAACAGGGGTATGCCGGTCCCTGCCAGGGTACCGATTGTGAGGTTGGCTACCGTCGCCGTGCCCATCGTCACTCCGAAGAGCAGGCTGCCGCCGAACGCCATGCCGACCACAGCCGCGAGTATCCCTATGGGAATCGAATTGATGAGCCCGATCGCCACTTGATGCACCAGGACCTGTCCCACCCGGCTGGGTGCGACACGGTCGATCGCCAGGGACCTGATCACCACGGCCAGGCTCTGGGCGCCGGCGTTTCCCCCTATCAAGGCCACCACCGGCATCAACGCGGCCAGGATCGGGCCGATGTCATCGATCACGTCGGTCTGGCGCTCGATCACCAGCGCGACGACCACCGCCATCGCCAGGTTGACCACCATCCACGGCAGTCGCATGGAGACGGCCCGGAGCACCGGCGTGAAGACCGTCTCCTCGGGGCCGGCGCCCATGGCGGCGGCGAAGTCCTCGGACGCCTCGGCCTGGACCGAGTCGACGACCGCCTCGTGCGCCACCATCCCGATCAGCACCCCTGAGCGGTCCACTACCGGCAGGCCGAACAGGCCGTAGCGTTGGGCCAGTTCCGCAACCTCCTCGCGGTCGGTTTCGGGCCGTACCGCCACGGGCCGGTGGGCCATGGTCTCGTCCAGGCCCACGCCCGGACGAGCGAACACCAGATCTCGGAATGAAACCACGCCCATCAGATGGCGCTGGTGGTCTACCACGTACACATAGGAGAGGTCATCTATCTGGTCGTGGAGTTGACGGAGCCGCTCGATGGCTTCCCCGGCGGTTATCCCGATCTGCAGGATCGCCACGTCGGTGGTCATCAGCCCCCCGGCCGAGTCCGGAGCATGCTGCAGGAGGGCAAGAAGCTCGTGGGCGATGTCCGGATCCAAGTTGGCCAGAAGGGTCTCCCGGTCCTTGGAGTCCAGTTCCCCGATCAGATCGGCCGCCATGTCGGCGTCCATCGCCTCGATCAACTCCGAGGAACGATCTGGGGGTAGGTCCTCAAGAAGTTCCGCTCCGAGCAGCGGGCGGATCTCGTCGAGGATGCCCGCGGCCGGAGTCGGGTCCAGTTCAGCCAGGAGGTCAGCTGCCGCTTCCGCTCCGAGTTCCTCGAGGATGTCGGCGGCGTCGTGCGGGTCTGCGGCGGCCAACGCCTCCCATTCGGCCGTGTGGGAGTCGAGGTACTCCTCCACGGCCTCCGGCTCCACGCCGGCCGCGCTGCGCAAGCGCTGGGCGAACTCCCGGGGTCGCAGCAGCCTTATCCGCACGGCGATTCCTTTCTTAGCCCTACAACAGGCCCTTGGCCGACGAGTACGTTGTTCCGGTGTCGATCCGGCCCTGGCTGGTGGATCCGGCGGCCTTGATCAGGGATCCGACCGCTCCGCCGTATGCGATCCTCAAGAGTAGAGGATCGGTTGCCGCGGTTCGGGTGCGGTCAGCGCTCCTCGTCGACGTAGATCACCGTCGGAACGCCTGTGCGGGGTCGTCCCTCTGTCATGATGTGCAGGTTGCGGCTGTATCCGTCCGGGGTCCTGATCAAGAGACCCATCTCCTCGAGCAAGTCCAAGTCCCGAGCGAGCGTCTTGGGGTTCTTTCTCGAATAGGCTCGTGCAACGGCCGGAACTTGCATGAGGCCCGAGTCGGGGATTGTCCCGATGGGCGGGATGCCCTGGGCCAGCTCCTCACGGCGGAGAGCCGCAGGACTCTTCTGGTCTGCGAAGTGTCCGTAGACGATGTTGTCCCAGACCAGTAGTTCGTGGTCGGATAGGACCCACTGGGCAATCTCGTCGAGGCCTTCGGACCAGCCCCTCAGTGCATAGAATAAGAACTCCCCGCTTCCACTCGAATCTGTCCTCCCGGACCCGTCGAGGATCGTCTCGTAGTCGGTTCGGGTTCTGTAGTAATAGCCCGACAACAGGTGGCAGGGCGCCAGCGGGATGCCCGACTCTGCCATCAACCGGAACTCGAGCAACCGGGCCGTGCGTCCGTTCCCGGCTTCGAAGGGACGGATCCTGGCGAGATAGAGATGGGCCAGCAAGGCCCTTGCGATGAGTTTTGGATAGAAGTCAGGGTCATCGTCGACCGCGAAGTCCGGACCGTTCAGCCAGCAACAGAGACGGTCCAGGAGGCTCCGGCAATCCTGGAACGAGACGCCGCCGGAGCGCCGGGCTTTTGTGTCATCGCTCCGGATCTCACCGGGAGTGACCTCCGCTTCGAGCGGGAGGCCGTCCAGAACACGGGCGTTGTAATCGCAGATCGTCTCGGTGGTGAGATCATGGATGTCATCCTCCATCGATCGAATGACCTCGTGATGAGCGTCGTGCATGTTCTCCACTTCCCGGACGAGATCTCCCTGTCCGGGGGACATGTCGAACGTCCCATCCACGACTCGGCGCACGTCTTGCGCGTCGAGAGAGTTACCGGCCAGGGCTACCGTGCCGTGTATCCCCGTGGCCTCATGCGTGACGAGGAGTTCCTGCTCTATGGCGGGCCTCAACACGGCGCCGGCGAACGATTGCAGCTTGGCGACTACCTCGCCGAGATGCATCCAGGCACCCGACGACAGTTCGGCCGGATCGAAACCGAAGGTCATCCGCTGACGCATCCGCTTGCGGCTACGGACGAATACCAATCTCAAGCTCCGTAGGGCCGAACAGCGATCACCTTGACCGAGAAGGTTCCACCCGGAGCTTCGTAGGACACGTCATCGCCGACCGAGGCTCCGATCAGGGCGGTTCCGAGGGGGCCTGCCGGAGAGGCGAGCAGGTAGCCCCGTACCTTGTTCTCGGGTATCGCGACGAAATACTCGTCTTCGTCCCCGTACTCGTCCCGCAACGTGACCACGGATCCGATCCGGACGGTCCCGTCGTCGTCCTCGCCACTCTCGGCGTCGCCGACGACGGCGTTGTCGAGGAGGTGGCGGAGCTTCCGGATCCGGGCCTCCATGAGGCCCTGCTCCGTCTTGGCGGCGTCGTAGTCGGCGTTCTCCCGAATGTCTCCGTGGGCGCGCGCCTCGGCCAGGCGGTCGGCGATCCGGAGACGGCCGTCGGTGGTCAGCGTGTCGTACTCCTCTTGGAGTTTGTGATAGGCGTCCGTGGTCAGCCACGTGGTCGAGGTATCCATGACGGGTGAGGATACCCTCGCCGTGAACCCTCGGTGGCAACGATCATGTCCGGGACCGATGCTTGGCGGTCGTGCGGTTGCTTTGTGCCAGACTCCCCGGGGGACCAAGCAAGGATTTCGTTGATGACGTGAAAGGAGGTGACCTGTGCCGGAGATGCGGTTGACGTCCTTCTCCCCGGGCGCCGGCTGAGCCAGCAAGCTCGGCCCCGACGAGTTGGCGCAGGTTCTGCGCCCCTTCACAAGCCACCGATCCACCTCCCATCCGGATCTGCTGGTCGGCGTGGCCACGTCTGACGACGCGGGTGTGTTCCGGGTCGACCGCCACCGCGCTCTTGTGCAGACGGTGGACTTCTTCGCCCCGATAGTGGACGAACCCTACGACTGGGGCCGGATCGCGGGTGCAAATGCCCTCTCCGACGTGTATGCGATGGGAGCACGCCCCATCACCGCCCTGCAGTTGGTGGGATGGCCGCGCGCCGAGCTCCCGCTGGATCTGGTCGCTGAGGTGATGGCTGGCGGGGCCGATGTCATGGTCGAGGCCGGGACCACCATCGTCGGCGGCCACTCGATCGACGGGCAGATCCCGCTCTACGGCTTCTCCGTCACCGGACTGGTGGATCCTGCGGTTATGACAACCAATGCCGAGGCCCGTCCAGGCGACCTGATCGTGCTCACCAAGCCTCTGGGTACGGGTGTGATCGCCACAGGCGTGAAGCGCCGGATGATCGGACGGAGCCTGCGTGACGAGGCCGTGTCGGTCATGGCGACCCTCAACGGGCCCGCCTCCAGGCTGATGGTGGAGGCTGGCGTACGGTGCGCCACCGATGTGACCGGCTACGGGCTGCTCGGCCACCTGCGCGAGATCGTGAACGCATCGACTGTCTCGGCGCGGGTGGATGCTTCCGCAGTTCCGGTGCTCGACGGTGTTGCCGCACTGGTCAAGGCAGGGGTATACCCGGGGGGGAGTTCGCGCAACCTGCGTTCGGTCGCGCCCATGGTCACGAGCCGCGTCGGCGAGACCGTTCTGCAGATCATGGCCGACGCGCAGACCAGCGGGGGTTTGCTGATGGCGGTTCCCCCCGGGATACTTGAGGACTTCCTTGAACAGTTGGTATCCGTGGCGCCGGCGACGGCCGTCATCGGCGAGTTTGTAGGCGCCGACCGCAACCTGGGGATCGAGGTCACATGACAGAACGGCTGGAACGTCTGCACAGAATCGCGCAAGGCTTGTCGATCGGAGGCATCCAGCGCCACATATTCCTGTGCGCTCAGCAGCGGAACCCCCGATGCTCGACGTACGAGGAGGGCCTGGCCGCCTGGAGACAACTCAAGTCGGCTACCAAGGCACTCAACCTGGCCTCGGCGCCACCTCACTGGCGGGGCAACTTCGACCGGCCTCCCGTACCGGCCGCTCCCGGAACGGGAACCGTCCTCAGGTCGAAGGTGGATTGTCTCCGGGTATGCGAGCAGGGTCCCATCGCGGTGGTGTACCCCGACGGGGTCTGGTACCACTCGGTATCGGCGGAGGTTATGGACCGCATCATCGAGGAGCATCTGGTGGGTGGCCGTCCGGTCGCCGACTATGTATTCGCGGTGGATGACCTGGTCGCCGACGACTGAAGGAGTACTCTCCATCGGCTCGCACGGGCTTCAGACGTTACGACGCGACATGACGTAGCCTATGAGGGTGATTTGGCGCTTCCGGGCTCTTGTCTCGCTCATCCTGCTCGCGATTATCGGATGGGCTTGTTCCGAATCCGTCCCCGAGTCCCCGACCTTCGACCTTCCCTCGGAGGTCGTGCCCGACTGGGTCAACCCCACCGACATGGCCACGCTGTTTCCCGACGCCGGCGGGTGCTTCGTTGGGGTCGGGGACGGAGTCAGGGTTCTGCAGGTGTTCGAGGGAACCAAGGCGTTCGGCGTGCTCCGGGCGGGCGATGTCATAACGTCGGTGGACGGCGTTCCGACGAACTCGCGCGAGGCACTGTTGAGCCTGCTGACAGGACTGGCGCCCGGGGAGTCACTGCGGATGGCCGGCAGGCGGGCAGGAGTTGCGTTCGAGTTGGAGGTCGAACTCACGGGCCTTCCCGAGGACCCTCTGCGGGGCATAGTCGGCATCGTTCCCGAGACGAGGCTGCGGGTCGTTCGGCCTGCGGAGCTTCCGGGCACCGCCTCGCCGGATCCGTCCGGCGGTCCGGTCGTCCTCGACGGCGGGATGTACTGGCACTCCCCGCTGGCCGCGTCGTGGGTACCGTTTGGTGGAGTGGAGGGGGTCCGCGCCGTGGCTCTCGAGGCGGATCTCTACGCGGTTGCAGCCGGGGAGGCTCCGGCCCTGGTCAGGTTGACCGACCGAGTGTCGATCCCCATCGATCCCGGTCCGGTGCCCGTCGAGAGTCCCACCGGTCCGATGCGGGTGCTGGTGACCGGCTTCGAGACTGCCCTGAGTTCCGTGGGCAACCTCCTTCTGATTGCCGGAACCGTGACGCAGGGCGGCTTCGACTCGTTCGCAATCCACGCAGTCGATCCGGTCGAGGGGTCGGTGGTCTGGACCCGGCCCCTGGGGCGCTCCCCGTCCGGCCAGGAACTGATCGCGGTCGAAGGCTACCGGAGCCCATCCGGCGCCCGGGCCCTGGTGTCACTGGTCGAGCAGGATCCGGAGACCGGTGCCAGGTCGGCGGTGCTCACGTACTACCTGCTGGACGAGCAGGGGGAGGGCGTGGTGGGCCCATCGGGAATCGACCGGTTCATACCGACTTCCGGTGTGACAGGCTGGCACGACGACGACTCGATGCTGTACGTTGCCGAACTCGATGGCACCGGCGTGGCCGTCTGGAACCTGACCACTGGCGACCACAACTTCATATGGCCCGTCCCTCCGGAGAACGAGTCCGACCTGGTGACGGTGACTCCGGTCGGGGATGGAAGGCACCTGGTGCAGATTCGCGCCAACGAGGTCTCTCTGGTCGATGTTTACCAGCCCCTGCCGGTCAGGACCATCGCCCTCGGGTGCGGTTACACGCCGACCGACGGAACCGCCGGCGCGGGGCTGCCCTTGGCAGTGGCAAGTGAGGAGGAACTCCGGGTCGAGGACGCCGACGGGTTCGTGCTCACGATCCTCCACAGCAGCGCCGGCGAGTCGAGGCTCCTCCCCGACGAGGGGCTGGCTCCCGGCGCCGCACGGTTCGTCACCGTTATGAGGCAGCTACAGGACGGCGCCCAGGGCGACGGACCCGTAACACTCGGTTCGGGTGGCAACATACGGGCTTCTCCCGAACTCGAGGTCTCCCTGGCGCGAGAAGGTCCCCTCTACGACTCGATCGCCCTGAGCGGCATATACGACGCGATCGCGCTCGGCAGTGGTGACTTCAATCTGGGCCCGGAGGTGGCGGGCCGGCTCATCGAAGGGTTCGCGCCGACCATCCCGTTCCTCGCCGCCAATCTGGACGTATCGCAGGAGCCGGTGCTCCAGTCCCTGGTGGACCGCGGTCTGATCAGCCGTAGCGCAGTAGTCGATGCCGGTGGCGAACGGATCGGAGTTATCGGCGTCGTCACATCGGCGCTGCCCGATATCTCGAGCCCCCGCAACGCCAGAGCCTCCAGGATCTTTCCAGCCGTCCAGTCGGAGGTTGCCCGCCTGGAGGAGCTTGGCATTGACAAGATCCTCCTGGTTGCCAATCTCCAAGACCTCTTCGAGGAAGCCCGGTTCGCCGGGAGCCTCTCAGGGGTGGACGTGGTCGTGTCCGGTGGCGGCAACTACCTCCTGCGCAACGAGGGGGACAGTTGCCTCCAACAGGTGGAGGCGGTCGCACCGTACCCGATCTGGCTGGAGGACGGTTCCGGGAGGGAGGTCCCGTTGGTGGCGGTCCCGGGCTGGTACCGGTGCATCGGAGAGTTGAGGGTCACCTTCGATGCCCAAGGGAATGTGCTGGCTGCTGAGGGACGTTCCGTGGGTGTGGGACTCGATGTGCCGCCCGATCCCGGTATTCAGGCCGAGGTGGTGGTTCCCCTGGCAACCGCAGTCGGCCGTTTCGATGCCCAGGCCATAGCTGTCACGGAGGTGGAACTCGACGGTCGCATCTCGCTGCTAGGTACGGCCGCTACCAACGCCGGCAATCTGATGGCCGACGCGCTGCTCAACTCGGCCACCCAACTCGCGGAGGCCTTCGGGAGTGATCCGCCGGATGTCGCCATCCAGCACGCAGGTAGTATCCGCAACAACTCGGTGATACCCGCCGGGGACATAACCATCGCCACCACCTGGGACATCGCCCCCTTCGACAGCTTCGTGGCGGTGGGTTACGTCCCGCGGGAGGTGTTCCTCGTCCTCCTCGAGCAAGCGCTCGACCGGGTACCGGACGCCGGTGACCATTTCCCGCAGATCTCGGGATTCAGGGTCAAGTACGATCCGGCCGCCGCGGCCCGCGAGATTGCCAGAGACCGCGACTGCTCCCTCGTCGGCGACCCGGGAGCGCGGGTGCAGGACGTGGTTCTGGACGATGGAACCGTCATCGTTGCGAACGGAGAGGTGGTCCCCGGCGCGCCGGTCGTTATCGCCACCCTCGACTTCCTAGCCCTCGGAGGCGAGTGTTACCCGTTGGCGGGCCTTCCGTTCACGAATCTGGGCGTCAGCTACCGGCAGGCGCTGGCGCGGTACATCTCCGAGGGTCTGGACGGGGTCATAACGGCCACGGATTATCCGCTCGGCGGTGGGGACCGCCTGGTTGCAGTGGAGTCGCGAGCCGCCGTCGGCTCCGCAACCAACCCGTAGGCGGTCGTTCCCAACTCTTTACCTCGGGCTCGGCCAGTCCGTCGAGCCCATCCCGGGCCCATCCGACCCTATTCCCGGCCCATTCGAGCCCCCTCCCGGCCCGAGGGTGTGGCGGTAGTCGTCGACGCTCACCGCCGCAAAGCCGACCGGCTTCCTCTTGGTGACCGCTCCCGCCTCGACGCCGATTATGCGGGCCACCTCATCCCCCGAGATGGTCTTCTTCTGCTGCAGGCGCACTGCCACGTTGAACACCGCGCTCTGGTGCTCTTCGATCATCCCGTAGACCTCGTCGTAGAGACGCCGGAGTCTGCGTTCGACCTGGGAGTTCATGCCTTTCGCGATTTCACCCGTGGGATCGGGTGGTTGATCGAGCGCGTGTTGGGGCAAGCCCGCGCTCGATGCCAGGTTCTCGCCCATACCCCACACCCCGATCATGCGGCTGGCGATGGTGGTGCCGTTGCGTAGGTCGCCGCCCACCCCCATCGAGTTGTCGCCATCGAAGAACATCCGTTCCCCAGCGAGGCTGGCGAGAGAGACCTTGATGTCCACCTCCAACTCCGTCTTCCACTGCACGAAGCGGTCCTCGAGGGCGATATAGGAGACGAACCCGCCAACGTCGCCCCGCCTCTCGATCGTGGCGACATCGATGTTGTGGTGGGCCTTGAGCAGGTGGGCTGCCACCGCATGGCTGGCCTCGTGGATGGCTACCGCAAACTCCTCGCGCTCCACGTACTCGAAACCCTCCGCCGGACCCATCTCCTTCAGCGTCTTGGCCTTCCAGATGTCCTCCCACCGGATCTTGTCACGGTCATCCCGCTTGGCCAGGATCAGAGCCTCGTTCACCAGGTCCTTTACCTTGGCGCCCGAGTAGTAAGGCGTCTTGGCTGCCAACTCGTCGATCTGATGTTTCGTCAGGCTGTGTTCCACCTTGGCCAGGTAGCCCTCGAAGGTCCGCTTCCGGCCCTCTTTGGTCGGGTAGCCCACCTTGTAGATCCGGTCTATCCGGCCTGGCCGCAGCAGCGCCGGATCCAGCACGCTGGGCAGGTTGGTGGCCATCATGATGAAGATCCGGTACTTGGGGGGAGGCTTGGGCTTCATACCCAGCATCTTCCGGAACTTGTTGCTGATGCCCCTGGGCTTCTGAAGTCCGGATATCTCGGTAAGCAGCGCCTGGAGAGTACCCATACCACCTCCACCCATTCCGCCACCCACGATGATGCGGTCGAGGAGGGTTCCCGGGCCCGGGTTGTCGGACTCGGCCGGCGACGGTCCCGCCACCGAGTATCCGTCTTCGATGATGCTCATCGACTGCGCGCTGAGGTAGGACGGGCCGTTGCATCCCGCGATGTCCGACAGGGGGTGGGCGGGTTGGGGCGGTCCGCCACCCTGGGCGAGGCCACCGCGGCTTCCGAGGGCATCGGCCTCGTCGAAGAACACGATCACCCCACCGTGGCGCAGGGCCAGTTTGCGCAGCTTACGGAACAGGCCCTTGACCTTGAGGATGCCCACGCCCATGAACATGTTGACGAAGGCGCCCGGTTCGACGAACACGAACGGGATGCCGACCTCCCCGGCGGTGGCCTCGGCGATTAGGGTCTTGCCTGTTCCGGGCGGTCCCCAGAGCAGGATCCCTCCCGGGATGTAACCGCCCTTGGCCTCGATCTCGTCCGGCCTCTCGAGGAACCCGACGTTCTCCTGCACCAGATCGAGCACATGGTCCTGGCCCCACACGTCCGAGTAGCGGGTCTCTATCTCCTCCGGCATGACCGTATCCACGCCACCCCGGGACAGGAACCAGAACAGTGCCCCGAACTGGAGGATCAGGAACAGGGGGTAGAACAGGAACATGATGAACTGCTGCAGGTTGCGAGCCAGGATGCGCGGCAGCTGGACTAACGCCTCGATCGGACTGCTCACATCGGCGACGAAGTAGTCGACCACCGCCCCCAGGATCAGCAGGAAGACCATGATCCGGATGTAACGGCCCAACCGGAAGCGCGTCCACGGCTTGAATCGCCGGTGTGCCTGCCGTTCCATCCCACCGAAGAACCCCTGCGACCAGAAGCGGTTGTACGAGCCGACCTTCTCGGACACGTAATAATGGATCTGGCGCAGGATCTCCACCGGCAGGGCGACTATCAGGATCCGGCCGAAGGTCTCGTTCCACGTATCCTGGAGCGCCTGGGCGAAGGTCGTGAACGGAGCATTCACCTTGGCGCTGACACTGACGCCCAGGAAGAACAGGATCAGCACGATGAACTTCATACGGTCCCAGGTGGGAGAGCGGCGCCTGACGTCGGCTTTCATCGTGTGCCTACCTTCTCGTGTTGACGACCCAGGAGTTGACAGCCTCTTCTATCACGTCCCGCTCTCTCGTGAAACAATCCAGCGAGCAGCCGGCTGCCATCGAGTACAACTCCGTCATGTCCGGATTATGAACGGCCCGCACGTAGATGACCCCTTCCAGGCTGCCGTCCTGCAACGTCACCCCCAGGTAGCCTCGGATGCCGTCGTAGTTCCGGTCGAAGGACGGATCATCGACCAGGTTGAGCATCTCGACCCCCAGCCCCGCGGTGTATGCGTTGTAGGCCGACAGGGCCATCGACCGGTTCGAGATGTCGTTTCTCTCTGTGTCGCTTATCCGGCGGATGATCTGCGCACCGACCGGGAACTCGGATGCGGCCGCGTCCAGGGCGACGTTCCCAAGGTTCCGACCTGCGGCGCCGTCGAAGGCGACGAAGGAAACGATGTTGCCTCCCGTGTCGGGGAGGAACGGTACGGGCGCGACCTGGACGAGTTCGTCGGCGCGATACAGATGCCAGTCGTTGGGCAACTCGAAGAGCGACCGGTCCTCCGCATCGCGGTATGTGATCGTATCCGGGTTGCCTCCGCCGCCGCAGGCCGAGAGGAGCGCGGCGAGCGCCGCTGCCGAGGCTAGGGCGCGTAGCAATCGTCTCATGGTTTGCCAGTCCTACTCATCGGGCCCGGTTGTTGATCATTCTATCCCTGTTCAACGCCATAGCGTTCGGAATCGTTCCCGCCGAACCCGGGCAGGCGGCCAACGGACGCGGCGCATGAATTGCCGCATCGGAACACCCGGCCTCGTGGTGGGGTGCTTAGCGGGGCAGGCTTCCTAAGCTTGTCGTCGAGATCGGGTTGCGCCGAGTCGGTCGCAGTGGCCTCCGACAGATTTGAGGGCGATGCTGGCACATCATCCATACGACTACATCGTGGGCTTCGGCGTGGCGTTCGTCGGCCTACTGCTGATCTTCTGGGCGGAACGCCGCGCGAGGACTCGCCACCGATCGCGTGAGCAGGAGGACCGTTCCTGATCGCCCAGGAGGGCTAGCTCCATCCTGAACGAAGTGCCGACCATACGAAGTCCCGCGCCGGGTTGGTGCCTCTGCGTCCCGGCTAACATCTCGGGCGATGTCCGACCCGCGACTCTCGACGATCGGTGAACTCCTCGGCGGTGCGCCCGAACACCTGGTGGAGCGATCAGCGGCAGCCCGTGCCCAGGCGCAGGGTGTCGCGCTGGAGGAGGTTCTCGACGCGTGGTCCGGAGGCGGTGGGATCGCCACGGCGACCGCTACGGTGACGGCGAGTCCGGCGGTCTCCCCCGCGCCCCCGGCGGTTGCTCCTGCGCCCGAACCCGAACCGGTGGCGGTGGCCCCCGACCCGGAACCGGTGATTGCGGAAGTTGCGGTGGCCCCGGTCGAGATCATCGAGGAGGAGGAGGAGGAGGCCGAGCCTGTCGAGCCGGCCGCGCTGGGAGACCGGATCCGCCTCGGTGCCGGGACAGGCGCTGCCGTCGGTGCGGTCCTGGGGCTTCTCACGCTGGTCGCCGAGGCGCCCCTCATCCTCGGTCGGATCTCCCAAACCACCATATCGGGCGGTCCGGCAGTCGAGGTCACATGGACCTCTGTGGCAGCAACCGGTGCGATCTGGGCGGCCGCGGGGGCCATCATCACGCTGGCAGCCCGTGGCGCAGGCAGGTTCCGGTCGCCGGCTTACCAGACCGGCACCACGACGCTCGGATCGGTGTTCTCCGGAGGTTTCGTGGGGTTGGTCCTCGGTTTCGGATTGGGTGGTGTCGTGTTCGCCACGGCTGAGGCGTCCCTCTCCGGCACCAAACTGGTAGCCATCGGTCCGATGATGGTCATCGGCATGGTGGCGGCCTCGGCGTTATTGGGTGCCCTGACTGGAGGGATCGCCCAAGCCATGGCCCAGCCCGCCGCTTTGGCGGGGCACGAGGCCGAGGATGCCGAGACGGTCAGGCGGCGGCTTGGCGATGCGCTCCTGTTCCCGGTCACCGCCACGGTCTTGATCCTGGTGATCGTGGTTTCCTTCGGCTCCTTGCTGCTCCGCTTCTCCGGGTTCGCGCCACTGATAGCCATCCTCGTGTCGATCGGCACTCTCGTCTTCGCGACCTTGATGGCGTCGCGCCCCAACCTTCGAGTCACGAGGAATGAGGTTCTGGTGGCGGCGGCCGGAGTCGGAGTGGTGCTTCTGATGATCGCCCTGATCGCCGCGTCGATGGCAACGGACCACGGCGAGGAAGAAGCCCCTGCCGACCACGCGGCGGTGATTGGTGTCTTGCGGTAGTTGCGCTCCCAGACGAGTAGTTCCAAGGGATATCCGGTTCTGCAACGGCCGATCAGCTTGACCTGTGGGAGGTTCCGGTCTCCGGGGCCTGCTCTCCACGTCCCATAGATTCGAAACAGGTTCCTCTCCGACCTTCGGGCCAGGGTTGGCCCAGCCTTCAAGGCCGGATACCAAGGCTCCGTAGCCGCCCGGGATACGCCGGTAGGGTTGATGTCGTGCGTGATTCGGTGACGACCCGAACCGGGCCTCGATTGTTCGTGCTGCTTGTCCTGTTGGTGGTCTCGCCCCTGGTGGCTGGTGCCGACGCGTCACTGGCTGTCGGTGTCGGGTCTGCACCGGATCCTGCAACGGTCGGGTCGGCGGCGAGCGCAGGGTGGATGGGAAGCCGACCTGTCACCCTTCTGGAGAGTGCCGGATCCGACGACCTGTTCGCTACCACGAACCCGCCGCCTGTTTACACCGCGGTGTCGGCCGGTAGCCTCCATACCTGTGGGCTGGGTTCCGACAGTTCCATCGAGTGCTGGGGCTACGACGGGTTGGGTCGGGCAACTGCTCCGGTGGGTTCGTTTG
>JAPPFW010000029.1:138486-216713 GCA_028821575.1 bacterium | reverse complement strand
TTGCGGTTTCCGCGGGTGGGACGCATTCGTGTGGGTTGCATGCTGGGGGTTCTGTCGAGTGCTGGGGTGATGACACGTTGGGGCAGGCGACTGCTCCGGTGGGTTCGTTTGTTGCGGTTTCCGCGGGTGGGACGCATTCGTGTGGGTTGCATGCTGGGGGTTCTGTTGAGTGCTGGGGTGACGACGCGTTGGGGCAGGCGACTGCTCCGGTGGGTTCGTTCACCGCCGTGTCGACAGGTACCAGGCACTCGTGCGCGCTGGGTACCGATGCCTCTGTCGAGTGCTGGGGCTATGACGGGTCGGGTCGGGCGACTGCTCCGGTGGGTTCGTTCACCGTGGTGTCCGCCGGTAGCCTCCACACTTGTGGGCTGGGTACCGATAGCTCTGTCGAGTGCTGGGGCTATGACCGGTGGGGGCAGGCGACTGCTCCGGTGGGTTCGTTCACCGCGGTGTCCGCCGGTCACAAGCACTCATGTGGGTTGCGAACCGACGGCTACATCGAGTGCTGGGGCGATCTCGCGGCAGTGCTGAACGCTGCCGGCACTGTGGGCGGTGGCAGTCCTGCTGTTGAGGGAGAACCACCCGGTGAGGACGCGGGTGTGCATCAGCCGTCGGTGGAAGCTCTCCGAAGTGAGTTCCACGGGCTCTTCGATGGCACGGGTTGCCGGCAAGATCTATGCCCCCAGGAGCCGCTGCGGCGTTGGGAGATGGCTGTTTGGCTGGTGAGAGTCTTGGACCGGGCCAACCCGGTGAGGCAGGCAGGAGACGGATTCGATGATGTGGACGCGGGTCTGTGGTGGGCTCCCTACGCGCACCGGCTGGCCGAGCTAGAAGTCACCAACGGGTGTACCAGGGCAAGTTTCTGTCCCCGCGAGCCGGTTACCCGCGCCCAGATGGCCACGTTCCTGGTGCGTGCCCTAGACCTTGCGGCAGGATCCGGACCGGGGTTTGCTGACACTGCGGGCAGCCTCCACGAGGCCAGTATCGATTCGGTCACGGCTGCTCGGATAACCTTGGGATGCGCAACTGATCCGCCGCGTTACTGTCCGCGGGAGCCGGTGACACGGGCTCAGATGGCCACCTTCCTCGCCCGGGCACTCGACCTCGTATAGTGGCTTGCGGCTCATGTGGCTTGTGGCTTGTGGCTAACCACTAACCACTAACCACCGAGCAAAAGGAGCAGGCCGGATACGGTGTAGACGATCATCGCGGCCAGCATCGGGTACTGGGACCGCACTGCGAGCGGGTGGGGGTAGCGCTCCACCGCTCGATCATGGGCCACCAGGACAGCCAGCACGTGCCCCACGGCTATGGCCGCCGTCTGGATCCAGGCGATAGCGGCGGTGGACAGCAGCGTGTAGTCGACCCGGTACCCGGTCGAGCCGAACAAGTCCCAGCCCATGCCGAACGGGTCCGAAGCCAGCCTGATGACGGCTTGGCCGTCGAGGACCAGGTAGCTGAAGTAATGGGCCACCGTGTAGGCCACCACGATCGGCAGCAGCGACGGCGCGAAGGCATCGCCCAACTCGTCCTCCGGTTCTCCGGTGGTCCGGGCCATGGCAGCGATGGCCATGCGATAGACGAACATCACGACCCCGATGCCGAATATCAACCCTCCGGTGTTCAGAGCGGTCAAGATCCACCCGGAGCGGTTCGACACAACGTCCAGCCATAGCGAGCTGCGCGCGAAGCCGTCGAACGTCGTCGATCCGAGCACAACCAGAATGAGACGGACGGTGGCCGGTGAAGCCTCGAGCGTCGCCAGCCCGGCCACCGGTGATCTCAGACGCCAGGTACCGGAGCGGTCGCGATTGAGCGGCGCCATCGCGGCGAGAATGCCGAACAGGACCCCGAAACCGTCGGCATCCTTGACCCATCCCCTACCCCTTACCGATGCGCCGACCACCATCACGCCTGTGTAGAGCGAGAGGTAGGCACCGATCGATCTCGGCGAGGCGCCTCCGTGATAGGCGAGTTCGAGCCAGACGAAGGTGAACATCGCGCCGACGGCCCACCAGCGGTTCCCGGCGCCGTGACCTGCCGGCGACATCGGCTGCCGGATGGCCTCTGCCCGGAGCCACGCGCCGATGTCGGCGAGGGTCCGGAAGGGATCCAGTCCGGCCCACACGTCGCCGATCACCGCCGACACGAGTTGGACTCCCACCCAGAAGACGATGAACACCGCGTAGGGAGCGATGTTCGAAGTCACCTCGCGGCTCCCCACCAAGGCTGCATACAGGAGCACGACGAATGCCGCCAGACCTACCAGCCTCGCCAAGGGGACGCACAGCCGACCGATCGCCTGCGCCAGCTCCGGCAAAGAGACGCCGGGGGCTGCGGATTCGAGTCTGGGCCGGGTCCAGAACCGTCCGAGCATCGCGAAAGAAACGATCACTGCGAGGGCGGCTGCCCACGCGAACTGCCAGACAGGAATCGGCAGGTCGATCCGTCCTCCGACACCGTGCGCCGCCGCGGGGAGGGCCGCCGCCAGCGCCCATGTGGTCAACACGATGAACACTGAGGTCCGGAGGCGGATCAGGACACCTCCAGGCGAACGAGCAAGGTGTGCGAGCCTTCGAGTTCGATCTCGAACACCCCGGGAATGGAGGCCTCGAAGGTCAACTCGCCGCCGCCGTCCACAAGTACCAGGAGCAGGTCATAGCCGTGCACATGAACCTCGTCATCGGTGTTGCCGCTCACCCGGATCGTCACGGTGTCGCCCACCGCTATCGATTCGCGACGGGCGCCACCATCGAGCTTCCCATCTATGACGAGGAGCTCGATGACGGGTCCGACGGGTTCCACCTCGACCTCGATCGGCGCCTGATCCGCTCGGTCGCCGGACCCGTGCGGCTCTTGGCCGGCCTGTTCCGGACTGTCCGGAGCGTCTTCCTCATGCACGTGCCCTTGCTCCCCGGACTCCTCGACGGTCACCTGCGTTGTGGAGGTCGTGGACTTGGTGGCCGCCGCCGTGGTCGGCGGGGCGGCGGACTCGTCGCCGGTCCCGGGATCCGGTCGTGATGTGGGAGGGGTTGCCTGCTCGTCCTCTTGCGGGCTGGGAGGATCCGGCGGGCTGGTGGACGGGACAGCTGTGTCCGGCTCTTCCGCTCCGTCCACCTCGTCCGGCTCCCCGTGCCACGTCGGGTTGTCGGCGTCCCGGAGGCCGATCGCGAGGGGCGGATCATAAGACCGGTCCAGTTCCACCACGAGTGGCTCGGATGTCCGCCGATGCTCGTGCAGGTGGGGGAGAGGGAACCGGAAGTCGCCATCGGGCGCCGGCACCACCCTCAGCACCTCACCGTCGTCGGTTCGTAGCAGGAATGACCTCACCGACGTCAGGTCCCCTTCCACTTCGAGCACGATCCCGCGCACTTCCTCCCGGCCGTCGGCCGAACCCCCGCAACTCGCGGCGATCAGGAACAGCCCGAGGACCATGGTTCTGGCGATTCTCACTGTGTTCTTCGTAGTTCCCGCTCCAGCGCCTCCCAGCGCTGTTCGTAGGCGTACCAGCGGAACCAGAGGACCGCAATGACCCCCCACAGGATGGCGCCGCCGCCCAGCTTCATGACGAGACCTGCCATCGTCTGGTCGGTGATCGCATCAATACCCCACAGGCGGGGCGCCTCGGCGTAGAAACGGTAGAGCGGCTCCCTCCCGAACGTCAGGAAAGAAGCCGGGATGGTCGGGAGCAGCGAGTGGGCGAACAGGTACAGCATACGGAGGGGCGGGGATAGCTGCTTGATCTCCGCCAGCGGACTGAGCACAGGCAACCACATCACGGCGGCGGCCGCTATCAGCAGCGCGTGGATGATGAAGTGGTACACGCCGGACGTGACCATCAGGTCGACGATCTCGGGCCAGTGGATACCGACCATGATCCCGTTGAAGATGAAGAACGCAGCGAGAGGCCTGGTAAGGGGCCGCAGGGTGGGCAGAATGCGGGGGTTGGCTACCACCCGCCTGAGAAGCCAGGCGGGTGTTCCGGCAATGAGCAGGGGAGCGGAGACCAGGGCCAGCACCATGTGCTCGATCATGTGGAAGAGGAACAGGTGGCGTTCTGCTATGTCGTGGAAGGGCCAGTCCGAGACCACCCACAGGGACAGCAGCCCGATCGTGTAGATCGTTGCCTGGCGACGGGTGACCAGCGGTCCCTCGACATCCAGATACGGACCGATACGCCTGATTGCGTACCAGTATCCGAATCCGAGCACGAAGACGAACGCCCATACGTCCAGATGCGGATGCCAGGCGGGAATCATGTCAGGAAACTCCCGTGGTCGGGGTGGCGGATGTTCGGATCATGCACGCGTCAAGGCCGGTTCCGTTGCGTACGTCAGGGTAACCGTACCGGGCAGTATGACCTATCCGGGTTCGTGGTCAGAACAGGATGACAGCTCCAAGAGCTGCCAGCGTGATCAGGTAGAGAGCGCCTGCCAGCACCGCGCCGGCCGTGAAGAATCGCGACAGCAGCCGCTTCTCGAAACGCAGATGCATGAACATCGCCACGACCAGGTAGAACTTCAGAGCGCTGAGGATGAGGAGAGCCGGGACTGTGAGGCTCTGACCGATGGCCTCCACCCCGGCCTCCAGGTAGAAGAGGGCGACCTCGGCGGCGGTCAGCACCGCCAGCACGATGGCGATCATCACGTACTGCCGGGGTTGGGGATGGTGGTGCGCTCCGCCTGCCATTTCGCTACCCCGACTCTTACTGGATCAGATAGACGAGCACGAAGATCACTATCCAGATGATATCGACGAAGTGCCAGTACAGGCCGACAAGCTCCACGTTGAGGCCCTCGGCTTCGGAGAGCGCTCCCAACCGGACGGACTTGAAAGCCAGGACAAGGAGCATCAGCACGCCGATGATCACATGGACGCCGTGGAACCCGGTGAGCATGTAGAAGGCGCTGGCCGCCGGATTCACGTTGAGTTTGAGGCCGTGGAGAATGAACTCGGCGAACTCGAAGAACTGGCCCGACACGAACACCAGTCCGAGGATCGCAGTGGCGAACAACCAGGTCCGGGCCTGTTCCTGGTCGTCTCGGGACAGAGCAGAGTGCGCCAGGACCATGGTCAACGAACTCATGAGCAACACGAACGAACTGATCGACGTGAAGGGTATGTCGTAGAGCTCCACCGGGTACATTGCGCCCGGGCCGAAGTCGCGTCCCTTGAACAGTAGGTAGTTGTTGATCAGGGCGCCGAAGAACAGGAACTCCGATGACAGGAACACCCACATCCCTAGCTTGCGATTGTCGATTCCCGTGACCTGGTGATGGGCAGGGGCGTCGGTGTGTCCGTGGGAAAGGTCGGCCATCAGGCGTCCCCCTCGCTCATCGCCGGTTCGGTCTCCTCCGCGTGGGGGTCGTCGTCATGGGTTCCGTGTTCCTCTTCGTGGATCTCCTCCAGCGGCTCCGATCCCCACCCTACGAACGCTGCGATCGTCACGACTGCTCCTGCCACGATGAGCGGGATGCCCCACGGACGGGTGTGGTACATGATCCCGTAGAAGATGATCATGATCCCCAGACCGACGAAGAAGGGGAAGTAGGAGGGGGCGGGCAGGTGGATCTCGTGGTCGGGGTGGCCGTTGGTGTAGATGATGTCGGCCACGAACTCGTCGGCCTCCTCCTTGCGCACCGCCCGGCCTTCGGCGTCCTCCTCGTACTTGCGGTGCCAGAAGTCATCCAGCGAGGTGACCACCGGTTCCACCGCGAAGTTGTACTCGGGGCTCGGCGAGGGGATGGTCCACTCGAGGGTCCGGGCGTCCCACGGGTCATCCGGTGCGGGTCGGCCCCGACGTTTCGAGTACGACCAGTTGAGCATGAAGACCAGCACTGAGGCTGCGATTACGAACGCCCCGACCGTGGCCACCATGTTCCAGGCGCCCAGGCCGGCCTCCTCCGGGTAGACCCATGTGCGCCGGACCATGCCCTGCAACCCGAGCCAGTGCATGGGACCGAAGGTCAGGTTCATGCCGATGAACATCAGCCAGAAATGCCACTTGCCCAGCGCCTCGTTGTACATGCGGCCCGTGAGCTTCGGGAACCAGTAGTAGATCCCGGCGAACAGCCCGAAGATCGCCCCGCCGAACAGCACGTAGTGGAAGTGGGCCACGATGTAGTAGGTGTCGGTCTGCTGCCAGTCCGACGGGACGACGGCGTGGGTCACCCCGGACAGGCCGCCGATCACGAATAGGGCCACGAAACCCAGCGAGAAGAGCATCGGGGTCGCCAGCTTTACCCTGCCTCCCCAGACGGTGCCCAACCAGTTGAATATCTTGATCCCGGTGGGTATGGCGATCGTCATGGTCGACAGCCCGAAGGCCGCCTGCGCGACCGTCGGGATCCCCGATGAGAACATGTGATGCGCCCAGACCCCGAACCCGAGGAAGGCGATCGCTGCGCCGGCGAACACCACCGCCGGGTAGCCGAACAGCGGCTTCTTGGAAAAGACCGGGAGCGTCTCGGACACGATGCCCATGGCGGGCAGGATCAGGATGTAGACCTCGGGGTGTCCGAACAGCCAGAACAGGTGCTGCCACAGGATCGGGTCGCCGCCCGCCTCAGGTACGAAGAACAGGGTTCCGAACTGGCGATCGAAGGTGAGCATGAACAGGGCGATGGCGATGATCGGCAGCGAGAAGAGCAGCAGCAGCGCCACCACCAGCGTCATCCACACGAACACCGGCATGCGCAGCAGCCGCATTCCCGGCGCGCGCATGTTGAGGATCGTGACGATGAAGTTGACCGCCGAGATCAGCGATGCGATGCCGAGCATCTGCAAGCCGAGCGCCGCGTAGTCGATCGAGGTTCCCGGCGAGTACTCCGCTCCGCTGTTGGGTGCGTAGATGAACCATCCGCTGTTGGGGATCGAGCCGAGCATGCTGGCGTCGGTGGCGCCGCCCGGCAGGTTGCCGCCCAGGGGCGCCGGAGATGTGGCGAATAGCAACGAGGAGTAGATGAACAACCCTCCGAACAGGAAGATCCAGTAGCTCACCGCGTTCATTCGGGGGAAGGCCACGTCCCGGGCGCCGATCATGAGCGGGAGTAGGTAGTTGAAGAACGCCGCCGAGATCGGCATCACGAACAGGAAGATCATCGTCACCGCGTGAGTTGTGAACAGCCCGTTGTACTCGGCGGCGCTGAGGAAGGCGCCGTCCGGGCCCGCCAGCTGTATCCGGAGCAGCAGCGCCTCGACACCCCCCGCGATGAAGAAGGCGAAGGCGGTGTAGCCGTAGAGGAGACCGATCTTCTTGTGGTCGGCGGTGGTGATCCACGCCCAGAAACCTGTCGTCAGCCGGGGGCGGCGATAGACAGTGGTGGCAGGCCGCTCGACGGTGTCGGTTGTCAAGTCGATTGCCATCCGGCTCTCCTTAGTGGTCTGTCTGTGAAGTGGTGGTGTGGCAGGCGACGGCGGCGGCGTTCCTGGCAAGGCCCGCCGACGAAAGCGTACCGGGAGTGTACGTTGGGGAGGAGGAACGTAGCGAGGAGCGTCGCCGGCTGGCAGGACACGCCCGATCACTTCGCAGACAGACCATTAGGTCGGTCATTCCAGCGTCGACAAGTATGCGACGAGAGCGTCGATCTCGTCGGCGGTCAGGCCGAGGTCGGACATGAAGGATCCCGGCTTCCAGGTGGGCGGGTCGGCGAGCCACAACCTGAGGCCCGCCTCCCAGTCGGCCTGAGTGGGGTTCAAACCCGCGGGCAGGGTCGCCCCGGCGAACACGTTCCGGCTCGCGAAGTGGGTCAGGTCGGGGGCCGGAACGGTCAGCGTGGCCGGATCGGGATCGTTCACGCCCTCGATGATATGGCACCCGATGCAGGCCCCGCCCATGAACACCTCCATGCCGCGTTCGGCCTCGGAACCGGGGGCGGGTGTGACCGCCGGCAGCAACTGGTTGCCCACCCAGGCGTCGAAATCGCCCTCGGTCATCGCGACCACCCGTGCACGCATGCGGGCGTGGCTGAGGCCGCAGAACTCGGCACAATGGCCCCAGTACTCGCCGGGGTCCTCGGCGTAGAGGCGCTGGTCGGTCTCCTGGCCTGGCACCAGGTAGCGTTTGCCGGCCAACTTGGGGATCCAGAAATTGTGCAAGACGTCGTCGGAAGTCATCCTGGCGCACACTTCGGTGTCCTCGGGTATCACCATGACGTTGGCGGTGACCACGCCCGAGTCCGGGTAGCGGAATTCGAACCACCACTGGTGACCGATCACCTCGATCTCCATGGAGTCTTGAGGGCACTCGGCCAGGTCGAACAGGGTGGTCACCGTGGGCACGGCAATCGCCGTGAGGATCAGCGTGGGGACCACTGTCCAGAGCAGTTCCAGCCGCTTGTTGCCCTTGGTCTGCTTGGGTTCGGGACGTTCCCGGTCCTTGCGCTCCCTGAACAGGAAGACGGCGACCAGGAGAGCGCCCTGTACCAGCACGAAGATGGCAACCGCCATCCAGAACACCGGCCAGAAGAGGTCGTTGATGCGCTCGGCGATCGGCCCCTGGGAGTCGAACGAGTTGAGGGGTTGCTCGACCCTTCCGCAGGCTCCCAGCAGTGCGAGGGCTACGAGGGCTACCGGCGCACTCTTGGAACGCCGCCAGACGGGCCGTTGGCGTCGGTTCATCTATCCCTTCCCTGAGCCGACCGCGGGTCCATCGCGGGACTCCTGCATGTTACGGGTTCGGCGCGCCTGCGAACAAGCCGGAGCCGGACTCGGTAGCCGGAAGGAGTTCACGATGTGACCCGAGCCAGGGCGTCGTCCAGTTCCATCCGGTCCACCACACCCTCGAACCGGTCTGCCACGACGCCCGATTCGTCCACGACGAACACCCATGGCTCGTTGGGCAGGCCCCACTCGACCACGGGCTCGGCGATCACCAACTCCTCCGCGGCCTGGGCATCGAGGTTCTCGTAAACCTCCACGTGGACCCAGTTCACGGACGGATAGTCGTCCACCAGTCCCTTGGCGGTGTCCAGGGCCGGCCCGCATGTCCGGCTGGTGCAGAACGCCGGCGTGGCGAAGACGACGACCGCGGGGCGCCCCGATCCAACCGCTTCCGCCACGGTCATCCTGTAGAGGCGAGGGTCCGGCTCGGGATCGCTGGTGATGGTCCGGATAGGGGCATCGGACGAAGTCTTGGAAAGGGAGGCGGGAGCACGCTCCCCGACCCCTACGGTCTGCGGTTCCGCCGCGACGCTGAAAGGGGCGCCTTCCACGAGCCTGCCATCGGCGCCCCGGACCGCCAGCTTCCAGTTCCCCGGCGCGTCGAACGTCACGTTGGCCCTCCACAGGCCGCGCACCTCGGGTATCGCCCACATGAACCGGGCCGCCGTCTCCTCCCGGGCGGTCCCGTCAGGTCCGTAGAAGACCACTCCGACAGGTGTGTCGGAGACCAGGGACCGGTTGTCGCGGTCGACGGCGGCGACCAGCACCCGCTGGGGGCCCACCGCTAGATCCGATGAGACCATCAGAACCAGGGCGTCGTGGGGGAGCCCATCGTGGCGATCGCCTCCGCAGGACGCCGATACGGCGACCATGAGGATGAGGATCACGACCCGGAGCGCGGCGGCTCTCGCATCTGGAGCAGGGCTGTCAGCGATCATGGAGGCCGGTGGGCAGGAGTTCAGGCGGATCGGATGGACACGAGCGCGCCTGGGTGGATATCAAAGTTGTCGAGACCGTCCACCGCCATCACGAACCCTCGCACCCCCCTTCGAAGCTGGTCTCGCTCTTCGACTATCTCGCCGGCACGGGCGTCGCGGCGTCCGGTGGCGAAACGGGTGAACGGTGCGCATGGCTGCGCTACCGCCGCCGTAGTGATCGAGGCCAACCCGTGGGGGGTACCGATGCGTATGCCGCCACGCAGGTCGGTGAGAGACACCATGCGGTCCGCGTCGACGATCAGGTTCTCTCCCGCCGATCCGAGCGGTATGGAATCGAACCGCTCCCATATGTATTCGTAGTGGGAACTGAAGCCTATCGAGAGCGCCCGGGCCGGGTCATAGCGGGCCGAAGCAGGATGGGCGCGGTGATGGCGGTCGACAACCCATGAGGCCCCGTCGAAACCGATCGGGCCGTCGGGCGTGAGCCGCAGGACCGACACCTCGGCCAGGTTCTGCGTGGAGTAGACAGATCCTCTGCGCAGCAGGTCCCGCTGGACCTGGAGCTTGACCACCCGTCCCACGTCGACCCACTCACGCATCCGATGACCTCCTGGATCCGGTTTCCCGGCTGCGCTCTTCGATCAGGTTCCGCAGCAGGTCGGGCCGGTCGCTGATGATTCCGTCGACACCCAGGTCGAGTAGCTCCCGCATTTCCGCCGGGTCGTTGATTGTCCAGACGATCACCGGTACCCCGGCGGAGCCGGCGGCCTGGACGGTTCGGGGGCTAACGATCGTGATCCCCTGCTTGACGGGTACCTGGAACGACTCGTATCCCGGCTGGAGTGGAAGGCGGAGGCGGGCGGCGGCCACGAAGCGCAGTACCTCCCGGGGGCCGGCGGACGTCGCCACCGGCCGCTCGGCAAGCGATCGGAAGCGTCTCAGTCGTGCGTCACTGAACGACCCGACGATGACCCGGTTCCAGAGGTCGAGCCGCCGGATGGTTGCGACGAGGGCCTCCTCCATGCCATCGCTCTTCAGGTCGAGCGAGAAGACTTGGTCCGGAAAGGTCGTGGTTACTTCTTCGAGCGTCGGTATCCGTACACCGGCTGATCGGTACGGGTAGTCGCCGTCGGCCTCGAAACGGTACCCGGCATCGAGTCCCCGGAGTTCGTCCATGCTGTAGTCCGACACGAGGCCGGCACCGTCGGTGGTGCGGTCGAGGGTGTCGTCATGGAAGGTCACCAGGGTGCCGTCCCGGCTGATCTGCAGATCGGTCTCCAGGTACCGGTAACCCAAGTCGACCGCCTCCTGGAAGGAGGTCATGGTGTTCTCCGGCCACAACAGCATCGATCCGCGGTGCGCCATGGCGATCGGGTGCTCGTGTGCCAGCGCGGGATGACGGGTCATTCGGCGCCAAGGTTAACGTGACGGCGGGGTCTCCCATCCCCGCCTGTGAGCGAGCCGCCGCGTGGCTTCAACGGCTCACCACCACAGTGCCGTTCTTGATCACCTTCCAGACCAGTTCGGTACCGGGCCGGTAGCTGAGATACGTGGGATTGGGCGCGTCGAGCACCACTAGGTCGGCGGTCGATCCGTATCCGATCCAGCCGCGATCCGGCAGGCCGAGGGCGATAGCGCCTCCCCGGGTTGCGGACCACACGGCCTGGTCCGGCGTAAGGCCCATTTCCAGGACCGCCAGGGAGATAGCCAGCGTCAACGACTCCGCCAGCACCGGAGCCGGGCTGCAGTCCGTTCCCAGAGCAACCGGCACTCTTGCCCTGATCAGATCCCGGAGCCGGGGTTTGATTCCGCGCTCGGCCAGAGTTGTGATCGGTGTGGCGACCACGGCGATGCCTTCGTCACCCAGTCGCCTGGCCAAATGGCGATCGAGGTTGCCGCAGTGATCGATGACTGTTGCCCCCGTTTCCAGGGCCAGGCGGTACGGCTCACCCGAAGCGGTGTCCTCGCAGTGGAGACGGGTTCTGGATCCGAGGGTGGACACCGTCGAGAGGAGCAGGCGGCTCTCGTCAAGGGTGAGCGATCCCCTTCCGTACGCGATGCGGATCGTGTACCCCAGCGCGGCCACTTCGGGGATCACCCGGTGCTCCAAGCGGCTCAGATCCTTCTCCCGCTCCGGGGGTATGAGCGGGAGCCGGGACACATCGAAGGTGCCTACGAGGTCCAGAGGATGGTTGTCGTTGACCGTGCCCGCCACCTCCAGCAGGTCCAGTTCATCCTGACGGTCCGTGCTGTAGCCGGCTGCGGCCTCAGCCGTGGTCGTCCCGGCCTCGAGCATCCGATCGAGACGCTTGTCGACGAGTTCTTCGAAGTCGTCCAGGTCCATCATCCGGGTCGCGAGAGCGGTTTTCGGAGGACCCCCGACGCGTGCAGCCGCCTCGGATTGCGGTACGCCTGCAGCCCGCAGGGCAAACTCCTCGCTGCGGTCCCCCCCGAAGAGCATGTGGGTGTGGGCATCGATCAGGCCCGGGATCACCGCTCGGCCGCCACAATCGAGTCGCGGTAGCGGATCCAGTCCCTGTGGGATCCGTTCGGCGGGTCCGGCCCAGATGACGCGGCCCCTGCGGACGGCCACCACGGCGTCGGTCACCAGGCCCAGGGTACCCGGGAAGCGGGGATCGTTGGTCGCCAGCGTCCCGACGTTGTCGAGAACCATGTCCCCGACGGGAGTCAGCCTCTCCTTGACCATCACCGCCGCGAGTTCGACGCACCTGTCACAGATGGCGGCACCCGGCGCCCCGGCAACGATGGCTTGGGCATCCTCCTCCCGCGCGGCGCAGAAACTGCAGATCATCGGCACCAAGGATGCCACCGGACGCGCTCTGGCTGCGGGATTGTTTCCTCTTCGTTAGTGCTTGGGGAGCAGCGCTACGACGACACCTACATAACCAGTGTTCAACCCACCTCCGTAGATTCCTTTGTCTGCTAACAAAACTTACAGTAAGATAAGTGAGTGATGCTCCAACTGAGTCAACGCCCGCTGACTGGCTCCGATGCCGATAGGCGACTGTTTGTCGATCGTACCGTAGAACTCGGTCGTCTCGAACGATCGGCCCAGCTTGATTTCAATGTCCTCGTGCTGGGAGAACGAGGTATGGGATCAACCTCGCTGGTGCGTCAACACCAACGTCGGCTCGAAGACACGGGACGAACAAGTTACTACATCAACGCCGGCTGGGCCGAGGACATGAGCGAACTCGTCGCCGAGATACGAATCTCGGTGGGCGGACCTCGTCCGCCGAAGTACGCGGGTGATCCGATTGAGCGCTTCATGGCGTCTCGGGTACTTGTCCGGGAGGGTGATGACCGGCTCCGGGGCTTGAGGGCCTTGAGCACACGGGTGGCGGAATCGGAAGGTCCGCGACCGATCATAATCCTCGACGAGATGCACGAACCGGAGTTGGTCCATGAGTTGTTCGGGTGCTATCGCGACGACATATGGCAGATGCCGTTTCGATGGGTCGTGTGTGGACAGGCGTCCCGACGATCCCAATACTTGCAACCGCCCGCCGATGCTTTCTTCGATTCGGTCTTGACGCTCGATGCCTTGGACCAGGCCGCGTCCCAGGATCTCCTCCATACCCGGTTGGCGGGCGCAGGAGTCGATGATGAAGAGGCGGGCTTGCGGATCCTTGCAAACCGGGATCGCATCGTCCGACAGGGCGGAGGCAACCCTCGTCAGCTCCTCGCGGCGGCCCGGGATGTCGTGCTCCGTAGTGCCGAGGAGACCTCGGTCAGTGATCGGCTCGTGGCCTCCGCGGCTGCACTCGGCGCTACGGAGATGCTTGCCGTTCGGTACCTCACAAGGCATGGGCCTACAAGCGCCTCGGACGCGAGGCTGTTAGAGGCGCTCGACATAACCCGGGCGCGGGCCACACAGGTCCTTCGTCGCCTCGAAGACGCCGGCCTGGTGCGCGCCTCAAATGCGAAGGCGAACCAACCGGGTCGACCCCGCAGGCTCTACTCAACTCGTTCCAGCCTTGAGGGGGTGTGATGAGCCTTGGCCTTCTCCGACAGCTTCAGGCCGATCATGCATTCGATCCATCGCCTTTCCGCCATGACCTTGGTGTCTATCACGTACGCTTCGATAAGTTGGCGTCCGGCCATCGCCCGAGGATCGCCTTTCCGGCGCCGTTCTCCGAGGTGAACGCATAGCGATCGTGGGACGCTCCGGGTGTGGGAAGTCAAGCCTCGTCGAACATGTTCTCGGGCCGACAGTCCCGGGCGTTGCTCCCATTCCGATTCCGGTCTTTGGAGAGCCGGCCGCAACAGTGACCAATGTTCAGGCCGTGGCGGGGCTCATGATCCAGACATTGGTCAACCACGCCGACCTCGATGACTCGGAACGTAACCAAGCCCTTGGATCGGCCTCCGCAAGACGTGTTGTGCCGTCCACAACACGGACCAGCGGACTCGCTCTCGGAGGTGGCTGGATGGGCGTGAGCATCAGAGCTGAGGTGAGACGACAAGTTCCACCTAACACTGAGCTACCACGGACGGCCCAGGCAACTCTAGAAGTGGTCCACCAACTGCTCACCATCATCCAACAAGATGATCTCATGCCAGTGTTGATATTCGACGATACTGACCGCTGGTTCCGCAGCGCTGGCAGCGGCGTCAGTTATCAAGAGCTTGCCCTCGCCTTCTTCGGCATGGTCTTGCCCGAACTAAGGCAACTCCCCACCGGCATGGTGGTAGCGGTCCATACGAACTACCTGCAAGACACCGAGCTTGCCGATCACCTTGACGCCAGCATCGAGCTTCGTGTCCACATCCCGGAACTAGCGACAGCAGACGCGCTCGGTAGGGTGATCCACTCACGAGTCATAGCGCACACGTCGCCGGACGACCCCACCAGAGCGCCTCCCCTCGGTGAAGTCGTCAGTCCCACCGCGGTTGACCGCCTCCACGAGCTATACCAGAGTGAATCCACGGGATCTCTTCGAGATGTGATCCGTACCGTCCATGTGGCCGTCACCGACGCTTGTAACGGTGGATTCGCGACTGTCACACCCGAACTCGTTGACCAAGCCGCATCAGCCTGGTGAGAAGCGCATAGCTAGCCAGTCGATTGTCCTTCTGGACGCCGCAGAAACCGGTCCTCAGCGCTCTTTAGGTGGAGTGACGATGGCGCGGGGTTGCGCAACGGCCCGCTGACCCCGGCAATTGGTTATCGCGGGGGGTCATGGCCAGTGCGCGGCCGAGTTCGGTAGCCGTCGGCTGTACGCTCGACAATGAGGTTGTTGGTCTCGAGCCACTTGTGGTGCTGGCGGCAGACGGCGACCAGATTGTCCACGTCGGTGCGGCCGCGGTCCCGGTGCCACTCCTGCATGTGATGGAGTTCGCATCTGTGTATCGGGGCGCCGCATTCGAAGCATCCGCCGTCGCGGACAGCCACGGCGAGGCGCTGGGCGGCGTTGCCGAGGCGTTGGTTGCGGCCCAGCCAGAGGGGACGGCCGGCCCGGTCAAAGACCATCCCGGCGAGTTCAGTATCCGGGCTGAGCGTCGCGAGGATATGGCGGGGCACGGGCCCGACGCCGATCATCTCGACATGGGCGTTGGGGTCTGTTCCGTCCACCACTCCGTACTGCGCTACCAGGATGAGCTGAGTGGAGGCCTTGGGCTTCACACCTACGGTTCCGATCAAGGGCTCGCCCGTGTCCGCACTCCGGTTGGTCAACAGTTCGAACGAGACATCGGCGAGACGTTGCTTGGGGGTACGGATCTCGTCGGGGTCATGGCCATCGGCGCCGTCCCGACGTAGATGGTGTATGTAGTGGTTGTCGATGGCTTGGCGGAGATGTTCGAATTGGGGACGGGGCAGTTTCGCCATCAGGACTCCGAGCCCGGTCTCTTTCTCCACCCAGAGCTTTGCTTCCCGGGCGCGCCGCTGACGCTCCAGGGGATCGACGCCTCTTTCGATCAGTTTCTCGTTGGACCACTTCCGGGCGTGCCGGTCGAAGCTGTCGGCAGGCAACTGCTCGGCGGTCTCGATCAGGCTGTTATCGGCTTCTACTGCTAGCGGTCCGACCTTGTCGGCGGCGTTGGCCAGGGCGTTGACGTGGTCGGAGGTGATCTGACCGGCGGCGAACCGCTCCTTGACCTTGGGCATCTCCTGAAGGCGTTGGGCTACTCTGGCCATCTTCTTCGATTCGCGGCCCGGTAGGCGGGCGCCCTGTCGTAGTATCTCGGCGCGGTCGGAATCCGATTCCGCGTGGGCTTGCCGGGTCACTTCGCACATCAACGACTTGACCACCGACTGCGCTTGGCTCAACAACCCGAGCGCACGTTGTGCCTCGGATCGGGACATCGGCCCGATCCGGACTTGTCTCAACTCCCCGAGTACGGCGGTGATCCGGTCCGTAGCCTCGCCGCCGGAGCCATTCGATGCCCCAAGGGTTACGGTACCGAGGCCATCCGTGTCCCCGAAGAGGCCAAACGCATGTTCGTTTTCCATGCTCTAGTTATACCGAAATCGTGTGACAATGACAACCCCTAATTATCACAATCTTATCTGGAACCAAGTTCGGATCACTGAATTCGGGTTTGTGACCCGAGCCGATCGTGTGTGACAGTGCCATGCCTTGTCGACCGGTTCTGAGTACGGCTGCGTGCCTTCGAGCCGAGGGTTCCACCAGATTCCGCCTCACCCCATGGCGAGGGCCCGCGCTGGAGCATTAGGCGGGAGCCCGACGGAAGACGCAGCTACGCGGGTTCCGGATCGTTCGCACCAGGTAAGTAGGCGACTCGGTTGCCAACCGTGGTCACGCCCCGGCTATGAGATGGCTCAGCAACTTGCCGCGCTCGGCTGTCTGACCCCGACTGGCGTGCGATTGCTCTGTCCGGCCGGCTAGATGAAGGCGACGCATCTCTCGTCGCGGACTGGGGAACTGTCGATCATGGCATCTATCTGGTCTAGGTGCGGGTCTTGGCTGTGTAGAACGGACGGAGTTGTGCCTTGGCGGGGATGCGGAGTCCGGCCAACTCGATGTCCCAGGACCCGGAATCGATCCACTCCCGCGTCACGCCCTCGTCGCGGAGCACGTATCCCATGGCGAGGCAGGTGCCGAAGGTGTGTCCGTACATTCCCGACGTGGTGCGGCCGACCAAGACCTCGTTGCGGCGGATCGGTTCGTCGTGGTAGGCGATGCACTCCGGGTCCTCCAGCTTGAACTGGACCAGCCGTTTGGGCGGCACACCGGCGGCCCGCTGCTCGAGGAGGGCCTCACGTCCCTGGAAGCCGCCTTCCTTGCCCCAGGCGATGGTGAATCCGAGCCCCGCCTCGATCGGCGTGTCCTCGTCGGTGATGTCATGTCCCCAGTGCCGGTAGCCCGCCTCCAGGCGCAGCGAATTCATGGTGTGGTAGCCGGCCGGATGGATCCCGTGTGCCCTTCCTTCCTCCATCACCGCGTCAAACAGGTCCACCGCGGCCTCGGCGGCGACGTACAGTTCCCAGCCCAGTTCGCCGACGTAGCTCACGCGGAGGGCTCGCACGGGTATGCCGGCCACCGTCATCTCCCGTGACCATCCGAACGGGAAGGATGCGTTGTCGAGGGGGGTGTCAGTCAGGGCGCTCAGCAGGGCTCGGGATCGCGGGCCCATGACCCCGATGGTGGGGAGTTCCATCGTGATATCGGTGAGATCGGCGTCATGGCCCCGTAGCGCCCGTCTCAGGGTGTGGTAGTCCCGGTTGGCTACCGCGGCTCCTGTCACCACCATGAACTCCTCGGGCCCGGTGCGGGTGACGGTCAGGTCGGCCTCGATGCCGCCCCGGTCGTTGAGCCACTGCGTGTAGACCACCTTTCCGACCGGCGTGTCCACATCAGCGCCCCCGATGCGGTTCAGGACGGCCAGGGCATCGGGTCCCCGCACGCGGAACTTCGCGAAGGAGGACTGGTCGTATAGCGCCACTCTCCTGCGGGTGGCCTCGCACTCGGCGGCCGACGCCGGGTACCAGTTCTGCTTGCCGTACGAGTAGCTGTACTCGCGTTCCATGTCACCGGTCGCGAACCAGTTGGGCCGCTCCCATCCGGCGACCTCTCCGAACACCGCCCCCAGGTCGTCCAGGCGATCGTGGAGCACGGAGCGGAACACATCGCGAGCCGACTCGAACTGGCGGAACGGCCAGTGCATGGCGTACAGGAGGCCGAGGCTCTCGGAGATCCGATCCTCCAGGTAGGTTTTCTCTCCCTGGAAGGGGAAGGCCCGCCGCAGGTCCACCGCCGACAGGTCCATCGGCGGGCGCTGCTCCGCGATCCAGTCCGCAAGCACCCAGCCTGCTCCTCCGGCCGACTGGATGCCGACCGAGTTGAAGCCGGCGGCCACGTAGAGGCCGTCCACTTCCGGAGACTCGCCCAAGTAGTAGACGCCGTCGGGTGTGAACGCCTCGGGACCGTTGAAGAAGAGTTGGATACCGCACTCGGCCAGGGCGGGGATGCGGTGGATGGACCTTTCGAAGATCGGTCCGATGTGGTCCCAGTCCTCGCCGAGGGCGCCGAAGGAGAAATCCCGGGGAACCTCGTACTTCCAGGTCTTGGCCTTCGGCTCGAAGAACCCGGCCATCAGTTTGCCGGTCTCCTCCTTGAAGTAGGTGTAGTTGGTGGGATCACGCAGCGTCGGCATCCCCGGCCGCATCCCGTCGAGGGGTTCGGTCACCACGTAGAAGTGTTCGCAGGGATGGAGGGGTACGTTCACTCCTGCGGAGGCAGCCAGCTGGCGGGTCCAGATACCGCAGGCGAGCACCACTGTCTCCGCCTCCACGTAGCCCGCTTCGGTCTCTATCCCGACCGCCGCCTCGTTCTCGACGCGGACCCGCTCCACCGCGATTCCCTCGCGGATCGTGACGCCTCGGTCCCTGGCTCCCTTCGCCAGCGCCATCGTCGTGTCGACCGGGCTGGTCTGGCCGTCCCCCGGAATGAAGACCGTGCCCACCAGATCGTCGATGCGCAGCAATGGCCACATCTCCCGCGCTTGGCTGGGATCGATGACCTCCATCTCCACACCCGAGGTCTTGGCCATGGACATGCCGCGCAGTATCTCCTCCCATCTCTCCTGGTCAGAGGCCACTGATATCGATCCGGTGGTCCGGTAGCCAGTGGCCTGGCCTGTCTCGTCCTCCAGTTCCTCGAAGAGGCGGGTCGTATAGGTGGCAAGTTTGGTGAGGCTGTGGCTGGCCTTCAGCTGGCTCACCAGGCCGGCGGCGTGCCAAGTGGTCCCTCCTGTCAGCGTGTTCTGCTCCAGGAGCAGCACATCCGTGATGTCTCGCCTGGCGAGGTGGTAGGCGATCGAGCACCCGACGATCCCTCCGCCGACCACCACGACCTGGGCCCGCGACGGCAACTCCCCTGTCGTGTAGCGGGTCTCGGGAAGGTCGATCGGTAAAGTTGTCGAGGGGTCGGTCACCGGGATCCCGCCATCAGGGCCCGATGCTCCCGAGAGCAGCCAGGACCGCTCGGTTGGTGATCTCGCCGTTGCGGGTGTTCACGCCCTCGCACAGCTCCGGGCGGCGCTCCATGGCGACGTCTAGACCCTCGTCGGCTATCAGGCGGAGGTATGGGAGGGTCGCATTGGACAGAGCGTAGGTGGAGGTGCGGGGTACCGCACCCGGTATGTTCCCGACCGCGTAATGCACCACATCGTCGATCACGTAGGTCGGATCCGAATGCCGGGTCTCCCGGGAGGTCTCGAAGCAACCGCCCTGGTCGATAGCGATGTCGACCACCACCGAGCCGGGCTTCATGTCCTCGACGTCCTCGGCGGTCAGGACACGGGGGGCCTTCGCTCCGGGGAGCAGGACCGCCCCGATCACGAGGTCCGCATCCAGCACGGCCCGCCTCACGTCCGCGCGGTTGGCCATGAGGGTGGTCACGGCGCCGCGGTACATCTGGTCGATCTCGCGCAGGCGGTCCGGATTGAGGTCGAACACCGTGACATCGGCTCGCATGCCGACGGCGATCTGTACCGCGTTGGTACCGGCCGTGCCGGCGCCGATTACCACGACGCTGGCCGACTCGACTCCGGGAACCCCGCCCAGCAGGACGCCCCTGCCGCCCCCCGACTTCTCGAGGAACCGGGCCCCCACCTGGGCTGACATGCGCCCTGCCACTTCGGACATGGGTGCGAGAAGTGGGAGTACGCCGTCGGGGCGGCGCACCGTCTCGTAGGCGATGGCAGTCGTTCGGGCCTCGCACAGCGCCTCGGCGATGGCCGGGTAGGCGGCCAGGTGCAGGAACGTGAAGAGGATCTGATCGTCGGAGAGGTGGGACAACTCATCGGCTTGAGGTTCTTTGACCTTCACGACGATGTCGGCCTCCGACCAGATGCTCTCCGCGGCGGCGGTCATCGTGGCTCCGGTGCCGGCGAATTCATCGTCCGGGATGTAGGAGCCCAGCCCGGCTCCGATCTCGATCATGACCTGGTGGCCCGCCTCCTTGAGGGCGTGGACCCCGGCGGGGGTCAGCGCGACGCGGCTCTCGTCGGGCTTCGTCTCCGTGACGACGCCGATGTTCAACCGTGCACCTCTTGGGTCATCGCATTGCGGATGGGAGCCGCTCGAGAACCTGAGACATCCGTTCGAGCATGTCGTCGAGTTCTTCGAGACTGGCGATCAGCGGAGGCGAGACCATGATCTTGGCGCCGCCCCGGTCGTCGACCCGCAGGTGCATCCGGGCCTCGAGGGCGAGCCGGGGTAGCACCTCCTTGATTGCGAGGGCGGTGTCCTCGGTGGAGTACAGGCGGTCGCGGGCCCGGCTGTGTCCGAGCATCAAGGCAAACAGGTAGCCGGTGCCCCGCAGATCCGTCACGACGTCGTGGGCTGCCATGAGGTCACGGAGGCGTTCCTGTAGCGCTCCCTCGTTTCGAGCGACGTTCTCGACGACCTTATCGTCCTTCATGGCGGCGAGGTTGGCTACGGAAGCGGCCATCACCACCGGATGTCCTCCCCAGGTGGAGCCGTGGAGGAAGCTCCCGGCGGGGGAGTCGAGTACCCGGTCGACCAGAGGGCGCCTGACCAGGATCCCCCCGATAGGCGCATACCCTGACGTGGCTCCCTTCGCGAAGGTGATCAGGTCGGGTGTGACGCCGAAACGTTCCGATCCGAACCACGCACCGATCCTGCCGAATGAACATATGACCTCATCCGCCACGAGCAGCACACCGTACTCGTCGCATATCCGCCGCAGTTCCAGCCAATACCCGTCGGGCGGGACGATGGCTCCGCCTCCGTTCTGTACCGGCTCCGCGATGACCATGGCGACCTGGTCGGGTCCCTGGCGGAGGATCTCCTCCTCCACGAGCCTTGCGGAGGCCACCCCGTCGGCTCGCCCGAGGGTGTTGGGCACGTTGCTGAACCCCGGCAGCAACGGACGGAAGGGATCCCTGATGCCCGGGAGGGCAGTGGCCGAGAGCGCTCCGAGGGTGGTTCCGTGGTAGGCGTCGAGTCGCGAGATGACCTTGGTTCGGTCGGGGTTGCCGTTCGCCGCGTGGTACTGGCGGGAGAACTTGAGGGCGGACTCGACCGCCTCCGAGCCGGAGCTCACGAAGAAGACCGTGTCGAGGTCGCCGGGTGCCAGGTCCGCGATCAGTTTGGCAGCCTCGATGGTCGTCGGAGTGGTGGCCGACCACGACGGGATGTACGCGAGCCTCTCGGCCTGATCGCTCATGGCCTTGGCGATGTCCGCCCTGCCGTGTCCGATCTGGACCACGAACAGGCCGGCGAGCGCGTCGAAGTATCTAGTCCCCTCCTGGTCCCAGAGGTAGCAGCCCTCTCCCCTCGTGAACAAGGGGATAGATCCCTGCCGCCAGCTGTCGGCGCTCGTGAAGTGCAGTAACAGGTGTTTCAAGTCTGGGTTCGTCACCATACGCGGCAATGTAATCGTGAATTGAACCGGGGTAAAGTGAAATTCGAGCACTATTGCGGTACCTCTGAGTTCCAGGCAGCAGGCTGTCAGGCTGGCCGGCCTCGTCGATTTCCCCGGCGGGGAGGCGGGGCCGCGCTATCGAAGGCTGCGCGATGCCCTCAGCCGCGCGATCGAGACCGGTGAGTTGGGTGGTGGTGACATGCTCCCCTCATCGCGCGCCCTGGCCGACGAGTTGGGCCTCTCGCGCAACACCGTGAACCGTGCATACCGGGAACTCGTGGCGGAAGGTTTCATCGAGGCGATCGAACGCGTGGGCTACGTGATCAACCACGGTCTCGCGAACCGTCTGGGTGCCGAGTTGGAGGCGGCGCGGGACAAACATGAGCACTCCCTCGACTGGGGCCTGATCCTGGGAAGCTCACCCGACGGCGTGGCAGACCTGACCAAGCCCCGGGACTGGCGGAGCTATCCATATCCGTTCGTGGTCGGTCCCGGCCCGGAGACCTTCCCGATCGGTGCTTGGACGCGAGCCATGCGCACCGCCCTGCGCAAGGAGCATAGGGGTCCCAGCCTGCACAACCTGGACGATCGCGACGATCCGCTGCTGGTGGAACACATACAGCGGACGATCCTCCCATCCCGAGGGATCGAGGCGCGCCGCAACGAGATACTGGTCACGCTCGGATCCCAGCACGGGATCCACCTCGTGGCAGAGGCGTTGCTGGGGGTAGGTGCCAGGGTTGGAGTGGAGGAACCGGGGTACCCTGATGCGAGGGACATCTTCATGCGGCAGGGGGCCGTGCCGGTCTGCGTTCCGGTCGATGAGCAGGGGATCACGGTTCCGGAGCGGATGAGCGGTCTGGACCTGTTGTTCGTGACGCCTGGACGCCAGTTTCCTACCAATGTGACGATGGCGATCGGCCGGCGGCGCCAGATCCTGTCCAGAGCCGCACGGGACGATGTCGTGATACTGGAGGACGACTACGACTCCGAGTATTGCTACTCGCGCCAGCCTCCCCCGGCGCTGAGGGCTCTGGACACGTCCGGTCGGGTGGTGTACGTAGGGAGCTTCTCGAAGTTCCTCGCCCCGGGCCTGCGGCTCGGTTTCGTGGTGGGCGATTCCCGCCTCATCGGACATCTGCGGCGCCTGCGCCACCACATGCTGCGCCATCCACCCGGAATCATCCAGCGAACGACTGCACTCATGATGGAAGCCGGGGACTACGGAAGGGTGATCCGGCGTCACCGTCGCGTGCTCAAGTCGAAGTGGCGGGTGATCACCGACTCCGTGTCGGACCTGTTCCCGTGGGAGGTGTCCCCGACGGATGGGGGAATGAGCCTCTGGGTCCGCGGCCCGTCCACGCTGAACGGGGCCGATCTGGCGGAGCGAGCCCGCTCGGTTGGTGTCGTGATCGAGCGTGGGGATGTCTGCTTCTTCGGGAAGCCGCGGCCCGCCAACTACTTTCAGCTGGGCTTCGCAGTGATCGAGCTCGAGGCGATCCGTCCCGGGATCGAGCGGCTTGCCTCGCTCCTCTGATCCGTCGAGCCGTAGCACCGCCGGCCTGGGTGACCGCTGGGTCTCCGACGCCCCCATCCTCCATGGCCTCGGACCCGTGGCGCTGGGTGGTGACCTGGAGCCCGAGACGCTGCTCGCCGCCTACCGAGCCGGTCTGTTCCCGATGCCCGTGGAAGGAGGCCGGTTGATGGCATGGTGGTCACCGGACCCGCGGGCCGTGCTCCCCCCCGAACGGTTCGCGCCTTCCCGCTCCCTGCGCCGTTCGATCAGGCGGTACGAGACCACCATCGACAGATGCTTCCGGGATGTGGTCGAGGGCTGCGCGGACCCGGCCCGCCCCCACGGCTGGATAACAGCGGAGATCGCCGACGCATATACCCGCCTGCACGAACTCGGGTGGGCACATTCCATCGAGGTCTGGTACGAGGGAGAGCTCGTGGGAGGCATGTACGGGGTGTCGATCGGGGCTTTCTTCGCCGGTGAGTCGAAGTTCCACCGAGCTAGGGATGCTTCCAAGGTGGCCGTTGCTCGCATGGTTGAACTCCTCGAGCCCTACGAGGAGGCGGTGTTCGACGTGCAGTGGATCACCCCTCACCTGGCCTCGCTCGGAGCCGTCGAGATCCGGCAGGCCGAGTACCTGCGCCGGGTGCGGACGGCCGTCGAGTCGCCCGGCCCGTGGTGACACCGATGGAAATTGCCCGAGGCTGCGGGCCGGAGCTACGGTAGCTGGCGCGGTGGACGAGGATGGAAGGCTCCGATGACCGACCATGGACATGATCCCGCCCCGGGTGACGGTGGCGATCACGACGGTGAGAATATCGATCTGACCTTCGGCACGGCGGTGTTGAAGGGCGCGCTGGTCGGCCTTCCTTTGATGGTTGTCTTCGTCAGCGCAGCGGTCTGGCTGGTAACCGGGCAGAGCTTGGAGACCTCGATCGTCGCCGGGTTGCTTCCGGGAGTACTGTTCGGCGTCTTCGGCGGGGGCTTCATCGGCATGATCCGCGCGATGGAGCATTAGGTGTTTGGTGCTTGGTGTCAGGGGGTTGGAGGGTTGATTAGCACGGCTCGCTGATCGAGCAGACTTGGCCGTCGAGTATCTCGTACCCGCGGTCCGCGAGGTAAGCCCGTAGTGGCTCTTCTATCCGCTCGTACGGCTGCCATCCCTTGGTGACCGTGGCTACCGTGCCGTTGGTCCTGATCAGCAGTGCCGGGAAGGAAGAGATGCCGAGGCTCCGTGCCTCTTCGAAGTCCTTCCAGGCTGCCCGCTGAGCCTCGGGACTCAGTAGATACTCCAGGAACGGTCCGGGATCGACCGGATAGCCGTCGAGCAGCGGACGATACTCATCAGGATCGGTCACGTCGACCCGCTGCGCGAAGAAGCCCTGCTGGATGTCTGTGAAGAAGCGGAGGGCCGAAGCCGGATGGCGCTCCCGCATTGCCGTGACTGCGATGGCTGGGAACTCGGAGTCGAACTTCCAACCGTCACGCCGGTCTAGGAACGACGGATCGACGGGTTGCCCGCTCGCCTCGGAGACTTGTTCCCAGTGATGGCTGAGGTACCCGGCCATCTCATCGTCCAGAACCCTGGCGTACGGTCCTGGCCGGAGACCGCCGTTGACGACTGTCACGGGGGCACCGAAACCCTCCTCCAACTGGTGAAGGGTTGGGGCGAACCCCCAGCACCACGAACACATCACGTCACCTACATAGACGAACTCGACCGGAGGAGATCCGGCCGGGGGCGGGCTGGACATGTTCATGGTCCGATCACTTGGTACCGGGGGAAAGGAGGAACCTGGATACCCGAAGGGCGACCGGAACTATTCATCATCATCGTCGTAGTAGTAGTCGTCATCATCATCGTCATCTATCGCGAGGAGGCCGTCACCCTCCCCTGCCGCGGTCTCTGGTTTGGTGAGTGGAAGCTCGATGATCATCTCCGTGAATTCTCCGTCAACCGACTCGACGCGGATGCTGCCGCCATGCTGTCTCACGATGTCACTTGAGAGCGCCAAGCCGAGTCCAGTACCCTCGTCGGTTGGCTTTGTGGTGAAGAAGGGGTTGAATATCTTGTCCTTCAAATCCTGCGGGATGCCACTGCCGTTGTCGTAGATGGAAACGATTGCCATATCGTCTTTACGCCGGGTCTTGAGTCTGACAACCGGGGCATAGTCACCGATCTGTCCGGATTCCAGCAACCCTTTACGCTTCTTGTCGGTTGCATGGCAGGAGTTGCCCACCATGTTCAGGAATGTTCTACCTAGATCCTGTGGTATTGCGTCCATCTCACCCATTTGAGGATCCAGGTCACGCTGCAGATCCAGTTGGAATTCGGGGTCTGTTGCACGGGCGCTGTGATAGGCGAGTAGGGCGTGCTCGTTGAGTAGCAGGTTCAGGTCGATCGTCCGCCACTCGCCGCCGCCGCGGCCCATCATCAGCATGTCGTGCACGATACGGTTGGCGCGTTCACTATGGTTACGGATACGTTCGAGATTGTCGGTGAGGTCTTGAACGACCTCCTCAACGTATTCTTGGTCGTCCTCCGAAAGCTCCCCCTCCGCTTCCTCGAAGATCTCCTCGAGTTCCTCAATCAATTCCTGGGATGCTTCTGAGAAGTTCTTGACGAAGTTGAGAGGGTTCCGGATTTCGTGAGCCACTCCAGCCGTAACTTCGCCGAGCGCGACCAACTTCTCGCGCATGACGATCTGGTCCTGAGCGCGTTGGAGTTCGGCGAGTACGTCTTCGAGTTGGGAGTTCTTTTCACCGAGTTCCTCGGCAAGTTTTTCGACGAGATTCAACCTCTGCACTTCTAGAGCGTGACGACGGAACACCTCTAGGGCGGCAGCCATCTCAGCCACTTCGTCCCTTCCATGAACGTCTACTTCGCCTTCAAGGTCTCCGTCTGCCATGTGCCGCATGCGTTCGGAAAGGCGTCCGATTCTCCTAAGGAGGACGCGCCCCACAAATCCCCAGGCGATGATGAGAGCACCCAGGACACCAACGCCGCTGATCACGAGCAGCAGCGTCCGCCCTGTCTGGAGTGCCTGGGTTGAAGCTGCGTTGGAGATCGCCGCCTTGCCTTCGGAGACTGTGACGAGTCCGTCGACACCGCCGAGGAGTTCCAAAGAGAGATTGCGATTCTCGGTGAGAAGCGACTGCTGCCGATCCTCGAGTTGGTGTTTGCTGATCAGCAAGTCGAAGCCGTCATCCTCGTTGGTACCCATTTCGAAGAGTCGGGTAAGGATCGGCTGAATACCCTCGGAAATAGGAAGATCACCAAGGGCGGCCATGCTGACCCTGAGGCGACCCTCAGCCGATTCGAAGCTCTCCTGCAGAGGTTCGATCAAGGCCGCATTCGAGACGCTGAAAGCGCTCGACAGTAACTGTGTAGCCAGGGTGGTGTTTTCTCGGAGAGCTGCCAGATGCCGGTAACGGTTGAACTCAGACTCGGAAAGGTGGAGTACTCGAGCCACAGGCGGCTCGCCAAGCTGGCCGTATCCGGTCAGCAGGTAGAAGAGCTGATCATCTATCTCGGGAACGATTAGAGACTCCAAGCTGGTGCGGAGATCGATCAGTTCCAGACGGAGTTTTTCTGATTCGTCGTTCAGTTCGAAGAGTTCGGGCATACCTCCTTCGATCGCATTGATGTTGAACAGGAGGCGGAACAGAATCGTCTGGGCATTGGTACGGATTGCCTCGAAGGTGGGATCGCCTGTGTACTGCTGGAGCAGTCTCATCTGCTCCTCGAATCCCTCCTGAGCCACAGCGATCTCTGCTGACACGGTAGCCAAGTCGTCAGGAGTGGTGGACGAGGTCAGGCGGGGAGCTGCGGCAGCGAGCGTGCCGCTGTACTCAGCGATCCTGAAGGCGGCGCCGAGCTCCGGGACGCTCTCTTCGGTCACTCGCTTCTGTGCTTCTCCTACGCTGTTGAACGAGATCCAGCCTACGAAACTGGCTGCAATCGTCAGGGCTACGGCGCCGCCGATGGCCAGGTACATCTGTATCGAGATGCGAAAACGGAGTTCTGCGACCTTACGTATCCGGTCAAGCATCTTCCGGACCTAACAGCACTTCGGTGGGTATGTATCCGCCATCCGGGCCGATAACCGTGAGAAAGACCTGATCGGAGCCTTGGTTGTCGTCTGGACCGAAGCTCAGGGGAAACCCCTCCAACTCCATGCTGTCGGTGGTCAGGAGACCATCGAGGAAGCAGGCCCGGTTGAGATCACGGCCGCATCTCTCCAGCCCGGCGATCGCGAGCCGGCCCGCCAGGTAGCCCTCGAGCGACACGAAGCCCGGTTCGGCATCGGGGGCATAGGCGGCGAGCGCGCTCAGGTAGGACGACACGATCGGTATCGACTCGTCTGTAGGGAAGGGAACCACCTGTGTTACGTAGACGCCCTCACCGTAGGAACCGAGTTCTCTGGCGAGGGCGTTGCTCCCGACGAAGGAGATAGTTATGAAGACGGGATCGAACCCCGTGTGGCGGGCCCATGAGATCAACTCGGCTACCGGGTCGTAGGCACCGACGATGATCACCCCTTCTGGATCACCGCGCTGAAGATCCAGCAGTCCCGTCTTGACCGCGGTCGTGTTGCGAGGATATAGGCCGACCGAGACCGGCTCCATCCCGCGGCGCTGGAGCGCGGCCAGTGCTCCTTGGTAGCCCGTGCGACCGAAGGAGTCGTCCTGGTACATGATGGCGATCCGCTCGATACCCAAGTCGGTGGTCATCCGGGCGACCATTTCCTCGGTCTCCTGTGCATAGGATGCGCGCAGGTTTACTATGTTCGCCCAGCCGGGATCCCTCAGGAAGGCGGCTCCGGTAAACGGGGCGATGAACGGAACATCGGCCTCAGATGCAACCGGCGTCGCGGAGCGGGAGGTCGGTGTTCCAACTTCCCCGATCAAGGCGAATACTCGATCCTCTTCTATCAGACGGATGGTATTGGCGATGGCGGCTTCGGGCTCGTAGGTATCGTCGTGTGAGATGAGTTTCAATTCCCTGTCGTGGACCCCGCCTTGCTGGTTCACCTCGTCGAACGCTGCCTCGATGCCGAGTCTCATCCCCTTGCCCAGTTCCTGGGCCGGTCCCGAGAACGCTGCGGACTGACCGAAGATCACCGACTGGTCGGATACACCGGGGACACCTGTTCCGGCCGACGACGAACCTCCGGGAGCGGCCGTTCCGCCGTCGGTCTGCTGTACGACCTCTTCACCTACGGAGGGTGGTGTCGTGACCCCGTCATCTTCATCTGAGCCGCATGAGGCAAGGGTGCTGGCGGCCACGATCAGGGCTGAGAGGAACCCGAACCATTTCCTGGCCGTGAACGTTATTGGTTCCTCCTCGTGATCAAGGTCAAGCAGTTCCTTCCACCCGAGCGTTCATAATGCGCTTCATCGACCATGTTCCGTATCAGGTAGATACCGAGTCCCCCGATGGGGCGGGACTCCAGAGGCGCATCCGGATCCGGTATCGGTGCGTCTGTAAGGGGATCGAACGGGGAACCGTTGTCGAGCATCTTGATGACGATACTATCGGCTCCCGACTGGATGCTTATGGACAGCTCGTCCAAGCCATGTTCGCGGCCGTGGGTTAATGCGTTGAGACCCAACTCTTCAAGCGTCAGATTGACGAGATACACGAGCCTGGGTGGCCAGTCGCCCTCCTCTCCCAGCTGTTCTACTCTTGATGAGATACGGGCTAGGATTTGCGCGTTTGTCTCCGACGCCGGCGCAGTGACGGTCATGTCCATCAGAGTCTTCATCAGGGTGTCCCAGTACGAGATATTGTCAGGCAGGTTATGTCATCCGATTGTGCGGTATCTCCAGCAAAGGTATGTACCGCCTCGAAAATCATTTCGGTTGCTTCCTTTGCATTACCCGGAGGTTGATCTGCGAACACTTGCTGCATCCGCTCCATCCCGAACTCTTCTCGGTCGGCATTCATCGCTTCCGTAACACCATCGGTATAGAGCATTAGAATATCCCCAGGATGGAGTAACACGGTTTCCTGTGGAAAGGCCATTCCAGGAGCGATACCTAGGGCAATGCCACCGATCGGCGGTAGCAGGGTTGAGCTTCCATCTCTGTGGATTATCAGAGGCGGGTTGTGACCCCCGTTGGCATATATGAACTGGCCAGTCTCCGGGGAGTAGATAGCGTATATCACGGTGACAAACATGGATGTATCGTTCTCCTCATAGAGAAGATCGTTAACATCCCGCAGCACATTGCCCGGCTCTGGGATACCTATGGCCGTACCCTTCAAAAGGGTACGGCTCGACATCATGAATAGGGAGGCTGGAACACCCTTATCGGAGACATCAGCGATCGCTAAGCCAACGTAGCTGCCTTCCAAGGTGAGAATGTCGTAGAAGTCACCCCCGACATTACGAGCCGGTTCCATGTTCGCATGGACTTCGTAGTCCGCCGTCTTAGGGAACCGAGTGGGAAGAATCGACTGTTGGATCTTGCTGGCGACGTCCAGTTCGTTTTGGAGTGCGACAAGTTGGTCGCGAGAGGCAAGGGCAGATCGCCACTCTATTAGGTGTTTGAGCGTACGGTCAATCGTATGACGGAGATCCTTAAAGTCCAATGGCTTGGTCACAAAGTCGAAAGCGCCGCGATTCATGGCAGTACGGATGTTCTTCATGTCGCCGTAAGCAGATATGATCACCGAGCGAATGTTAGGATCTACCTTGGGTATCTGTTCAAGTAGCGTCAGGCCGTCCATGCGGGGCATGTTGATATCAGAGAGGACCATATCGATGTCCTCTTGCGCGGCCAACTTCTCAAGGGCTTCAACCCCATTCCGAGCAAAGACAAACGAATAGCGTCCCGTTCTGATCGCACGACGCATACGCTGTAGTATAAGGGGTTCAAGATCCGGCTCGTCGTCAACGACCAGGATTTTGTACTTAGCCACCTAGGAACTCCTGTACTCTCATCGCATCCGGTGCGGCGACGCTCTCCGATATTGATATCTGAGAGCGTGCTAAGAGAGAGTAACTAACTCTGCACTGCTGAAACAGCGGATGCAGAGTCATCATAGAGGTCGATAATCTGATCGAATCCACTTATCATGAAGATCTCGTGGACCGAGCTAGACAGTGAGCAAACGGCAAACTTCACGTTCCGTTGGCGAAGATCCTTAGCGATCAGCAGTATGATTCGAAGTCCAGCACTACTGATATAGTTTAGTTGGGTGAAGTCCAGGATTACTGCGTTATCATTCTGGTCGATAACGCCTTCAACGGACTCCAGGAACTGTGCGGCGTTGGAGCCGTCAATCCGGCCCTCAGCCTTGATGACCAGCACCCAGCCTTCCCGTTCAGTGCTAATTGCCACGGCTCTTCCTTTCTAGCTTCTTGGTGTGTGACGGAGACGTACGCACCGGACCCGACTATATCAGCTTGTTGGTGTTGAGAGTGGACCGGGTCATGGTCCGGCTAGGTGCGGGGACCCGCCGAGCCCGGGCCGATCCGGTGCGGGAGTTTGGCAGCCGATGTGGGTTGGGACCTCCTCGTATCGTTCCGAAGTGCGGGCAGGACGGAACCGGAGGCCCAGAGCCCACGCGGGGTGGGTGATGAACCTCGGGAACCCAAGGTCAGGATAGCCTTCCGGCTTGGAGCCTGCACCTCCTATCCCGGAACATCGACTGCCGACCTCTGCGACGAGCGAGACAACGGTGGCCCGCGGACGCAACTCGGTGCGGGGCGCGTGGCGTCCACCTATGCTCCTTCGATGGTCTATGCAGATGCTCTGGTGATCGGCGGCGGCATCGCCGGCGTGTCCGTGGGTCACTACCTGGCCCAGGCGGGGCGCACCGTGACACTCGTGGAGCAGGAGCCGCAACTCGCCTCTCACACCACGGGCCGGTCGGCGGCGGTTCTGTACGAGAGCTACGGTACCCGGGCCAACCAGAGACTCACCAAGGCGAGTCTCGACTTTTTCCGGAGTCCACCCGAAGCCCTGGTAGATGTCCCGCTGGTAGCGAGGAGGGGGGTGCTCCTGGTAGCGCGCCCGAGCCAGATGGAGAGCCTGAGGGCCGAGGCGTCCCACGGAGTGGGCCTCCTGCCGATCAGCACTTCCGAAGTACGTTCGATGGTACCGGTGATGAGGACCGAACTGCTCGGAGGCGCCCTGCTTGAGCCGCAGGCCGCTGATCTGGATGTCGCCGGTCTTCACCAGGCGTTCGTTCGAGGCATGCTCCGGTCGGGAGCGACGATCCGTACATCTTCTCCGGTCGAGGCCCTGACCCGCTCGCATGGTTGCTGGAAGGTGCGCACTCCCGGAGAGGTCATTACCGCCCCGGTCGTCGTCAACGCAGCAGGGGCATGGTGCGATCTCGTAGCCGAGATGGCGGGTGTCGAGCCGATCGGACTGACCCCACTGCGTCGTACCGCGTTCATGGTTCCCGGCCGACCGGAGTGGTCCGAATGGCCGGCGGTGGTGGACGTAGACCAGCGTTGGTATTTCAAGCCCGATGGAGAGCAATTGCTCTGTTCTCCGGCAGAAGAGCAGCCGTCCCCTCCGTGCGATGCCCGCCCCCTGGAAGTCGACATAGCGTTGGCCATCGATCGCATCAATCGAGCGACGTCCTTGGGCATCCGCACCGTGCGGTCCTCCTGGACCGGTCTGCGGTCGTTCGTTGCCGACCGCTCGATGGTGATCGGGTTCGATGGAACTGCCGACGGTTTCTTCTGGCTGGCCGGGCAGGGTGGCACGGGTATCCAGACGTCACCCGGAGCCGGCCGCCTCGCCGCGTCCCTCATCGTCCACGGACAGCCGCCTGATGACCACCTGCAAATCGGGGTGCGGCCGGAGGATTACTCACCGGACAGACTGCGCTGATTGGTGGTGAGTTGGAGCAGCCACAGGCCACAGGCCACAAGCCACTATCCTGGTAGGACGGTGCTTTGGGAGGACTCCGATGTTCGAGTTTCTGCTGTTCGTTCACATCCTGGGGGTTGCGGCCTGGTTCGGCGCAAACCTGGTCCGAGCCTTCGCTCAGGGCCCTATGTCAAAGGCAGGTCACGCGACCGCCGCGAGTTGGCACCGCGCGACGGTCTCCATGGGGAGGGTGATCCACACTCCAGCGGCGATAGCGGTGTTCATAACCGGCTTCGGACTGGTAGGCCTGTCGGAGGGTGCATACGAGATGACCGCCCCCTTCGTCGTAGTCGGGATTGTCGTGGTCGTGGTGGGGGCGGTTCTTGCCATGAGCGTGCTCGGGCCGAATGGGAGACGGATCGCCTCGGCCTACGAGGACGGCGATAGCGCCCTCGCAGAATCTGTTGCTCGCCGGTCTGCCGTGATCGGGTGGGTCGACACGCTATTGCTCGCTTTCGCCTCCCTGGTGATGGTGCTCCGCTGGGGGGCTTGAGGTGGTCAGTGGTCAGTAGGTAACTCCTGACGGTATCGACTACCGACCTATGTCCGTTTGAGGTTGGTCGAGGTGTGGTAGCCAGCCACCAGCCACCAGTCGGTTCACGCTCCGGGTTCGGGGGTGTTGCGCAGAGCCTCGAGAGCGATCTTCACCATGCCGTCGAAGGTGCGTTCGCGTTCGGCCGACGAAGTTTCTTCGCCGGTAACCAGGTGATCGGACACCGTGACGATGGCCAACGCTTGGGCCCGCTCCTCCGCGGCGATCGCATAGAGGGAGGCTGCCTCCATCTCCACCGCGAGGATCCCCATGCGCTTCCAGACCTCCAGAGAGTTCTGATAGGTGTTGTAGAAGAGATCCGATGAGTGGAGGTTCCCGACGTGCGTTCGGATCCCCATCGCTGCGGCGGCGTCGGAGGCTGCCCTGAGCAGATCAAAGTTCGCCGTGGCGGCGTAGTCCCACCCGTTGTAGCGGGTTCGATTTGTTCCCGAATCGGTGGAGGCGCCGATGGCGAGAATAACCTCCCGCATCTTCACATCCGTGGAGATGCCGCCGCAGCTACCTACCCGAACCAGGCGCTTGACCCCATAGAAGCGGGTCAGCTCCGTCAGGTAGATCGATGCCGACGGCATCCCCATTCCGGTGCCCATGGTCGATACCGCGGTACCGCGGTAGGACCCGGTGAATCCGAGCATGTTGCGGACCGATGTGACCTCGACGGCATTGTCGAGAAAGGTCTCGGCGATGTATCGGGCACGGAGGGGGTCGCCGGGTAACAGGATGGATGGGGCAAAGGCACCCTCGGGCGCCGAGATGTGGGGTGTAGCCAAGGGATGTCTCCTTTCCGGCTCCGAGACTACCAATCACGCCGGATGTCAAACACGCGTGGCAGCACCCCCGTGAGACGCCGACTCTTCATGTTCGTGGAAACCCTGACGCAGATGAGGCTGGTTCAAGTGCGTCATCGCGGACGGGCAACCCTTCACCCGCCGTTTGCATCTCGCGTATCGGCCACGAAGGGGTTTGCGGACAGCCGGAATTCCGGGTCGGTATCCGAGAGTTCCCACTCGATTCACCCTTAGAGACCCCATCCATGAACAACCGGGTTAGCAGTTCGGTGAACACCGGCCTGTTCCGCTCTTCGAGACCGTTCCACCATGTGGTACTTTCATTGACTGACAGTTGCGGGAGAGGCCGATGGCCAGAGTCCAGTCGATCGAACGGGCGTTTCAGTTGCTCGATGCTATCTCCGCTGCCGAACTGGGCGTCACCGAGTTGGCCGTGCGGTTGGAGATGCCCAAGAGCACCGTGGCGCGGATCGTCAACACCCTGTTGGACTTGAAGGCGGTCGAGCGCGTCGAGCCGAACGCCACCTACCGCATCGGTCCGAGGGTCTTCCGTCTGGGAGCAGGCCAGGACCGGGTTGCCGACCTGGTGTTCAGGTCGCGTCGGCATCTTGAGATGCTCGCCCGCGAGGTTGGGGAGGATGCAGGGTTATCGGTACCCGACGGGAACAAGGTCCACTACGTGGCTCAAGAGGACGCGCAGAACGACATCCAGGTTCGGGATTGGACCGGGACCCTGCTCCCGATGCACGTGGTTCCATCAGGCCTGGTCATCCTGGCCCATTGGCCCGCGCAACAGGTGGACAGCTACATCGATGGCGGGTTGAACGCGTACACGCGACACACCGTGACCGACCCGAATCTGCTACGGGAGCGGCTGGAACGGATTCGAAGCGACGGGTCCGCGTGGGTGGTGGGGGAGTTCGCCGAGGGTATCAGTTCGGTCGCATCCCCGATATACGATGGTCACGGACGGGTTGAAGCCGCCATCCATGTCCACGGTCCGGCGTACCGGTTCCCGGGCCAGTCCGATCCTGACGCGATCGCCGCGGTGGTTGCCGACGCCGCAGCCAGGGTCTCAGGAGGGGGCTAGCCAGTGCCTGGCACCCGCTAAGGGGTGTGGTGCTTCCGGGTGTCGATCACCCGCCTCACCATGGGTTCGAAGAAGTCCAGAGGTAACGACTCGTAGTCGGGATCGAAGCAGTTCTGGTCGTACTTTGCGCAGAACTCGACCGTGTCGTGGTACCAGGGGTGATCTCTGTAGACATCTCGGGCGTTGCGGTCCTCACCGAAGTGATGGAAGTAGTAGTACCCCTGGAAGAGGCCGTGGTGGCGGATGATCCAGTAGTTCTTCTCCGAGACATAGGGCCGCAGGATGTCCGCGGCGGTTTGGCTGTGGTTGTAGGGGGCGATGAGGTCTCCGATGTCGTGCAGCAGGCAGCAGACTACGAACTCCTCGTCCCGCCCGTCGCGGTAGGCACGGGTCGCCGACTGAAGGACGTGTTCGAACCGGCTGATCCTGTATCCGGTCTCGCCCTCGTTCCACTGCACCCACTCGAGGAGACGACCGGCGTAATCGGTATGGAGCTCCTGTTCGAGCCGGTCAAGGAGCTCATAGTCCTCCTTGGTGCCGTCCTCCATGCGGGTGAAAGTAACCTGTTTCATGGTGCCTCGGTGCTGGGTTGCTGTACCTGGCCGGTCCGCTTGGTGGGCAGCGCTCTAGCGGCGACGGTCGGCAACCGGATGATAGCTTCGTAGGTCGGTGCCGCCCGGCCGAGACCATCGCTCGGTAGCGGGATCCAGCAGCGCTGGTTGCAGTGATAGTCCCATCACCAGGGTCTCGAGGGTGGGTCTGCCGCAGGGGTTGAGCGAATGGGGCGATTCCTATAGGCGCTTGAGTTAATCTTCGGGCTAGGGGTATTTGTCAACCGGGGAGTTGATGCCACCGTGTTGTTCAGGCCTAGATACAAGCGGGGCATCGAACGGGAGCGCCGCGAAATAGACGAAGCCGTCGGCGACCGAACGCTCGTCGATATATTGGATCGCAACGCCCGGCGTTATGGCAACCTCCCGGCTCTCCAGTGGTCCGCTGATGGCGGTGTCAGGACTATCACGTGGGCGACTTACCGTGAGAAGGCCAGGGAGTTCGCCGCCGGTCTCCTAGCGCTGGGAATCGAGAGTGGTGCCTTCGTAGCTCTCATGATGAGCACGCGGGCTGAGCATTTCATCGCCGATCTCGGAGTCGTCCATGCAGGCGCGTTCCCCGTGTCGCTGTACGAGAGCCTGACCCCGGCGGAGATGTCCCACATTGCAGCCCATTGCGAAGCCGAGGCGGTCGTGGTCGAGAACGCTGAGCACCTGGGGCGGTGGGAGGAGGTCAGGCAAGAACTGCCGCTACTCCAGTACCTGGTAGTTCTGGACTTGCCGCCGGAGGACGGAGGCGATGGAGTGATCTCCTGGGCGGACCTGGTGGCGAAGGGAGTAGCCGCCATGGAGGAGGATCCCGAGATGGTCGACCGTTCGTCGGCCGAGGTCATGCAGGACGACCTGCTAACCGTCTCGTACACACCCGGGACGACGGGTCCGCCGAAGGGGGTAATGGCGACCCATCGCCAGGCCATCTGGCTCGTCGAGTGCTCCCGGCTCGCGTTCCCGCACGTGAAGCCTCATCTGAGGCTCATCTCATACCTGCCCCTGGCTCATATCAGCGAGCGAATGGCGAACCATTACAACTCGTTGTGCATAGCGGGTTCGATCCGGTGCATTCCGAATCCTGACGATCTTGTCGATGGCATAGGTCACACTCGACCGACCGCCTTTTTCGCTCCTGCCCGCGTCTGGGAGATCTTCCACGGACACCTAGTCGCCGGTATGGAGGAAGAGCCCAGCGCCCGCAAGCGCGCGATGGCCGCGGAAGCCATCGAACTGGCTGTGGCAGTCACGAGAAAGCAGCAGGCCGGGGAGCGGCCGGGCATGATCGAGGCGACGAAGCTCCGCTTCTTCGAACGGGTCCTCTTCTCGAAAATACGCGAGGCGCTGGGGTTGGACGAGGTCGAAGTGGCCATCTCCGCCGGGTCGCCCATCTCCCGCAACCTGCTCCTCTTCTTCACCGCAATCGGTGTTCCGTTGTTCGAACTCTATGGCCTCACCGAGGCCTCGGGCACCGGATGCACCAACCTCCCCGGCTCCAACCGTTTCGGCTCCGTCGGCCATCCCTTGCCCGGCATGGAGATCGCGACGGCCGATGACGGTGAGATCCTCATGCGTGGCGGGTTGGTGACCAGCGGGTACTACGACGATCCCGAGGCAACCCGGAAGACAATCGACGAAGACGGGTGGCTCCACACGGGCGACCTGGGGCGTATCGACGACAGCGGCTTCCTGACTTATCTCGGTCGCAAGGACGATCTGATGCAGACCGCCCTCGGCGACGGCGTGTTGCCTCTCGAGTTGGAGACGATGGTCGGTTGGAACACTCCCATAGCGCAGGTTTGTCTGGTAGGCGACGGAAGGGACTACCTGACGATGTTGATCGCTCTCGATCCCCTTCTGGCTCCGGGCTGGGCAGCCAGAAGGGGAATCGAATTCGACGATATCGAGGACCTGAGCCGGGCACAGCCGGTGCTTGACAAAGTCCGGCGAGTAGTCGATTCCGCCAACAGCCGGGTGGATCCCGCCCACCAGATCCGGAGTTGGCGCATCCTCCCCGACGCATGGTCGCCTGAGACCGGGGAACTGTCACATACCCTTAGGGTGCGACGGGCCGTTGTGTTGGAGCGTTACTCCCCTCGGATTGAAGAGATGTACAGCACCTGATCAACTGCGACGCCCCCGGTTCGCCACCCGCACCTCGTCCCATGCAGGAACTCGATAGATTCCTACTGCATTCGGGTGCTCGATCCCGGCTCGTCTGGTGCGATAGTCCGAGTCGACTCGCCACTCATTGCCTGCCATTTCAGGTCGACCTCGGTAGACTCGGCAGGGCGGACCGCCTTCGAGGAGCGACTACATGCTGAGGGACATAGAACGGGAACGACGAGAGATCGCCGAGACGATCGGTGACATGACCCTTGTGAACGTGCTCGACCGGAACGCGGAGCGCTTCGGCAGCCTTCCGGCCATCCGCTGGTCGGCGGGTGACGGGCTCCGCACGCTGAGTTGGGCGGCGTATCGCCAGAAAGTCAGGGAGGTCGCCGCCGGTCTGAGATCCCTCGGTGTCGGCAAGGGTGATTTCGTGGGCTTGATGGCCGGGAACCGGCCCGAGCACGTCATTGCGGATCTTGGCGCCGTGTGTGCAGGGGCGGTGCCTGTGTCGTTCTACAACACTCTCGCGCCGCCGCAGATCCGCTACATCGCCGACCACTGTTCCGCCAAGGTAGCCATCGTCGAAGACACCGGATACCTCGATCGTTGGGAACAGATCCGGGGAGAGTTGCCGAGTCTCGCCCATATGGTCGTGATGGACCTGCCGGAGGGCGCGGCGGGGAGTGGTGTTCTCTCCTGGGACGACCTGGTCGCCAGGGGACAGGCCGAGTTGGAGAAGGACGCCGGGCTGGTCGAGCGCTCCGCGGCGCAGGTTGCCCAGGACGACCTCGCCACTCTCATATACACCTCCGGCACCACCGGTACTCCCAAGGCGGTGATGATCAGCCACCGCAACGTGCTGTGGACGCTCGAGTGTGTCAACCGGACCTTTTCCGAGATCCCTGATCATGTACGGCTGATCTCATACCTGCCCCTCGCCCATATCGGTGAGCGGATGGTGAGTCACTACGCGGGGATGTGGTACGCCGGTACGGTGCGCTATGTCCCTGAGATCACCCAGGTAGCCCCGGCCGTGCAGGAGACCCGACCCGAGGTCTTCTTCGCCGTACCTCGCGTTTGGGAGAAGTTCCACGCCGGCCTGATGGCCAAGTTGAACGAGAATCCGAACGCCCGCAAGCGAGCCTTGGCGCTCGGAGCGGTGGCACTGGCGTCGCAGGCACAGCGACTGGAGTTGTCGGGTGGCCGGCCCGGGCTGCTCGACCGGGTCAAGCTCGGTCTCTTCGACCGCCTGGTCTTCTCCAAGATCCGTCACGGTCTCGGCCTCGATGAACTCAAACTGGCCATTTCGGCTGCTGCGCCGATCTCGGCGGACCTGCTGATGTTCTTCCGGGGAATCGGCATTCCCGTGTACGAGCTCTACGGCATGACGGAGTCTTCGGGCCCCGGCACGACGAACCGTTCCGGTCTTGACCGGATCGGGACTGTCGGCTGTGCCATGCCCGGCGTCGAGATCGCCACGGCCGAGGACGACGAGATCCTCATTCGCGGTGGTCTGGTCACCGGGGGCTACTACAAGGATGAAGCCGGAACCGCCGAGGCATTCGGCGAGGACGGATGGCTGCGCACCGGGGACCTGGGCCGACTGGACGACCGTGGGTTCCTCACCATCATCGGCCGTAAGAAGGAGATCATCATCACCGCCGGCGGAAAGAACGTGGCGCCGGCCAGATTGGAGAACCTCATCAACAAGCACTCTCTGGTCTCGCAGGCATGTGTCGTGGGCGACGGGCGCAGGTATCTCACCTTGCTGGTGGCGCTCGATCCGGACATGGCGCCGGGGTGGGCCGAGAGCCAAGGGATGGAGTATCGGAGTTTCGAGGACTTCAGCCGGGCGCCTCAAGTTCTCGAGGAGGTGCAAGGCATCGTCGAGTCCGCCAACGAGCAGGTTGCCCGGGTCGAGCAGGCCAGGAAGTGGTTCGTGGCTCCGGATGCCTGGTCGCCCGAGACCGGCGAGCTCACACCTTCCTTGAAGATGAAGCGCCGGGTGGTTCTGGAGCGGTACTCGGTCGAGATCGAGGACCTGTACGCAGACTGATCTTCCCGGCTCCGGGGACTCGATCCCGCGGCTTGGAGGGCGGCCATCGGTAGATTGCTGTGCCTGATCGGATTGGAGGGCTGGTACCGCCGCAGGTCGTTGTGACAAGGAACCCGCCAGGAGCCATCGTGGAGAGGCTCAGGCCGGTGTCGGACGTTTGGATGTGGCCTGAGAATCGAGCCATTCCAAGGGGTGAGCTGTTGGACAGGGTGCGTGACGCGCAGGGTCTCTATTGCATGCTCACCGACGGGATCGATGCAGAGTTGCTAGCTGCGGCACCCCGGTTGGCCGCGGTCAGCCAGATGGCGGTGGGCGTCGACAACGTGGACCTGTCCGCTTGCACCGAGCGAGGAATCCCGGTGGGTCACACGCCTGATGTTCTCACCGAGACGACCGCCGACACGGCGTTCGGATTGCTGATCGCAGCGGCCCGAAGGTTCCGGGAGGGCATGGAAGACGTGTTGGAGGGTCGATGGGGCGAGTGGGATCCGGCTGCGCTGCTAGGTCGCGACCTGCATGGCTCCACCCTAGGCATCGTGGGACTGGGCCGGATCGGGAGGGCGGTAGCACGGCGGGCGGCCGGCTTCCGGATGCGGGTGCTCTACAACAAGCGATCACGCGACCACCCCGCCGAGGAGAGGCTGGGAGTCGAGTTCCGCTCCTTCGGAGCCCTTCTCGCGGAGTCGGACCACGTGGTGGTGCTGACCAGCCTCAACTCCGGAACCCACGGGCTGATCGATCGGGCCGCGCTCGCCATGATGAAACCTACCGCCACGCTGGTCAACGCATCGCGGGGCCAGGTGGTCGACACCGATGCACTCGTTGAGGCGCTCTCCTGTGGATGGATCGCCGCGGCGGGCCTGGATGTCACAGACCCTGAGCCGATGCCCTCGTCCCACCGGCTCGTGTCCCTCCCGAACTGCCTCGTAGTGCCGCACATAGGGAGTGCCACCGTGAGGACCCGCACGCTCATGGCAGAGCGAGCCGCAGAGAACTTGGTTGCCGCCTTGCGCGGCAAGCAGATGCCCTACTGCGCCAACCCCGAGGTTTATGGTTAGTGGTTAGTGGTTAGTGGTTAGTGGTTAGTGATAGCTATTGACTACAACCAACAGAGTTCCATCGCTAACTTCGACATCGAGCTGGTTGTCGATGGCGATGTTGCTGATTCCAAGTGAGGTTCCTGCATCTAGCTTGGTGTCGCGCAGGTTCCACTTCGATCCTGTGAGCGTCACGCCATGCGCGTCGCCCGCGATGGGGATCAAGCTGAAGGTGGACCCGGCCGTGATCGGGATGGCGCGGCGCCTGTGGACGACGTAGGCTGTCTCCCGTTCCAGTTCCCACCGGACGGTGACATGCCGGAGGGCCTGGCTGGTAACGACCGCCACATTGCCCAGCAGGTGATCGAGTCGGCGGCCGCCTCCGCCGACGACTACGATCTCGTCGGCCCCCCGATCGAGAGCGGTCGCGAGCGCGAGTTCCAGATCGGTTGCGTCCTTGTCGGGATGGTGGGCCTCGATGCTGGTTCCCCCGTCAATGAGCTCATCCAGCGTCCGCTTCGTGATCGAGTCGAGGTCGCCGACCAGGATGTCGACGGCCAGCCCGGCCGCCGCCGCGCTCTCGGCTCCCGAGTCGGCGGCGATCACCACGTCGGCGCTCCCAAGGTCGAGCAGTCTCCGTGCCGGCATCGGCTCGCCACCCGCCAGCACGTGGACAACCGTCACCGTTCCACGTCCCAGGCGGGATGCGATAGCCCTCGGTTACCTCGAGCTACGTCGTCACGTGCCTGTCCCTCACCGTTCACCATTCACCATTCACCATTCACCATTCACCATTCACCATTCACAAGCCACAAGCCACAAGCCACAAGCCACAAGCCACCCCTACGGGCTGTTGCTCGCGGGCGAGAAGACAGCCATGGAGCCGGGGCCGATCAGTATCGGTAACTCGTCTTCCAGGAACTGGAGGAACACCAGGTCGGCGTTGCCGTCGAACGCCGGGAACACGAACGCCGAACTGTCCGGCGCCCAGAGGCTATGGCTCAGGTCGTACTGGCTCCAGAAGTACAAGTAGTTCTGCACGAATGTCGCGGTGGGAATCATGTCCTGGTAACGCGTGATGTCGCCCGATTCGTAGACGCCTACCGTCATGGCGCCCTGGCCCACTCCGAGCAACAGGATCTTGCGGCTGTCGGGGCTCCATTGCCATGCAAGGGTGGAGGGAGCGTCGATCGATTCCGTCCTGCCGTTCGCGAGATCCACGATCCCCATTGATGTGACGCCCTCCAGGTTCCTGATCGAGTACGCCACCCGTCTCCCATCGGGTGAAATGGCGAAGTTGAAGAAGCCGTTGCCCTCCACCAGGACATCGATCTCGCCCGTGCCGAGATCATGGGCGACCAGTTCGTCCTGAGCGCTAGCGATACCGGGACGGGCGGACCTGACATACAGGATCGATTGCCCATCGGGTGTCCAAGCGGCGGCCTGGAAGACGGAGTTGACGGGTTCGACGGTCTCGAGAACGTAAGAGTCCCCGGTAGTCGGATCCAGTTGCTCCAGGCGTGCGCCCCCGAGATGGGTGATCAACTCATCCCCGTCGGGCGACCAGTGGAAGTAGTAGGACGACGACGAGTTGAGCGTGGTGACCGTCCGGCTGTCCAGATCGAGGATCGCCAGGCCTACCTTTCCGGGCTCGGGAGCGCCCAGGAGGGCGATGGCTCTGCTGTCAGGTCGCCACTGCATGTAGAACACCCCGAACGGGGTGTCGTACGGTGTGGCCGAACCCCCCGTGTTCGAACTCACGACCACGGAGAACCCATCGGTGGTGGCGCGAGACCAGGCCAGCAGGCTGCCGTCGGGCGACCATGTGGGCTGATGGAACTCCTCACCAGCGGACGCGAAGGGTTCGAACTGTTCCGGTCTGGGACCGAGGATCGTGACCGACCGCGTGGGAAGGTCGTTGACCACGATCTGTCCGGGGAGTTCCTCGATGTCTCTACTGGAGACGGCCAGCGTCGCGGGGGTGTCAATGAGGCTCGTGGTTGGTAACGTTGTAGCGACGGTGGTCCCCTCAGGCGCGGTCGACGCGCTGGTTGTCGATGTCGTGCCGGGCTCCGGTGGAGTGGTGGCCCGGGTGGTTCCTGCATCTGGGTTCGCAGCGGTTGGCGCAGGGTCGCCGGACGGGGTCGGCGTTCCTTCGAACACCACCTCGTCGGATGTCGAACAGGACGTCACTAACAGGACGCCGGCCGTCAGGACTGCGATAATCGCCCATCTCGCGGTACCAGTGGCCGTCAATCGAAGGCTCATCGCCCGACTGTAACTCAGTCGGGTGTTGGGTGTCGGGGCGCCAGGTCTCGGTTATCGGTTGTCCGTTATAACTCGTGACGATTGTTCGATTGTCGAGCCGCGTGTGCCAACTGCCCACTGACCACTGCCCACTCCCCGCTACTCAATCCGGACCTTCAACGCGGCGCAGGCCTCCCGAAGAGCCGTTTCCACCTGCTGGGGATGGGGTGCCCTGGCGAACACGAAACCCAGGTAGGTTGACTCCTCGGGGAGAGGCGCCACCGGATGACCCGCTATCGGGCTCACCTCTACGTCGGTGATGTGTTCTACCTCACGGGCGGTTTCCGTTCCGTCGATACCTGCGAACACCCCGCTTGAGGGAACCGGGATCATCGACACTCCCGAAGCCCCCGGAGCGAGGCGCGTCCCCCGGACCCGCACGCCGAGCGCGTTCCGGATCAACAGTTCCTCCAGCGGGGTGTCCGCGAGGCCGAAACGAAGCGAGCGCCCGCACAACCCGCCGATCGGGCGGGAGGCGATCTCCAGCAGCACCACTCCATCGCCCACCCGGAACTCGGCATGAGCAGGGCCCCTCACGATTCCCAGCGCCGAAGCGGCCCGCGCAGCGGTTGCGTCGACCTCCGACAGCATTTCGTTCGCGAGCCGGGAAGGGGTGACGTAGTGGGTCTCGGCGAAGTACGGACCGTCCAGCGGATCGGGTTTGTCGAACACCGCCAGCGTGTCCCAGCGTCCGTCGGTCACCATTCCCTCCACGGCCACCTCGACTCCGTCGACGTAGCTTTCCACCAGTACCGGAGCGCGCGGGTCGGCCCCCCGCGCAGTCGCGATCCGGCGGACGCGTCGGATGGTGTCGGGTAGCCGCTCCGGGTCGTCCACGCGAATGACGCCGACCGATCCTCCGAGGGTGGCCGGTTTCACGACTGCCGGTGTTCCTACCGACTGCGCTTCTCGGTGCGATTGCCCGGCTTCCAGCACGACGAAGCGAGGCTGCGGTACCGCCCCGCTCAGGACTTGTCGCATTGCCGCCTTGTCCCTGGTCGCGTCGGCGGTCTCCACCCCGTTATGGGTCAGGCCCCTCAGCCGGGCTGCCCTGGCGGCCATCTTCACGCCCCGATCGTCGATAGCGAGGATGGCGCGGATCGGCAGGCTGGACGAGGCAATGAGCATGGCCGAACTCTCGGCATCATCGAAGTCGACCGGGATCATGTTGGGACCCATGTCCTCGGCGAGCGAATGGTGGGCTTCCGTTGCTACGGCGATCTCGACACCGAGCCGCGCCGCTGCCTGTATCCAATCGTCGACCCGGTAGGCCTCCGACGGAACGACCAGAGTCACCACCGGTCGTTCTCGCATACCTAGCTCGTCATCCGAGCGTCCCGCTCCGCGTTTGCCCACAGCTAGGATTATGGAGCATGAGTGATATTGGCTTGATGAGTTTCAGCGGGGAAGCGCTCGAACGGATCATCGAGATACGCGACCAGGAGCCGGGTGACGACGAGTACGGCCTCCTGATCGAGATCACGGGGCTTCAGGGAACCCAGTTCGGCTACTCACTGTCCTTCGTCCCGCTCGGCGAGACCGGGACGAGCGATCATGTTGAGCGCCACGGGGATCTCACGGTCATCATCCCGTCGGCCGACACGGCCAACATGACCGGTGCCACGCTGGCGATGTCATCCGATCCCATGACGCCGGGCCTTGCAATCGACAACCCGAACAACCCGTCCCCCCAGATTCCGGACGTTCCCGACGGTGATCTGACAGGCCCGCTGGCCGAACAGGTCGCCCAGGTACTGGACCGGCAGGTCAACCCGGCCATTGCTGCACACGGCGGGAACGCCCGTCTCGTGAGCGAGGAGAACGGGGTGGTGTACCTGCAGCTTGGCGGTGGTTGCCAGGGCTGTGGCATGGCGGCCATGACCCTACGGCAGGGAATCGAGCGGATCCTGCGCGAGGCTATCCCCGAGATCGTCGAGATAGTGGACGTCACCGACCACCAGGGCGGCGAGAACCCCTACTACGCAGCTTCCAAGAAGGGCTGACAGGTTCCCGGCCGCTGCCGGGCTCAGAACGGGCTCATGGAGCGATGGGCCGCTGTCCGTGGCACAATCCGGGCCATGCGACGCCACGCACGAGTACGGGATGCCCTTCTCCTGCTCGTGGCGGTTCTCGCAGTGACCGCGTGTGGCTCTGCCGAGAGGGGTGTGGCCGAGGTCGACGACGGTGCTACGACCGTCACCACCTCGCCTCCGGCCGTTGTCGTACCGGACGACTCCGAGCTTCCTGAGGCCGAGGCGCCGACCGCGACCGGGGAGCCGCAGCCGACCGAAGATCGGAGCGCCGAGGATCCGGTGGCGGGACCCACCGAACCTGTCCCCGTCAGCTGGCGCCAACCGGCCCCCGAGTTCCCGGCGGGCCTCGACTGGTTGAACACCGACCTCCCGCTGACCATCGAGTCGCTTCGAGGGAAGATCGTGATGCTCGACTTCTGGACCTATGGCTGCATCAACTGCATTCACGTGATACCCGATCTCGAACGCCTCGAGGAGGAGTATGCCGATGAACTGGTGGTCATAGGCGTTCACTCAGCCAAGTTCGATCAGGAGTCCGCCACCGAGAACATCCGGAGGGTGGTGCTGCGCTACGGAGTGCACCACCCGGTGGTGAACGACGCCGGGTTCGAGATCTGGCGGTCCTACCGGGTTCGTGCCTGGCCGAGCACCTACGTAATCGACCCGGCCGGAGGGGTGGTGGGATACCACAGTGGCGAGGGTGTCTACGAGGTGGTGAAGCCGGTTCTGGATGGCCTCGTGGAGGAATTCGCCGACTCCATCGACCGGACACCGCTGGCCCTCAGACTTGAGCGGCAAGGCCTCCCCGAGACGGTGTTCTCGTTTCCCGGCAAGGTAACGGTCGACCCGGCCGGAATGCTCTACGTGTCCGACAGCAATCACCACCGCATCGTTGTCACCGACCTCGAGGGCCGGGTCGAGGCGGTGTACGGCTCCGGCTTGGAGGGGTTCACCGACGGTCCTTCGAGCGACGCGACCTTTCGAGACCCCCAAGGAACCGCCCTGTCGGTGGATGGCGGCCTGCTCTACGTGGCCGACACAGGAAACCATGCCCTGCGGGCGGTCGACCTATCCAGTGGTGAGGTGACAACGGTGGCCGGCACCGGGGAGCGGGCGTGGCCCCCCCGAACGGGATCGGCCCTCACGACTCCTCTGGCTTCACCCTGGGATGTCGAACTGGACCCCGATACAGGCCTCCTCTACCTGGCCATGGCCGGGACCCATCAGATCTGGTTCTTCGATCCGGATGAGGGAACGGTCGGGCCCTATGCCGGGAGCGGCGGGGAGGGAACGGTCAACGGTCCCGGCGACGACGCCACGCTGGCTCAGCCGAGCGGTCTGGCCCTGGCCGGCGACGGCCGGCTCTTCTTCGCCGATTCGGAGAGCAGCGCGATCCGTTGGGTCGACACGGAGTCCGACGAGCGCACGGTGGGGATCATCGCGGGGAGCGACGTCGACCTCTTTTCCTTCGGCGATCTCGACGGGGTGGGAACGGAGGCCCGATTACAGCACCCGCTGGGGGTGGTGGCGGTCGGTGACACCCTGTACGTGGCGGATACCTACAACTCGAAGATCAAGGTGGTGGATCTTGGTAGCGGGGCTGTATCCACGAGGTGGGGTGACACCGCCGGGTGGCGGGACGGGGACTTACCGCTGTTCTACGAGCCGGGCGGGATCGATGCTCTCGGCTCGACCTTGTTCGTGGCGGACACCAACAACCACTCGATCAGGCTGGTCGATCTTGACACGGGCGAGGTGTCCACCCTGGTCCCGGTGGGGATAGAGGTCTTCGTGCCCGGTCCGGACAGCGATGCCTACGCGGGAACAATTGTCGAGCATGAGCCCCTGATGCTGGGGGAGGGCCAGGGAGCCATAAGCCTGGACGTGCGACTGCCCGCGGGGTACAAGGTGAACCCGGATGCCCCCAGCCGGTTCGTTTGGTCGGTGGACGGTGAGGGCATGACGGTGGCGCCGGACGCCTCGGGTTCGGTACTCGACCCGAGTTTCCCCCGGACCTTCGATGTGCACCTGACGGCGGGGCAGGGTGTTCTGACCGGGGACATCTCAGTTGTGTACTGCGAGGCCGAGGCCGAGCAGATATGCCTGTTCGAACAGGTCCGGATCGTGGTGCCCTATACCGTCGCATCGGGAGGAAGCCACCAAGCGGTTCTCACCCACACCGTCGACCTGCCCGACCTCTGACCGCGAATACCCCTTCCTGCAACACGGGGAGGGAACCCTGCGGTCGTCTCGTCGCCCACTTTTTACCGCTCGTTCACCGAGGGGGGGACGCTTTGTAACACCGACCGCATAACTTTCGCTGCGATCTTTGGACGAGGAGAGGATCCCATGACAGACCGCATGAGTCGGCGCGTGTCCCTCCTGTTGCTCGCTCTGGCGCTGGTCGCCGTGGCCTGCGGAGGCGACGGCGACGGAGCTGGTATCACCACGATCGCGACCACCGGCGCCACGCAGGCTCCGTCCGATGTTCCGGACGAGATTGCTATGGATGATGAGGGCGAGATGCAGGAGAGAGGTACAGCCACCGCCGAGGCGCAGGCGACGGACGCCGGCGAGGCCTCGGCCTCGGGAACGTACGGATCGGTTGCCTTCGGTCTGGATCCTGTCGATCCGTTGTCGGTGTCGGGTGATGTTGCCGTGGCTGGTTCGTCGACGGTGTTCCCGTTGGCGGAGGCGATGGCGGCCCGGTTCGAGGATGAGGGCTATTCGGGTTTGATCACGATCGATTCGGTCGGTTCGGGTGCCGGTTTCGAGCGGTTCTGCGTGGCCGGTGAGTCGGATGTCTCGAACGCGTCGCGGCCTATCAGGGACGCGGAGGTCGAGTCTTGCCAGGCGATCGGTCGGGATCCGATCGAGTTCCGGGTTGGTACGGATGCTCTGGCGGTGACGGTTTCGCCTGGGAACACGTTCGCTAACGATCTGACGGTCGAGGAGTTGGCGGTGTTGTTCTCGACGGCGACGACCTGGCAGGACGTGCGGGCTGATTTCCCGGCCAATCCGATCCAGCGGTTCATTCCGGGTACGGATTCGGGTACTTTCGACTATTTCGTGGAGGAGGTGTTCGACGAGGATGAGGGTCCGATCCTGGTGGCCGGCAACACGCAGTTGTCGGAGGACGACAACGTGCTAGTGCAGGGGATCTCCGGTGACGGGTGTGACCCTTCGAACGCGTCGACGACCTGTGCGGTGGGTTTCTTCGGGTATGCGTACTACTCAGAGAACAGTGACCGGTTAAGCGTGTTGAACATCGAGGGTATTGAGCCGACTACGGCTTCGGTGACTGCGAACACGTATCCGTTGGCCCGTCCGTTGTTCATGTACTCGACGGCTTCCATAATCGCGGAGAAGCCTCAGGTGGGAGCGTTCCTGAGCTTCGTGTTGCAGTTCGTGAACGAGGAGATCGGTGAGGTCGGGTACTTCCCCGCCCCCGATGCGGTGCTCCAAGCCGCCGCCGACGAACTCGGGGCTGCACTCTGAGGTCGGGTGGTTCCACAGTAAGACTGAACGGCGTGAGATCCCGTCGAGGGCTCGCAGGAGCGGGCCGGTGCCTGACGTCGGCCCGCTCGGCCCGGCTCAGGCGCGGCCCGGTGGGGGCGACCCGAGAGGGAAGCCATTGGGGCCAGGGTCGGGTGGGTCGGTGGAATGCGCCGAGGCATCCGCTGCCGAGGCTCATCGGAGGGGAGATGGCAAGATCGTAACGCATGCAACAGGCGATCCCGGCATGGTGCCCGTCTCGCTACGCAAGAGGAGGCGTCCAGGCGAGGCGCTGATAGGCGGTCTGCTCTTCGTGGCGGCTGCCCTGTCGATTCTCACCACGGTGGGTATCGTCTTCGAGTTGGGCAAGGAGGCGCTGCTCTTCTTCCGCTCCGAGGAGGCGTCGGTAGCCGAGTTCCTCTCCTCGACGGTATGGCAGCCCGCCATCCTCGACTTCGGGATATGGCCGCTCGTTCTGGCGACCTTGACGACCTCTGTGACAGCGATGATCGTGGCCCTACCCGTCGGCCTAGCCACCGCCATATACCTGAGCGAGTACGCCTCCCCCCGAGTGCGAGGGCTCATGAAGCCCGTCCTCGAGGTCCTGGCAGGAATACCCACGGTCGTCTACGGCTACTTCGCCCTCACGTTCATGACCCCGCTCCTCCGATCGATTCTCGGCGTGAGCGTCGTCGAGATCTTCAACACCGCTTCGGCAGGGATAGTGGTGGGGATTCTCATCATCCCGCTGGTGAGTTCCATGTCCGAGGATGCTTTGCACGCCGTGCCCGTGTCTCTGCGGGAGGCATCGTACGCTTTGGGGGCCACCAAGCTGGAGACCTCCCTGCGGGTGGTCCTGCCGGCCGCACTGTCGGGAATCACCGCCGCCTTCGTGGTCTCGATCTCCAGGGCGATCGGGGAGACGATGGTCGTGGCGATCGCCGCGGGGGCAGGCCCCAAGAATTTCAACTTCGGCGAGGACAGCCTGTTCGGGTACATCCTCAACCCGTTTGTAGCCGGCGAGACCATGACCGGGCACATCGTGCGGATCAGCGGGGGTGACCTCAGCTACGCCTCGATCGACTACAACTCCATCTTCGCCATCGGCTTGGCGCTGTTCGTCATCACCTTGGCGCTCAACATCGTCAGCCGCCGGTTCGTGGCCAGGTTCCGGGAGGTGTACGAATGATGGCTGTCTCTCCGGATACAGAGGGTGGCACAAAGGACCTGTTCGTGACGTCTCCCCACATGAGCAGACGACGCCGGAGGGGAGTCCTGGTCAAGTTCGGCCTGCTGGTAGCCCTGATGCTGGCCGTCGCGGCGCTGGTGACGCTGATCCTCACGATCCTCAACTCCTCGTTCGGGCTGGTAGCGGTGGAGGACGCGCGGTCGCCGTCCGAGTTGGTAGGGAGTCTGGGTTACCCGCACGACACCGAACTGGGAGAACTGACCAAGCAGGAACTGGTACTGCTGCTCGGACAGGAGATATCCACCAATCTCGGACGCCGCTTCGAGCGCGAGCAGCGCTTCTTCAGCGATCGCCTCGTGTTCGAGGACAAGTACGTGCTAAACGACTTGTGCATTTCGGACGAGCCTCCCGCGGCCTGTTGGCTACCCGCCCGTAGCAGGGAAGATGTGGAGGCGCTGGTGGTCGAGCGGGTTGTGGAGCCCACCATCGTGGGAACCTGGTCGTTCCTCGACTCGACCTTCAACCGGGATGAGATCGAGGCGAAGGTGGCGGCCGACCTACCCGAGGCGGAACTGGTTTTCCGGTCCTGGCTGTCCTGGGAATTCGTCCGCAGTCCCCAGTCGCCGGAACCGGCCATCGCCGGGATCCGCACCGCCCTGTTCGGCTCGTTGTGGGTGGTTGCCATCACCCTGGTGTTCTCCTTCCCGATCGGGGTGGGCGCGGCCATCTACCTCGAGGAGTATGCCGGGGAGAACCGGCTCAACGCCGTCATCCAGACCAACATCAACAACCTGGCGGGGGTGCCATCCATCATCTACGGGATGCTCGGGCTGGCGATCTTCGTCCGTACGCTGGAGACTTTCACGAGTGGATCCTTCCTGGTCGGAGGCGGGGAGGCAACCGCCAACGGGCGCACGATCGTTTCGGCCGGCCTCACGCTCGGGCTCCTGATCCTCCCGCTCATCATCATCAACGCCCAGGAGGCCATCCGGGCCGTGCCGGGTTCGTTCCGGCAGGCGGGGATGGCCCTGGGCTCCACCAAGTGGCAGACCGTGCGGGCACATGTGCTCCCGAATGCGTTACCGGGAATCCTCACCGGTACGATCCTGGCGGTGGCACGGGCGCTTGGCGAGACGGCCCCGCTGGTCGTGGTGGGTGCCTCGACGTTCATCACCACGGATCCTGCCGGACCGTTCTCCAAGTTCACGGTCATGCCGATCCAGATCTTCCAGTGGACCAGCCGGCCCCAGGACGAATTCCGCAACATCGCCGCCGCGGCGATCATCGTTCTGCTGGTGCTCTTGCTGACGCTCAACACCGCCGCGGTGATTCTCAGAAACCGATACTCTCGGAGGGCACAGTGACGATTGACGAAGCCCGGACAGGAAGGGTGATGACCGACTTGACTGTTCAGACGGAAGCCAGGACGCCACTCGGACCTGACAGCGCTGCCATAGAAGCCCTGAACATGAGTGCGTTCTACGGAAAGTTCCGGGCGGTCAAGGACGTGACTCTGGCTTTCCGGGACCGCCAGATCACTGCTCTCATCGGACCGTCGGGATGCGGGAAGAGCACCCTTCTGAGAGCCCTTAACCGGATGAACGACCTGGTGCCGTCCGCCCGCGTGGAAGGGGAGGTGCGCTTCCACGGTCAGAACATCTACGACCCGTCGGTCGACCCGGTGGAGCTACGTCGCCGCGTGGGGATGGTCTTCCAGAAGCCGAATCCCTTCCCCAAGAGCATCTACCAGAACGTAGCCTGGGGCGCCAAGATCAACGGTCATAAGGGCGAGTTGGATGAGCTGGTCGAGTTGTCCCTGCGCCAGGCTGCTCTCTGGGACGAGGTCAAGGACAAGCTGGACGAGAGCGGCTACTCCCTCTCCGGGGGCCAGCAGCAGCGTCTCTGCATCGCCCGGGCCATTGCTGTCAAGCCCGAGATCATCCTCATGGATGAGCCGACCTCTGCCCTCGACCCGGTGGCGACGCTCAGGATCGAGGAGTTGGTCCAGCAACTCAAGGTCAGCTACACGATCATCATCGTCACCCACAACATGCAACAGGCTGCTCGGGCTTCCGACTACACGGTCTTCCTCAACATGGACAGCGACCGGGCCGGCTACGTCGTAGAGGCGGGGACTACCGGCACGCTGTTCACCAGGCCTGCCAAAGTCGAGACCGAGGCCTACATAACCGGTCGATTCGGATGACCGAGTACCGTAGCCAGTTCCATGCCGAGCTGAACCAGCTCGAGGTTCTGTTGCTCGATATGGCCGAGATGGCCGAAGGCCAGATCGTGGAGGCGGTTGACGCTCTCGTGACGGGAGATGCCGAACTCGCACACCAAGTGGTGGTTGACGACCGGAGGATCGATCAGCTGTACGTCGAGGTGGAGAGGCGCTGGCACGTGGTGATGGCACGGCAGACCCCGGTCGCCTCGGATCTCCGTCTGATGTCCCTGATCCTCCAGACCGGGCACAGCCTCGAACGTATGGGCGACCAGGCGGCCAACATCGCCCGGATCGTGGAGATAACCGCCGGGCTCCCAAGGAACGAAACCATCCTGCTGCACGTCCGGGAAATGCGCGCCATCGTGGTACCCATGCTCCAGACCGCCATGGAGGCCCTGATCAAGCGAGACCTGAACCTCGCCCTGCGCTTGCCCGAACTCGACGACCCGGCTGACTGGCTCAACCGCAACATGTGGAGAGAGGTTGCCGCCTGCGCCCCGGATTCGGACCTGCTCGAGTGGGCGGTGCAGATGATGCTCGTCTCGCGAGCTCTCGAGCGGGTCGGCGACCGGGCGGTCGACATCGGTGAGCAGGTTGCCTTCCTGCTGACAGGGGAGTTTCGGGAGTTCCCGGAGGGTTGGGTGCTGGCCCGGGGCGACGGATAGCGGATGACCTCGATCCTGGTAGTGGAGGACGAGGAGACGCTCGCCGAGTCCCTCCGATACAACCTGGCCAGGGAGGGGTACGAGGTGACCGTGGTGGCGGACGGCCGCCTCGCGGTCGAATACCACCGTCGACGGGCCATCGATCTCGTGGTCCTGGACCTGATGCTGCCGGGTCTTGGCGGGTTGGATGTCCTACGCCAGATACGCTCCTCGTCGGACGTCCCCGTGGTCGTGGTGACGGCGAAGGACGCCGAGGCCGACGTCGTTGCCGGACTCGAGTTGGGCGCCGACGACTACGTGACCAAGCCGTTCTCGATGCGCGAGCTGATCTCGCGGATCCGGGGGATCCTGCGCCGGGCGTCGCGGGTTCCGCGCAGTGTGGACTCTCTGGTGTTTGAAGGCGGGCCGGTCTCGCTCGATGTGGACCGCCACGAGGTACGTATCGACGGTGAACTGGTCGACTTCCGTCCCAAGGAGTTCGAACTCCTAGAGGCCCTGCTGGCACGCAAGGGGAGGCTGGTACCGCGCCAGATCCTTCTCGAGGAGATATGGGGGGTGCCGTTCTTCGGCGATCCCAAGACCCTCGATGTCCATATCCGACGGCTACGGGAGAAGGTCGAGCAGACGCCACGCTCTCCGGAGTGGATAGTGACCGTCCGAGGCCTCGGGTACAAGTTCGCCGACGATCGCTAACGGGGATGTGCGGCCGGAGGGATTATCATGAGGCCGTTGATCGCCGCTCCTCTTACCCGCCGGGGTCCACACCCGCATAGACGGCGCGGACCGACCGGTCCGCCGGCCCGGCCGGCATGACGGGCCCGGGGTCCCGGGACGAGTCAGGCTTCTCCACCCCAACGGCACGGCTCGGTCTCGCGACCCTGCACTACACGGGTCTGTCCGCGGTGGCTCTGGCAGGCTTCGCAGCCCTGCGGGCGCCGCCGCCCTGGTCCTGGATCGGATGCTCCGCAAGTGTCGTGGCCATCTGGTCAATCGTGTGGCTGGCCCGGCGCCACCGCTTGCGCTCGGCTGCCGACCGGCGCCGGATCGAGAGTCTGGAGGTCGACAGCAAGGCTCTTCAGATCCGGAGTGAGCTCCAGGCAGAACTCCTCGCCTCGCTACCGATCGGGGTCGTGGCGGTCAGGTCGGACCGGCCCGTGTATGCGAACGCGGCCGCCGCCAAGTTCCTTGGTGAGCGGATCACCGAGGCGGGAGCGCCCATACCGACACCGGTCCGCCAGGTCATCGAAGAGGCGACCAGGGGTGGATCCGCCACCAAGCGCCTGTCCCAGGGACTGCCGCGCAGGATCATGGAGGTGTGCGGGCACCCGTCGCAGCGCGACGATGTGATAGTGCTCCACCTACTCGATATCACCCAGCGGGTGCAGGCCGACCGGACGCGCCAGGACTTCGTGGTCGCCGCTTCCCATGAGCTGAAGACACCGGTAGCGGCGATTAAGGCCGCCGCTGAGACCATCCTGGTTGCTATGGATGAGGATCCCGAAGCGGTATTCGACTTCTCAGGGAGGATCTTCGACAACGCTCTGCGCATGTCGAGGATCGTGACCGATCTGCTGGATCTGTCCCGGCTGGAGTCGGACAGTCCTCACGTCGAGCCGTTCGACCTTGCCGACGTGCTCGAGGAGGAGATCGAGCGGTTCAGTTCTTCGCTTCCCGGCATAGACTTCGCGGCGGCCCCGACGCCGATGATCGGTAGTCCGTCCGATCTGGCGCTGGCATTCCGCAATCTTCTGGAGAACGCGGTCCGTAACACCCCGGAGCAAGGGCGGGTGGCGGCATCCGTGGTTTCAGACAATGGAGAGGCGACCATCGTGGTCTCCGACACCGGTTCCGGGATCCCGGCATCCGACCTACCGAGGATCTTCGAGCGGTTCTACCGGGTCGACGCAGCCCGGTCCCGATCCACGGGAGGGACGGGTCTGGGCTTGGCGATCGTGAAACACGTGGCCGAACTGCACGGGGGCCGGGTCGAGGTGGAGAGCCGGCTCGGTCAGGGTTCCACCTTTCGCATAAGGGTCCCCTCTGTCCCGGCGGATCGGGCCTTCTGAGCTCAGCCGGAGGCTGCAGCCCGTACGGCCTTGGCGACTTCGTCCACAACTTCCGGATTGAAGACCGACGGGATGATATAGCTTGCGTTCAACTGTTCCGGCCTGACCACCGAAGCGATAGCCCGGGCCGCTGCGACGTTCATCAGATCGGTTATGGACTTGGCGCGGGCGTCGAGCGCTCCCCGGAAGACACCCGGGAAGGCGAGCACGTTGTTGATCTGGTTGGGGAAGTCGGATCGGCCTGTTGCCACCACCGGTGCATGATCCCGCGCCCGTTGAGGATCGAACTCCGGATCGGGGTTGGCGAGTCCGAAAACGATCGGGTCGTGAGCCATCCGCCGGATCTCGGCCGCGTCGAACAGGTCCGGGCCGCTCACCCCCACGAACACATCTGCGCCTTCGAGGGCATCCAGGATTCCCCCTGAGATACCGTCCAGGTTGGTGTGCTCCTGCATCCAGCGCTTCGACCGATCGACGAAGGTGCGGTCGGGGCCGATGATGCCGCCCCTGTCCAGAGCGACGATGTCGGGTGTACCGACGGCCTTGAGGAGTTTGGCTACCGCGACTCCGGCGGCTCCGGCTCCGCTCATGGCCACCCTCACGTCCTCGATCTTCTTTCCCACCACTTTGAGCGCATTGGTCAGAGCCGCCAGGACGACAATGGCGGTTCCGTGCTGGTCGTCATGGAACACCGGGATGTCGAGGGAGTCCCGCAGCCGGGCCTCGATATCGAAACAGCGTGGAGCGGCTATGTCCTCGAGGTTTATCCCCCCGAAGCCGGGGGCCAACATCTCCACGGCCCGCACGATCTCGTCGGAGTTGTTGGAGTCGAGACAGATGGGCCAGGCGTTCACATCCGCAAAACGTTTGAACAGGGCGGCTTTTCCTTCCATCACGGGAAGGGCCGCGACCGGCCCGATGTTCCCCAGGCCCAGCACCGCGCTTCCGTCCGTAACGATCGCCACCGCGTTTCCCTTCACGGTCAGATTGCGGGCGTCTTCAGGATGCTTGGCCAAGGCCAGGCTCACCCGTGCGACGCCGGGGGTGTAAGCCATCGAGAGCTGATCGCGGTTGCGGAGGCGAACCCTGCTCCTGACTTCGAGCTTGCCGCCCAGGTGGATGAGGAACGTGCGGTCCGAGACGTGGTGGACCGTCACACCGTCCACCGAGTCCACGGCAGCGGTGATGTCGCCGGAGTGTTCCACACCCCGAGCGTTGGCGCTGATGTCGAGCACCAACCGGTTGGAGTCGGACTCCACGAAGTCGAGGGCAGTGACCACTCCGCCCGCCTCCCCGATGGCGGTCGTGATCCGCCCGATAGCCCGCTCGTCCTCGGAGGGGACGTGGATACGGAGGGTCACCGAGTATCCGGCGCTAGCCAAAGTCATGTTGAACCCTTCTGACGGGGAGGCGCCACGAGAGGTTACCGCGTTACCAGGGCACGCCGGTCGGCCACACCGGTCAGGGGGCAACCGTCGCCACCTTCAGGGCTCGAATAGCTATCTTTCAGTCCGGTGCGGAGAGGAGTAGCGATGTGGTGGTCGTCGTGGTGACCAACATGGAAGTCGCCGCCCTCTTCGAGGAACTTGCCCTTCTCACCCGTATCAAGGATGGCAGCGCGCAGTCCTTCCGGGCCAGGGCTTACGCGGCGGCCGCCAAGGCTCTCGAAGGGCTACCCCATCAAGTGGCTGAGTTGTCCGCTGTGGACTTGCAACGGTTTTCCGGCATCGGGAGGTCCTCGGCGTCCTACATACGCGAGTACGTCGAGACCGGGCAGATCGACAAGCTCGATCAACTCCGGGAGGAGTTCCCGCTCCACTTCCGCGAACTCGTGCGGGTTCCCGGCCTGGGACCGAAGCGAGCCGTTATGTTGCGCAGGGCCTTGGGGGTGGACTCGGTGGAGAGTCTCATCGTGGCCCTGGAAGCTGAGGCGGTCCGGCAACTTCCCGGCTTCGGTCCCAAGACCGAGGAAAACCTGCGTCGGGCCATCGACCGGCTCGGGTGGTCCGGTAAGGACCGCAGGACTCCGATCCTGGCCGCCATGCGGTACGCCCGGCGGATCGTATCCGAAGTGAGGATGCTGCCCGGTGTGCAGGAAGCTGCATACTGTGGGAGCCTGCGCCGCTTCCGGGACACGGTTGCCGATCTCGACATCCTGGTGGCGACGTCCGATCCGGCGGCGGTCAGGCAGCGGCTGGTGGAGCTGGGGTGGATCCGCCATGTGATCGTATCCGGCGACACGAAGACATCGATGCTCACGCATTCGGGTCTCCAGGTCGATGTCCGGATGGTCCCCATGCAGCAGTGGGGTGCTGCCATCCTGTACTTCACCGGTTCCAAGGAGCACAACATCCGGTTGCGCCGGCTGGCAATCGAGCGGGGGTGGGTGCTCAGCGAGTACTCGCTGTACGAGGCGGAGGGTGGGGGGATCGTGGCACAGGAGACGGAGCACGGGATATACGAGGCGCTGGGACTGCCGTGGATACCTCCGACCATCCGGGAGGATACAGGTGAGATCGAGGCGGCCCAGTCGGGTGGGCTCCCGGATCTGATAGTCGACGGGGATCTCAGAGGTGACCTGCATGTCCACACCGACATGTCGGGGGACGGTGACGACACTCTGGAGGCGATGCTCGACAAGGCCTCGGCCCTAGGCCTCGAGTACCTTGCCATCACCGACCATGCCGAGGATCTGGCCATCAACGGGGTGGGAAGAGCGGAGATGCTGGCTCAGCGCGGCCGGATCGCCTCCCTCCAGGACCGCTACCCCACCATGCGCATACTTCACGGAGTCGAGCTCAACATCGGCAAGGACGGCTCGCTCGACTACGACCATGACTTCCTGATGGACTACGACTGGTGCGTGGCCTCCGTGCACAGCTATTTCGACCTCCCGATGGGGCATCAGACCGCCCGCGTTGTGAAGGCCATCCGGCACCCGGCAGTCGATGTGGTCGGTCACCTCCAGGGTCGGCGCATCGGCCGCCGTCCCGGGATCGAACTCGACCTTGGAACGGTGCTGGAAGCGGCGGAGGCGACCGGGACCGCCATCGAGATCAACTCCCACCTGGACCGCCTCGACGCCTCGGTCGAGGTCCTATCCCGAGGCCAAGCCCGTCGGGTCCATCTCGTGATCTCGACCGACGCACACCGCGTTGAGGAACTGGAGCAGTCCAAATGGGGAGTCCGGCACGCTCAGCGAGGCTGGATCGAGCGGGACCGGGTCGCTAATACCTGGCCGCTCGAACGCTTCCTGGCCTGGAGTCGGCGGCGCCGTTACGGCTGAAGGCTGTCGGAGCGCCGGTTCCACTTTCCGGAGACAGCCCGGTCGCCGCCATGAACTCGCCGATCAACTCCAGGCACAGTTCAGGCGACTCCATCATGGGAATGTGCCCGACTTCCACCATCGGTCGGTACATCCAATCGGGGCGAAGGGACGCCAGGCGTTCCGCCGCTGCAATCGGTACCACGAGGTCCATGGTCCCGTGTATCAGCAGGGTCGGTACCGTGATCCGACGCACCATCTGGTCGAAGCGCGAGTAGGGAACGAGGGTCCGGACTATCGAGCGGTAAGCCTCGAGATGCACCTCGTGCGTCCAAGGCATCGTATTGCGCTCTGCGGTAACCTGGGCGTGAAGGAGGCGCGTCGATCGCGGGATGCGTTCGGCACGGGCGGCGATCATGTCTATTCCCGCCTCCGTGCGCTCCTCGGGTGAGCCCTGGTTGTGCAACCACGTCAGCAAGGCCTTGTTCAGCCCGGGGATCAGGTACAGGACCATCACAAGCATCCAGACCGGCGCTATGCCGACCGCGGAGGGCGATGGAGCCGGTGAGTTGATCAGCACGAGCCGACTCACCAGTTCGGGATAACGTCCGGCCAAGATCATCGTGGCCATCGCCCCCATCGAGTTACCGACGATGAGAGCTGGTTCGTCCGTCTGCCGCCGGATGAACTCGGCCAAGATCTCCGCCTGCGCTTCGATCGACGCACGGCGCCCGGCCGGGGGAGTGCGTCCGAATCCCGGAAGCTCGGGTGCAACGACTCTGCCGTAGGCAGTCAGTCCGTCCGCCAATTCCACCCAATTGACCGCCGATCCGCTCAGACCATGCACCAAGAGCACCAGCCGACCCTCGCCACCGAACTCGATCCCGTGAAGCGGTCCCTTCAGGTCAATCGTGAACCTTCGCATACCGGGAGATTACTAGGTGTCAGGAATCAGGTGTCGGGTGCCAGGCGTCAGGTGTCAGTAGTTTCCAACAACTAACAACTGACAACTAACAACTAGAAAGAGACCGACTCGCGTATCGCTGCTGCGATGCCGGCCGCATCGGGGCGATAGGCGTCCTCCAACGACGGGCTGAACGGTACGGGTACGTCGAGACCCCCCAACCGGAAGACAGGAGCGTCTAGATACTCGAAGGCGACCTCTCCCAATTCCGCCGCGATCTCCGCCCCGATTCCGGCCATCCGGTTGGCGGCATGCACCACTACCGCCCGGCCGGTCTTGCGCACCGAGGCGAGAATGGCTTCTCGGTCGAGTGGTTTGAGGGAACGGAGGTCGATCACCTCGGCCGAGATGTCAGGGCTGAGTTGGTCGGCCGCAGCGGTAGCTTGCCGCACCATCTCGCCGTAGCTGATCACAGTTACATCGGAGCCGGCCCGGGCGATCCGGGCCTTCCCGATCGGAACGGCGCTGTCTCCCAGGGGAACCTCACCCCGAAGGCTCCGGTAGAGGGGCTTCGACTCGAAGTAGATGACCGGGTTGTTGTCGCGTATCGCGGCCAGCAGCAAGCCCTTGGCGTCGGAGGGGGTGCTCGGGGCCACCACCTTGAGGCCCGGGGTGTGCACGAACCAGGCTTCGGGGTTCTGGCTGTGGAACGGGCCTGAACGAAGGCCACCGTCGGCTGGAGCACGGATTACCCAGGGGACCGAAGCCCTCCAGCGGTAGTGGGTCGTTGCTGCGTACTGCACGATGGCGTCAAAACCGGTCGAGATGAAATCAGCGAACTGCACCTCGATGACGGGCCGCAGTCCCATCAGGGCCATCCCGGTAGCGGCCCCTATGAAGCCGAGTTCAGCCATCGGCGTGTTGATGACCCGGTGGGCGCCGAATTCAGCCTCGAAACCCCGTGTAACTTTGAACGCACCTCCGAAATCGCCTCCGATGTCCTCACCCAGTAGCAGCACGCTGGGATCCCGGCGCATCTCGGTCCGCAGACCATTGCTGATCGCCTCCAGGTACGTCATCCTCCGGGTACCGGGAGGGCGCGCCCCCTCCATCGGTGCTGGCGGTATGCTCTCGAATGCGCTCCCTTGCTGCCGTTCCTCCGCGGGGCCCCTCACGGTGCGTAGACCCCTTCCCTGACCGTGCTGCGATCGGGCCACGGGCTCGACTCGGCGAACCGCACCGCATCGGTGACGATCTGCCGGCATTCGTCGGTCACCCTCGCGAGCTGCTCCTGATCGACCAATCGACGGGCCAGCATGGCTTCCTCGAGTCGTAGTAGTGGATCGAGCGGTCGCCACTCGTCGAGCAATCGAGCGGGCACGTACTCGGCGCCGTCGTGTATGGCGTGACCCAGCATTCTCATCGTCTTGGCTTCTATCAGGCTGGGGCCTCCGCCCTCGCGGGCCCGGCGGATGGCTGCATCCGTCGCTCGGTACACCGCCTCCACATCGTTCCCGTCCACGATCTCCGATCGCACCCCATGGGCGCTGCCGCGTTGAGCGATGTCGTCGATGGCCATCTGTTGATCGAGGGGCGTCGAGTAGGCGTACTGGTTGTTCTCTACGATCACCACGAAGGGTGCTCCGTGGACGGCGGCGAGGTTGAGGGTCTCATGGAACACGCCTGCACAAGAGGAGCCGTCTCCTGCGAAGGTCATCGCCACCCGGGGTTCGTCACGGTAGATGAACGACATGGCCGCCCCCAAAGCCACCGGCATTGACTGTGGAAGATGGCTGATGAAGCCGATGATGTTCAGCGACAGGTCACCGCATCCGTGCAGGTTGGCGTCGCGACCACCGGTAACCCCGGTCGAGCGTCCGAGTTGGTTGGCCATGATGCGCCGAGGGGTCATGCCGCGGATCAGGTAGCAGCCGAGATCCCGATGCATCGGTGCCACCACATCCTCCGGTCGGAGGGCAGCCCCTGCTCCGACGCTGATCGCCTCGTGTCCCCTCTGGTTGAACGTCGCTCCCACACCCCGACCCTGCTTCCACAAGGAGATCAGCTGGTCATCCAATGTACGGGTGAGCCGCATCCAGTGATGCAGTTCCACACACAGCGAGTCCGGGAGGGGGGTCATGACTGGATCCTAGGTTTGTCGCCGGATGCCGCGATCGGTCCCGGATGGTGGAGCCGAGTCGAGTGAGCCCGCCAATGCCAGGAGGTGATCCAGTTCGGAGGCGAAGGACCTTCGCCGCGCGGACAGGTTTTCCAGGCCCGGTGTGAGCAGGCCGCGACGCGCCGCGACGCGCACCGCGTTCGAGAACAGGCTGAGAGTGCATGCTTCAGCTGCAATGCGTCCCTCGGACACGTAATCGGCCCCGCGATCGAGGCACCCTGCCAGAAACGAGCCCTTGTTCCAAGGGACTTCGGGCGGGAGGTCGACCAGTCTCTCCGCGGCGACCAGGTAGGCCTGCAGGAACGATCGGAGTGCCCATGGCGCTCTGTGAGGCCGGAGGCCGGCCACGGCTTCGAGTCCGCTCCCTTCGGCGAGCCGGTTCCTCCATTCGGGTAGGCGTCGATCGAGCTGTGCGACCACCTCGTCGAGGAAGTGGTCGTACTCCTCGAAGAAGAACTCGTTCGCCAGCAGATCCCTGAGCCTGGCCACGTACTCGTCGAACGTCTGGATCGCCCCGCTCACCCCGCCATCCTTTGCAGCCGCGGCTAGCGCCAGTTCTGCGATCGCCGGGGTGAGGAAGAAGTGGACGATGGTGTTCCGGTAGTAAGTGGCCGCTATGCGCTGTCCCTCGGCGATGCCGTAGAGGGATTCGGGCTCCTGCGACCCCGGCTCATCGTTCCAAACCACCGCTATTCCGAGGTCGGCGAGGGCTCCGACCACCTCGTCGAGGCCTTGACGGGTACGGAGCAGGGATAATGGCTCGCTCGTGGGAAGGTTACGGGACTCGACATGCTCGACGAGTTCCGCGACCGCCACCTCGAGGTCGCGGCGGCTAGTTCCTCTGTCGGGCGCCGCCAGGAGCGCCACCGCCACCAGCGATGCCGGGGTGATCGGTGTGACCCGGTTGATGCGTTTACACACTGTGGTGGCCAGGCGCTGCAGGTCTTGCCGCCGTTCGCTCCCGGTCCGGTCCCGACCGATCATGGCGCTCATCGACAGAGGCTCCCCGAAGCGGATGTGAATGTCTCCGTAGCGTTTGCGGAGGGAACGAACGCTCTTGACCAGCCAGCCGAATGTCTCCCTCTCCTTGGCGAAACCGCACTCCTGCGCCGCGTAGTCACCGACTTCGAGCACGTGGTCGTAGTTGATCGAAGTGGGAATCAGGTAGATGTCCTCGCTCTTGCCTGCAGCCAGCGCGTTGGCCGCGTAACCCAGGAGTCCGTAGCGGGGGGAACGGAGTTTGCCGGTCCGGCTCCGGCCTCCCTCCATGTACCACTCGAGGGCTAGGCGCTGCTCAACCAGGTATGCGAAGTAGGTCTGCAGTACCAGCTTGTAGACCGGGCTGTTGGCGAAACTCCGTCTTATGAAGAAGACCCCGGCCCGGCGGGATATCGGACCGATAGGGAAGAAGTTCATGTTGATGCCCCCGGCGGTGAAGTTCGGACCGACCCTGTCCTTCCAGAGCAGGTAGTGCATGACCGGGCGGTCCAGGTTGGACCTGTGACAGGGCAGGAACACCACCGGATGGCGGGCGCTCAACTCGGACACAGCGGCCAGGGCGTCACGATCGTAGTGGATCACCCCGTACGCCCTTCGGTAGAGGAAGCGGCCCAGAAAGGCCGCGACGTGCACCATGAACCGCGACGGGCGAGCCGCGATCTCCTTCAGATAGCCCTCGGCGCTGCGGAGTGTTTCCTCCACGGTTCGCTGCTGCGCGCCGGCAATCCGCTCCAAGGCCGATCGGAAGTCGCTGTCAGCCAGGAATTCCTCCACAACCGGCCGGCGGATACGACGGAGGGGGGTTCCCGGGCGCCTGGTGCGTCCTCGAGGTGATTCAGTTCGCGACCGGAATCTTGGAACGGACACCCGATCGATTCTAAGTGATGGGGTTGGAGGCCGGAGGAGTCTGCCCGGCCTTCGTCGGTCTCGATCGGGCCGGGAGCGGACTTTCGACCGCTAGATTCTCCCCATGCGAGCACTCATCCAACGCGTGGACCACGCGTCGGTAACGGTCGACGGCCAGGTGGTCGGCCGCGTGGGCAAGGGTCTGGTGGCGCTGGTGGGCGTGAGTCGGGCCGACACAGAAACCGACGTGAAGGCACTGGCCACGAAGCTGGTGGGTCTTAGGATCTTTCCGGATGAGCAGGGCAAGTTCAACCTGTCTCTCCAAGACGTGGGTGGAGCGATGCTGGTGGTAAGCCAGTTCACTCTATTCGCCGATGTGCGGAGGGGGCGCCGGCCCAGCTTCACGGAGGCGGCTCGCCCCGATCACGCCGAGCGCCTGGTGGACGAGTTCGTGAGGGCTGTGGAGTCGTACGGTGTCGAGGTGGGTTGTGGCCGCTTCGGCGCGATGATGGAGGTAGATCTACGGAACAACGGGCCGTTCACGCTGATGGTGGAGACCGTCGGCGGCCGGGTAGTCTAGTTGCTGGTTGTTAGTTGTCAGTGAACAATATAATAGCATTTGCAGCTGTGTTAAGACCTTCACTAGCCACTACCCAATAGCCACTCGGTCCCTTCCGGGCAGACATGGCGAAAGTCGCATGAGCGGCAGGCCGGGGAGGGCTCCGGGTCGAACTGCTCGGCGCGGATGTTCCCAACTAGTTCGAGGATGCGGTCCGTCGCCGCCTGCAGCCAGGATTCGTCCACGTCCTGGCCGATGACATCCAACCCGCTGCCCAGGTAGACGAAGGATACGCTCAGGGACTCGGGAGCCTTCGCGCCGAGCCCGCCTTCCCGGGCTGCTACGGCGTACGCTCGCAGTTGGATGTCGTCAGGGCTCGGACGCGGACGGCGTCCCGACTTGAAGTCGACGATCTCCCAGCCGTGATCACCGTTCGGGTAGACCGCATCCACCCTTCCCCGGATGCGGATGTCGGGCGCCAGGCTGATCTCGAACGGGACTTCCACGTGGACGGGGGTCAGGTTCGCGTACGGTGATCCGAGGAAGGCGTCCCAGCGACCCTCAGCGACACCGTCACCTGCAGAGTCCTCGCCGGGTGACCGGTCGTACAGATCGTCGTGGAGGTCGTCGAACGGGACCATTCCCCGGTTGTGCAGCTCGATCCTCCGGTGCAGGCGGGTGCCGCGGCGGGCGGACGGACCCGGCCGCCTGGGAAGCCGGTCGACCTCCGTCCAGTAGTAGCGCTTGGGGCAGGTCGCGTAGGTGACCAGGCCCGTGACGCTCACCGCGGACCGGTCCGGCGGGGGATCGGTACCGGCGGGCTCGGGGAGATCAAGAAGGGTCAACTCGAACTCGTCCACAGCCCCATCGTATAGGTCTCGGATGCCCAGGTCGTGGGCGCGTCGCCCTGGCCAGCCGGGATCCTTCGACGCGATATGGAGGGCCTCTTCCCAACTCATCCCCAGCACCGGGTCAGGACCGGGTTGGGAGAGGGGAAACCGGAGGTCTTCGGGTCGGGGCGGAGGTTCGGTGGCCCAGTCGTCTGCCGTCACCACCCCCTCCACCCGGCGGGCTAGCTCGAGGAGTTCGCCGGGTCTTGAAGGCCTCTTGCGCGTCTGGGGTACCCCGTACCAGTGGGCCCCGCTCAGGTAGAGGTATTCCTTGGCTCTCGTGCAAGCCACATAGGCGAGTCGCCACTCCTGGTCGTAGTGCCGGGCCCGCAGCCATGCTCGCCGTGTCTCGGCGTCGAGCGAGGGATCCAGGTTGGTCCGGAACTCGGCATCGATCCGCAGCCTTGCCGGCACGGTGAACTCGAAGCGGGACGGGTCGAGAAGCTGCCGGGGAACGGCGGGGAAGTTCCCACGGATCAGTGCGGGCAGGAACACGGCGCGCCACTCGAGTCCCTTCGCCCGGTGGACGGTCATGAGGGTCACCGCGTCGCCGTCGCCGATCCGCGCCGTGTCTAGCTGTTCGCCGGGATCCTCTTGCAGCAGCTCCAGATGTTCCAGGAAGGCTTCCAGCGACGATCTGCCCTTGAGCGGATTCCAGTGCTCGGTGAAGTCGAGAAACCGGTACACGTTGAGCCGCGCGGAGAGGTCCGAGGGGCTCGGCATGGAGTCCATCTCCTGCCAGGCGCCGGTTCTCGACAGGATCATGCGGGTCAGCTCCGAGAGGCTTGTGCCCTGAGACTCGGCCAGTAGGGCACGGTAGAGCAGGTGGAAACCGTGGAGCGACACACGGGTGCTCTCATCCAGGTTCATGCCGTCCAAGTGTTCGAGGGCTTCGACAAGCGTGTGGACCGCACCGCCGCCGCCGGCGGTTCTGTTGCGCTCGACCACCCATCGCGATAGGGGTAACAAGCCTGACATCCCGAGTCGGAACCGGGAGCCGAGCAGGATGCGGACCAAAGCCGGGCTGTCCTCGGGATCTGCCAGGAGTCTCAGCCAGGCATGGAGTTCGACGATCTCCGGTACCTGCATCAGCCCGCCGAGATCGGCCACCTGCACCGGAACATCATGTTCCTCCAGGGCCAACCTCACCATCTCCATGTCGCGGTTCCGGCGGAACAGCACTGCCATCTCGGACCATTCCATGCCGGTCTCGTGGAGGCGGCGCAACTCACGGGCGATCTCGTCGGATTCCCGCCGCGCATCGGTGTACCAGGCGGCGTGGACCTCTCCCGATGGCGTGCCCGGCAGGGCCACCAGCCTCCCGGACCTACCGGCCAGAGAGATCCTGGTCCGTATTCGGTTGGCGATATCAAGGATTCGCTGCCCGGAACGACGGTTGAAGGACAGCCGGAGCGTGCGTGCCCGGGAGCCGTCGGGGTGGCGGAAGCGGTCGGGAAAACCCTCGAAGTTGGCCGGGCTGGCGCCTCTCCACTCGTAGATGGTCTGGTCGAGGTCGCCGACGGCCGTGACGGCCCCGTGCCGCCCGAACAAGCCGGCGAACAGTTCCCTCTGGGCCGGATTGGTGTCCTGGTACTCGTCGAGCAGTACGCACCTGTAGCGGTTGCGGATCCGTTCTGCCACCTCGGGATGTGCCCGAACCAGTTCGACTGCCAGACGGATCAGGTCACCGTAGTCCCGGACGCCCAGCTCGGTCTTGGCCGTCTCGAATCGGACCAGGGCCGCGGCAAGCTCAGCGCGGCGTATCTCCACTTCGGCCTCGGGGGGGAGCGCCAATAGATCGGCAGGTCGGATCAGGTTGTCGGCAAGTTCGCTCGACAGGCTGACCAGGCGGTTCACCACCCCTGGGGTGTGAGTCACGTCTACCGCCTCGAATCGGGCGCCGGGGAGACACTCGCGCAGGATCTGGCGCGCGCGGGTGGTTGTGATGACGGTGGTGTCGCGTTCGAACCCGACCAGAGCGCCGTAGGTGCCCAGCAGGTGTCCGGCGAAACCGTGATACGTAAACACGTCTACCTCATGGCCCGGAGTGAAGGGCCGCGAGCGCGCCTCGCGGATCCGCTGGGCCAGTTCGCCGGCAGCCTTGTTGGTGAACGTCACGCCCAGGACCTCAGCCGGCAATATGCCGTAGCGTTCTTCCAGCCGGATCACCCGGTAGGCGAGTGTGGTGGTCTTCCCGGTCCCAGCGCCGGCGACGACCCGCAACGGCTCCGGACCATGGTCGATGATGGCCGACTGCTCGGCGGAGGGAACGAACTTCATCGCCGGTAAGCCTCCTGTCCTTCCGGCCAGGCCGGGCACACCAGCCTGACATGGCACCGGTCGCAGGCCTTGCCCGGCCTCGGGGCCCACTCATCGCGAGCGATCCGCCGGGCGATGTCCACCAAGCGGCGGCGGCTTGCTTCGAGACCGGAACGGTTGAAGCGGCGGGTCGTGGGCGTGCCCGAACCGGCCAGCGGGTACCAGAACTCGGCCTCCGCAACCGGTCCGTGGATCGTCACAGTTTCGTCCTGCTCCGCCGCCACCGAGTAGAAGCCGAGTTGCAGTGACGTGGCCGCCTCGCGGGATGACGGCGGTGTCTTGGCGGTCTTGTAGTCGACGATTCGGAGGGCGCCGTCGGGGTCACGCTCTATCCGGTCGATACGCCCCCGCCACGCCATGCCACCCATTTCCACTCCTACCGGGTGTTCGAGCAGCAGGGGTATAGCTTCGGGATGGGGCCAGCCTTCGTACAACCGGGTCAGGAGCAAGCGGGCCCTCCTCAGCCAGGCCTCCCTGATGGACCCGCTTCCGAAGTCGGAGTGACCGAAGAGTTCGTCCAACCGCCCGAGCGCTTCTTCGAGGGTAGAGCGGCGATCATCCTCGCTTGCGCGCCTCTCGACCATCTCCAGCACAAGGTGGATGAGGCTTCCGAACGTGAGATAGGGGCCGGTGGGACGGTCCACCTTCAACACCCTCTGCAGGGCGAACTGCCTTGGACAGGCGTCGTATGTAACTGCGTCGGAGGGAGACAGACGCCGTCCCGATGGCACCAGACCCGTGTCAGCGCCGGGACGGTGTAGAGGGGCGTAGAGGGCGGGCTCTCGCAGCCCGAAGCCGGTGCCGGAGGCGAGCACGCGGGCGGCGGCGAGGCGGCGATGGCCGGGTTCGGCTGGATCGGTGAGGACCGTGCGGAGCCATGACTCGGTCTCCCTGATAGTGAGGGGCCGCGCCCGGCGAGCCTTGGCAGTGGAGATGACCAGCCGGTCACCGGCTACGGCCTCCAGGAACCGGCTGGGGCGCCGGTGCTCCTCGGCGAAGCCGGCGCTCGTGGCGGTCACGACCACACGGCTGCGCGCCCGGGTCATCGCCGTGTACATGAGGCGGGTCTCCTCCTCCAGGCGCCGGGTTGCCGAGCCATGTTCCCCGATTCTCTCGAGATCCAGCAGTTCGGTCTGCAGCAGTGATTGGTTGCGCCGCAGATCCGGTAGCACTCCCTCCACTGCGTCGGCGATGAACACGATGTCGAATTCGAGACCCTTGGCCTGGTGCATGGTCGTGAGGGACATCCTGTCCTCGGCGGGGTTCCGGTAGCTGAGGAGCGGGCTGGCCTCGAAGTCGTCCGACTCGACTATCCGTATGTAGTCGGCCAGGGTGGTGGCGGGACTGCGCTCCTCCAGGCTCACGAGGGTCTGCGCGAGGCTGGTCCACACGGCGCGGAACTCGCTCCGGTTCGGGTCGGTCACCATCGGAGCGAACTGGGGAAGCCGGGTCCACGCGTGCCAGAAGGCGTCGATCGCACGACGGTATGTCCAGGCCGGATCCTCCACGAGGGCTGCCAGAGGGTCCCCACCTTCCACCTCGCGGCGGATCATCGCGGGCCAGGTCGCTTCCGCCGACTCCATTTCCCTCTCCATCCGGCGAAGCGTTCCAATACCGAGGTCGAACAGGGGTCCGAGCAGCAGGCGGCGTACGGGCGGGTCCGCGGTTCGCCGGTCCGGCGCCAGGGCCGCTCTCGCCAGGTCGAAGACCATCCTGGCACCAGGATGGTCCACCAACCGTATGTCCGGACGTTCGTGCGGGATCGACCTCCGTTCGAGGGCCCGGGAGAGTTCCCTCAGCAACCGCCGCTTGGTCCGCACCAGCACGGCCATCCTCCGGTAGGGGATCTCCTGCTCGAGATGGAGGCGACCAGCCTCCGCGGCGATCCAGTCCGACTCTTCCGACTCCTGGTCGAAGACGCGTATCTCCACGAGACCGGGATGGGGCGCCGGCCGGACGTGCCCCGTGGCTCCCGGAAGGGATACACCGGTGGTGAGTCGTTCGGCGGCTTCCAGGATCTCTCGCGGCAGCCGGAATGAGGTTCCCAGTGTCCACTTGTGCAGTTTCTCGGAGCCGGACCGGCGCAGGTCGTCGACGAAACCGGTGACGTTGGACAGAGCCGCTCCCCGGAACCCGTAGATGGACTGGTAGGGGTCGGCGGCCACGGTGAGGTTGCGGTCTCTCCTGGATAGGACTCTGAGGAGGGTCGCCTGGACCGGGGTGGTGTCCTGGAACTCATCGACCAGCAGGTACCGGAACTGTTCTCGAGTCCTTTCCAGCGCCTCCTCGGTCTTGAGGACCATGATCGCCCTGGTCAGCAGGGTTCCGTAGTCGAGACGGTTGATCCGTGCGAGCGCCGTGTCGTAGCTGGCCACGAAGGCCGGCAGGGCCGACCAGTAGTCTTGTTCGGCGCTTCGCCTCAGCAGCTCGGAGGTGGTCAGCATTCCTTCCCTGGCCCTGAGGATGAACTCCGTCACCTCGGTGGCAAGGGTCCTGCTGCCCAGAAGTCTGCGCAGTGCCGGGGGCCATTGATCGGGAGGTTCGGCGGACAGCAGTTCGGAGACCAGGTCGACCTGTTCGGGCCCGGTAAGCACCGAGGGTGTTTCGGTCCAACCGAAGGTATCCGATCCGTACAGTTCCAGAAGGCGATGGCCGAAGGAGTGGAACGTGGAAGCGGCTACGGCTCCCCAGGGCCCGGCGGTCGCAGAGCCGATGCGTGTGCGCAGGTCCGCAGCAGATCGCCGCGAGAACGTGAGGGCGAGGATGTGGGAACCGGGCAGGCCGCGCTCTTCGATGAGGTGAGAGATGCGCCTAACCAGGAACTCGGTCTTGCCGGCGCCCGGGCCTGCCACCACCAACTGCGGACCTTCGGTTGTAGCCACAGCCTCGGGCCAGTCCGCAGGGGAGAGGATTCGCTCCACGATGCCGGCGTCCGCCTCCCGGTCGTCGGGTCGACCAGCCGGGAACCTCGTCTCAACCACCGTCCTCGTACCGTCGGCCACTCCCTATCCTTCCAGGCCTTGCGTCGCCAGCCATCGCAGGCGAGGCCGATACGAGCCGGATACCCCGGTCCCGTTCAGAGGCCGCCCGGTCGCCGGCCGTTCGTACCGGTGCCGGTACTCCCGCTCCACCCGATGGGATATCAGGCTGCGAGAGGTGCTTCGGCGGGCCGGGGGGTCGGTCCCTCAACCACGATAAACCCGATTCCCGCAGCGAGCAGCACGCGCTCGGCCTCGGCGAATGCCTGGACCTCGTTGGTTTGTTCTTCTCTCGGTTCTTCTTTCATGTTTCCGAAGTTATCACCGGGGTGTGACACAGACGCCGAAGGAGCCATTGCCGGGTCAGGCGGACACGATGATTCGCGAGCAACGTCATCGGAAGGCTCTACCCGGTCCGGTCGGCTTACGAGTCGGGAAGGGCATCCGGAAGCGGTAATGTTGCCCCAACCGAAGCTGTCGAGCCGTGTTGGCCATCCTTACGGCAATCAATCGACGACCACCGCGGAGTGCCTATGAGAGCCGCCATCCCGATTGAAGCCTTGGTAGCCCGGGCCGACCGGGCATCCGACATCGTGGCGCCCCAATACGATTCCATCCCGCAGGCCGGCCGGTATCGCTTCGCGGCCGAGCGTCCTGACTCCTTCGTGAACATCACCCTCTCGGTGGGGGACTTTCCCGGTCCTGCGCCGTCCAGGTCCGAGGTTGCGAGGAGAGCCGCCGATCATTTTGCGGGAATGATGGGAAGGGGGTTGTTCGAGACCCTGCCGACCAAGGGGTTCTTGCTGTATCAACTCGACACCGGTGGCCACAGCCAGTTGGGGATCGTGGGCGGGGTACCGGTTTCGTGCGTAGCCGAGGGAAGAGTGATCGGACACGAGGGAACCATCGGCGATCGTGTAGCGGATCTGGCTGCATTCCTGCGCGCCGCGCGCCTGGCCTCCAGCCCGGTCGCGCTGGCATTCCAGGCGGACCGTGACCAGCGGCGGCTCATGAAGCGCCTGGCGTCGACGTCACCTTTCAGGGACTTCACGGGAGTCGACGGGGTGAGGCAGAGGCTCTGGGCGATTGACGATCCCGAGGATCTCGTCGAGATCCAGGAGGCCACTGCGCGAATCGGCACCATGTACATCACAGACGGCCACCACCGGGTGGCCGCCGCCTCGATGCCGGGTGTGGGTCCCGGATGGTTCCTGGCGATCCTGTTCCCGGCCGATCACCTGAACGCCCTCGAGTACAACCGGATGGTCAGACTGGATCAGGTCCCTTCGGCCGCGCAGGTGACCCGATCGCTGGGGCCCGACTGGGAAGCGACCGAACTCGGTCCTGCCGGTGGGCTCGAGTCCCTGCCGAGGACCAGGGGTGACCTGGTGATGCTGCTGGATGGTGTGTGGCACCGGCTGTCCTTCCACGGTGAACGCTCGGAGGATCCGGTCGAGAGTCTGGATGTGAGCCTCCTCCACCAGCGGATCCTGGGGCCGGTATTCGGCGTGCCGTCTTACGAGGACCCCCGCCTGTCCTACGTGGTAGGAGGGGAGTCGCCCGCGCGCCTCGAACGTTCCGTGACCGCGTATCCTGGAGGTGTGGGTTTCAGCATGCATCCCGCCCAGATCGAAGATGTCATGGGGGTTGCCGATGCAGGCCGTCTGATGCCGCCCAAGTCGACGTGGTTCACCCCCAAGCCCCGCTCGGGATTGTTCGTGGTGCGTTGGCGCCGGACGGATGTCACCGGAGCCGTGCCGAGAGCGCGTCCGGGTCGGGAGGCTGCGGGAGGACTCGACAAGTGACCGTCGCCGGCCCTGGACACGATGCCCCGATCACCGGCGAGATGGAGTGGGACTCCGCGATGTACCGGGAGGCTGCCGCCCAGTTCGAGAAGGTCGCAGAGATGATGAGTCTCGACGACAATGTCCGGGAGAGGCTCTCAAGGCCTCAGCGGTCGTTGGTCGTTACCTTTCCCTACCGCACCGACGAGTACTCGAAGGTCCGGACCGCCTTCGGATACAGGGTCCAGCACGTGCTCACCATGGGACCGACCAAGGGTGGGATCAGGTACGCACCCGATGTGAATCTGGGCGAGGTGGCCGCGCTGGCCATGCTCATGACGTGGAAGTGCGCGCTCGTGGGGCTTCCGTTCGGTGGTGCCAAGGGCGGCGTGAGGATCGATCCCCACGAGTTGTCGAGGACCGAGCTGCAACGGGTGACTAGGCGTTACACGGCCGAGGTGATCGACATGATCGGACCTCAGAAGGACATCCCGGCCCCCGATCTGGGCACCGACGAGCAGGTCATGGCCTGGATCATGGACACCTACAGCCAGAACCAGGGACATGCGGTCCCGGCGGTCGTGACCGGGAAGCCCCCCGCGCTCGGTGGATCGGTGGCTCGCCGGGAGGCCACCGGTCGCGGCATCATCAGCCTGCTCCCATCCGCGGCTCTCCGGTGCGGGGTCTCGGTCGATGGGGCGCAGGTGGTCATCCAGGGATTCGGGAACGTAGGCCGCTACGCGGCGATCGCAGCAGCCGAGCTGGGCTGCCGGGTGATCGCAGTCGAAGACCTGAGCGGCGCCATCCACAACGGCAACGGTCTGGAAGTGGGCCGTCTCGCCCGCCATGTCGACCGGACCGGAGGCGTAGCGGGCTTTGCTGGTGCCGATTCCATCACGCACGAGGAGCTCTTCGCACTCGAATGTGACGTGCTCATCCCTGCCGCGGTCGGTAGCGTCATCACCGGAGCCAACGTGGGTGCGATCAGGGCGAAGCTGATACTCGAAGGCGCCAACAACCCCACCACCCTGGAGGCAGACCAGGCGCTGCAGGACAACGGCGTGCTGGTGGTGCCGGACGTGCTTTGCAACGCAGGCGGCGTGACCGTCTCCTACTTTGAGTGGGTACAGGATCTCCAGAACTACTTCTGGTCCGAGAACGAGATCGTGAGCAGACTGCGGGAGATCATGATCCGGGCTTTCGAAGAGGTGCTCGAAGTGAGCATCAAGCACAAGGTCGACCTACGAACCGCGGCTCTCATGAAGGGCATCAAACGGGTGGCGGACGCCAAGTTGGTCCGTGGCGTGTATCCGTAGTTGCTAGTTGTTCGTTGTTAGTTGGGTCTCGCGTGCTTGGCGGTTGTCGATTCCTGCGAAGGCCGGGCAGATGTCCTGGAACGAGCACCAACCGCAGAGGACCGATGGTCTGGGGGGGAAGTTGTACCTGGAGATTGCGCGCCTGATCGCTGTCGCCAGCGCCAGGAGTTGCCGTTCCATACCGTCCAGCATCCGGTCGCTAACCGGGATCGAGTAGACAGTGGAGTTGCCTAGGTACATGAGGCGCAGTTCTGCGGGCGTCCTCCCGAACCGGCTCCTGACCAGCAGGGCGTAGATCTTGAGAGCGAAGAAGGCCGTCAAGGCGAAGCGTTCGGGGGGAGCGGAGCCGGTCTTGTAGTCGGTTATCACGAGGTGGCCGTCGGGCCGCTCGTCGAGGCGGTCGAGGATCCCGCGGATGACGATGTCGCCGACCTCTTCCGACATCTCCAGTTCGCTGTCCAGCGGGCTGATCGATACCGGGTCCTCGAGGGTCAGGTAGTTGGCGATCACCCCGAGACTCTCGATACCCCAGGCTCTCTCCTCCTCCATGGTCTCGAACAATCCTGAGTACTCGGTCGTCGAACGAAGGCTCGTCCAGGCTTCTCGAAACAGGTCGAACAGGCGACTGGCGGTACGTTTCTCCGCTGGAAGGTCGAACAATCGCTCGAGAGCCAGATGCGCCGCGGTTCCCCGCGCCTGGTACGTGGAGGGCGTTTCCGGAATGCGGTCGATGCTGCGGAAGCGGAACAGCCGGGGGCATTGCTTGAAATCGGCGGCACGGCTGGGTGACAGGGTCTCGAGCGTCGAAGGTCTCGGTTCAGATGTAGTTTCGCCTTCGGCGTGCCCGCATGCCTCCGATCGAGTGTGGCCGAGAAACTGATCGGTCCTGGTGGCTAATGACATAGCTGTAACTATACGGGTAACTCGTGACAGAAGCCAGTGGTCCTGCACGGTGTAGCCGAACACGGGTTCCGCGAACTCTGGCATCGGGCCGAGGTTCGACAGTCGCGAAAAGAATCAGTGAGCCGCGAAATGTTTGGGGCTCCTGGCCTTGCCAACCGCCCTGGAGGGGCGTACCTTTCTACGTGCCGGAAGGGGAAACCCGACCGGCGACCGGACCAGGATCAGTGGTACGGATGCTCCGGCATTCGGGTCGCTGAGTCAGGAAAGGTCCACTTTGCGGAGGGCCAGCGATGTCTCTCGGCGGAGTGCAAGGGCTCGGATCGGGATGCGGCTCCGGTCGCTGAACGAGACGGACCCGGCGGGACCCGAGCGGTTGCAGCGATGCATCCAGGAGGGGAACGCACTTCCGGCGGGGACCCCGGTTCCCGACGGAGACCGCAACCCGGAAGCAGGTGGTAGCGCTGCCACAGGCTGAAGAGTGGCGGAGGGAGGCGAGCCTCAGGGCGATGCTTCCGACGGCTTGGCCGGACCGGTGCTCAGGCAGCGGTACGGGCGAGACAAACGGCAACCCCGAGAGGGCTGAGAGGCTCACTCGGGGTTTGTCGTTTTCCGCCGGATCCCTTACGCCACGAGGATCCAGCCCAGGTACGGAAACGACGGCGACGGCCCCGTTCCGGTCATGGATCGGATTGGGTGCTGACTAGGGGATCAGCGCCAGGGGCCGTGCCGAGTCAGTTGATCCGGCGGTTGGAGCCCTCCCACTCCTTGTCCCGGAGGACGAACTTCTGGATCTTCCCGGTCGAGGTCTTGGGAAGCGACTCGACCAGTTCCACCGAGTCAGGTGCCTTGAAACGGGCTAGGCGCCCTCGCACATGTTCGATGATCTCTCCCGGCCCCGCACTCTGGCCCGACTTGAGGACCACGAAGGCCTTGGGACGTTCCCCCCAACGCTCATGCGGGACCGCCACCACCGCGCACTCGAGGACCGCCGGGTGGTTGGCGATCGCCCTCTCGACCTCGATCGTGGATATGTTCTCGCCACCCGAGATGATGATGTCCTTCGAGCGGTCCCGGAGGTCGATGTAGCCGTCGGGGTGCCACACGGCGATGTCGCCGGAGTGGAAGAAGCCACCCCGGAAGGCCTCGTCGGTGGCTTCCGGATTCTCGAAGTAGCCCTTCATCACGTTGTTGCCCCTCATTACCACCTCCCCCATGGCCGTCGCGTCCGTCGTCACGTCCTGCATCCCATCGTCGACCACGCGTATCGGGTCGGCGATGATGTAGGACACACCCTGGCGAGCCATGAAGGCGGCTCTTTCCGCGACGGGCATGTCCTCCACCCCGGCTTGGAGTTCGCAGACGGTGTGGGGTCCGTAGGTCTCTGTCAGGCCGTACAGGTGTACGATCTCCGCCCCGAGCACCTCCAGTGCCTCGACGAGTGTGGGGCTGGGCGGCGCTCCGCCGGTGGTTATGGTCACCGGTCGGGGGAAGGGGTGGGCCTCTGGCGCGTTGACCAGGCTGATCAGCACGGTCGGCGCTGCGTTGAAGTGGGTGACTCCCTGCGAGTCGATAAGCGACCATATGGCGGCCGGGTCGATGCGCGGCAGGCAAACGTGGGTCCCGCCTATCGCCGTGACGCCCCAGGTGGTGCACCAACCGTTGCAGTGGAACATGGGGAGGGTCCACAGGTAGACGGAACGAGGGGAGTGGCGGGAGTGAATGATTTCCCCGAGAGCGTTCAGATAGGCCCCGCGGTGCGTGTACATGACCCCTTTCGGCCACCCGGTGGTTCCCGAGGTGTAATTGATCGAGATGGTCCGCTCCTCATCGTCCACAGTCCATGGGAGTTGACGATCCGAGCCGCGGGCGAGGAACTGCGCGTACGGCGTGGTCGGGTAGGCGGTCCCGGCCCCGGAACGGTCGACCGAGACCACTTCGCCGAGTTCTGGGAGGTCGTCCACCACCCCGGCGAGGGGCGCCAGCAACTCCGTCTCCCCGATCAGCATCCTGGATCCCGAGTGTCTGAGGATGTAGCGGATCTCCACGGGGGACAGGCGCGTGTTGACCGCCACGAGGACCGCCCCGATGAGCGGGACTCCGAAGTGTGCCAGCAGCATCTCGGGGATGTTCGGGCAGAGGAAGGCCACCCGGTCACCCGGTCCGACCCCGGAGGCTGCGAGGGCGTTGGCCAAGCGGGTGGCCTCATCAGCCATCTCCCGGTAGGTGATACGCCGGTCATCGTCCACCATTGCCGTCTTGTCCGGGTACACGAGCGAGGAGCGCTCGAGGAAGGACAGGGGGGTCAACTCGGTCCTGTATACGGGGCGCATGATGCCCGAAGACTAACCGCCGTAAGGTGGCGTTCCGCTGCGGCTACCATCTCGGGGCGGTGGGGCGGCGCACTCGGCAAGTGGCAGGAACGGTCGGCCGGCCCGCCCGAGACTTGTGGAGGAGTTCATGCCGCCGCACATGCTGGACTACCCGCTCCTTCTGTCGACGTTGTACGAGCGGGCGGTCCGGATCTACCCGCACCGGGAGATCGTGTCCATAGCGCCCGATGGCCGACTCCATCGAACCACCTACGGGGAGACGGATGCCCGGGTCCGCAAGCTGGCGGCCGCCCTGGAGGGCCTAGGGATCGACTCCGGCGACCCGGTGGGTACCCTGGCTTGGAATACCCACCTTCACCACGAGATCTACTGGGCGACCGCCAACTCCGGGCGTGTCTGCCATACGGTGAACATCCGGCTCTTCCCCGACCAGATCCGCTACATCATCGAGCATGGACGCGACAGGGCGGTCTTCGTGGAGCGGAGCCTCGTTGAGCTGGTTGAGCCGTTGGCTCCCAGCCTGCCCAACGTAACCAACTGGATATTGCTGGGCGGTGACCCCGGCGATACCTCGCTCCCAGGAGCCATCCATTACGAGGACCTCATTTGTGACGCCGAGCCGGTCGGAGACTGGCCGCTGCTGGACGAAGGGTCGCCCCACATGTACTGCTACACCTCCGGCACGACCGGGAATCCCAAGGGGGTGGCCTACACGCAGCGCTCCACCTACATGCACACCATTTCGAACATGGCCGTCAAGCCTCTCTACGCGGCGGACAACGTCATGCCGGTGGTGCCGATGTTCCATGCCGCGGCTTGGGGCTATCCCTTCATGGCGACTGCGGCGGGTGCCAAGCTCACCTACCCGGGTCACGATCTTTCCGCTCCCGCGCTGGTGGGCCTCATCGAAGCCGAACAGGTGACCTTCTCGGCCGGGGTTCCCACCGTCTGGTTGGGCATGCAGAACTACCTGGAGGCCAACCCGGACCGTGATACGTCCTCGGTCCGCTCCCTCGTGTGCGGCGGCTCGGCGGTTCCTCGGGCCATGATCGACTGGTACTGGCGTAGCCGCGGCATCAAGGTCGTCCAGGGTTGGGGGATGACGGAGACCAATCCTGTCGCGTCGATCGCCAACCTGGGGCCGGAGATGGAATCCTGGGACTGGGAACGACAACTCGACTTCCTCGAGACCGCCGGTCTGCCGATTCCCGGCCAGCGTGTCAAGATCGTCGACGACGAGGGCAACGAGCTACCCCAGGACGGTGAGGCCTTCGGGGAACTGCTCATACAGGGCCCGTGGACGGCTGCGGAGTACATCCGGGATCCCCGCAGCAGCGAGACGATGGTGGACGGCTGGTTGCGCACCGGGGATGTGTGCAAGATCACACCGGAGGGCTACATCCGGATCACGGACCGTTCCAAGGACGTGATCAAGTCCGGTGGGGAGTGGATATCGTCGATAGACGTCGAGAACATCATCATGGGGCATCCCGATGTCGCTGAGGCTGCGGTGGTCGGCGTACCGCACCCCAAGTGGCAGGAGCGACCGCTTGCGCTGGTGGTGCCGCTTCAAGGGCGACAGCTGTCGGGGGAGGAGTTGGCGGAGCACCTGGCCGGTAAGGTTGCCCGCTGGTGGCTGCCCGACGATTATCTGTTCGTCGACGAGGTTCCGAAGACCGCCACCGGCAAGTTCGACAAGAAGGTGATCCGTGAGCGGTACTCGGATCGGCTGACGGGGTGAACCGGTGACACGGTCCCTTCGGGAACTCCTCGAGCACGAGGAGGTCCGCGAGGTGGCGGCCATCCGGGGACCGCTGGGTCTGATGGCGCTCCATGGAGGCATAGAACCACCAACGTTCAGGATCGCCCGGAAGGTGGCCGACTCGGTCGGTGCGAGCCTGTACGCGGTCGTACAACCGGGCCATAGGGACAAGGAGGGCCATCTGACATCGATCCTTTACGACAGAGCCGAGTCGCCGACTCTGGATGCGTTCCTCGGGCGGGTTCGGGTCGTGCTGTCGGTTCACGGGATGAACCGCCGCGATATGAACGACCAGGTAGCACTGGGAGGAAGCAACCGCCCGTTCGCTACGCGGTTGGGCAGGGCCATGCGGGTGGCCGGTCTCGAGGTGGTTGACGATCTCGATCTGATACCGCGCTATCTCCGCGGAGCTCACAGGGACAACCCGGTGAACATCCCGCCGCACGGGGGTGTCCAGATCGAGATAGGTCGGGATCTGCGCCGTGACGCGGGTAAGGTTTCGGACCTCACGGAGGCAATGACCGAGGCGGCTCGAACCCATGAGGCAGGACCGGTGATCCCTGGCAACGGTCAGGTCGGCACGTAGGGCTGGTCGCCCGGTGGTATCGATTCACACCTGGCTGGGATGGGCGGCGGTGATCGTGTGCGGGCTCTCCGGGGTCACCGGACTGTTCTACCACTTCTCACGGCGCGGTCCGGACCGCATCTTCAAAGCGGTCGTGTCGCTCTCGGTGGTGGCCATGGTCTTCCAGGTGGGCATCGGCCTGCTCCTCTTCGCCCAGGATCTGGATCCGGGAAGCATCCACATGTTCTACGGCATCGTCATCCTGCTGACTCTCACCTTCGTCTACATCTACCGGGCGCAGTTCGAGCGCCGCCCGACCCTCTACTGGGGCCTGGCTCTCCTGTTCATGATGGGTCTCGGCCTGCGCGGCATCTCCAGCTTCGGCCAAAGCTTCTAGTTGTCAGTCCTGTCAGTTATTGGTTATCATTTGTTGGTATTATCCAATGGCAACTACCACTATTCACAAGCCACAAGCCGCAAGCCGCAAGCCGCAAGCCGCAAGCCGCAAGCCGCAAGCCGCAAGCC
>JAPPFW010000029.1:73630-138386 GCA_028821575.1 bacterium | reverse complement strand
CAAGCCGCAAGCCGCAAGCCGCAAGCCGCAAGCCGCAAGCCGCAAGCCGCAAGCCACAAGCCACAAGCCACAAGCCACAAGCCACAAGCCGCAAGATGTGGTTCAATGCAGTCCATGGCGCGCAATGTTCTGGGTAGCGAACTGGAGGAGTGCTCGCTCGACCCGCTGACCGGCTGGCTGCGGGACGGGTGCTGCAACACGGACGCTCGGGACTACGGCGTGCACACTGTGTGCGTGGTGGTAACCGACGAGTTCCTCGAGTTCTCCCGCTCGGTCGGTAACGATCTATCCACCCCGGTACCGGCCTTTCGCTTCCCGGGCCTGAGAGCGGGAGACCGCTGGTGCCTGTGTGCCTCGCGGTGGGTCGAGGCGAAGGAGGCCGGTATGGCCCCGGACGTCGTACTCGAGGCGACCCATGCCCGGACCCTCGAGTGGGCGAGTCTGGCCGAGCTCCGAGCCCACCAGGCCCCGCCGCTCTCCCAGGACTGACAGATCTGAGGACTGTCGGCGCAGGTCGGGCCGGCCGGCACCAAGGCTGTGCATGCTTGTTGAGTGTTCTGGTCCCGGTCTGGCAGGTTCAGGTGGCCGCGGTTGGTGGGACCTGATCCTTGTTGGGTCGGGTGTCCGACCATCTCGAGGCATCGTTGGACTATGTGGATAGCGCCGTCGTTTTGGCACTTACGGGCCGTGTTTCTAGGCTGAGATTCCTGACGAAGGGGCGGGTTGGAGCTTTCCGATTATCTCCCAATCGCGGTCATGTTGGTGCTGGCCGCTGCGTTTGCCGGCGTGTCGCTGGTGGCCTCCTACCTGATCTCCTACAAGCGTCCGACCCCGGAGAAGCTGGAGCCGTACGAGTGCGGGATCGTCACCGAGGCGGAGCCGATCCAGCGGTTCCCCGTCAAGTTCTACCTCGTCGCGATCCTGTTCGTGATCTTCGACGTCGAGATCATCTTCCTGTTCGCCTGGGCTTCGGTGTTCGGTGACCTGGGATGGCCGGGGGTCATCGCTATCGCCTTCTTCACGCTGCTGATCGTCGAGACGCTGGGTTACGTGTGGAAGCGTGGTGCCTTGGACTGGAACGTCTCCCGCCGGTCCCGGTACCGGGCGGACGCTCAGCCCGTCAGGGAGTACGCCGCCTGATGGCGCGCCTGGCAACCCCTCCGCATCTGCTCACCACCACCCTCGGGCTGGCGATGCGATGGGCCCAGACCCGGTCGATGTGGCCGGCCACCTTCGGGCTGGCTTGCTGCGCGATCGAGATGATGGCCACTGGAACGGCCCACAACGATCTGGCGCGGTTCGGGATGGAGGTGTTCCGGGCGTCCCCCCGCCAGGCCGATCTCATGGTCGTGGCAGGGCGTGTCTCCCAGAAGATGGCTCCGGTGCTGCGGCAGGTCTACGACCAGATGGCCGATCCGAAATGGGTGATATCGATGGGCGCCTGCGCGTCGACCGGGGGAATGTTCAACAACTATGCCCTCGTCCAGGGTGTCGACCAGATAGTTCCGGTGGATGTGTACGTGCCCGGGTGCCCGCCCGGTCCGCAGTCGCTCATGCACGGCATTCTCACCCTCCAGGACAAGGTGATGGCCGGGGAGTTGGCCCGCTGATGGCCGCCGGAACCGACGTTTCAGGGTCGGGCGCCTCGGTTGCCGGCCTGCTGGAGGCCGTGCCGGGGTCCGAGTCGGACGTTTCGGGGGGGGATGACGTGATCCGGGTGCCCCCCTCCTGTCTGGCCGACCTGGCCGCCGCGGCCAGGTCAAGCGGTTTCGAGATGTGCACCGACATCACCGCCGTGGACTACCGGGGCATCCGCCGAACCCGTTTCGAACTGGTGGTCAACCTCCTGTCCCTCGCGCACAACCGCCGCCTCCGGATACTCGTGGCGGTTCCCGAGGACGACCCCGTGGTTCCCTCACTGGTGCCGGTGTACCCGGGGGCGAACTTCCTCGAGCGGGAGGTCTACGACATGTTCGGTATCAGCTTCACCGGTCATCCCGACATGACCCGGATCCTGATGCCCGACGACTGGGAGGGCCATCCCCTCAGGCGGGACTTCGGCGTGGGAGCCGTGCCCGTACAGTTCAAGGAATCCCACCGGGTGGTGTGATGGCCGGGCCGACCACCAGCACCGACATGTGGGTGTCCGGGACCGAAGTCCCGGAAGTGGCCGACTGGATGGTGGCCGGCACCGACGAGGGCGCCCAGGAGATGGACCGCGACGAGACCCGGGCCCGGGTGGTCGAGCAGAGGGGTGCCCGGGTGGTCGACGACTGGGTCATAGACGACACGGTGGCCGACGACGAGCGGATGATCGTCAACATGGGTCCCCAGCACCCGTCCACCCATGGGGTGCTGCGGCTCAACCTGGAACTCGAGGGCGAGATCGTCCGGCGGATCAAACCGATCATCGGTTACTTGCACACGGGCATGGAGAAGACCGCCGAGGCCCTGACGTTCCTGCAGGGTGGGACCAACGTGACCCGCATGGACTACCTGGCTCCGCTCCACAACGAGTTGTGCTACTCCCTCGCGGTGGAGAAGTTGCTGGGAGTCGACATGCCCCCGCGGGCCCAGGCGATCCGGGTGCTGATGACCGAACTCAACCGCGTCTCGTCCCACCTCGTCGCCACCGCCACCAACGGGATGGACATCGGCGCGCTGTCGATGATGATGTACGGGTTCCGCGAGCGCGAGCTGATCCTTTCCTTCTTCGAGAAGACCACCGGCCTGCGCATGAACCACAACTACATCCGGCCAGGAGGTGTGGCCGCCGATCTCCCCGACGGGTGGGAGGACGACGTCGAAGAGATCCTGGAACGGATACCGCTGGCGATGCAGGACTACGAGGACCTGCTCAAGGAGAATTCGATCTGGAAGGGTCGCACCCAGGGCGTGGGAATCATCACCTCCGAGGAGTGCCTGGCCTACGGGATCACCGGTCCGACCCTGCGGGCGACCGGGGTCGGTTGGGATCTCCGGGTGTCCCAGCCCTACTCGGGGATCGACGCCTACGAGTTCGACGTGGTCACCGGGCAGCACGGTGATGTCTACGACCGCTACCGCGTCCGCATCGGCGAGATGCGCCAGTCGCTGCGGATCGTGGAGCAGGTGGCGAACGCCATGCCGCGGGGCGACTACAAGACCGGTGATCGCAAGGTGTCACCGCCCCCGAGGCGCCGCATCGACGAGTCCATGGAGGCGCTGATCCACCACTTCAAGATCTACACGGAGGGGTTCAAGGTGCCCGCCGGGGAGACCTACGTGGCCATCGAGTCCCCGCGTGGCGAGTTGGGCTGCTACCTCGTCTCCGACGGAGGCGGGAAGCCGCTGCGCATGCACACCAGGGCACCGTCCTTCTCGAACCTCCAAGCCCTGCCGGTCATGATGGCCGACTCGCTGGTCGCCGACTCCGTGGCCTGCATCGCCTCGCTCGATCCCGTGATGGGCGACGTGGACCGGTAGGTGCATATGTCCTACACCTGGTCGGCAGTGGCGGAACAACGTGCCCTCGCGGTCCTCGCCACTTATCCGGAGCGCCGCTCCGCGATGATGCCCCTCCTGTACATAGCGATGCGCGAGGACCTCGACCAGGGGAACCATCACCTCACAGACGATGGCATGCGCAAGGTGGCGGAGTTGGTGGGTGTGACGCCGGCGCAGGTGTCGGCGGTGGCCAGCTTCTACACGATGTACAAGCGGAGCGCGGTGGGTCGCTACCTGGTGTCGGTGTGCACATCCATCTCATGCTGGCTGGGCGGCTCCGACGACGTCCTGCACGCGGTGGAGGACGAGGCGGGGACACCCTCCGGCCACGCCGATGCCGAGGGCCTGGTTTCCCCCGAACACGTCGAGTGCATCGGCGCCTGCGGCGCGGCGCCCGTCGTCCAGGTGAACTACGAGTTCGTGGAGGGGGTGACACCGGAGAAGGCCCGGGACCTGGTGCGATGGTTGCGTTCCGATCGCCCCGACTCGGTATCCGGCGATGACCTGCAGGCCCGTTTCGGGAGCCGCACTTCCTTCCCCTGGGCGATCCCCGACCCGGTGGGGGTCGCCGGGCCGGTTCCCTCCTTCTCCCCGCTCGGGACCGAGGTGGCCTTTCCTTCGGCCGGGCTTACCCCGGTCGACGACCCTGCACCAACCTCCGGCAACGGGGATGCTCCAATGATCCTGACGGCCCGGATGAACGAGCATCCCGGTAGCAGCAACACCCTGTTCACCTACGAGGCTACAGGCGGATACTCCGCACTGCGGAAGGTCCTGGGCGACCCCGGCATGGCCCCGGGGGAGATCACCGCCGAAGTGAAGGGCTCGATGCTCCGCGGTCGCGGTGGAGCCGGTTTCCCGGCCGGTGTGAAGTGGGGTTTCCTCGCCCCCGCCCGCCCCTCCTATCTGGTCGTGAACGCCGACGAGTCCGAGCCGGGTACGTTCAAGGACCGGCAACTGATGGAACGCGATCCCCACCAGATGGTCGAGGGTGTGATCATCTCCTCCTACGCCAGCGAGGTCCACCACGCGTTCATATACGTACGGGGTGAGTATCCGAAGGCGGCGCGCCGGGTCAGGACCGCGGTGGAAGAGGCGTACGAGGCCGGGTATCTGGGTCGCGACATCCTCGGGTCGGGCTACGACCTCGAGCTCACCGTCCACCTAGGCGCCGGCGCCTACATCTGCGGAGAGGAGACCGGCCTGCTCAACAGCCTGGAGGGCCGCCGGGGCGAGCCCCGGCTGAAGCCGCCCTACTTCCCCGCTGCCAAGGGCCTGTACATGATGCCGACCATCGTCAACAACGTGGAGACCCTCGCCAATGTCCCGTGGATCATCAACAACGGCGGGACGGCCTACGCGGCGATCGGCCCGGGCGGCTCGCCCGGACGGCGCATGTGCTCGATCTCCGGCCATGTCAACCGGCCGGGCAACTACGAGATCGTCGAGGGTCTCACGTGGCGTGACCTGATATTCGACCTGGCCGGCGGAATCCGGGGCGGGAACCGGCTGAAGGCCTGGATCCCGGGCGGGGCCTCCTCGCCGTGGTTCGTGCCGGAACTGCACCTGGACACCGAAGTGACCAAGGAGGCCATCGACGGCCTCGGCTCGATGACAGGCTCGGGAGCGGTGATCGTCATGGACGAGACCACCGACATGGTTGCCGCCGCCGAGCGCTTGGTCCGTTTCTTCGCCCACGAGTCGTGCGGCCAGTGCACCCCCTGCCGGGAGGGGACCGTGTGGCTGGACATGATCCTGCGGCGGTTGATGGACGGTCAGGGACGTCCCGTGGACGCCGATCTGCTTCTGGACGTGTCCGACAACATCTCGCCGGGTCTGCGCTGGCCACCCGCCATGACCACGATCTGCGCGCTCGGACCCTCGGCGGTGTCGCCGGTGGTCTCCCTGCTGCGCCACTTCCGCGACGAGGTCGAGGAGCACGTGTGGAGAGCCAACCTGGTCCCGGTAGCCATCGGGGGGGTGAGATGACCACCAGGGAACGTCCCACGCGACGGACCACATGCAACGGACCACGGACCACGGACCACGGTGCACGGGCAACGGACAACGGACAACGGGGAACAGGCCGATGACGACGCAGGAACGTCCCACGGTGCGCATCACCATCGACGGGAAGGACGTGGAGACCCGTGCCGGCGAGTTGCTCATAAAGGCCGCCGAGGACAACGGCACCTATATTCCCCGCTTCTGCTGGCACCCGCGCATGAACCCCGTCGGCATGTGCCGCATGTGCTTGGTGGAGATAGAGACCCCCAGGGGCCGCCTGATCATTCCGTCATGTATGCAGCCTGTCAACGAAGGGATGGTGGCCTACACCGAGTCCGAGGCGGCCAAGAAGGCCCAGGAGGGCGTGCTCGAGTTCCTCCTCCTCAACCATCCACTCGACTGCCCGGTCTGCGACAAGGGCGGCGAATGCCCCCTCCAGGACCAGACCATGTCCTACGGCCCCGGGGAGAGCCGTTTCGTCGAGGAGAAACGGCATTTCGCCAAACCCATCCCGATCAGCGACCTGGTCCTGCTCGACAGGGAGCGGTGCATCCTCTGCGCCCGCTGCACCAGGTTCTCCGACGAGATCTCGGGTGATCCGCTCATCGAGTTCCAGAACCGGGGCAACACCACGCAGGTGCTCACTTTCCCCGACGAACCGTTCAACTCCTACTTCTCCGGCAACACGGTCCAGATCTGTCCGGTAGGGGCGCTCACCGCCGTCCCCTACCGTTTCAGGGCCCGGCCCTGGGATCTGCGCGTCGCCCAGAGCACCGGCGTGATCCACACGGAGGGAAGCAGCGTCGCGGTGCATTCCTCCCAGAACCGAGTGTTGCGGCTTCTCGGCGTCGACAACGGCGCCACCAACCAGGGATGGCTGTCGGACAAGGAGCGTTTCCTGTTCGAGTTCATCGGTTCGCCCGATCGGCTGACGACACCGTTGATAAAGGATGGCTCCGGCTTCAGAGAGGCAGGTTGGGGAGAGGCCCTGGACCTGGTTGCGGACCGTCTGCAGTCGGTGATCGAGGACGGTGGAGTTCAGGCCGTGGCTGCGATCGGCGGCGCCAGGGGAACCAACGAGGACGCCTACGCCCTGTCCAAGTTCATGCGGGTCTCGGTGGGTTCCAACAACCTCGACGCCCAACTGGGCGACGGTCTGGAATCGGCACTCCTGGCGGGGTTGGTCGGGCGCGGCCGGATCGACGACCTGGACTCGGCCAGGACCATTCTTCTGTGGGGTCCCGACCTCAAGGAGACCCATCCCATCCTCTACCTGAGGGTGCGCTGGGCCGCGCAGGAGTTGGGCGCAACCCTGATCGTCGTCCATCCCCGGGCAACCGGTCTGGATGACCGCGCCACCCACAAGATCACCTACCGGCCTGGAACCGGCCCGGAGTTGCTTCAGCGCATCGAAGCAGGTGAGGGAACGCACCGTGCAGTCAGGGAGGCCCTGGACGAGGGTCCGGTGGTGGCGCTCGTGGGCCGTCCCGGCCTGGCGGAGGATCCTCGCCTGGCCGAGTCGGTGGCCGCCTTCAGCCGAAGCCTGGGAGCAACCGTCCTGCCGCTGATCCATCGCGGTAACACCTTCGGCGCGCTGGACATGGGGGTGTCGCCGGATCTCCTGCCGGGCCGCGTCTCCCTCCGGGCGAATGGCGAAGCCGGGAAACTGCTCTCGACCTGGGGCCCGATCCCATCCGAGGCGGGTATGGGGGCGCTGGAGATCGCCGCCGCGTCCGTGGCCGGCCGGATCGGGTGTCTCATCCTGTGCGGAGCCGACCCGGTCCGGGACATGGTCGGTTTCGACGGTGGTGCCGCCCTGGGCGGCGCCGGGTTCGTGGTCGCGATCGACTTGTTCCTGACCGACTCCTCCAGCCGGGCGGACGTAGTTCTGCCCGCCTTGGGGTTTGCGGAGAAGAAGGGAACCGTCACCAACCTCGAGGGCCGGGTGCAGAAGGTCAACCGCTTGGTGCCCGGGCCCGGCCAGGCACGCGCCGACTGGTCGATCCTGGACGATCTGGCCGCGAAGATGGGTCGTCCGATCGGTCTAACCTCGGAGAAGGGCATCGCGGACGAGATCTCGAGGGTTGCGCCTGCCTACGCAGGGGTCACCTGGGACTACCTCGAGTGGGATGCTCCCGAAGGCGCGGTCGTCCCCATCCCGGGGGCGGTGCAGCCGCTGCAGTACGAGTCCCGGACTCGCGACTCGGGCGGAGTGGTAGGCGCGTACACGCTCCATCTGGCCCGCACCATGTACGACGACGGGGTCCTGCTCCGGCACAGTCCGTCGCTGTCCGGCCAAGCGCGAGGCGCCGCTGCCCATATCACTCCCGCGCATGCGGCTTCGTTGCGGTTGAGCGACGGGGATGAGATCAGTCTCGGCCTCGGCGGCCGTTCGGTGACGCTGCCGGTCCGCGTCGACCCGAGCCTCCACGACGGCACCGTGTACGTGCCTTTCAACCAGCCTGGTGTCGCGCCGCTGGGAAGCAGCTTCGGGATCGGGGACGGGTCCTGATGGACTGGATCGATCTCGTTCTGGTAGTTGCCCGGGTGATCGTGGTCTTCGCCCTGCTGCTGGTGGTGACCATCCTGCTGATCTGGTTCGAGCGCAAGATCGTGGCAGACATGCAGAACCGCGTGGGACCGGACCGGGCCGGGCCGTGGGGGGTCCTCCAGACGCTGGCCGACGGTCTCAAACTGTTCTTCAAGGAGCAGGTGACGCCCCGCAAGGTCGAGTTGGGTCTCTATCTTGCTGCCCCCATGCTGGCCGCGATCCCCGCCTTCCTCATGTTCATGGTGGTCCCGTTCGGCCGGCCTTTCGAGATAACGCTGGGGGGAGTGCCGAGGCGGGTGCCCCTCCAGGGTGCCGATCTCAACGTAGGCCTGCTCTACATCCTCGCCATGTCCTCGGTTGCCGTCTACGCGGTGGTGCTCGCAGGGTGGTCCTCCGGATCCAAGTACCCGCTTCTCGGTGGGGTCAGGGCAACCGCCCAGGCGATCTCCTACGAAGCGGCCATGGGCCTTTCCTTGGTCCCGGTCGTGCTCTATACGGGATCGTTGCGCATATCGGAGATCGTGGCTGCCCAGTCCTCGACGCTCACCTTCCTGGGACAGGCATTCGGGCTGCCCGCTTGGAACCTGTTCGTGCTGGCGCCATCCTTCCTCATCTTCTTCGTGGCGGCGGTAGCGGAGACCAACCGGGCACCGTTCGATCTGGTCGAGGCGGAACAGGAGATCGTGGGCGGGTTCCACACCGAGTACTCGGGTCTCCGTTTCGCCCTGTTCTTCCTCGCCGAGTACATCAACATCTTCACCATGTCGGCTCTGGCGGTGACGCTGTTCCTGGGCGGCTGGTCGGGGCCCACCTGGGACGGGTCCCTTCCGGTCGTGGTCAGCGGGCTGCTTCCGACCGTCTGGTTCTTCCTCAAGGTGCTGGTGTTCCTGTTCCTGTTCGTGTGGCTGAGGGCCACGCTTCCCCGGCTCCGCTACGACCAATTGATGACCCTGGGCTGGAAGCGGCTGATACCCGCGTCCCTGGTCTGGTTGTTCTGCATCGGTGGGGCGCTGGCCTTCCGTAACTTCGGCCTTCCGTGGAGTTGATATGGGACCTGTAGAAGCATTCATCAAGGGCATGGCGGTGACCGGGCGGCAGTTCGTCTCGACCGTGTTCGGGAAGGGCCTGGTCACCACCAAGTACCCGAAGGTGATGCGGGACAAACCCCAGCGCTTCCACGGCCGCCATGTGCTCAACCGCTACGAGGACGGTATGGAGAAGTGCATCGGCTGCGAGCTCTGTGCCGGCGCGTGTCCGGCCAGCTGTATCTACGTGCGCGGCGCGGACAATCCGATCGAAGACCCGGTCAGTCCCGGCGAGCGCTACGGGTTCGTCTACGAGATCAACATGCTGCGGTGTATCTTCTGCGGGCTGTGCGTCGAGGCCTGCCCCACCGAGGCCATCACGCACACCCGCCTGTTCGAGATGTCCACCACCAACCGGTCGGACGCCATCTACACGAAGACAGAGTTGCTGGTCGACGCGGACGGTCGGCCCAACCATATGTTCGAGGCAGACCGCTTCGCCGACTTCGAGGAGTTGGCCGATGCCGACGGATGGATGCGCGCCACAGCACCCCAGGGGCGGGCGGCCTACGAGGGCCGCGTCGCCTGGTCCGGATCGGCCGGTGTGGGGGTACGACCCCCGGAGGTCGGCCAGTCGGAGGCCGCTGGTGAGACCGAACAACCCTCGAGTCAGGACGACGGCTGATGGTCGAGCTGGTCGTCTTCATTCTCATGGGGGCGGTGACCCTGGGCGGCGCCATCGCGGTGGTCAGAGCCCGGAACCCGGTCTACGGAGCGATGGGCCTCATGGCGACCCTGTTCGCTCTGGCCGTGTTCTACGTGGTCCATCTCGCCCACTTCGTGGCGGCCGTGCAGGTGATCGTCTACGCCGGGGCCGTGATAACGCTGTTCCTGTTCGTCATCATGTTCGTCGGCGTCGACCGGGCCGAACGCCTCACGGAGAAGCTGGTTGTCCAGCGCCCCGTTGCGCTGGTTGTCCTCGTCGGTGTGGTGGTCCTCGCCGGAGTGCTGGTAGTGACGGACCGTTTCGACTGGGTGATCACATCGGGGGAGGCAGCCGAAGTCCGGGGGACGGTGGAGGAGATTGGTTCCAATCTCATCTCTGCCGATTCGGCAGCCGGGCAGCGGGCCTCTCGATGGCTGCTGCCCTTCGAAGCGACCTCGCTGCTGCTGGTCGTGGCGGCGGTGGGAGCCATCTCCCTCGCCTTCTACCGCCCCCGTCGCAAGGACGGGCAGGACGCGGCCGGCGGCGACCCCGACCGGGGACAGCGCTCGACGTGATCGTAACGGCGGACTGGTACATGACCCTGGCGGCGGTCCTCTTCGTGGTGGGCGCGGCCGGATTGCTCCTGCGGAACAACGCCCTGGTGATGTTCATGTCGGTGGAGTTGATGCTCAACGCCGTGAACCTGACGTTCGTGGCGGCGGCACGCGCCCACGGTGACATCGGCGGGCAGATGGCGGTGCTGTTCGTGCTGGTGGTGGCGGCGGCAGAGGTAGCGGTGGGCCTGGCCATCATCGTGTCGATCTTCCGTTCCCGCCAGACCGCCTCTGTGGACGACTTGTCGGAGTTGTCGGGATGAGGGCGGACATCCTCGTGACCCGCCCGGGGTTATATCCGGCGGACGGTTCCCCGATCGAGGATATGGCGTGACCGACTATCTCTGGATCGTCATCGCCCTTCCTCTGGCGGCGGCCCTGCTCAACCACTTTGCCGGCCGTCGAATGGGCGAACCCCGTGCGGCCGGACCCGCGGTGCTGGCGGTGGTCGGGGCCTTCGCGTACGCAGCGGTGGCCGCCCGGGACTTCTTCCTCTCGGAGAGCGCCTCCGCCGAGGCGATCACCGTCGTCCACCTCTTCGACTGGATGCCGGGACTCGGCGCCACGGCGGAGCTGCTCTGGGATCCCCTGTCGGCCACGATGACGCTGGTGGTGACGGGGGTGGGCGCCCTCATCCACATCTACGCGGTGGGTTACATGCACGGCGACCCGCGGTTCAGCCGGTTCTTCACGTACCTCAACCTGTTCATAGCCTCGATGCTGATCCTCGTGCTGGCCAACAACTTCGCCCTGCTGTTCGTCGGTTGGGAGTTGGTGGGACTTTGCTCGTACCTGCTCATATCCTTCTGGTACACGCGTCCCGAGGCTGCGGCGGCCGGCAAGAAGGCGTTCGTTGTCAACCGGATCGGCGACTTCGGTTTCATGGTGGCGCTGATGCTGGTGTTCACCTCGTTCGGGACGCTCTCCTACACGGAGGTGCTCCATGAACCGGGACAGGTGATCGGAGCGACCACCGCCACCGCGATCGGGCTGCTGCTGCTGGTCGGCGCAGCGGGCAAGTCGGCTCAGCTCCCGCTGTACGTCTGGCTGCCCGATGCCATGGAGGGCCCCACACCCGTGTCCGCGCTTATCCACGCCGCCACCATGGTCACCGCGGGTGTCTACATGGTCGCGCGGACCGGAGCCATCTACGGACTCTCGGATGTGGCCGGCGGCGTAGTCGCGACGGTGGGCGCGCTGACCGCTCTCCTCGCCGCCACCATCGCCATCGCCCAGCGGGACATCAAGCGGGTGCTGGCCTACTCCACGATCAGCCAGCTCGGTTACATGTTCATGGCGGTTGGGATCGGCGGGTACGTGGCCGGCTTGTTCCATCTGGTCACCCATGCCGTCTTCAAGGCGTTGCTCTTTCTCGGAGCGGGCTCGGTCATCCACGCCTTGGCCGATGAGCAGGACATGAACCGGATGGGCGGGTTGCGCTCCAAGATGCCCATCACCCATGCGACGATGCTGGTGGCCACCCTCTCGATTGCAGGCATCCCACCTTTGGCCGGGTTCTGGTCCAAGGACGAGATACTGGCTGTCCTCTTCGCCAAGGGCGGGTACTTCACCCTCCTCTGGGGGATCGGGCTGCTGACCGCGCTGCTGACCGCCTTCTACATGGCCCGCCAGTACTTCCTGGTATTCGATGGGAAGGCTCGCTGGGACGACGGAGTACAACCGCACGAGTCTCCCAGGATCATGACCGGTCCGCTGGTTGTCCTGGGCGTGCTCACCGTGCTGATCGGTTTCGTCAACACTCCCTTCCGGCTCAGCTTCGAGCACTTCCTCGAACCCGCGTTCGAAGGGGTCTACCTGGCCCATGCCCCCGAGGACGGGTTCCTTCTCGGCGCGCTGGCCCTGGTCTCGGTCGCCGCCGGGGTGGTGGGCTTCGCCATAGCCTTCCTTCTCTATCGCCATGCCTCCGAGGAGACACGTGATCGGCTCCTCGGCAAGGTACGGCGACCGCTCATGGCGTCGGAGAACGGTTATTGGGTGGACGATGTCTACGGCACCCTGATCGTCAAGCCGGGGATGAGGATCGCGCTGTGGAGTGCAGGGGCCGTCGATCAGAGGACCATCGACGGTCTCGTGAACGGGGTCGGGGTGGCCGTCCGGCGATTGGGCCGGAGGCTACGCCCCCTGCAGTCGGGATTCGTGCGGTCGTACGGTGCGATGCTGGCAGCGGGCGCGGTGGGGATCGTGGCCTGGATAGTCGCCCGGGGTCTTTGAGATGGGTGCCCGCGGGAAGCGCACGATCTGGACCGGTGGCCAATGAGCGGCTTCTCGACGCTCAGCGCACTGATCCTGGTTCCCGCTCTGGCGGCGGTGGTGGTCATGCTGATCCCCGAGCGGCGTCGCGAGTTGGTGCGCCCGTTGGGGGTGATCCTGAGCCTTCTACCGGTCGCGCCGGCCGGGGTTCTGTTCCTCGAGTTCGAGCGGGGCAAGGCCGGATTCCAGTTCGTCGAGCGCGTGGTCTGGATCGAACAACTCGGCGTGGCCTGGCATCTCGGCGTGGACGGCATATCCCTCCTGCTCGTGGTGCTCACCACCGTGCTGGTTCCGGTGGCCCTCGGGGCATCCATGGGCGTGGATCACCGCGTGAGGCTCTTCGTGGCTATGAACCTGCTCCTCGAAGCCGGCCTCATCGGGGTGTTTCTCTCGCTCGACCTGTTCCTCTTTTTCGTGTTCTTCGAGGTGATCCTGATCCCCATGGCCTTCATCATCGGCATATGGGGAAGCGAGAACCGCATCTACGCGGCGATCAAGTTCTTCCTCTACACGGCGTTCGGTTCGGCGTTGATGTTGGCCGGCATCATCGCGCTGGCATTCATCCACAGGGACCAGACCGGCGAGTTCGGATTCTCGTACCTGGCGATGCTCGATCTCGAGTTGGGTGTCACGGCTCAGAGGTGGCTGTTCGGAGCTTTCGCCCTGGCTTTCGCCATCAAGGTGCCCGTGTTCCCGCTCCACACCTGGCTCCCCGACGCCCACGTCGAGGCGCCCACCGCGGGTTCCGTCCTCCTGGCCGGGGTGTTGCTCAAGCTCGGCACCTACGGGCTGCTCCGCTTCAACCTGCCGCTGTTTCCCGAAGCAACCCTTGATTTCGTTCCCCTGCTGGCCACGCTGGCCGTGGTGGGGGTGATCTACGGGGCGGTGGTGGCGATCGTCCAGCCGGATCTGAAGAAACTGGTCGCCTACTCCTCGGTCAGCCACCTGGGCTTCATCGTGCTCGGGACCTTCGCCCTGACTTCTCAGAGCCTTAAAGGCGGAGTGGTGCAGATGATCAACCACGGGCTCACCACGGGAGCTCTGTTCCTCCTGGTGGGGATCCTCTACGAACGGCGCCACACGAAGCTGATCGCCGACTTCGGGGGGCTGGCCTCGTCGATGCCGGTATTCGCCGGGATGTTCCTGTTCATCGCTTTCGCCTCCATCGGCCTTCCCGGCCTCAACGGCTTCGTCGGGGAGTTCCTCATCCTGATGGGAAGCTACCCCGCCCTGCCGTTCTACACGGTCATCGCCGCGGTGGGGGTGATCCTGGCCGCGGTGTATCTCCTGTGGGCCTACGAACGGGTCTTCACCGGGAAGCCGACCAATCCCGCCAACCAAGGGCTGGCGGATCTCTCGATCGGCGAGACGCTGGTGTTCGTTCCGCTGGTGGCCTTGATCATCCTGCTCGGGGTGTACCCGAAGGTGGCGCTGGACGTGATCGGTCCGTCCACCGACGCGGTGCTTGCCAGGATCGAAGCCACCACCGGCTACGAGGCACCCGACCCCGGTGGACCCGGGTTGATCCTATCCGGAGGCGGCGAGTGACCGACGTCTCGTACCTCGCCATCGCGCCCGAACTCCTCCTGCTGGTGGGGGCGGTAGCGGTACTCATGGTGGATGTGTTCCTCCATCCGCAGCCACGCGTGCACGGGTGGATCGCCGCGGTCACGTTCGCGGCGGTGGGTGTGGCGATCGGAGGGCAATGGCACCGGGTCGGGACGGACGGTGTGGGAATCTCATTCGGTGGGACCCTCTTCCTGCACAACCTCTCCGTGTCCGCACGCATCATGCTGCTGGTCGTGGCCGTGCTGGGTACGGTCACCGCCTGGGAGATGCTGGTCGGACTCGGACGCAGGATGGCCGAGGGCATCAGCCTGGTCCTCGTATCGACCGCCGGTTTCATGCTGATGGGGGCGTCGGCGGACCTCGTCATGGTGTTCGTGGCGCTGGAGGTCGGTTCCATCGCCCTCTACGTGCTGGCCGGGATCGTGCGCAACTCCACTGCAGGTGACGAGGCGGCCATGAAGTACTTCCTCCTGGGGGCCTTCGCATCCGCGATCTTCATCTACGGAGGCGCGCTCGCCTATGCGGGAACCGGAACCACCAACCTGGTCGAGGCGGGAGGGGTGCTGGACGCCTACCACGTGGCGCGGCCGGCGGTGCTCCTGATCGGCATGGCGTTGTTGGTTGTGGGGATGGGATTCAAGGTCACCGCCGCTCCCTTCCACTCCTGGGCGCCGGATGTCTACCAGGGGGCGCCGGCCGGAGTCGTCGGTTTCATGGCGGCCGCGGCCAAGGTGGGCGGGTTCGCGGCGCTAATCAACATCCTGATCATCGGGTTCGACAGGTACCAGAGAGCATGGGCCGACGGCTTGGCGATTCTCGCGGCCGTCTCGGTGGTGTTCGGGACCCTGCTGGCGATCCAGCAGTCCGATGTTCGGCGCATGCTGGCCTACTCGGGTGTGGCCCACGCTGGTTTCATACTCACCGGGATCACGGCCGGCCTGGCCGGGACCGATGGCGTGTTGTTCTACCTGGCCACCTACTCTGTGATGCTGGTCGGGGCCTTCGCGGCCGTGACTGCGGTGAGCGGTCCCGCCTCCTCTGGCAGCGCGTTCGACGACTATCGAGGTCTGGGCAGGCGGTCCCCGGTCGTGGCAGCCGTGCTGGCCACCCTGATGATCGCCATGTCCGGGATGCCGCTCACCACCGGTTTCATCGGCAAGTTCCAGGTGTTCAGTGCGGCATGGGACGCCGGGTACGGCTGGCTGGTGATCGTCGGCCTGCTCTCGTCCGTGGCCGCTTTCTTCTTCTACCTTCGTCTCGTGGTGCTGATGTATTTCCGTTCCGGCGACGGGAGCGGGGCCGAGTGGGCGCCCGCCTTGCATGTACGGGGGGTGCTGCTCGCCTCGACCGCCCTCACCATCGCGTTCGGGGTCTTCCCCGGTCCGCTCATGGACTTGCTGACCCGGGCTGGTGGTTGAGCCCAAGCCCCTTGCCGGTCTTGTCGGACTGGGTTTGGCGATGGTTCTCCTCGTCGCCGCCGACGCACCGCAAGCCCTCAGGACGGCATCGGCCGGCATCTTCCTGATCCGCGACGGGGAGGTGGTGGAGGAAAGCCTTTACGTGGCAGCGACTGTCGTGAGGATGGCGGGGACGATCGAGGGGGATCTGGTCGTCCTGGCGGGGGAGCATCTGGACGTGTCCGGCCGGGTGGAGGGCGACATCATCGGGGTTGCCACCACCGCCAACGTCACCGGTGTGGTGACCGGATCCGTCCGGCTGGTGGGTGTGGACCTCGACATAGGCGGCGAGGTGGGCCGCGACGTGGTCGGGGTGGGGCGCGATGTCTACCTCGGAGGGTCGATCGGCGCGGACAGCCTTGTCTGGTCCCGATCGCTGATCGCGGGTGGCGACGTGGGTCACGACATGAGAGGGCGCACCTTCGGTCGCACGGTCATCGCAGGGACGGTCGGTCGGGATGTGGAGATGACCGTCGGGAGGATGGTGGTTCTCGAGGGTGCGCACGTTGTGGAGGATCTCGGTTACCGCAGCGCACGAGCGGCGGCTATCCACCCGGAGGCCGTCATAGGCGGGACCGCGGTCCGGCGGCTGCCCCTGACCCCCGACTTCCGTTTCAGGGCTGCCGCCCTGATGTACGGAGTCGTCGCGTTCCTGCTCCTGCTGGCCTACGGTCTCCTCCGGATCTGGTATGCCCCCGATCAGCTGGAACGCTCGGTCGCCAACCTGGCAAGCCGCCCGCTCAGGTGTCTCGGCATAGGTCTGGTCCGTTTGGCCTTGCTGGCCCTACCGGTCGCCGTTCCGATCGCCGGAGTGGTGTGGGGAGCGCCGAAGATGGCGGCGTGGTCGGTGCTTGCAGGCCTGGCGGCGATCCCGGTGCTGCTGCTAGCACTCCTGTTACTGATAACGACGGCGCCGTTACCCGTCCTGGTCTTCCTGGGGCGTTTCGCCAGCCGGAACCGGCTGAGCGTCTACGGAGCGTTCGTCCTGCCGCTGGTGCCTCTGGAGCTGCTGATCCTTCTGTTCCCCTCCGTCGGGGCGGCGGTCGGTCTGGTAGTGCTGGCAATGGGGGCGGGCGCCCGGGCCAGGAGAGGAAGGAATCTGTGGCGCTTCATGGTCACTGGTAGTGGTTAGTGGTCTCGGTGGTCGGTGGTCGGTGGGACTCTCGATGGTATTGAGTGCGAGGTCCAGTTTTCGGTGTCCCTCACTGGCACCTGGCCGCTGACTAACGCCTCTTCTTGGGAGGCCACTTGCCTTGCTCCTTGAGCTTCTCCCTCCGGCGCGCCAGCAGGACGGCTGCATGTTCGAGGTTGAGGTCCGCGATGGCATCCTCCCGCACGGAGGCGTTGACGGCGCCGTCGGTCACGTAGGGTCCGTAGCGTCCGGTCCTGAGTAGGACCTTGCCTCCCGATACCGGATCCTTCCCGAATTCCTGGAGTGGGGGAGCGGCTCCGCGGCGTCTGGTCTGCTTGGGAGCGTTCATTACCCCGACGGCCTCCTCGAGCGTGATGTCGAACAGGCTTTGCGGGTTGTCGAGGTTCCGGTAGGTCTTGCCCATCTTGAGATACGGGCCGTAGCGTCCGCTCGCTGCCACGATCATCTCGCCTGTCTCCGGATGCGCGCCGACCTGACGGGGAAGGGAAAGGAGCTTCAGGGCATCGTCAAGCGCCAGTTCGTCGATGACCATGTTCCGGAGGAGGGATGCGCGCTTTGGCTTTCCTGCTCCCTTCGTATCCTCGCCCAGTTGCACGTACGGTCCGTATCGACCGATTCGAGCCAGGACGGTGAGACCCGAGTCGGGATCCGTGCCCAGGATCTTGTCCCCCTGCGGTGCTTCAAGCATCTCTATGGCCCGCTCCACGGACAACTCGTCGGGCGGGATATCCTCCGGCACCGATGCCCGGTCGTCACCCCTGGCGACATAGGGACCGTACCTGCCGACTCGCACCACCACCGGCTCGCCCCGGTCGTCCTTTCCCAGATCCAAGAAGATCTGGCGCGGGTCGATACCGTCGACATGCTCGCCCGACACCAGGTCGTACAGGCCCTGAGCCCCGTTGCCGTGGAAGAAGCGTCGGAGCCAGGGAACCTTCTCCGCCTCACCCCTGGCGATCTTGTCGAGGTCGTCCTCCATCCGCGCTGTGAAGCCGAAGTCCACCAGTTCCTCGAAGTGGCGTTCGAGCAACAGCGTGGTGGCGAATCCCGTGATCGAGGGGACGAGGGCGTTTCCCTTCTTGAACACGTAGCCGCGCCCGATGACCGTTGCGATTATCGAGGCGTAGGTCGAGGGGCGGCCGATACCCATGTCCTCCAGCTGCTTGATGAGCGAGGCCTCGGTGAAACGGTGCGGGGGCTGTGTCTTGCGCCCTTTCGCCGTGACGTCCCGAGCCAGGATCCGATCATCGACGGCCAAGGCCGGGAGATGACGCTCCCGGTCGTCGACTTCGCCATCTGGGTGGTCCTGCCCTTCCACGTAGACCCGGAGGAACCCCGCGAATGTGACCGTCCTGCCGGTGGCCGCGAACTCCACATCGGTCCCACCAGGGATCGTCCCACCGAGCCGGACCCGGGTGCTCTCGCCCCGAGCCGGGGCCATCTGCGAAGCCAGGGTGCGGGCCCAGATCAGGCGGTAGACACGTTGCTGGTCGCGGTCGTTCACGACCTTGGCCAGCTGCTGGGGTGTTCGCCACGAGTCGCCGGCCGGGCGGATCGCCTCGTGTGCTTCCTGGGCGTTCTTGACCTTGTTGGCGTAACGCCGGGGCTTTGCGGCCAGGTACCGGGATCCGTAGCGCTTGAGGATCTCCGCGCGGGCCGTCTTCAGCGCCGTCTCCGAGAGGTTGGTGCTGTCCGTACGCATGTAGGTGATGTGACCGCGCTCGTACAGCCGCTGGGCGGCGATCATCGTCCTCGACGCGCCGAACCGCAGCTTCCGCGACGCTTCCTGCTGGAGTGTCGAGGTCCGGAACGGGGCGTAAGGATTCCGGCTGTAGGGCTTTGCAACGACGGATCGCACCCGGAGATGGCAGCCCTCGGTCCCGGCGGAGATGTCGCGTGCGCGGGCTTCGTCGAGCCGTACGACCTTGGAGGCGGTGAGTTCGCCCCGTTCGTTGAAGTCCCTGCTCCCGGCCGGGCGCGTCCCGTCGATTGCGGCGAGAGAGGCCGTGAACGTCTCACCACGCTCGGTCGCGAACAGTCCCTCGATGCTCCAGAAACCTGCCGAGCGGAAGGCGATGCGTCGTCGCTCGCGTTCCACGATCAACCGGACCGCGACGCTCTGCACCCGTCCCGCGGACAGGCCGCGCTTCACCTTCCTCCACAGCACTGGTGACAGGCCGTAGCCGACCAGGCGGTCGAGGGTGCGGCGCGCCTCCTGGGCGTCCACGAGAGCGATGTCGATCGGTCTCGGGTTCGCTAGTGCCGTCCGGATTGCTCCGGGCGTTATCTCGTGGAACACCATACGGCGCATCGGCACCCGCGGTTTGAGCACCTGCTTGAGGTGCCACGCGATCGCCTCGCCCTCCCGGTCCTCGTCGGTGGCGAGGAACAACTCGGAGGCCTCCTTGACCAAGCGCTTCAGGGTCTGGACCGTCTTGCGGCTCTCCGGCGGAACGATGTACAGGGGTTCGAAGTCATGATCCACGTCCACACCCCAGTCCCTGGCCCAACGTTGGTCCTTGAACTTGGCCGGGATCTGTTTGGCGTTGTTGGGGAGATCACGGATGTGGCCCTGGGAGGACTCGACACGGTATCCGCTCCCCAGATAGCCGGCGATCGTTCGTGCCTTGGTCGCCGACTCGACGATGATGAGAGGTCTAGGCATGATGCATGATTACCCTAGGCGAGGCGAGCCTGTCAAGATGAGCGGGCCTGACGGACAGGCCCGGCCTTCCTCTCCCGGGGCGGTTCGAACCCGTGAGGCGCCGACAGTGTTGCCAGATAACCGTGCGGGGGTTGTAGATCGAACTCTTACGCAGAGGGCCCTTTTCGAGGCTGTGGTGGGCGAGTGCCGCGTCGTCCTGGGGTGACTGGATAACCTTCTTCGCAACGTTGGCCCTCGCCAGCCACATCGGAGGCAGCAGCGCGGCCTTGGTGCCCCTGATGAGCAGGATCGTCCCCGGGTTGCTGCTCGGTTCGTTGGCGGGGGTGGTCGCCGACCGCCTCGACCGCAAGTGGGTGATGGTGCTCTCCGACGTGGGTCGGGGGGTCGTGGTGCTCGGGCTCCTGTTCGCCGACGACCTCGTGGAGATCGCGGTGATCTCCTCGGTCCTCGAGCTCCTCACCATGATCCGCCAGCCGGCAAGGGAGGCGGCGGTTCCCACCCTGGTCCAAGGGGACCAACTCGTGCGGGCCAACAGCTTCTCAGCTGCGGCTGCATACGGCACCGCTCCCTTGGGAGCCGCTGCGTGGGCCGGCCTGGCAGCCCTCTTCTCCGTTGTCGGTGTACTCGGTCCCATCGACCGCGGGCCCGACCTGGCATTCGCCCTGGATGCGGTGACCTTCGTCGTCTCCGGAGTGATCGTGGCGACCATCGCCGTGCCCAAACCCACCCTCGCTGAACGGGCCGTTCATGACCCGGTTGCTCAGCGGGACTGGCGCCAGCCCTTCCGTGACCTGGCGGAGGGTTTCGTCTTCGTCACGAGGACCCGTCCGGTCCGGAGAGTGGTCGTGGGGATGGCGGTAGCCCTGTTCGGCGGGAGTGCGTTGCTACCTCTGGGGCAAACCTTCGCTCGGGACGTGCTCGGCGGCGGCGACACGGGCTTCGGTGTCCTGGTCACCGCTTTGGGGGTCGGGGTTGGACTCGGAATGCTGGGAGTGGCGGCCTTCAGCACCGAGCGCACCCGCTACGACCTGACCTACGCCCTGAGCCTCGTTGTGGCGGGGCTGTCGATCGGCCTTGCAGCCTTCGCGGGGACGGTGACAGGAGCGGCGGGCTGGGTGCTGGTAGCCGGTGTAGGCACCGGGTTCGCCTACGTGATGGGATTCACCCATCTGCACGGCGCCGTAGACGACACGTTGCGGGGACGCACCTTCGCGGCGCTCTTTGCGCTGGTGAGAACCGCCATGCTGATTTCCTTCACGCTGGCGGTGCTGGCCGCGTCGACGCTCGACGGCCTGTTCCCCCCGCCCTTCGACAACGGGATAAGGAACCTGTTCGCCCTGGCCGGGATTCTGATCCTGGGAACAGGCCTGCTGTCGGTGGTGGCTATCCGCTCGGCACTGATCCACCGCGAGATACCGCCCCAGGTACGGAGTTCGATCCGGGACGCGTCGCATGCGGTGGGCTGGATCAAGGAAAAGCGCCGGGTCGCGAACCACGACGAGTGACGGTGACGGGTGAGGGCAGGGTCGGGTCGGGAGATGAGCCGCTACATCGCCTTGGAAGGTATCGACGGGGCCGGTAAGACCAGTGTGCTGGTCGCATTGGCGGAACGGCTCGAAGGTGAAGGTCATGATGTGGTGTGCGTGCGGGAACCGGGCGGCACGGCCGTCGGTGAGTCCCTCCGTGATCTCCTGCTGGAGGGGCCGCCCATGTCCGCCTGGGCGGAGGCACTCATGTTCGCCGCGGACCGGGCGCAGTTGGTCGAGGAGGTGGTGCGCCCGGCCCTGGCGAGATCTGCCTGGGTGTTGAGCGATCGCTCCGTCTACTCCTCGCTCGCCTATCAGGGGGCCGGACGGGGGTTGGGGATCGGCCGGGTCCGTCAGATAAACGAGCCCGGTCTATCGGGTACGTGGCCCGACATGGTGATGTTGCTGGTCGTTGCGCCGGAGGCAGGGCTGGCCCGCCAGGAGAAGGAGGATCGCATCGGATCGGAGGGGAGTTCGCTGCTCGCGTCGGTGGCGGAGGCCTTCGAGCGTCTGGCCTCCCGGGAACCTGACCGGTTCGTGGTCATCGACGCGGAACAGTCGCTGGGACTGGTGGTGGATCAGGCGTGGGCGGCCGTTCAGTTATGACGACGATGACCGGGCTGGCGACGGATGGGATCATCGGCCACGGGGCTGTCCTGGCGTCCCTGGAACGCGAGGCCGGAGAGCCCTCCCACAGCTACCTGTTCGTGGGCCCGTCCAACGTGGGCAAGGCCACGGTGGCGCTGGTCTTTGCAGCCGCGCTGGTCTCCATATCGGAGCGGAGCCGGTCCAGGGTGATGCGTCACGTTCACCCGGACGTTTCCGTTGTCGGGCCGGAGGGTAGGGCCATGCTCGGCGTCGATCAGGCCCGCCAGGCCATTTCCGGGGCCAGCCTGCGACCGGTCGAGAGCGACCGCAAGGTGACGATCTTCGACGACGCCTCGCTGATGACCGAGGCGGCAGCCAACGCCCTGCTCAAGACCCTGGAGGAACCGCCGGCGCGGACGGTGTTCGTCCTCGTGGCCGAGTCCGAGGACGATCTTCCCGCCACGGTGGTGAGCAGGTGCCGGGTGATACGGTTCGGGCGCGTTCCCGAGACCGAGGTCTCGGCCGCGTTGGTAGCTATGGGTGTGGAAGTTGAGCGCGCCGCGATGACCGCCCGGATCGCCGGCGGTAGCCCTGGCCTGGCGCTCGATCTCGTGTCCGATCGCGGGGTGGGGGATTTCCGGCGGCGTTGGCTGGGAGTTCCTACCAAGGTCACCTCCAGGCCCGGGGACGGGTTCCGGCTCGCCGACGAGATGCTGGAGGCTCACCGTCCCCTGCTCGATGCGGTCAAGGAACGGAGGCGGAAGGAGATCGACGAGATCGAGGCGCGCGGCTATCCGGTCCCGAAAGCGCTGGTGGACCGCCATGATCGAGCCCTCAAGAGAACCGGAAACGCTCTGGTTGTGACAGGTCTCGAGATGCTGGCGTCCTGGTATCTCGACTCTGCCTCGGCCCAGTACGGTGGTCCGCTCCGCAATCCGGACCTGAAACCGACCGAACTGGCCCGCATGGCCCCTGGGCACGCTGTGCGGTGTGCGGAGTTCGTTATGGACGCAGCCGTCCAGCTGCGCCGGAACCAGCGGCCGAGACTGGTGCTCGCCTGGCTGTTCACCAGCCTGGGTGGGGAGACCTGACCGCAACCGGAGCCGGGTACGTATACTCGTCTCCGACCGGACGCAACGGCGGTGCCGGGCGGGGAGAGCGGGACACCACACCGGTCCGCTCCCCGTGATCATCGGTGGGGGAGGCGGTTCTTCAGCCATGAGCAGGGACAACGCGTTCATCGATCCCGATCTCTACGAGTACATCCTGTCCACCACGCTCCGGGACGATCCGGTGCTCTCCGACCTGCGGGAGGAGACCGCCGGGATGTCGGAGGGAAGGATGCAGATCTCAGCCGATCAGGGCCAGTTCATGGGCATGCTCGTCAAGTTGTCCGGCGCTTCCCGCGCCATCGAGGTCGGTGTGTTCACCGGATACAGCAGCCTGTGCGTAGCCCGGGCGCTCCCCGAGGACGGCTTGCTGGTGGCCTGTGACATCAGCGTCGAGTACACGGACGTAGCCCGTCGCTACTGGGATCGGGCGGGAGTGGCCGCCAAGATCGATCTGCGGATAGGTCCGGCGATGGAAACCCTCGACAGGATGATCGGCAAGGGCGAGACCGGGAACTTCGACTTCGCCTTCATCGACGCCGACAAGCTCAACTACCCCCGCTACTACGACCTCTGCCTGCAACTCTTGAGGAGCGGAGGTCTGCTGCTCGTTGACAATGCTCTCTGGGGAGGACACGTCGCAGATCCGGAACGAACCGATGACATCACTGCGACGTTGCGTGAACTCAACGGGAGGGCCGCGCGGGATCCCCGGGTCGAGGTGTCGCTCCTCCCGATCGGTGACGGGGTTCTGATTGCCCGTAAGGTTTGAGCCTCACCGCCGGCTCCGGGCCCCGAAGGGGCCCCGTTGACGCCTCGCGGAGCGCAGGACTGCCCCGGTCAACCCGTTCCGGGGGAGTTCCTGGCTCGCGTGGTGAGGACCACAAGCGCGAGCGCGCAGGCCAGCGGCTTCGTCGTCGAAGTGGGGGATGCGCCGTTCCTGGTGACAGCGGCTGAGGTAGTGGGGAAAGGCACCCAGCGGCTACTGGTGACGTTCGAGCGGGCGAACCGAATGCTCGAGGTCGCCCGGCTGGGAGTCGTCGGAGCGGGCCGGGCCGTTGTCTGCCGGGTCACATCCGCCAACTTCATATCGCCGCTCGACATCCCCGCGCCGGACAAGCTGCCGGTGGCTTCCCAGCCGGTTTTCTCGCTCGGGTACCTGCGGGGGATCCGGGGTCTCGGCGGCGCGAGCAGCGTTCCCTTCGTTCTAGCGGGTACCGTCGCCGCGGTAGCGGGAGAGGACCAGCCGACCTTCTACCTCGATGGTTCGTTCAACCCCGGAATGGTGGGAGGACCTGTGCTGTCCAGCGCGGCGGGCGATGAACCGCCAAGGTTGGCCGGTGTGATCCTTGGTCGCCAACCGATTGAGACCAAGGGAGCGGCCGGAGTCCTGTCCCCTGGCGGCGACAGGGACCCCGCGGTCGATACCACCGTGACGGCGGTCCTGGGGATGCGCGCGGTCGTGGACCTGGTCAAAGCCGCCGTTCGATCGGAAAGGCATCCCCCGAGTCCATCTTCTCCAAAAGCCCTACCGTGACGTGAGGGTCAGGCCCGACTCCGAACCGATCCGCCGCAGGTGGGCCAGCCTTCCGGTCGGCATCGGGATGCCGTCGCGTTCGCGCTTCTCAGCCAGGATGAAGCTCCTCTCACCCGGTACGTAGATCCTCTCGATGCCGGGGGCGGTCCCGGAGGCGTGCAGACGGTCGATCAGCGAATCGACCCGTCGCGTCAACTCCTCGTATCCGATCGAGTGCTCGGGGTCGATCGCCACCACGAATAGGGCTACACCCTGGGGCTCCCGGCTCTCGAACGGATGCCCGACGTCAGGAGCTAGCCTCGGGCCTCCCGCCAGAACACCCGTGAGTATCTCGAACATCAGCGACAGCCCGTAGCCGCGGTGTCCCCCCGCCGGGGCCAGGAGGCCGTCAACCCACAGCGAGGGGTCTCTGGTCGGTGTTCCGTCGGCGGTGTACAGGACGCCTTCAGGGAGTAGCTCACCGCGCTCGTGGAAGAGGTCCATCTCGGACGTGGACATGGCCGTGGTCGCTGCGTCGTACACGATGGGGTGGTGGCGGTTGGCCGGGCAGCCTATAGCGTGTGCCTGGTTCCCAAGCAGCTTGGTCGTGCCTCCGGAAGGGGCGATGAGCGGTGGTCCGTTGGTGAGGGCGATGCCGATCATGCCCTCGGCCACTGCCAGCAGCGGGTAGTAACCCATGGCGGCGGCGGAACTGCAATCGCGCACCACGCCTACGGATATGCCGACGGACCGAGCCTTTTCCACGGCCGCCATCATCGCCTTCGAGGCTGCGATCTGACCCCACGCGTGGCGCCCGTCGAGCACGAAGGTGGCGGAAGTCTCCGCGACGACGGGTAACTCGCCCGATGTGGATGTCCCACCGGCCTTCATCCGGGCGACACACTGGGGAAGTTTGCTGCTCGTGCCCTGCGCGTACCTCCCCCTGAGGTCGGCCCACACCATGGCGTCGGCTGCCCGAGTGGCGTCCGAACCCGCCATTCCATGGGCTTGCAGGACCGCGGCCGCGAACTCCCGTAGGTCGCCGGCGTCGATGGTCGGAGCAGCCCGTTCAGGCGGGGGCCGGCTGGACGACTCCGACCTCACCACGGCCATACCACCCCGCGGTCCAGGCAGAGTGTCCGGAGGCGTTCGAGACTATCGGTGGGGACCGGCACCCCTCGCCTCCGGTAATCGGCTTCGAACTCGGCCTTGCGCTCACCCGGTACCCGCACCCGGTCGAACCCCTCTCGGGGCGGGTTGGCGTGGATCTGGCTGATCAACCGATCAACCCTGAACAGGAACTCCTCGTACGGCAGGAAGCTGCGGGGATCCAGAGCCTGTACGTAGAGGCTCAGACCCTGCGTCCTATCCAGTTGCTGCATGCCCACGACCTCGGTTGTGGACCTCCTACCGGCGAGGATTCCGGTGAAGACCTCCCACATGATTGCCAGACCTCCTCCGCGGTGACCGCCCATCGGCAGGAGCCGCAACGCGGCGAGCGCGGCCTCCGCATCGTCCGTCTCCGCTCCGGTTTCGTCGAGGGCCACGCCGGGAGGCAGCCTCTCTCCCGAGAGCGCGGCTTGGCGCATTCTTCCCATGTTGAAGGCGCTGGTCGAGGAGTCGAAGACCAACGGCGGATGGCTACTTGCCGGGACCCCGATCGCGAAGGCCTGGTTTCCCAGGAGGACCTCGCTACCACCCCACGGCGGCATCAGCGGCAACGAGTTCGTGACAGCGAGACCGACCATCTCGGCCTCGACCGCCACGTGGGGGTAGTAGCCCATGGCGGACGTGACGTCGCTGTTTCGCACCACCACCGTCCCGATCCCGTTCAGCCGAGCCTTGTCGATTGCGATCCGCATGGCTCTCGTGCCTGCGACCACGCCCCATCCGTTCTGCGCGTCGATCAGCGCCGTGGAAGGTGACTCGCGGATGGGCGTCCAGTCCACTTCGAGGTTCAGACCGCCCGCTCCCGACCTCTCCTGAACCTGGAGGATCCGCCCCAGGCCGTGCCCAGCCGCCCCCCGCAACTCATTCCATACCATCGCCCCGGCTGCGATGGCGGCATCGGCCGGCGGCATGCCGATGGCCTCGAGGAGGGCTAGCGCCAGGCTGTGGAGCTGTTCCGCCGGGATCCGGATCCGCGGCGGGCTCACAGCGGCCTCCGAGCAGCACGGCCGCTCAAGGATGGCCGACACAGGGGGCCCTGCCAAGAGCCCACCAGGGGTCGTCTCAGGCCCATGGAACTCCCACCTCGCTACCGAAGCCTTCCAGCCGGCCGATGAGAGCCGTGGGCATGGGTATGCCACTGCGCATGCGTTCCCCGGCAAGCTCGGCGCTCCGCTCGCCCGGGACGTAGACGCGCTCCACTCCGGGCGCCGGAGGGGACGCGTGCATCGCGTCCACGAGCCCGTCGACCCGCGCGGTGAACTCCTCGAACGGCATCGCCATCTCCGGGTTGACTGCGAGGAAGAACATGCTCACTGCCTGCGGCCGGTCGAACACGTCGGGCATAGTCACCTCGTCTAGGAAGCGCAACGAACCCGAGAGCACTCCAGTGATCACCTCCCACATGACCGCCAACCCGTAGCCACGGTGGCCTCCCATCGGGACCATCATGCCCATCAGGGCCTCGGACGGATCGGTCGTGGGCAGGCCGGACGCATCGAGGGCGACTCCTTCCGGAAGCTGCTCGCCGCGCTCCTCATACTCGTGGTACCGGACCAGGGTCATCTCCGACAGGGCCATGTCGAGCAGGACCGGGGGGTTGTCGCCGGCCGGGCTGGCGATAGCGAAGGCCTGGTTACCGATAAGCCTGGTGGTGCCTCCCCAAGGCGGCATCAGGGCAGGAGCGTTGTTGTTGGCCATGCCGATCATCCTCCGGTCGGCCGCGCGCATGGCGAAGTAACCGAGTGCGCCGGCCGACGTGGTGTTGCGCAGTACCGAGACGGCGGCGCCCATCTCCCCGGCCTTGCGGATGGCGAGATCCATACCCCGGACCGCGGATATCTGGCTGAACGTATCGCCTGCGTCGAGCAGCGTGAAGGCGCCCGTCTCCGATATCACCCGGGGTTCGCCCACCGGTGACGTGGCACCCGTCCGGATCCTGGTTCCGTACTGGATGATCTTGGGTGCGCCCAGCCAGGAGTGCCCCCGCGCGTGCGCCCAGGTGATCTGCTCGGCCATCAACCCGGCATGTTCGCCCTCCATGCCCAGCGACCGGAAGACCCGGGTGGCGAAACCCTTCAGGTGGGACGCGGGAACGAGGACCGTGCCCTCGGACGCCTGGCCGGATCCCCCGGTCATCGGATGGCCGCGAAGCGGGCGCCCGATATCGCCATACGGGTCTGGAACACGAGCGTTGCCAGGTCGTAGACGGGAAGCCCGAACTCCTGGCGGAGAGCCGGCGCGAACGGGCCGAAGTTGGTGCACTCCAGAACGAGAGCCCCCACCTCGGGATAGCGAGCCACGAGGTCTCCGGAGAGCCCGAGCAACTCCCGCTCGAGGACCGCGGGATCGACACTGGTGCGGCCCACGAGATAGGTCTCCCAGAACGGTGCCCCTGGGGAGGATGACGACACGACCACCGGTAGGTCGGCCGATGACCACCCGAGCGCTGCGTAGTGAGCCTCGGTGAGGTCGTCCCGGCTCATGGTCAGGATTCCGACCTTGCGATCGGTTCGCAAGAGCCTGGCGGCATCTGGAACCTGCAGCAGCGACGACGACAGGAAGGGGACGGACACGGCCGCCGCGATCTCTTTCTGGTAGAGCGCGAGGAATCCGCAGCTGGTGGTGATCATCCGCACGCCGTCCCGCTCCAGCCCCCTGGCGCCCTCGATGAAGAGGCCGAGCAGAGTGTCGTCAGGTTCCTGGACGACTCGTCGGGAGGTTGCCCCCCGTACGATCCGGTACCGGACCGGGAAGGGCCAGGTGGCTGCGTTCCCCACGTCCCCGACCAACCGGGGGAATGCGGTGTCGAGCATCAGGACCCCGAGTTCGTAACCGTAGACCGTGCGTCCCCCGTCGATCATGTCCGCTCTCCCGAATCCACGCGTCGTACGCTCAAGGTGCCGGCTGCGCCATCCACTTCGACCACGTCCCCTGACCGGATGGCGGTGGTCACGTCCAGTTCCGGCTCGCAGACGATGGGTATCCCGCCCAGGATGGCGCCCTGGACGAGCGAGGAGTCCGGCAGCGAGTTCTGGACGATAGCCACCGGATGGGTTCCGTGTACCTGCAACTGGTAGAGGAAGCGCCATGCCCCTGCCGAACCGACGCTGTGAGGGAGGACCAGAACCGTCCCGGCCACGCTCCGTCCCCGCATCTCGTGCGTCCGGTTCACGACCCGGCCGGTCCTGATGTCGAGATCCCCGAGGAAGGAGATCCCTTCACTCGAGACGAGGGCCGGGCCCGACGCCTTGCCCGGGACGATGCCTCGCGCCGCGATCCGGCACCGACCGTTCACGGGTGGGCCCTCCCTGTCACGAGTCGCCCGGAGATGGCGGTAGCGACCGCCGAGGTGGTCGTCGTCAAAAGGGTCTCGCACATGATCATGTCGCGGCTGTACTTGGCCTGCTTGGCGGAGTCCACGACCATCCGGCGGATGCGGGGCTCGGGAAGCAGGATCCCGGGATCCGGCGAAGTGGTCCGGGCGAAGTGGCACGACATGGGGCACGTGTCGGTTATGACCGTGGCGCCTGCCCCGGCGAGCGTCTTGATCAATCCTTCCCTTGCGCTCAGGGCCTTGACGGCGCCGCTCGTCGTGATCCACATCTCCACGTCCGGATGGACCGTTCGGTCGGAGAGGAGGGCGGCGTATTCCTTCATCTCCTGGAAGGAGGCATGGGGACAGCCGATATGGACGAAGTCGACCCGGGATCCGGGAGGGGAGGACGAAAAGGACTCGTAGACCCGGTCGATGTCGGAGTTTCCGACGCGGATCTCCGCCGGAGGCCGTCGACGACCGAACGCCTGCTCGGTCGAACTGTATGGGGGCGTGATCCCCGGGACGATGAACATGGACACCCCTCCGGTTGTAGCGAGACCCGCTCCCAAAGCGTCCAGTTCATCGAGTGAGGGGCGCCTCGAGAAGCCGGTGAAGACGGGTACGCCGGTCCCGACCAGCGGTCCCAGGTGGTAGCCCAGGCAGCTGAAGTCGGTCGTGTTGTCCAGCCGGGTCTCCACCGTCACCAGATGTGTGCCCGCCCGGTTCTCGTCGAGGTGATAGCCGAAGCGGGGATAGCGACCGGTCAGGGCCGCGTAGACGCTGAAGAATCCGTCCCGGTTGGAGCGGGCGCCGAGCACCGAGTTGCAGAACACCGTGACCCCGGACTCGATCGAGGTCATGTGCATGTTCCAGGTCGGCCAGTGTCCGGCCCAATAGGGTGTACATGTCATAGCGCTCACGCAGCCGAGAGCCTTGTGAGCTCGTACCCCCCGCATGTGGAGACGGGCCAGTGATTCGGGCGCTCCCGTCTGCTTCCAGTTCTCCGTGTCGACGTTGGTGACGTTGGCCGTTGTCGGAACCGCGACATGCGCTCCGAGATCCACCAGTTCCTCGAGCAACTCCACATCCTGCGCGTACATCGCCATGCCCGGATGCACGTGGGCGTATCCGATCGAGACTAGGTCCTCCGCCCCGAAGGCCTCGCCCAACTGGACGAGCCCCTCCATCGCCCGGCGCCGGGCCTCCCCCTGCTTGCCGTCCAGCATCTCGAGGTCTTCGTATGTGAGCCTCATCGCGCTCCGTTCCCGTGACGAAACTCGAACTCGGATCATGATATCGGGGTTCGTAATCAGGTTGATAGTCTCGGGCCCGAGTCGGAGGTCCGGCGTCGGCGGCTGAAGGAGGGCGATGGTGATCGTGAAGGGTGGCCTTACCGTCTACGGCCACGACATCGGGATCCTCATGCTCGACACGACCTGCCCCAGACCGCCCGGCGATGTGGGGAACGCCCTGACGTGGCCGTTCCCGGTTCTCTACAAGGTCGTGGAGGGGGCCGACACGAGCCGGATCATGGGCTCGGAACCCGACCCGACCTTGCTCGACCCTTTCATCGAGGGCGCAAGAGAGTTGGAGGCGAAGGGAGTGAGGGCGATCACCACCAGCTGCGGATTCCTATCGGTCTTCCACCGGGCGATGCAGGCGAGCGTCGGCGTCCCGATGCTTACCTCGGCCCTGCTCCAGGTCCCGTTGGCGGCCCGCCTCGTCGGGCCGGGGCGCAAGGTCGGCATCCTCACCGAACGCCCGCACCTGACGGGCCGCCACTTCATCGGCATGGGCTGGAAGCCGGGGGAGGTCGACACGGTTGTCACTTCCATGCCGAGGGACGCCGTCTTCCCGCAGGTGTACATCGACCAGACGGTCGTCGCCGACGCCGCGGTGCTGGAGGCAGAGTTGGAAGCCCTGGCCCGCCGCCAGGTCGAGGAGCATCCTGATGTGGGCGCGATCGTCCTCGAGTGCACGAACTTCGTTCCCTGGGGCAAGGCGATGCGGCGGGCGACCGGCCTCCCGATCTTCGATCTTTACTCCCTGGTCACCTCGACGCATCAGTCCCTGCTCGGACGGACGTTCGGTACGTCCTAGGAGGGTGCTGAAAGCCCGTACAAAGGGGTTCGCCTGCTAGCCCTCGATGCTCTGACCAGGTAGTTTGCCAAACGGCGAACCCCGCTAGTTCAGTTTTCAGCACCCTCCTAGCCGGACGGTCGGAGCAAGGTCGTCAGGTTGGCCACGTCGTCGAGTTCCTCTAGTCGGGACAGCGTTTCCGTCAAGCCGGCAAGCGTATCGCGTCCGAGGGCTTCGCTTCCGCCGATGGAGAGCCAGCGGAACCAGTCTGCCGGATCGAAGGCGTGGTCATGTCCCTCGGCGACCACCGAACGTCCATCGAGGGCATCGATCTCGATCCTGGCGTAGCGGATTGGATGCCCGTCCTCCAGGACCACGCGGATCCGGCTGCAGAGCTCCACCAGATCCGGCCGCGTGTATTGCTTGACAAGCGCCGGGTCTAGGGTTCCGGTCGCAAGGATGGTGGCGATGGCCAGGACCAACGAACTGCGGGCTGCCGCCTCGCTCTCGAAGGGGGGATGCATGTGGCCCGTGACGAAGTTCTCGCGCTCGACGGGCAGGAACACGGTGACCGAGCGGGTACTCGTAGCGGTCAGGGAATAGTCCTCCACCAACCGCGTGGTGAGTTCGATCGGAACGATGTTCAGCCCCGTGCCCGGGTAGCGCTTGGTCGTGGCGTTCATGATCTCGAACTCCTTACCCAGGGTGCCGAGCGAGTCGTCCAGGGCGGGGGGAACTCCCGTGAAGAACGTGTTCCAGAAGCCGAACCGGCCCTCCATCACCGCCAGGGCCGCTTGCCCGCCATGGCTGGCCGCCAGGGCTGCCATCAAGCCGTTCCTGGCCACCAGGCTGTAGTAATGGGTCACGAAGTCACCCTCGCTGAGGCCCATGCCGGAGTGCGCTGCGTAGCCCAGGGCATGGGCGGTCCGGTGTTCCGACAGACCGAGCAGGCGAGCGACCGCCGCCGCGCCGCCGAACGGTCCGAACGGAATGGTCGGCCTTCTCGGCGCCCTGGCCGAGCGCACCCCGGCCGGGTTCCCCAGCTTGCCGATCACGTCGTAGCCGGCGACCAGGGCGGTGAGCAACTCCTCTCCGGAGCAATGGCGTTCCTCTGCGACGGCGAGAGCAGGTGGCAGGGTCACGAGAGCGGCGTGAACACCGGCGGGGAAGATCACATCGTCGAGGAAGTCGGACCGCATCAGGGTCGTGTTGGCGAAGGTCGCCTCCAAAGGTGCGGTTCGGGTCCGCGTGCCGACGATGGTGGCAGATCCCTCATGGCCGAACGACTCGGCGATCCGGACGGCCTGGCTGCCTTCTTGGGTGGCGAGATCCCGCAGTGCCAGTCCTAGATGATGGACGATGTGGTCCTTCATCTTGTCCACGGCAGGTCGAGGGATGTCTTCGAAGCGGAGCCCCACCGCATGTGCGGCGAGCCGTTCGGTCTGCGTTGGGTAGGGGACCGGGGCGAAGTCGCGGCCGTTTCGCACCGGTGGCCCACGACCTACTCCACCCGTCCCCATCGCCTCTCCTCACTCGGTTACGCGTACCGATATCGGGTCTCGATGCTAGCCTCACCGCGACCGCCGACCCCGTGGACCTCCGATGGACCTGGCCAGATCTCAGCGCCTCGAAGCCCTGCCCCCCTACGTCTACGTCGAGATCCACCGCCGCGTGGCAGAGGCCCGCCAGGCGGGACGGGATGTGATAGACATGGGGAAGGGCGACCCCGACCTCCCGACCCCACCCCACGTGGTGGAGGCGCTTCTCGAAGCGGCACAGGACCCGGTGAACCACCGGTATCCCCACGGCTTGGCCCGCGGTCTCCCGGAGTTCCGCTCGGCGATCTCCGCCTGGTACCGGCGCCGGTTCGAGACCTCGGTGGATCCCGAGACCGAGGTACTGCCGCTGATGGGCAGCAAGGAGGGCAACCTCCACTTCTGCATGGGAGTGCTCAACCCCGGCGATCTGGCTCTCATCCCCGATCCCGCTTTCCCCGCCTACGAGGCGGCCGCCATCCTGTCCGGCGCCGAGGTGCGTAAGGTGCCGCTGCTGGCCGAGAACGGTTTCCTGATCGATTTCGACTCGATTCCCCGGAGCCTCGCGGTCCGGGCAAGGGCCATCTGGATCTCCTATCCGAATAATCCGACCGCGGCGGTCGCCTCGCTCGAGTTCTACGCGCAGGCAGTGGAGTTCGCCCACCGGACGGGAACGATCCTGGTGAGCGACAATCCCTACGCCGACATCACGTTCGGAGGCGTTGCGGCGCCCAGTGTCCTGTCCGTCGAAGGGGCCAAGGACGTGGCTGTCGAGTTAAACAGCCTTTCCAAGTCCTACAACATGACCGGATGGCGCAGCGGCATGGCCGTGGGAAACCCGGAGGTAGTCGGAATGATCCGCAGCATGAAGCTGAACACGGACGCCGGCCTGTTCGGCGCCGTCCAGAGAGCATCGATCGTCGCCCTCGAGACTCCGGAACATGTGCTGCGCGCCAAGATGGAGGTATACCGGCGACGGCGCGACAGGGTCGTGGCCGCCCTCCGGCGGACCGGCCTGGCGGTGACACCGCCTCCTGGAACCTTTTACGTGTGGGCGCCGTTGCCCTCTGGGGTCAGCAGCATGGATTTCTTCACCAGGCTGCTGGACGAGACCGCGGTGGTTGCGATCCCAGGGATCGGCTACGGGCGGTACGGCGAGGGTTTCGTGCGCTTCTCCCTCACCATCCCCGATGCCCGCCTCGATGAGGCCATGCAGCGCATCGAGTCCGCTGGCGACTCTCTCCTCCCTGGGCATCCGCCCCGCGACGGATAGGCCCTCATATTCCAGTGGCCAGTCGCCAGTGGCCAGTCGCGACCTAGGGCTTATCAGGTTCCGTCACTTGCCGCTGACCACTGACCACTGACCACTGGAACTATTCATCTGGAGTGAATCAGTTCCTCCGCTGGCCGAAGCGGCGTCCCAAGTACTCCGACGCGATCCTCACCCGCTGGATGTTGGTGGTTCCGCCCGCCAATGCCCAACCGTGCGCATCCCGGTGGAGCCGCTCCATATCGAACTCGACCGAGTAGCCGTAGCCTCCGTGTAGTTGGATGCCGAGATCGGAGACTCGCTTGGCCATCTCGTTCGCGAAGCACTTGGCCACCGACGCCTCCAAGGCCGGAGGTGCTCCCCGTCCGGCCGAGACAGCAGCCCGATGGATGAGCAGCCGCGCCGCCTCGACCTGCATGACCATGTCGGCGATGGTTGCTTGCACCAGCTGGAACTCCGCTACCGGGCGTCCGAACTGGTGTCGCTCCTGTACGTAGCGGGCGGATCGGTCGAGAGCCGTCTGCCCGAGCGCGAGGGCCATCGTGGCGTTGCCGAGACGCTCGATGGAGAAGGCGGTGAACAGCTTCGAGAATCCGCCCTTGGCTACCAGCAGGTTCTCGCGAGGAATCCGCACCCCGTTGAAGAACATATCAGCCGACCCGATACCCCGGAACCCCATGAGCCGTTCCTGCGGTCCGAACTCGAGACCGGGCGCATCCTGGTCCACGACGACGGCGCCGATGCCGCGGGCGCCCAGTTCCTCCCCCAGGCGTACGTATACGAGGTATTGCTCGGAGTAACCAGCCCCGGAGCACCATCGCTTCATGCCATCGATTACGATCTCGTCGCCGTGCGCCCGCGCCCGGGTGGACATGTCAGTGGCGGCTGAACCGGCATCCGGCTCGGAGATGGAAACCGCGATCGTCTTGTCGCCCCGACAGACCGGGGGAAGCCAGCGGCGCTTCTGCTCCTCAGTGCCGAACAGGTCTATGACCCGGGCAGGTCCGGTGGTGGCTTCGAAGACCGGCCAGGCGGCCACCTGTGTGGCCTTGGCCAGTTCTTCGATGACGATCAGGGCGTCGATCAGCGGCCGTCCCATCCCTCCGTACTCTTCGGGAAGCGTGATGCCGAGCAGTCCGAGTTCGCCGAGCCGCCGCCGCTCCTCATCGGGCAGGTGGGTCTCGGCCGCATCCCACTCCTGTGCGCGGGGCGCGTAGATCGTCCGCGCCAGATCGGCTGCCAGCGCTCGAAGTTGCTGCTGTTCATCGGTGAGTTCGAAGGGGCCGGCTCGTAGCGATGCTTCCATGGAGCTACCCTTTGGTTCGGTGATGATCGTGCCCGGCGGACGCCGATTGACACCACACTAGTGCATCGGTAACGTCCTCCGATATCGGTTCGCGAGTTCAAGGAGCCACCCTCCGGTGACGGGTAGCCGGCCTACAGCCCTCGGACGGGACATCTTCTTCGAATACCTGGTCTCGCAGGGAGTCCGCTACATCTTCGGCAATCCGGGCACGACGGAACTGCCCATGGTGGACGGGTGCAACGACTATCCCTCGATCAAGTACGTCCTCTCCCTCCACGAGGACGTCGCTGTCGGCGAGGCCATCGGGTACGCACGAGGATCGGGCAAGGTGGGAGTCGTCAACCTCCATGTCACGCCGGGTGTGGCCCACGGGCTTGGCAACCTCTACAACGCCCATCGAGCCCGGGTACCTCTTCTGGTGACCGCAGGCCAGCACCACACCGGTCTTCGGGTTCAGGATCCCATCCTCGCGTCGGACCTCCTCTCCATGGTCGGGCAGTTCACCAAGTGGTCGTACGAGGTCCGATTCCTCGAAGAGCTTCCCATGGTCATGCAGAGGGCTTTCAAGGAACTCGCGACCCCACCTTTCGCTCCGGTCTTCGTATCGATACCGCCCAACGTTCTGCTGGAGCATCATGACGGCTTCGGCTCGGCGAGGGTCACGAAGCCGGGTAGTTCGATTGCGGATGATGGAGCAATCCGGGGCGCGGTCCGGGTGCTGGCATCCGCCGAGAGGCCGATGATCGTGGCGGGTGACGGGGTGGGCCACGCGCGCGCCTGGCGCGATCTCGCGGCCATAGCCGAAGCTCTCGGGGCTCGTGTACACACAGAGGGCTATGCGACACTCTGGAACTTCCCCTCCTCGCACCCTTTGTATCTCGGGCCGATGCCCAACCTGGCCGCCGCCATGCGGGATCACTTCGCCCGAGCCGACGTGGCATTCCTGTGCGGGGTGACCTCGTCGGCGCCGGTCTCGCGTTACGACGAGGGTGGTCCGCTGGTCCCCTTCCATGTGCAGACGGTCGTACTTGATGACAGCCCGAGCGAGGTCGGTAAGAACCACCCCGCCTCGGCGGCTCTTCTGGGCGACGTCGGAGCGAACCTGCGTCGCCTGCGCACTGCTCTCGAGAGTGCTCCACTTGATCGGTCGGTCGCTGTCCAGAGGGGCCGAAGGGTGAGTGATGAGGCAGCGGCGCGGCGCACGGACTGGGATCGGAAGGCCAAGGAGGAGGTAGCGAGCGGAAGCCTGACCGCCGTCGGGGTCGCCGCGGCCATCCGGGACACCATACCGGCCGGCGGGATCTTCGTGGACGAGACGATATCGAACCGGCCCTGGTTCGTGAACATCCTCGACTTCCCCGACCCGCTCTCCTACTTCGGCGCCAACGGCATATCCCTCGGGTACTCGGTAGGCGCCGCGGCAGGTCTGCAGGTTGCGCAGCCTGATCGGAAGGTCGTGGTTGCGGTAGGCGACGGGTCCTTTCTCTACTACCCGCACGCGCTGTGGAACCTTGCCAATCGCAACTTGCCGGTGCTCGTCGTCATTCTGAACAATGGCGGCTACCGGGTTCTGGAATTGATCGTGAACCGCATGGGTGGACCGTGGAGCGAAGGGGGGTCGGATCTTCCCGGCATAGACATCCACGGCCCAGAGGTGGACTTCGTGGCGCTGGCAGGTTCGATGGGAGTTCCGGGGGAGAGGGTGGATGCGCTGGGAACCTTGGGGCCGGCGATCAAACGAGGGATGGAAGCCTCGAGTCCCTACGTGGTCGATGTGGTTCTGGACCGTTCCGTTGGTGGTGCGTCGATAGAGGGCGCCGACTAAGCCACCCAGGAAGGAGCACAGATGAGCCCGAGCGTCAACGATCTCGAAGAGGTGATCGCCGCTGCTGCCCAGCACTCGTCCGAGCTTGAGGTACACGAAGTCGCTGCCGTGGAGCAGGCCGTGTCACTACTCGATCAGGGTGTGATCAGGATGGCGGAGAAAGTCGACGGTGAGTGGGTCGTTCATGGCTGGATCCAGCAGGCGATCAACCTCTACTTCCGCGTCACCGAGATGGAGACACTGCACGCGGGACCGCTCGAGTTCTATGACCGGCTGCCCCTCAAGCACGACTACCGGGCTCGCGGGAACCGGGTGGTCGCCGGTGGCATCGCTCGCTACGGAAGCCACCTCGAACCCGGGGTGGTGATGATGCCCAGCTTCGTCAACATCGGCGCCTACGTAGCCACGGGAACCCTGGTGGACACCTGGGCAACGGTGGGCAGCGGCGCCCAGATCGGCCGCAGGGTCCACCTCTCGGGTGGAGTCGGGATCGGGGGCGTGCTGGAGCCCGCCGGGGCGAGACCGGTGATCGTCGAGGACGACGCCTTCATCGGATCCCGCTCGATCATCGTGGAGGGGGTCATCGTGGGCGAGGGAGCGGTCATCGCCGCCCAGAATTCGATAACGGGTTCCACCCATGTGATCGACGTCACCCGGAGTCCGCCTGTCACCTACCGGGGCGAGGTGCCGCCCGGCTCGATCGTCATCCCGGGGAGCCGCAGGCGCGAGTTCCCGGGTGGGACCTTCGAGGTGAACTGCGCGCTCATCATTGGAAGCCGTTCTGGCGCGCACGATGACAAACTGGAGTTGATGGAGGCGGCCAGGGACTTCGGCTTCGCGCTTTGACCGGGCTCAGACGAGCGAGGCCACGTCGATGAGTCCGGGCCACAGCAGGGCGGCCCGTCACCAACCGGAGGGCTCGACTAATCCCGGATCGATCGGGCGGCACCGGGAGCGGCGGTCTGCCTCGGGCTCGCATCCCTCGGATTCCAGCTTCCTGAGCTGGTTCTGATAATATTCTGCGATTGTTAGAATATCAGTAACTCTACTATAGTTGCTGAGCAAAGGAGCGACCATGGGCATGACCTACGCGAACGTGATCGTACGGAATCCTGCCGCGCCGGACCAGGAGTGGCGAGGCCGGTTTCTGGTGGATACGGGAGCCATCGACTCGTTGGTTCCCGGACCGTGGCTCGAATCCATCGGTCTCACGCCGCGGAGTTCCCGTGAATACGAGCTTGCTGACGGTACAAGAGTCCGGTTCGAAGTCACGGTTGCCGAGTTCGAGATCATGGGTGAGACCGTCGGCGCGACCGTGATATTCGGCGAACCTCACTCCGATCCGCTACTGGGCGCCACCGCCCTGGAATCTGCAGGAATCCATGTCGACCCGGTCAACCGCGAGCTGAGGCGACTGCCCACGGTGCGGTTGTGAACCGATACGATCGGCACGGTCCGGCTTGGTCCTGCCGTTAGCTAGACGAGTAGTTCCAAGGGGTCGTCAACTATCAACTACCGACTAAGAGCCGGGAACTGATCATCTAGACGAGCGAGGCCACGTCGATCAGTCCGGGCCATAGGAGGTCCGCCCCGCCGCTGCCGCAGCCGCTCCCACCGCAATCGCAATGGTGCACATCGATCGCGTACTCGGGAACGAAGTGCCGACGGGCCGCCTCAATCGCCTGCTCTTCGGTCCAACCCCAGGTCTCCCACTGCGGTCGGGACTCCTCGGCGATCTTCGCGGGGTCGCCCAGGTGCCAGTACATCGTGTAGCGATCCTGGACTCCCACACCCATCGCTTCGGCAACCAGTGAGATCCACTCGCGGATGGCCATCTTCTTGGTCGAGAGCTTGGACCACTCCATCTGGCACTTGTGGTAGGGGGTCACGAGCGTGTCGGCCCCGGCTGCTTCCAGCTGGTCCTCCAGTTCCTCGATGGCGCCCTGGAAGGTCTCGTTGTCGACCTTGTTGAGCACTCCCACTGCCTTGGGTCCTTCGAGGTCACAAGGGGTTCCGGCGGAGGGGGGCTCGATGAAGCCGGCGAACTCGACACCCGGAACCATCTCGAAGATACGCAGGATCGAGGCGGTGTCGATGTCGGCTTGCGCATGGTCGTGATGGGCCTCCAGCAGTACTCGAGCCTTCACCTCCCGTACCCACGGGACTTCGCTGCCCCTCGCCTTGAGCAGATCAGCAAGGAACTTGGTGACATGCACCACCGCAAACGGGGGATCCTGCTGGGCGCTGATCGTGTCAAGGTATTGGCGCATGCAGGCGCCGCACCACTGCACCGCAACTTTGGGGCGGTATGACATGAACCGCCGGTAGGACTTGCCGGAAATGCGGTCGGCGACCGCGCCGTCCTTGCCCATCTTCTCGAAAGGTCGCCCGCAGCAGAACTGGCGGCCGGTGACCGCGAAATAGTCGATGCCCAAGACGTCGAGGACGTTGGCAGCCTCCTGCATGAGATGGGGGGTGTGCTGGACCGCGCACCCGTAGGCGAGTAGTGCGTCGTAGGGACGGTCGGGCTCTTCCCACCTCTCAGTCCACTTGAGATCGTCTCGGGCGATGAGTAGAGACTTGCTCTCGGCCATGGCCGTGTAGTAGCCCTTCACGTCGAACTTCGTCTTGTCGATCACTGGGTAACTCCATCCGGGACGATCCTTATATTATCCGATATCGGTATCCGATTTCGTCCAGAACGGTCCGCAGCGCCGAGCCGCGGCTTCCACGCGCGGGCCACGTGACTGACGGGAGGCCACTCTGACCATGGCTCAACCCGAAGGGAGCATGCGAGAGGGGGAACTCATAGCTCTCCTGTCGTTCGCGATGGCGCTATCGGCGCTCGGTATCGGGCTCGTGCTGCCTGCGTTCGGGGAAATGCGCCCGGTTCTCGGTCTCGCGGAAGACTCGAACCGCCTGGCTCGGGCGATCACGGCCTACATCCTCGGTCTGTCTGGTGGCACGCTGGTCTACGGACCGCTATCGGACGGGTTCGGAAGGAAACCGGCGCTTCGGGTGGGCTTCGCGGTATACGCGGTGGGGGCAGCCGGGTCGGCGCTCGCCACCGCTGTCGGTTCGATTCCCCTGCTTATGGCGACCCAGAGTGTGTGGGGTGCGGGGGCCGCCGGCCCCCGGATACTGGCATTGGCGATCGTGAGGGACCTCTACGAAGGCGACCGTATGGCGAGGATTATGTCGTCGGTGTTCGCCGTCTTCACCATCGTTCCCATCCTGGCTCCGGTGGGGGGCGCCGCCATGGTGAGTGCTACTTCATGGCAGGGAGTGTTCTGGTTGGCGGCCGGCCTAGCGGTGGGCGTAGCCGTATGGGCAACCCGGTTGGGGGAGACCCGGCCGGCCGGCCCATCGGACGGGTGGCTGGCTCCCCACTTGGGTCGGTCCGTACTGCGGGTCCTCCGCAACCGGAGGACGGTTCTCTACACGTTCGCTATGACTCTCAGTTTCGGAGCCTTCTTCTCGTACATGGCGAGTTCCGAACTCATCTTCTCCGACATCTTCGGCCGGGCCCACCTGTTTCCGTGGATCTTCGCGGGGATAACCGCGCTCATGAGCGCCGCCATGGTTGCTAACGCCTTACTGGTCGAGACCCTGACAACCCAGCGCGTGGTAGTGGCGACCCTCGTGGTCTACCTGTTGGCGGCGCTCGGACTGACGATCGGGACGCAGGTCGGGGACGGGATACCAGCCTTCGCCTTCTTCCTGGTTGTCCTCTCGATCATCGCTGCAATGCATGGTTTGGTGGTTGCGAACCTGAACAGCCTTGCCCTGGATCCGATGGGGGACCAGGCAGGGACCGCCGGCTCGGTCGTTGGGTCGATGTCCACGGGGGGTGGGGCGCTGCTCGGCTCAGTGATCGATCGCGCGTACGACGGTACTGTGACATCACTTTCGATCGGGTTTCTTGTGGCGGCGGCTGTTGCTCTCACCTTGTGCCTGATGGCCGGCCGAGTGGAGGAGGAAGCACCCGACCGGCCATCGGCCTTCTAGAAGCCTCCGAAACGCATCAGCACCATCATCGTGAAGAGCACCGGAAAGGCTGCCAGGTAGATGTGGCGTAGGACGGCCGGCTTGGGTGACCAGTCGAGCAGGAACAGGAACATCAGGATCGCTATGACGCCCGACAGCATGTAAATCCATCCGTAGGACGTGTCCAACTGATCCAATACACCGGTCATGAGGCCCCGCAGGATCCCGGTTATCACCGTCCCGGCGGCCGTGATCAAAGTGATCCGCTTCGCATTTCCCGTCAACAGGGTGTTCCTTGCGGCGACTGCCTGTTCCTTGGGAAGCGTGGCCAGGGCTGGGAATAGCGTCACCCTCGTGAACGCGATCGACCCGGCCCAGAAGATCCCGAAGGCGACGTGAAGCCAATGCACTACGAACAGGTCCCAATCCACAACCGGCCTCCTCGCTTCCTCTCGCGGCGACTGTCTTGGCTCGTTATCGTAGTCCGATATCGGCAACTGTCATAAGAGCCACGAGGTGAGGATCGGACGCCTGCTTGGGCGATCGGCCCGAGCGGATAGAGCATCCTGTCGTGGACGTCGGAGACGAGTGGCTTTCCTGGGTCGCGTCGCCGCCCCTAACCGGCCTAGCGCCCACCGAGGACTGCAAGGGTGGACGACTCCCCCTGCTTCCGTCGGAGGGAGGCTCGTCCGCCCCGCCGATTCCTCCAGCTGCGAGACCCGGCGATTCTCGCGGACGGCGAGGAGGTCTACGTCTACTACGCGATTGGCGGCGAGGCCGGGATGGCCGGAGCGCGCATCACCGGTCGGTGACCGGCCGGTGACTGCTGGCGCAGCCGGCCAGGAACGAATGGGTCCGGTCGTACTCCTCCGGCGAGGAAGCGAGGATCTGGGCCGCGAAGTCCGTGGCGCCCGCTTCGGCCAACTCCTCCAAGCGCTCCGCCACCAGGTCTTCGTCGCCTATCAGAGCCACCTGAGCCGGGCTGGAAGATCCGTCCAGGTCCAACACCGACCGGTAGACCGGCCTGCTTCCGATACCCTGCAGAGCCCGCTCGGCGTGGTGGTACGCCTTTGCCCGCTCGTCGGTCACCCACACCGGGGCACCCCCCACCACACGGGGTGCAGGTCTCGCGGCCCGCTCCGCCGCCGCCCGGATCTCCGGCACCGCCACGGTTCTCACATAGCGGGCGCCGCTCAGCCAGAGGATGGTTCCGTCCGCCAGCGATCCGGCTGCCCGCAGCATCTGCGGACCCAACGCCGCCAGGAGCACCTGGGGGGTAGCCGTCAGGTGGGCAAGCGGCGCAGTTGCCTTCGATAGGGAGAAGTCGGTCCCATCGAACGTCACCTCCGCTCCTGCCAGCAGCCCATTCAGACCGCTCAGGTACTCGCGGGCGTGGCGCACCGGTGCTGACCAGTCGAAGCCGAGGGATGACATCGAAGTGTCGTGGCTCACCCCCACCCCCAGCGTCAGTTTCCTCCCGCAGGCGATCTGGACGGTCAGAGCCTGCTGGACCAAGGCGTGCGGATGGCGGGGATAGGTGGGCACGATGGCTGTTCCCAACTCGACACGGGTAGTGCGAAGGGAGGCGAGAGCCAGTTGCGTTAGGGCGTCCATCCGCCCGGAGGCCCATACGGTGTCGAACCCGGCTGCTTCAGCCCGCACGATGGCTCTCGTGATGTTCTGGAGGGTCGGCTCGCCGGCAACCGAAATCGAAGCCATCAGCCCGATCCTCATGGGAGACCCCGGCGTTCGGGAAGCCGACCGTTCCCCATCGGGCGCGGCGCCGATCCGGGGCGTCTAACCGGATCCCGCCGGTACCGTCTCACCATCCAGCACATCGCTGACCAGTTCGCGAATCTTGTAGCGGAGATCCTCAAGAGCCTGGTGACCCCGGTCGGTGAGCGAGTAGTACTTCCGAACCTTGCCGCCGACGACCTCCGGTGTCCGCTCTAGGAACCCGATGTCCTCGAGCCCGTGGAGGAGCGGATAGAGGGTTCCCGGTGACAGGTTGTAGCCGTGGACCGCCAGTTCCTCGTTGAGCGCAACCCCGTATACGGGACCTCTACTGGCGCAGTGGAGCACATGCACCCTCACGAAACCCAGCAGGATGTCGCGGAAGAGCCTGCTATGGGCCTCGAAGGTGGGATGGCCCTCGATTCGGTCGGTCTTGCTCATCTGGTCGCCTGTTCGTCGCTGGGTGGGTTGCGGTTCGTCCTCTGGATGCCTGGTATCGTAGCCCGATATTGGCCCGCGATGCATGACCAGGGGACAACGGTGACGGACGATAGCAACCCGAACGACCACCAGGCCGGCTCCGCCCCGGCGACCTTCATTCCGGAACGAGGCCCGCTGATCGAGATCTTCTGGGTAGCCCTGCGCCTCGGGCTCACCTCGTTCGGTGGCCCCATCGCCCACATCGGCTACTTCCAGGACGAATACGTTCAACGGCGCCGCTGGGTCGATGAGGAGACCTTCGCCGATCTCGTAGCGCTTTCGCAGGCGTTCCCCGGGGCGGGTAGCAGCAAGCTGGGTATGGCCATCGGGATGGCTCGGGGTGGTCTGTGGGGCGGGGTCATCGCTTGGCTGGGGTTCACGCTGCCCTCCGCCGTGATCATGACAGTGCTGGGCTTGACAGCGTCCCGCCTCACCGAGGAGGCGGCCGGGTGGATCCACGGGCTGGTGGTGGTGGCGGTTCCGGTGGTAGGCCTCGCGGTCTGGAAGCTGTGGCGCCAGTTGGCGCCGGACCGGTTTCGCAGTTCGATAGCGGTCCTGTCGACGCTGGCGGTGATCGCCTTTCCCTCGTCGGCACGAACCACGATCGTGGTCGTCATCGTTCTGGGGGGGATCGTGGGCTGGTTCTTCCTGCGCCGGGAAGCCGCCGCTCCCCGCTCGTACCAGCTCGGATCAGGACGCCGGGCCGCGGTTGTCAGCGCGGTCCTGTTCTTCGCGCTGCTGGCCCTGCTGCCAGTGGCCAGGGCGGCACTCGACGCTCCGGCCATCGGGACTGCCGATGCCTTCTACGGTTCTGGAGCACTGGTGTTCGGGGGAGGCCCTGTCGTCCTGCCCTTGCTCGAGAGCGAGGTCGTCGGTCCGGGCTGGGTCGACGAGGAGACCTTCATCGCCGGATTCGGCGCAGCCCAGGCTGTGCCGGGGCCGATCTTCACGTTCTCGGCCTATCTCGGTGCTTCCCTGGGTACCGAGCCGAACGGGATCGGCGGTGCTCTGCTGGCCCTGCTGGCCATCTTCCTGCCCTCCTTCCTCATAGTGGTCGCCACTCTCCCCACCTTCGGCGCCCTCCGCGCCCGCCCCGAAGTACAGGCAGTGCTGCGCGGGGTCAACGCGGCCGTTGTGGGGGTCCTGCTGGCGGCGCTGTACGACCCTCTCTGGTCGAGCGCCATCCTCGGTCCCGAGGACTTCGGGTTGGCGCTCGTCGCGCTGGGACTCCTGGCGTTCTGGAAACTCCCCCCTTGGCTGGTCGTCATCCTGACCGCGGCCGGTGGTGGCTTGCTAGCGACGCTCTGATGCAGGCCGACGGTTGGAAGCGATCCTTGGCGGACGGCATCGGGCGGCTCGGGCGCTGGTTCCAGGGGCGTTACCTACTCGACGACCCGGGGTCTCCAGAGGCCGTTCCGGCCACTCGCTACTTCGAACCGGACTTCCTGGGACAGGCGATAGCAGCGGCCCATACGGTGGACCGCGAGTTGCTGCTCGCGGATCCATCTGATCATCTGGATGACCGCTCAGAGGTGGACATCGATCTGCGGATCGCCGTCTCGCGGCTGACCCGCCATTACACGGGTTGCGTGACCGTAGCGGCACTCTGTGCCCTGGCCCATGGTGTGGCCTTGGACCTGTCACCGCGCCGTTGCCGGATCGTCACCCGTGTGTCTGTCCCGTTCGCACTCGTACTGGACGATCTCGGAGAGGGAGCACTGGTGACCGGCGAGCGGCTGACGCCGTGGCAGGTGGACGCCGAGACCGCGGCAACCCTGGCCGAGGTCCGGGCGCATGCCTGGGAAACCCTGTACGGCCGGCACCTCGCGCCCTTCTTCGAGACTGTTCGCAGCCTGACCCGGGTCTCGGAACGGCTGCTGTGGACCAACGCGGCCGAATGGGTGGGGATGGTCTCGGACTCGGCCGACGAGTACCTCGCCGGGGCTGGCCGACCCTACGTGGAGGACCGCCGGGCGTTGCTGAGCGCTCCGGCCATACCGGGGGTACCTGGACCCAACCCGCTACGGGGCCTCGTGGTGTGGGATGAGATCGACGACCCGATGTTCCCCCACGGCATCCACCGCCGCCACGCGTGCTGTCTTACCTACCGGTTGGACGATCGCTTGGGTCGGCTGTGTCAGAACTGCCCGTTACTTCCCCTCGACGAGCGGGTCGAGTTGGTGCGGGAACGGCACGGCCTGGCCCTGGGAAGGGTCGGCGGCGGTGCGGAGCGGGCCGCAATACGGCGGGGCATGGAGCAGCTCGCTAAGGCTGCGGCGCCCCGCTGATGTCCGGGCGCCGGAGCGAGCTCCCTAGTAGGTTGAAGCGAGACGAAAAGGAACGGAACGATGGTGGTTGACGACCGGATGGTCACGAAGAACGCGGCAGGTGAGGACTTCGATCTCTCGCGGGCCAAGGAGTTCAGCTTCACCCGCTTCTATCGTGATCACCTCAACTCGGAACGCCTCCAGATCTCGCGAGACGAGGTCACCTGGCTGGAGCGGTACTCGAAACCGGCCGAAGGGGCGGAGGTGGTCCTGAACCTGAGTTGCGGCGTCCAGAACACGCCTCACCTCATGCTCACCCAGGTCGCCCTGTTCGAAGCGCTTGGAGTCGACTTCGTCGCGGTGGCCGGTAACAAGTACTGCTGCGGCAGGCCCTTCCAACGCTTCGGTAAGGGCCACGTCGGCGACGCGATGGCGGCGCGGGCCATCGACAGGTTCGCTTCGTGGCAGCCGGAGGTCAACGTGCAGTGCTGCGGTTCGTGCTTAATCGAGTTCAACTACCACGTGAAGGTGATCTCGAAGCAGCGCGGCCAGGCCCCTTTCGAGGTGATCCACATAACGGACTACCTGGCCGACCGCCTGGTCGAGATGGGTGACGACATACCGTGGCGCAAGTCCATACCGCGCCGGGTGATGCTCCATGCCGAGGGCGCCGAGGTCCATCCCACCAAGGAAGCGGCCAAGTCGGCGGTGATCAGGACGCTTGAGTTGATCCCGGGGATCGAGTATGTGGGTCTTGTGAACAGTCCCTCGCTGGGCCAGCCCTGCGCGACCAAGGGCCCCGGAGAGCCCAGCGTTCTCAACGACATCACCCCGGAACAGTACGTGGAAGTGCAGCACGACCTTCAGGCCCAGGCGGATGCGCTGGGGGCCGACGCGATCCTGACCCACCACCACATGTGCCACCGGGAGTGGTGCAAGTTCGGGAGCGACCGTCTTCCTGTCATTCACTACCAGTCGCTGCTCGCCGAAGCGCTGGGAATCAGGATTCCCGACCGCTTCCAGACCCTTTGGAAGCTGGGGGATCCGGAGATGATCTTCGAGCAGACCAGGCGCCACTGGGCGTCATGGGGGATGGATGAGAAGGAGGCTCGGCACATCGTGAACCATCACTTCATGCCCGAGTACGCGTCCCAGGTGCAACGCTGTCCCTGCGAGGGCAACTGCGTCGAGGCGGCAACGGGTGCCCACTCCGCCGGAGCCGATGCCGGGGCGGCCTGCGACACTTCATGGACCGCAACGCTGGAAGCCGGCATGGAACTTCCCGTCCTCGATCTCGCATAGGACCGCCGCAGACCGGTCTGCAGGTTCGGAACATGGTGGCCGGCGCAATCCGTCCGCCGGCTGAGAGATAGGGGTTGGACGCATGGCCTCCCCTTCTGTCGTGGCAGTATTCGACACGTTCGATGATGCCCGGGCTCACGGCATTGTCTGGCTGTGCCTCTTGCAGGAGAGCAGCAGGGCTCGCTCTCTGGCACGGCTGTCTGCCAGGTGATTAGTTCCTATAGCTCATAGTCGGTAGTTGATAGGTGGTGATGGCGCTTAACTTTCGGCGCGCCTAGCTCACCTGGTCAGCAAGTGGCCAGACCAACTCGGGCACGGGTGCGCCGCAGCCCGAGCCGCCGCACTCGCAGTCGTGGATGCTCTCCGAGAATGCTGCGGTGAAGTGGGTCCGAGCGTGCTCGTAGGCATCTTCGGGGCTTATCCCCCACGAACTCCAGGCGGGCCTGGATAATCTCACTATGGCTTCCGGATCCGCCAGGCGCCAGTAGGCCTGGAAGCGGTCCTCGACGCCCACCCCGAGGGCATCGGCGAGTACGGACATCCAATGGCGGACCCCCAGCTTGTGGCTCGCCAGCTTGGACCACTGCTTCTGGCAGGCGTGGTAGGGCGTGACGACGATCTCCGCCCCGGTGCGATCGGCCTGTTCAGCTAGATCCCGTAGGATCGTCCGATGGGCGTCGGAACTGATGTCGCCCAAGCCCACGAAGCGATCGTTTACCTTCTTGAGATCGCACGGAGCGCCGGTCGATGGCGGTTCGACGATCCCCAGGTTCTGGACTCCCGGGATGTGCGAGAGGATCTCGTCGACCGCCTCGATAGTGGCGTCGGTGACCTGGTCACGGCCGGGTTTTCCGCTATTTACGGATGAGCGATCGTTGGGGACCTTGGGCTGGACATGGCGATGGACCAAGACGGGTAACCGGTCGTGCTCCCGCCACGGAAGGCTGCCCGCCCGCTCGCGAAGCACGCGGGCCATGTACGTGGACACGTGGATGACCTCGAACGGGGCGGCCATGCGCCGGCTGGCGACGTCGATGTAGGTGATCATGCACGCCCCGCACCACTGCACCATCGTCTGCGGACGGTAGGACGCGAAGCGGGCGTAGGAACTGCCCACTATGTTGTCGGCGGCCTTGACCTTCCCGATCCGCTGGAAGGGTCTACCACAGCAGAACTGCCGCCCGACGACTGCCTGGTGCTCGATACCCAGCACTTCGAAGACCCTCACGGCGGCACGCATCAGGTGCGGAGTGTGCTGGACGGCGCAGCCGAACGCCAGGAGCGTGTCGACCGGAGTGTCAGGCATTCGGTGGCGATCCGCCCAGGCCACCTCATCCCTGGCAACCTGCATGGCGAGGCTGTTCATCATGCCGCCGTAGAACTCCTTGGGAGAGAACCCGGAACTCAACGATCCTCCGATCCGCCACGCCTCGGTGGGACGTACCATAATGCTCGAAGCTCGATATCGCATCTCAATATCGGAGGCCCATAGATGCCGTCCCGGGTCGGAAAGAGCGTGGTTATAGCCGGTGGGGGAGCAGTTGGTCTGTGCTGCGCGATGCATCTGCTCCGGCGGGGCTACGAAGTAACCGTGGTGGATCCCGGCGAGCCTGGTGACGGCGCATCCGGCCACAATGCCGGGCTGTTCTCGGTGGGCAACTGCCTTCCGACCTCGACGCCGGGGGTAATCCGGTCGGTGCCGAGGATGCTGGTCGATCCCTACTCTCCACTGGCCATCCGCTGGCCCTACCTACCGCGGATGTTGCCCTGGCTGCTTCGGTTCATTGCCTCCGGACGGCCGGCCCAGGTCGAGCGGGCTTCGGTCGCCATTGCCGGCCTAGTCAAGCAGGCACTCAGAGCATGGGAGGATGTGCTCCCCTCCGACGATTGCGGCGGAGTAGTAATAGAGGGGGGCCACCTGCTCGGGTACGGAACCGACGCGGTGTTCGCCAAGGCCGCCTTCGCCATCGAGACCAGGCGGAGGCGAGGCATCGACATGAGAGTTCTGGATGCGGACGGGATTGCCGAGCTGTCCCCGATCCTGGAGGGCCGCTTCCGGCACGGTGTTTACATCCCCAGAGGTCCTTGGGCGGATCCCCGAGTGCTGTGCGCGGCACTGACGGACCTCATGGTGTCCGAGGGCGGCCGTCGCGTGGCGGGGAAGGTGACCGGGTTCGTCAGGTCCGGCAGCCGGGTCGTGGGTGCCGAGACGACCGGCGGGAGGATGGATGCCGACGTGGTCGTGATCGCCGCCGGCGCGTGGTCCAAGTCGCTTACGAGGATGCTCGGTTTCACGACCCCCCTGGACACGGAGCGTGGGTACGGAGTCGACCTGCCCGATCCGGGCGTCGAGCTTCCCTTCCCTATCATCTCCATGGACTACCACTTCGGGATGACCCCGCTGCCCAACGGGCTTCGCCTGGCCGGCACCGACGAGTTGGCCGGCTTGGAGGCGCCGCCCGACTACCGGCGCGCTGACCGGCTGGTCGACGCCACCAAGCTGGTGTTTCCCGAGTTGAGAACCCACGGAGCGAAGCGCTGGATGAGCTACCGGCCGTCGCATCCCGACTCCCTGCCTGTGATCGGCCGGGCGCCCCGCCAACGCAACGTGTTCCTGGCCTACGGACACGGCCACATCGGCTTCACCCTGGCGGCGATCACAGGTGAGATCATCGGGCAACTTGTGTCGAACGAGGATCCATCCCTGGACATGGCTCCCTTCCGTCCTTCCCGCTTCCGACTCCTGGACCGCAGGTAGGGCTGGTGGCTGGTGGCTTGGGGTTCGTGGACCGTCGTCAGGTGTCAGGTAAACTAACTTACTATAGCAATAGGTAATGTACTACTCCACTGACCACTGACCACTGACCACTGACCCAAGTCGGAACCTGTTGGGTCGTGTCTTTCCCGTTGGCAAGAGTACGTAGGTCGGATCCGATCCCTAGGGAACTTCTCGGCTAGGGGATGCGGACCTCCGGTATGGCATCGCCGAGGCCGGGGATGCCAAGCACCAGGCCCGCTAGCGCTCCACCCACCAGGATGAGGATCGGATGGAGCTTCGTCCTCGTCATCAGGACCCCAGCAAGCAGCGCCACGACGACCATTGCCACGTTGGAGATGCTGGATCTGGCGATTGTGAGAACGGCCAGGCTGAACAGACCGACGATGGCCGGTCCCGCGCCCTTGCCAAAGGCTCTGAGCCGGGGATGGTGTAGGTACTGCCGGAGCCGGTGGGCCGATCCCATCGCCAGCGCCCAGGGGACTATGAAGACGCCCAGGGTGGCGACCAACGCGCCCGGAACTCCGGCTACGAGATAGCCGACGAAGGGCGCCAGAACCAGGATCGGTCCGGGAGTGATGAACGTGAAGCCGACCGCCGCCGAGAACTCTGCCGGGGTGATCCATCCCTTGTCCGCCACGGCTACCCGGTCCACCAGGCCTAGAACCGTTCCCCCTCCACCGAAGGCGAGAAGGCTGAACAGCATGAACTGCCAGAACAGGTCCAGCAGTTCAGCCATCACTCCGCAACTTCCGCACCGAGGCTCCCGGTGAACAGGAGGATCCCCACTATCCCGGCCAGCAGAACGATTAGCGGCGCGCTGACATCGAGGAGGAGCGTCGCGCACAGCCCGGCTACGAGGATAGTGGCCGTGACCGCGTCGATGATCGCCTTCCGGGCGAACCGGTAGAGGTATACGGTCTGGATGCCTACCACAGCAGCCAGGAGGCCCTCGATGGCGGGGCTGAGCAATGGAAGGGTAGAGATGGCCACGAACCCCACCGCCAGCCCGGTCATGACGAGTATCCCGGGGAGTAGATACATCAGCGTGGCGACCCCCGACCCGCCGACCCCCCGTAGCACGTAGCCGAGGTAGGACACCACGAGAGGGCCACCTGAACCGGGAAGGAGGCGCGTGTAGGTGACGGCTTCGGTGATCTGCCGCTTCGTCAGAGCGGGGCGCTTGTCCACGAGCTCGCGTTCTATCAATACGAGAAGCAGGAGAAGCCCTCCGAACGCCACCACCCCCATCCTCAAGAAGACCGCGGCGATCGCACCGATGCCCATCCGGGCCCGCTGCGGTTCGTTCGATCCCCTCGCCGGCGTGTTCATTGGGTTACAGGGTTCGCGGGAACTCGGTGCCGGAACTCGCCAGGTAGGCGTACATCCCCATCGTGTACAGGTCGAAGACCGGCAGGCCGGTGATCGACCGAACAATCTGCCCGAACGGCGGGAAGTTGGCGCACTCCATTACGATCGCGCCGGCGTCGGGTTGTTCGGAGACGACCCTCCTGGCCAGGTCGGCAAGTTCCTGCTCGAGAATTCGGCTGTCCGCCTCGGGCGTGTTACCCACGAAGGTGGTGTAGAAGTGGCTGTCCTCGGGGGGCGCCATCTGGACCACGGGCAAATCCTGTGAGGACCAGCCCGCTCCCCGATAGTGCTGTTCGGTGAGCACGGTCCGGGCGGTCAGGATCACCACCTTGCGGCCCCCCGCGGCGGCAGCAGCCATCGGAACCTGGAGGAGCGGCGACGAGAAGACCGGTGTCTCCACCGCAGCGGCTAACTCCGGTTGGTTCACCGCCAGAAACCCGCAGCTGGTGCAGATGGCTCGCACGCCTTCCGCCTCCAGCGCGCGGGCGGCGTCGACAAAGGGCGCGAGCAACTCGGGATCGGGATCAGCCTGGGCCATGCGTTCGGGAATGGCCCCCTCCACTATTCGGTAGGAAACCGGGAAGGGCCAGGTCCGGGCGTTACCCACATCTCCCCGCAGGCGGGGGAACTTGGTGTCGAGCATGATGATGCCGAGCGCCAGCCCGTAGACGGTCCTTCCACCTCGGATGCTGGTCATGTCGGTCCTGTCACCAGGGCCGAGCCGCCGGTCGTAACCACGATGAAAGTCCCCGGTCGCTCCATTCCGACTCCTTTCGGAACCCCCTCCCAGACATGCCGGACCATCCTCGTGCACACGATCAGCCCGAGAGGGCCCGGAGCAGAATCGATGCGTCAGGTAGTTGCTCCAATTCGCTGACGATCTGCAGGATACGATCAACGTCGACCGAGGGATCGTCACCCACGCACCTGGACATCCATCCCTCCCGGTCCACTTCCGGATAGTCAACGCCTTCGCTCCCGTACTCGACCCTCTCGACCCCGCCGTCCGTGGTCCGTATGGTGACCCTCCCGTAGTAATTGGATGGTGCCCCCTCTAGGAAACGCAGAGAGATCGAGTCGATCAGCCCCCGGAGGTCGTCGGAGATGGGGGCGGTGTAGATACGGCTGTCGAGGTCGCCGTCGCGGAGGATCAGCGCCATCAGGAAGCGCAGCGAACCGCACCGCGAGGCGAGATCCACGTATCTCGAGAAGTTCTCCTCCATGCGCTTCTCCCGTGTCCGGCGGCTCTCAGGCAGTTCGATCACGATCGATTCCACATGCTCCGGCCGGATCGACTCCGCCTCGCACACCCCCTTCGTCGCGTCGAGAATGCCCGCGTTCAGGTTGCTGGCGCTGTACTTCTTCACCCGGGCTTCCACGATGCGGAAGTAGGAGCCCAGAGTGGCGAGGCTCTCGTCGATGCCGGACGGGACCTCCTGGAGCAGTGTCCGGTAGAGGCCGAAATCGCCTTCGATCATGCTTGGCGCGGCCCGGAAGCCTGACTCGGCGAGTATGGCGGCGAACACCCCGGCCCGGCACTCCCACGGATATACCACCCATATGAACCGGGTGCCTTCGATCAGGCCCAGCGCTCCGTGGCAGGCCTGGCCCAAGGCATCCACAGTCTGTGACTCGGACAGGCCGAGCACGCGGGCGGCGGTGGCGGCGACCGCCACCGGTCCGAAGATCGCATTGCTCCTCCTTGGGGCGGGGGAGGTCCATGCCCACGTTCCGGCGCTCAGGACCATCGACACGTCATAGCCGATTACGCAAGCCACCAGGAACTCCTTCCCGCTGACGGTGCGGTCCTGCGAGAGGTTCAAGGCAGCCGGGTACACGAGGACCCCGGGATGGGTCCCGCCCGACTCCGAATCGTCCTGGCCGCTGTGGTGCATGTAGAGGCAGTTGACGAAGACCGCATCGAGCAGGCCCAGCGCCGGATCCTCACCGATCGCCGAGAAGCGGCCTCCGGTCTCGCTGAGCCGGGCTGCGCTTCGCCGCGCTCTTCTCCCGTAATCGCTGTTCCGGCCCTGTAGACCGAGACCCACATGGTGTACGAGGTGGTCCTTGGCGCGCTCCACGATCTCTGTGGGCAGATCCTCGAAACGCAGGGAGACGATATGGCGAGCCAATCTCTCGCTTACCGATGGACCGCTGACGAGCATGATTGGCCGGCCTCCTTGCCGATGGTGACGACTCGGGTCGATTGACCATGACCTCGGCAACCGATATCGTAGCCCGATGTCGATGCCGACCGTCGGTGAACCAGCCGTCTATCTGACCCGCCGGTTGGCTAGCCACGTGTCGGAGTTACCGTTCGAGGCGATACCACCCGACATGGTTGCGCTCGCCAAGGATCACTTGGTGCATCACGTCGGTCTCGCGCTCGCCGCTGCGTGCTACCCGCGCGCAAGGAGGGCTCGGTCCCTGGCCGGAAGGTTATCGGGCGGACGGGGGCGACACAGGGTTCTGGGCGCCACGGGCAGGTACGGGCTGCTCGAGGCAGTGTTCGTCAATTCGCTGCTGATGGGCGAGGATGCGCTAGACGACGCGGCTCTGGGGGGCACCCATCCGGGCGTGCTGGTCCTTCCCGCTGTTCTAGCGCTCGCCGAGACGAAACCCATCAACGGTCGGGAGTTGCTGTCAGCCGTGGTGGTCGGGTATGACGTCCTGGTGGTCCTTGCTCGGGGCACCTGGACATGGGGGGTCAGCACACCCCGCCGCTCCGGTTGCGTAGTGGGCCCGGTGGGCGTGGCGGCGGTGGCGTCGCGCCTGTCGGGGTTCGACGCGGATCGGACGGCTCACACGCTGGGATTGGCGGCCAACGGTGCGGTCGGCCTCATCGAGGGGACTCCGTTCGCTCGGGTTCTCTATCCGCAGGTCGCGCGCATCGGGGTCGAGGCTGCGCTGCTGGCTTCAGCCGGGTTCCGATCGACCCCATCGGTTCTCGAAGGTCCTTTCGGTTTGTACGAGACCTACCTGGGCGAGGTTCCCGGAGAGGTCGTCTCGGCCATGGATGGGTTGGGAACAGAGTTCGGGATCTCGCACGCATTCCGGAAGCGCTACCCGTGCAGCGGTTTCAACGTGGTACCGGTCGAACTGATGGACGACCTGATACGGACCACCGGGATAAGCGGGCATGATGTCGCTTCGATCCGGCTAACGCTTCCCAAAGAGCGCCGGCCTCGTGAGGAGGATTTCGAACGCAACTTCCGCCGGTACCGGGACGCCTACGAGAGCCGGTATCTCACCCGCTCCGCCTCGCCACGTTTCCTGCTGGCGGCATGGATGTACGACGGGGAACTGAACCCGATCCGGTACCGCGCGGACGTACCCTCCGACTTCGTGGACCTCGTCGATCGTGTGTCCATGGATTTCGTAACCGGGTTGCCCTTGCGCTCGGCGCGACTCGAGGTTGTTACTACCGACGGCCAAGAGTACGTCCGGGAGGGGCATGTCCCTTCCCCGACGCCGCCGATGGAACACCGGGATTGGTTAGCGGGCCGGCTTCCGTCGGCTTCTCCGGCTGATGTCGAGGGCTTCGTATCCCTGGTCGAGCAATTGGAGGAACTGAGAGATGCGTCGGTGTTGTCGACCGCGCTCGAGAGGTTCGCCACCGACCGGCAAGCGGGACGAGCGATGCGCCGGACCTACCGGTGTGGGTCCGGATCGACTGCTTCACAGCGCATCGCCGCGTACACGACCGCGGCAAGGTACGAGGACTTTCCCCGGACGGTCATGGAACGGGCCAAGGATCTCCTGGTCCACCATCTCGCTCAGGCATTGGAGGGTCGGCGGTCTGCGGCAACGTCCCCGGTCGGGAGACCGGGCAACAATTCGGCCATCGGTCAGCCTCCGTCCCTGAGTCTGCTGGATGCGGTGTTCGCCAACTCGCTGAGCACGCAGAACTCCGGGCGGCAGGACCACATGGCAGGGGGAATGCGCCCGGGGGCGCTGATCATGCCCGCGGCTCTGGCGCTTACAGAGGGTCGGACCCTCTCCGGGCGAGATTTGCTAGTCGCGATCGCCGTCGGTTACGACACCGGCTTCGCACTCTCCTCCGTTAGCCCGTCGTGGGGCGCGACGACCGCCCGGCGGGCTGACTCGGTGTTCGGGCCGGTAGCCGTGGCGTGCACCGCGGCGCGCATGCTCGGACTCGACAAAGCAACGACATCGGATGCCGTCGGGCAGGCCTGCCACCTGACGATGGGTTTGATCGAAGGCGTCGAGGAGGAAGCGGTCGTCAATGCCCAGCTGGCGCGCAACGGTGTATTCGCGGCGATCCTCGCTGAGGCGGGTTTCCCGGCCGCCGACCTGATGCTGGAGGGAGAGTTCGGCTTGTACAGGTCGACTCTGGGTTGGGTTCCGGCGGGCCTGGACGACGCGTTGTCGGGCCTGGGCGCCAGGTTCGGACTTGACCAGGCCATCGTCAGCCGGCACTCCGTCGATCACAACCAGCTCGTCCCGATCGAACTGGCCGGACGGTTGTCGGGCCTGCTGGCGACCGGGATGGACAGACCGGTTGGGGTGGAGATCCTGCTACCCGAGATTCGCAGGCGCTTGGACACCTCCGCCCGGTCCTGCCTCCGGGACTCCGGTCGCCGCCTGTCCCAGGCCGACGCGCTACGCCTGGAGGTCGGGCAGGTGATGGAAGGGCGGCAGCCAGGAGAAGCGGATGCGAGACCGGGTTCGGCCGCCGCGAGGTCGCCTCTGCCGGCGGGTGTAGAAATCAACTACCGGCACTTCGACGATCCCTATTTCGCCAGGGTGACGGTGACCACGACTTCCGGTCGGGTTGAGAGACTGGAAGGTGGGTTCTCGGTCCTTCCGGCACATCTCCCTGACCGGGCAGCCTCGTTGTCGGCTTTCTTACCTCCCGGTTCCCGGGGTCGGGTCGCGGAGGTAATGGATCTGGTCGACGGGCTCGAAACGGTGCACGATGCTTCGACCCTCCTGAAAGTTATGGTGGGCGCATGCGGGTAGCGATTCTCGGATCCGGTAACGGTGGCCAATCCACCGCCGCACGTCTCGGACACGCCGGTCACTCCGTGAGGCTCTACGATCGTTTCTCCGAGGTAGTCGAGCCTCTCTCCTCGCTGGGCAGGGTCCGGGCGAGTGGAGCGATCGAGGAGACCGGTCCCATCGAGATGGCCACCACCGACATGGGCAGGGCCATCTCGGGCGCCGACCTGATCCTCGTTTCCGTCCCCGGCTTTGCGCATCGGTACATAGCTTCCGAACTGGCGGCAGTGCTCGACGGAGACGAGACGGTGGTGCTCCACCCGGGCGGATTCGGTGGAGCCCTGGACGTGAGGAGGACCTGGTCGGACCTCGGAGTTCCGTCCCGCGTTCGCCTGGCCGAGACCAACACCCTGGCCTACGCGTGCCGGGTCGTGGAGCCGGGAACAGTCCATGTGGGCGGGGTCAAGAAGGTCTTCTCGGTCGCGGCCTTGGGCGCATCGAAGACCCAGGAAGTGCTCGAACTGCTCGCACAGGCCTTCCCAAACGTCGAGGCGGCCACCTCGGTCCTGGAGACGAGCTTCGACAACATCAACCCGGTGGCGCATCCGGTGGTGGCGGTGCTCAACGCCGGTTCCATGGACGGGGGCGCCTTCGACTTCTACGCCGACGGGTTGACGCCGTCGGTCGTCCGTGCGATGGAGGCGCTTGATGCCGAGAGGATGGAGGCCGGCCAGGCGCTCGGGGTCCCCGTTAGGAGCCATCAGGCCTGGCTGGAGCGTTCCTACGGTATCGTCGGGTCCGACACCATGGAGACGGAGAGGAAGTTGGCATCGAACGTCATGAGGGGCATCGGCGTCCCCGACGGGATGCGGGGGCGTTACGTCACCGAGGATGTGCCGCTGGGCCTGGTTCCGATGACCCGGATGGCCCGGCTGGTCGGCGTTAGTACTCCGGTGATCGACGCGGTCATCACTCTGGCGGGTGCCGCTACGGGAAGGGACTACCGGAGTGAAGGTCGCTCGCTGGAGGACATGGGTATCGATGGCATGACCCCTGAGGAAATCCGAGGGGCGACGGATTGAGCGACGTAGCCGGGGGTCCGGCACCGGCCTCGACTTCGAACGGTCGGCTCGTCCCGGTCGGGCTGGTAGTGCTTCTCCAGATCCAGAAGAAAAAGCTCAACGTGGTCACCCCGGACGGCAAGGTTTACAGGACCACCTCGTTGATCGAAGTGGAATCCCTGAAGGTGGGCAGCGGCGGGGTCATTGCCGCGATCGACGGTGGGTGGGTGCTCGATCGTCATCACTCGGGGCATCCCGCCGAGGCGAACGAGCATCGTCCTCACAGGGTCCTGAGCATCGGCTTCACGAGGCATTACAAGCTGATCGAGAGTGAGTTCGGATGGGCTCCCTTGGGCGCGGCCGGAGAGAACATTGTCGTCGACACCGAGGAGCGTTTGCATCACGAGGATGTCGCCAAAGGCTTTGTCATCCGCACCTCTGGGGGAGAACTGGAACTGGATCCTCCCGATGTGCTCAACCCCTGCGTTCCGTTCAGCAAGTTCTTGCTGAGAGATCCAGGCACGCCCGCTCGCAGGGTGGTGGGGGCGCAGAGGTTCCTGGGGGCGGGCATGCGGGGCTATTCCATGGGAACGAGTCGCGTGCCGGACTACGCCACGGTAGAGAAGGGTGACCTCGTGTTGAGGAGGGTGTAGTGTGCTGAAGCTGGTCAAGTGGATAGCTCTCATACCGATGGGTCTGGGTATCGTGTTGTTGTTCTTCGCGCTCATCTGGCGAACGTGGGGCCAGGCGGTCTTCGCCGGTGTTCTGATACTCGTGTCGGGGTTGTGGATAGCCGCGTTCGCTCGCATCGAACGCCGGCGGCGTCCCGTTGCCTTCTAATTGCTCGTTGCTAGTTGATGTTGGATTGTACTGACCACTGACCACCAAGGAGAGTGGCCCGAGAGGGCCACCCTCTGTCGCATTGTTGGTATCAGGCCTTCCAGTAGAAACCCGGTGGGAGGGCGTTGGAAGGGGAGCGCTGGTCCAGCGTGTTGAGGATCCGGTTCGGGACGTTGCCCAGATTGTTGTTGGACAGGTACATCCCGTAGATCGCCATGCCGAAGCCGACCACCCCGATGGACCAGACCTGATCGACGTGGAGCTTGTAGATCTCCTGGCCGATACGGATCCTCTCGGCCTCGTCCGTGGCCACCAGACCCTCGTCGAGCAGGGCCCAACCCTCCTTGATCATCAGTTGATCAGGCGGTTCGACCCCGTCGGCGCCGTCGGTGGCACGCCACTTGGCGTAGGGGATTCCGATGAGGCCCGGATAGTTGTTGGTCCTGGTCGGCATGATCAGGTCCTGCTGCCGGAACGGATCCGGGGACGAGACCACATGACCGGAGAGCATGATCTCGTTGGCCTCGGCCTTCTCCACCAGGAGCCCACCGGTCACGGCCGGGCCGGCACTCAGGTCGATTCCGATCTCCTTCCAGTGCTCCCGGATCAACTGTCCGGCAGCCGGGAAGTCGGCGAAGCTGGCCGGTGCTTCGTACACCAGCACGATTCGGTCCCCGCTTCCGTCCGGACGCAGCCGGAAGCCGTCACCGTCCTTCTCGGTTAGGCCGATCCCGTCCAGCAACGCGTTCGCTGCACCGACATCGAGGGTGGCCCACTTGGTGGTCCACTCGGAGCCCGGGTAGTAGGCGTTGTTGGGTGAAGGCGCCGGTGAGGTGGGCTGGCTCGTCCCCAGGAAGATAGCCTCGTTGATCTCGTCCCGGTCGACACCCATCGACAGGGCTCTCCTGAAGTCGGCGGTCCGGATCAACTCGCCGATGACCGGGTCCGTGTTGTAGGCCAGGTTGATCCGCACCCCGAAGTCGGATTCCTCACCGGGGGTCCGGTGGATGGTGTACCCGCTCCGCTCCTGGTTCTCGAGCAACACCGGAAGGCTCGCCACCTGAAGATGGCGGTCCTGGAAGTCGTACTCTCCGGCGACGGCGTTGAGCACCAGTACTTCCCGGTCCTCCGCGCCGGCCATGCTGAGCTTGTGGATGTAGGGAAGCTGGTTGCCGGCCGTGTCCACCCAGATGCTGTACGGGTTGGCCTCGAACTCCCATGGCGGGTCGTTGATTGGCCGGGTCATCACCCATGGCGTCACGGTCGGGAGTTCGGGATTGAACTGCCAGGTGTTGCGGTTCTTCAGGTAGGCGGCCCAGTTCTCCTGGCCGGCGTCCTTGGCCATCTGGTCGGCGTCAGGATTGAAATCGGCGTGGAACTGCTGCAGGTAATGGGCCGGCGCGTACCCCCCGAGTCCGAACTGGCCGGTGATGGTCTGACCGTTGATGGAGCCCCAACCCGCCATGATCTGGGGCAACAGAGGATAGGGAGCCACCGAGGTGAAGGTGACCGTATAGTCGTCGACCTTTTCAACGGCCATGTGTTCGCCACCCACGCGCAACTGTCCCGGTGGGGCGGTCACGTCGGCGTTCAGGCTCATGTGATCCCGCCACCAGACGATGTCGTCGGCCGTGAACGGGGCCCCGTCGGACCACTTCATCCCTTCGCGCAGGTAGATCGTCAGGACGGTGGCGTCCCCGTTGACGTCGAAGCCCGCCGCGATGTTGGGAATGAGCTCCTTGTGCAAGTAGTCCCAGTAGATGAGGTTGTCGGGGCCGCCGTTGAACCGGTTGGCGTTCTGGCGGTCGTTGACCGTCGATATGTACCCGCGACGTAACTCACGGCCGCCGTACGTGCCGATCTCATGGACCGGCTCGACCACCAAGGGGTTCTTGGGCACGCGCTCGCTCACTGGTGGGAGTTCACCCGCAGCCACCCGGGCCGCCATCTCAGGCGACTCGTTGAAGCTGGTGGGATACTGGGCGGGATCGGTGATCACGATGTGACCCTCGATTTCGGGCAAGCCCCGCTCGATGGCGCGTGTGGTGGTGGTTGTTTCCTCTACAGCGGCAGCCGTTGTGGCAGGTGCCTCACCCGCAGCGGCCGTGGTGGTGGTTCCGTCCGCGGCGGCGGCTGCGCTTGTCTCCGTGGTGGGCGCCTGGGTCGTATCCGGGGCCTCGCTCGTGGGCGTGGCGGCGGCGGTGGTCTGGGGTGCCGGATCGGTCTCGTCTGCGCCGCAGGCAGCGATCACTATGGCGCCCCCCACACTTCCACCGGCCAGCTTCAGGAAACGGCGTCTCGAGAGACCCTCGCTACCTCGGGTGTTGTCAGCCGCCATCGAAGAACCTCCTCCGCCTCCGCGTCAACGGGTCGGGGCAGCCCTTCCAGCGGTAGGCCTAGTCCTGTTGGTATCAAATCCCGATAACGATTCACGATATCCACGCGCCGACCGCGGTGTCAACTGGGTTTTGGGGTTCGCGAGGTAGCTGGGGAAGCCCTGGACGCGGGGGCGGAGAGTGGGTTAGCCAGTACCGACACCTGGGAGATCCAGCTCCGTCACGCGCAGGCACTCGACGCGCCGTCCCCTGTCCAGAACCTCGGCGGCAGGAGTCTCGGTGCGGCACCGTTCGATGGCATGAGCACACCTCGGATGGAAGTGGCAACCCGGCGGAGGGTTGGCTGGATCGGCCACCTCTCCACGCAGTGGGATCCGCGTCCGGCGCGATCTGGGGTCGGTGCGCGGCACCGAGTTAAGGAGAGCTGCTGTGTAGGGATGCTTGGGATCGAAAAAGACATCGTCGCGTTCTCCGATCTCTACGATCTTCCCCACGTACATGACCGCCACCCGGTCACTGATGTGCTTGACCACGCTCAGGTCGTGGGCGACGAATATGTAGGTGAGACCCAACTGCTCCTGAAGCTCGAGCAGTAGGTTGAGGGTTTGTGCCTGAACGGAGACATCGAGTGCCGACACGGGCTCGTCGGCTATCACCAGTCGCGGGTTCAACGCCAACGCCCGGGCGATTCCGATCCTCTGCCGTTGACCGCCGCTGAATGCGTGGGGGAATCTCCGCATGTACTCCGGTCGGAGACGCACCAACCGGAGCAGCTCCTCGACCCGATCGATGCGGTCGCTCCGGTTGTCCATGCCGTTGAGCAGCAGCGGTTCGCCGATGATGTCGAGCACGGTCATCCTGGGGTTCAGGGATGAACGAGGGTCCTGGAACACCATCTGCATCTGAGGACGCAGCGGGCGGAGTTCCCGCCTGGAAAGATCGCAGAGTTCGATCCATGAGCCGGAATCGGTTCGGAACCGTATCTCGCCGCCGGTGGGATCGAGAGCCCGCACGATGCAGCGGACGGTGGTGGTCTTGCCCGAACCGCTCTCACCCACCAGGGCCAGAGTCTCGCCCCGGCGCACATCGAAGCTGATCCCATCGACGGCCCGCACGTGACCCGCTACCCGACTCGCGAACCCGACCCTGATCGGAAAGTGTTTCTTGAGATTGCGGACCTCGAGGATGTTCTCGCTCTCGTAATCGGGATTCGGGCCGGCGCCGCCCAGCGGGGTCATGACCGCCTCCCCTTGAGGGAAACGAGCGCCTGGTGATCGCCGAAAAGATGGCAGGCCACTCCCCGGCCATCGGCGGGTGTCCAGGTTGCCGGCTCTTCGATATCGCACAAGCCTTCCATGGCTTCCGGGCACCTGGGATGGAAGCCGCACCCGGTCGGGCGGTCGAAGGGATGGGGGACGGATCCCGTAATGGCAGGAAGCTTGACCTTCGGCGCCGCGTCCAGCGCAGGTATGGAACGCAACAACGCCCTAGTGTAGGGATGCTGGGGATCGTAGAAGATGTCCTCCACCGAACCCTTCTCGACCTCGCGACCCAGATACATGACCACCACCTCGTCGGCGGTTTCAGCGATGACTCCGAGGTCATGGGTGATGAGCATCACGGCCATCGACCGTTCCTCCTGCAGCGACATCATGAGGTCGAGGATCTGGGCCTGGGTCGTGACGTCCAGAGCGGTGGTCGGCTCGTCGGCGATGAGCAGTCTGGGGTCGGGTGCCAGAGCGTGGGCGATCATGGCACGCTGGCGAAGGCCCCCGGAGAGTTCCCAGCTGTACTGGTCCATGGTCGACGCGGGGCGGGGGATTCCCACCATGGTGAGCAGATCGGTCGCCTTGTTCCTGGCCTGTTTCTTCGTCAGGCTGTCGTGAAGGCGAATGGCTTCGACGAGTTGGTTGCCGATGGTATGGACCGGGCTGAAAGAGGTCATCGGTTCCTGGAAGACCAGCCCGATCTCGCCTCCCCGCACCGAGCGCATGAACCTCCCGTTCTTGCGCTGCTTCACCAGATCGACCGGACTACCGCCGTTGCGGGACAGGAGGATCTCACCGTCGACGATCCGTCCCGGGTCGTCGACGATCCGCAGTATGGACAGTGCGGTGACACTCTTTCCGCAGCCGCTCTCTCCCACGATCCCGAGCGTCCGGCCGGCCGACACGTCGAAGCTCACCCCATCGACCGCCTTGGTGGTTCCCTCGTCGGCCAGGAAGTACGTTCTGAGGTTCCGCACCGAGAGCAGTGGGGGTTCGGTCCGCATGTCAGGCTCCATAGGGATCGGCAGCGTCCCGGACACCGTCGCCGAGGAAGTTGAAGGTCAGCACTGCCAGGATCACTGGCGCCACGGGTATAAGCATCCAGATCGCTTGGGCAACGGTCTGGACATTCTGGGCGTCCTGGAGCATGACACCCCAGGAAATGGCGGGGGGTCGCAGCCCGAGGCCCAGGAAGCTGAGAGAGGTCTCAGCGATGATCATGAGCGGCACCGCCAGGGTGGTGGCGGCGATGATGTGGCTCGTCATGAGGGGTACCATGTGGACCCGGATGATGCGGCCGTCGCCGGCCCCGCAGAGCTGAGCGGCCATTATGAAGTCCTCATGGCGTAGCTGCAGGAACCTTCCGCGGACTTCGCGGGCCAGCGCTGTCCATCCGATGAGCGAGATGATGATGGTGATGGAGAAGTAGATCCGGGTAGGACTCCAAGTCTGTGGAAGGGCCGCAGCAATCCCCAGCCAGAGGGGTATCACCGGAACCGAGCGCAGTATCTCTATCACGCGCTGGATCAGCGAATCGGTGATGCCGCCGTAATAGCCGGAGATCCCCCCCAGGGTCACGCCCAGGACGAGGCTCAGGAACACGCCGACCAGGCCTATGGTCAGAGAGGTTCGGGTGGCGAGGACCAGCCGCGAGAAGATGTCCCGGCCGAAGTTGTCGCTTCCGAGGAGGAAGATCGTGGACTCCGCTTCGTATTCGTCCGCGACACCGATCAGGTGAATGTCTGTGTCCACCACGCCGAACAGCCGGTACTCGTAACCGCGAGCGAACAGACGGATCGGGATGGACACGGACTCGTCGGCAATCCACACCTTCTTGAAGGTCTCGAGATCGCGCTCTCCAACCAGCGGGTGGACATGGGGTGAGAAGGAGCCGTCGTCCTGGAACCAGTGGATCGGGCTGGGCGGCACGAACGACTGTTCGGCTCGGGAGTCCTCGGGATCCGAATAGGCGATGAAGTTGGCGAGCAGGGCGACCAGGTAGAAGGCACCCACGACCGCACCGGCGCTCACCGCCACCCTGTGCTTGCGGAACCTCCACCACATGAGCTTCCACTGCGGTGCGACGTATACGCCGTCCCGGTCGGTGTCCATCGCCGAGCCGCCGTCCGTCAGCAGACCTCCTCCGGTAGGGCGGGACGGGTGGCTCTCTTCAGTAGTGGCCATGGCGGATCCGGGGATCTAGCCACATCAGGACGAGATCGGACAGGAAGACCCCGAGCACCGTGAAAGCGCCCAGCAAGAGGATGATGGCCCCGGCGAGGTACATGTCCTGGCTGAGCAACGAACTCAGCAGGACCGGACCCATCGTGGGGAGGCTGAGCACCACCGACACGATCACCGCGCCCGAGACGATGCTGGGGAACAGCAGACCGACTGAACTGGCTACCGGATTCATCGTCACCCGGACCGGATACTTGCCAATCGCCCGACGGTTCGACAGGCCCTTCGCCCGGGCGGTCGTCACGTACGGCTGGCGCTTCTCATCGAGCAGGTTGGCCCGGGTGATACGGATCAATTGCGCTGCACCCGCGGTTCCCAGCACGATGGCCGGAATCGGAAGGTGAACCAGCAGGTCTCCAAACTTGGCAAGGCTCCATGGCGCGGTCGCGTATTCGGCCGAGAACAGACCTGCCAGGGAGACGTCGAGCCAGAGGAAACCCACGTACAACAGCACCAGTGCGAGAAGGAAGTTGGGCGTGGCCAGGCCAAGGAAACCGAAGAAGGTGGCGATGTGGTCACCGACCGAGTACTGGCGGACCGCCGAGTAGATCCCGATGGGGATGGCGATCAGCAGGGTGAAGACGAGCGCCGAGATCGACACCAGCATGCTGAGCGGCAACCGATCCCCTATTACCTCCACTACGGGTTTCTGGTAGAAGAACGACGTACCCAGGTTGCCCCGCAGCACCCGGCCCATCCATATGCCGTACTGGACCACGAGCGGCCGATCAAGGCCGTACTCCGCCCGGAGCTGCGCCGCGAACTCGTCCGCGGTCTCGGTTCCGCTCTCAGCCAACTCGGCGAGGGCAGTGGACACGAAATCACCCGGCGGTAGCTGGATGATGGCGAAGGAGATGATCGAGATGACGAACAGCGTGAGAAGGCCGAGGGCTGCTCGTCGCAGGATGTAAGCCCACATGGCTGTCCTCCTCTGCCATCACCCGACGATGACCTTGTACGGCGATATCGTAGCCCGATACCAAACCCGAGCGGTGGGATCGGTCAGTTGAATGTGGCGGTCGGGTGTCTGGTGTCAGGTGTCAGGTGTCAGGTGGCGGCCTGGCGGTGTGTTCGCGTGCATCGGGCCTTCGCCTGTGGTCGTGGTTCGCTGAGCTCAGAAGCTTGGTTGGTGGCTGGTGATTGGTTAGTTGCTGGTTGGGTAACTTTCGACGGTCTTCGACCAACGAGCTAGGTCCTTTCCCACGATCAGCCACGTGTAGCCACTAGCCGACACCTGGAACCTGCCATCTTGACACCCGACACCCGGCGGGTATTCAGTTACCGAGATAGGTTTGCGGACGATGCGCGACGTGTGTTAGCCGTTCACGGGCTACGGGCTACGGGCTACGGGCTACGGGCTACGGGCTACGGGCTACGGGCTACGGGC
>JAPPFW010000029.1:0-73530 GCA_028821575.1 bacterium | reverse complement strand
TACTGGCTACTGGCTACTGGCTACTGGCTACTGCTACTAACCCCCGTGACAGCCGCAGCCTCCGCCGGCGGTCGGGTTCTGGTTGATGACCGTGAACCCGTCGCCTTGGGGTGTCTGCACGAAGTCGATCTCGACGCCCTGGACCGTATCGCGAGTTTTGTTGGCCACCGCCACCTTGACGCCATGGGTCTCGGACACCTCGAACTCGTCGTCGACCTGGGGTAGGAAAGCGAGGCCGTAAACCGTCCGGCAGCATCCCTGGCCTGCGGGATAGACGTGCAGGTAGGCGCGGTCCGCCTCCCCGTCGGCGAGTTCGATCACTTTCTCGGCCGCGGCCGTCGTCAACTCCACCAGCGATCCGCTGCTCATCCCGGTCCCTTCCGTCGGTCTGGGCACAATCGTACGACGTTTCCCGCCGGCCTGCCCGGGCCGGTTCAGGCTTGAGGAACCAGTTGGTTGCCCTCGGAGTCGACCACCGAGAGTGCATCCACGGGACAGACCTCCGAGGCCGCTATCAGGCGTGACCTGTCTTCCTGCTCGGGGTCGGCGAACTCGACCACGTCGTAGTCGCCGAGCCGGAAAGCAGTGGGCGACTCGTCGGTGCAGTGCTCGAATCCAACACACAGGTCGCGATCAATCCGGAGGGTCAGGTCACCCACCTTGCGCTCAACGATGTCCGCCATTTGAATCCCCGCTGACCCGGCATGGAAGGGCGGTGCACTCCTGCTCTCCCTGCCGATGGTCTCGACATCCGATATCGTGATTCGTTATCGACACACTGTAGCCTTACCGAACATGCATCTCAAGCCTCGCCAGATCCTCACCCCGGACGGTGTTCTAACCGGCCGCACAGCGCCCGACGTGCGCACCGTGCGGACCCGGTACGCAGCCCTCGTGGAGGCGCGACTATACGACCACAAGGCGTCGGCCCTCCAGCGCCAGGGTCGCCTCGCCACCTATGCACCCTACGAGGGCCAGGAGGCGGCACAGGTAGGTGCGGTCGCACCGCTGGCTAAAGGAGACTGGTTGGTGGCCAGCTACCGGGATGCCGCCGCGATGCGCTTCCATGGCTACCCCTGGACGAACCTGCTCCTAACCAGGATGGGCGACGAGCGGGGCGGTCATCCACCGGAAGGTGTCAAAGTCCTTCCCCCCTCCATAACGGTAGGCGGGCACATGATCCATGCGGTGGGGGTCGCTTGGGCGGAGAAGCTGATGGGAACCGACGCCGTTGCCGTGACGATGTTCGGGGATGGGGCGACCTCGGAGGGGGACTTCCACGAGGCGATGAACTTCGCGGGCGTCTACCGCACTCCTACGGTCTTCCTGTGCCAGAACAACGGCTGGGCCATCTCCATGCCCCGCTCCCGGCAGACAGCATCCGAAACCATCGCCCAGAAGGCCGTGGCCTACGGCATTCCGGGAGTCATGGTCGACGGCAACGATGTCCTGGCCGTCGAGGAGGTCATCACCGAGGCGGTCGCAAGGGCTCGCGCCGGTGAGGGCCCGACGCTGATCGAGGCCCTGACGTACCGGATACACGGCCACACCACAGCGGATGACCATGGCCGGTACAGGGGGGAAGAGGAGGTCACCGCCTGGCGCGGCAGGGACCCTCTCGAACGAGTTCGCCTCTGGCTGGACAAGCATGGCGCGTGGGATGAGCGATGGCAGGCCGACCTGCAGGATCGCGCATCAAAGCGGATCGAGGATGCCGTTGCCGAGGCTGAATCACTCGCGTCGTTCAGCGCCGGGGAGATCTTCGATGCCACCTACCAGGAACCGACCGCGCCGCTGTTGCTCCAGCGTTCCATGGCGGAGAGGGGCTGGCGATGAGCGTTATGACCATGGCGCAGGCTCTCAACTCGGCGCTCGACCTCGCTCTCTCGGATCCCCGGGTGGTGGTGATGGGCGAGGACATCGGGTCGACCGGGGGAGTCTTCAGGATCACCGACGGTCTGCAGCAGAAGCACGGAGAGGAGCGGGTCATCGACACCCCGGTGGCGGAGTCGGGGATAGTCGGAGCTGCCTTCGGGATGGCGGTTGCCGGAATCCGGCCCATAGTCGAGATCCAGTTCATGGGTTTTTCCTACCCGGCCTACGACCAGGTGATCAACCACGTTGCGAGGATCCGGAACCGGTCGCGGCACCGATTCACCGCCCCGATGGTGATCCGGCTTCCCTTCGGAGCGGGGATAGGAGCCGCCGAGCACCACAGCGAGTCCACAGAAGCCATCTACGCTCACATCCCGGGCCTCAAGGTCGTGGTTGCCTCCACGCCCGAGAACGCCAAGGGTCTGCTCCTCGCCGCGGTGGACGACCCGGATCCGGTCATCTTCATGGAGCCCATCCGTTTGTACCGAGCGGCCCGCGGCGAGGTGCCGAGCGGCCGTTACACGACGCCCATCGGCTCGGCCGTAGTCGAGCAACCGGGCTCCGATGTATCACTCGTCTCCTACGGTGCGATGATGCGCGAGACGAGGGAGGCCGCCGCCAAGCTGGCTGAAGGCGGCGTAAGCGCCGAGGTGATCGACGTGAGAACCCTCGTGCCGCTCGACGCGGACGTCATCGTCTCGTCGGTCGAGAGGACCGGGCGCGCCGTCATCGTCCACGAAGCACCCCTGACGGGAGGCTACGGCGCCGAGATCGTGGCGTTGATACAGGAACGGGCCCTCTACTCACTGCGAGCGCCGGTGCAGAGAGTGACAGGGTGGGATGTCGTGGTTCCCCTGCGGCTCGCAGAACGTCACTACATGCCATCGGTGGCCCGGATCGTCTCTGCTGCCGAGCACGCTCTGGAGGGTTGAAATGGCGCGAGAATTCCGCCTTCCCGATGTGGGCGAGGGTCTCGTGGAAGCGACGATCGTCTCCTGGTACGTGGAGCTGGGCGCAACGGTCGGGCTCGACGAACCCCTGGTCGAGGTGGAGACCGACAAGGCGATCGTCGACATACCTTCGCCGTTCGCGGGTGTTCTGCTGCACCGAGGGGGGGAGGACGGGGATACGGTGGAGGTCGAATCGCTCCTCGCGGTGATCGGGGAACCCGGCGAGCGATGGGAGCACGCATCCGGAGCGCCGGCGCCGACCACCGAGGACCGGTCGGCGCCTGTTGTAGGGGTTCTCCCGGAGGCGGATCCGGGAGTGTCCCGCCGGCCGCTCGCCCTCCCCTACGTGAGGAAACTGGCCGACGAGTTGGGGGTGGACCTCTCCGCTGTTCGCGGGACCGGTCCGCTGGGACGCATCACCGAAGATGATGTGCGGGCAGCCGCCTCGGCCCGTCCGACGGTCCGGATACCGATGGCCCGCCTCCGCAGGACAATCGCAGAGAGCCTGTCCCGGTCCTGGCGGGAGATACCCCACGTGACCACCTACGGGCACGCGGACTCGGACCGGCTGATGGCCGAGCGGAGACGTCTCGGCAAGCCACCGGTCGAGGCTCTACTCATCGCCCGTCTCGTCCCGTTGCTGGTCGGGTTCCCCGGCTTCAACTCCGCGGTGGAAGGCGGTGACATCGTCGAACGCCGGTTCTACGACATCGGATTCGCGGTCGACACGCCCGACGGGCTGATGGTTGCGGTAGTCCATGACGCCGACACCCTCTCGATCGAGGGACTGGCGGCAGAGGTGCGCAGGTTGGCCTCCGGCGCGAGAGAACGGACCTTGCAGGTTGATGAACTCAGGGGCCAGACCTTCACCGTCTCGAACATCGGAGCGGTCGGGGGGGGACGCGGGACTCCGATAATCCCCTACGGAACCTCTGCCATCCTCTCGGTCGGGCGTGCCGGACCGCGGCCGGTGGTCAGGGATGGCGCCATCGCCGCCGTCCGGCAGTTTCCTCTTAGCCTCTCCTACGATCATCGCATCATCGACGGCGCTGAGGGACGGCGTTTCCTAGCGGCGGTCATCGAGGCGCTGGAGGGCTGAGCCGCTAGCCGGCCAGTTCCTGTCCCGCCAACCGCGCCACGACGTCGAGCCAGCGCGCTCCCACGCCCAGAGCACGCTCGTCGAAGTCGAAGCGGCTCGAGTGGGCCGGGGACGGAGAGGTGCCGGGGGCGCGACCGCCGTAGCGGATGTAGCAGCCCGGAACCCTCTCCAGGTAGCGCCCGAAGTCCTCGGACCCCATGTTGAGCGAGTGCATCCGTGTCACGTTGGTCCCTCCGACCACCGCCGCAGCCGCCCGCCGGGCCAACTCCGTCATAGCGGGCTCGTTAACGACGGGAGGGTTACCCTCCCGGACCTCGGCATCCACCGTGCAGCCATGCAACTGCCCCACCGCGGTGGCCATCCGCGCTACCGAGTTACACAGGTGTCGTCGTATCTCGGGGTCCAGGGTACGGATGGTTCCGGCCAGCCGGGCGGAGCCGGCAATGACGTTCTCGGCGGTACCGGCGTGGAAACTCCCCACCGTAAGTACCGCCGGACCTGCAGGGTCGACCTCCCGTGAGACGACCGTTTGGAGGGCGGTCACCAGCGACGCTCCGACAACCACCGCGTCCACTGCTTGATGGGGCCGGGCGGCGTGCCCGGTCTTGCCCTTGACGTGGATCGTGAAGTAGTCGGAGGCGGCGTTCACCGCGCCGTCCGTGACGACGAGTTCTCCCACCGGGTAGTTGATGTCGAGGTGGCCGCCGAACACGGCGGCCACGCCGTCGATGGCCCCGTCGTCGATCATCATCTCCGCCCCGCTCCCGCGTTCCTCGGCGGGCTGGAACAGGAGCCGTACCGGATGAGGGGGAGGTTCGGCACGGAGCAGGACGGCGGTCCCCAGTAGCATCGCGGTATGACCGTCGTGGCCGCAGGCGTGCATCACGCCTTCGACCGTGGATGTGAACGCGAGCCCCGTCTCCTCGCTTATCGGCAGGGCGTCGATGTCGGCCCGGAGGGCCACCACAGGCCCGCTGCTGCGACCGTCGATGTGGGCGACCACACCGTGCCCGCCCACGCCGGTCCGGTGTGGGATACCGAGTTCCTCCAGGAATGAGCAGATGAGGCCGGCCGTTCGCTCTTCCCGCTCCGAGAGTTCCGGATGCCGATGTAACTCCCGCCGGAGCCGGATGATCCGGTCCCGGAGGGTGATCTCTACCCCGCCGGTTTCGGCTGTGTGATGCGGATCCGATGGACCCATGCGTGCCATGGTCGCCAGACTACGTGGCCTCCCTTTCGGGTGTCGGGTGTCAGGTGTCGGGTGTCATCTCCGAGTACCCATGCACCAGCCACCAGCCCTAATCGACGTACTCGCGGTCCTCGTTCTCGGGATCGAAGTTGGGAGCGAACACCGCGGCGATGACCACGCGGGTTGCGGCGTTCATGGTGGCGTGCACAGTCCCGGCCGGTACGACCGCTACGTCACCGGCTCGCACCCTCCGCATCTCGTCGCCGAGGCGGAAGTCGGCCTCGCCTTCCAGGAAGACGATGATCTCGTCGTGGTGGTGGTGGATATGGGGTCGCAGGCCCCCGCCTGCCTCGATAGAGCACACCGCGCTCGTGGACCTCTCGGTTCGCTGGAGATGGGTGACGCGAAAGGTTTCCCCTTCGAGGACCGGATTGTTGCCTATCACCTCGTAGGTATTAGCGATCAGGTCATCCATCATGGGGTGCCTCGCCGGTTCGGGGTTCCGGTGCGCGGCACGCTACCAGCCTCGGTTCGGTTACCTGTGGGTCCGGACCGGTAGGCCCCGAGGGCGTTTGAGGTCAAGCTAAGCACCGCATCAACCGACCGATCCCGCCCCCCGGATCCAAGCGGTCGACCTCGGACACTATCTGGTCTATCCGGATGGCTACCGCGTCGCCTCCCAGATACGTACGGGCGATTTCTGCCGGTCGAGGCGTCGGTAGAACCTCCGCGCTTCCGGCGACGCGGGACCGCCGTCCGTCCGATGTAGTGAGGATCACCTCGTGATAGAGCAGGTCCCCCGAGGGCGCGGGCTCGATCCGGATGACGTTCGCCAACCGGGCGGCGCCCTCGGCTATCTCGGGATCCGTGTGGGAATCCGACGTCACCGAACCGGTCAACAGCACGGCCGCTAGGTTGAACTGCAGCGAACTGACCCGGCCGAACTCCATGGCATCGGGATCGCTGTCGTTGATACCGGGAACGCGGAACGACTTACGTGATCTCCGTACCGTCAGTTGCGCGACTTCAGCGGACGAGATGCCTTCACCTCGTAACAGTTCCTGTAGCAGCGTGAGCGGGACTACGTTGATGGCCGTACACGGATATGGCTTGAGAACCGCGGACATGATCTCCCAACGGTGCCCGATCCCTTCCAGATCATCATCCAGTCCGGTCCGCCTTCCGCCCACCTGCGCCTCGAAGAAGCCATTAGGTCCTTCAAGAGCATCTTTCCTGAAGGGTGCCCTGGCCCGGCCCAACTCCGCAGCTGTCATGCCGTTGCGGGCCAGTACGCCGTACTGGTGGTTGTGGAAACCGTGGGTGATCATCGCTCCGTAGTTACCGGCGTACGCCAGTGCCCTTCTCGTCTGATCGGAGTCCAGACCTAGAAGCCGGGCCGATACGGCGGCCGCCCCGAAAGCACCGTACACATGGGACGGGGTGCGGGTACACCGCTCCCAGGTCCATTCGGATCCTGCCAGCGCCCCGAGCACGTCGTACGCGGCTACCACCGCGGTGATCACGTCGCGTCCGGGGAGCCGGCGTGCCTCGGCGAGCGCCAGGGCGGGGGGTATGACCATGGGACCTGGGTGGATGAACGAAGGAAGGATCGAATCCTCCTGCCGCAGCGAGCGCATGATTACCGCGTTGGCGAACGCCGCGTCGATCGGAGCCAGTCTCAGCCCGTGGCCGATCACAGTTGAGGAGCCCGAATTGCCGGTCGAAGTCGCGAAGTCCACCGCCCTGCGGGCCTCGTCAGTGCCGCTGCCGAGCATCGCGACGGCCAGGTCGTGGCGCATGACGGCCTTCGCCTGCCGTATCACCTGATCGGGTATCGCCTCGAACCTGAGTCCGAGTATGTGGTCGGTGAGTACATCCAGCGGGTTGCGGTCCATCCGGTTCTTGCCTCCACGCAAGGCCTTTGCGACACTCGATATCGTGATCCGATATCGACGGGGACTATAGTTGCAGGGTCCAGATGCCTGCCGGAGACGGCCGGCTGCTGCCCAAGATCCAAGGTCATCCCCACACACGATGCACCTCTGCCGTACGCCCTCCTCGGATCCTTCGAGATCCGGACCGGAGTTGCCATGACGCTCGAGGACACGGCAACCGTCGTGACGGGCGGGGCCGGCGGCATCGGGATGGCCGTAGGCGAGCACATCGTCGCCGAAGGCGGGCGGGTAGCTGTCCTGGACATCGACGGTGAGGCAGCGGCCCGAGCCGCCGCCCGGCTCAGGAACTCGGGAGGCATGGCTGCCGGTATCGAAGCCGACGTGACGCATGCCGAGTCCCTCGAGGACGGGTTCCGCCGAGCGGAGGCCATGGTCGGTCCCGTGTACGGCCTGTCACATGCGCAGGCATCCGCCAGACATCGGCGCCGGTCGCGTCCTTTCCGTCCGGACGGTGGAAGCGCGTCCTCGAAGTGGATCTCTTCGGTACCTTTCTCTCCTGCCGGATCGCTGTGGCGACGATGCTCGAGCGCAGGGACGGCTCGATCGTCACGATCGGATCGACCTCGGCCACCCTTCCCCGTATCGGCCAGGCGGCCTATTGCACCGCCAAGGCGGGCGTGGCGGCCTTCACGAAAGTGTTGGCGCTTGAACTTGCCGAAAGCGGGATCCGCGCCAATTGCGTGAATCCCGGTTCGACCGCCACCGGTATGGTCGACCTATGGAGCTCACCGATCGAGTCGAGCGTCCAGGATCGCATCCACGGAAACCCGGAACGGTTCAGGGCCGGCGTGCCCCTGCGCCGCCTCGCCCGTCCGGAGGAGATCGCCGACTCGGTGGTATTCCTTCTCTCGCCCCGCTCGTCGTACATCACCGGCCATGTGCTGGCGGTCGACGGAGGGGAGACCATCATCTGATGGCACGACACGACCTCCTGATCAATGGAGCGACGATCGTCAATGCTTGGGGGAGGCAGGTAGCGGATGTCCTGGTGGACGGAGAGAGTATCTCTGGGATCGTGAAGCCCGGTACTGGAGCCTCGGCGAGGCGGACCATCGACGCAGACGGGCGTGTTCTGCTGCCTGGGCTGGTTGACACGCACTGCCACCACCGCGATCCCGGATTCACCCACAAGGAGGACGCCACGACCGCTACCCGGGCCGCGGCTGCCGGAGGGGTCACCACGACCTTCGCCATGCCCAACGTATCCCCTCCGCCGAAGGACACCGCCACGCTGGCTTCGATGATCGATCACTACCGGAGAGTGGCGGTGGTCGACTGGAATATCAACGCCGCCGCAACCGATCCCGACCAGATCGAGCCGCTGGCCAGGATGGGAATAGCAGGTTTCAAGATCTACATGGTGGCCGACACCGGGAGGGACTACCCGCACATGCCCGGCCTTGGGGTACACGACCACGGTGAACTGCTCCGGATCTTCAGACTCGTCGAGCGGACCGGGCTCCCCCTGATGGTTCATGTGCATGACCAGTCGATCATGGACGTCATCGAGCAGAGCTACTGGGATCGGGGCGAGCGTGACTACCGCGCCTACGCCCGCGCCTACGCCGAACACGACGGAATCGTGTGGGAGGCCGCGCTGGCGGTCGTCCTCCGTATCCAGCAATCGATCGGGACGCGTCTTCACGTACTCCATACCCAGACAGAGGGGATGGTCGACCAGATACGGGCCGCTAAGGCGCAAGGCCGCGACGTGACATCGGAGATAAACCCGTGGGCGCTGTTCCTCGGCAACGACTGGGACACCGTCGAGCGGCTGGGCTCGTACGCACTCTCCTTCTGGGTACCCCCGAAGCATGCGGATTCGCTGTGGGGTGGCATGCGTGACGGAACGATCGACCTCGTGGCGACGGACCACGCGCCGCATCTCGCTGAGGAGAAGGAGCCGGGTTGGGAGGATGGTTGGGCGGCGCACACCGGAACACCGTCCCTCGAGTTCTATGGGCCGCTGCTCCTGGACGCCGCTCGCTCCGGTCTCATGACCCTGGAGGACGTGGTACGTCTCACCAGCACCAGACCGGCTGAGGTATTCGGGCTCCGCAGGAAGGGCAGAATCGAGGCCGGGAGGGATGCGGACCTAGTCCTGGTCGATCCCGACCGGTCCTGGGTCATCAGCGACGACCGCGTGCATAGCAAGTGCGGCTGGACACCATATGCGGGCCGCCGGGTCGTGGGAGCGATCGACACCACGATCCTGCGCGGGCAGGTCGTCTACGACGACGGTGAGGTGACCGCCGAGCCAGGATCGGGAAGGATGGCCACACCTTCCTGAGAGCGCTTCAAGGTAGGGAGTGGAGTATCGTCACGCTCTATCCAATGGGCGGCACCATCGAAGGAAGCTCCGAGAGGGACATCGATCCGGATCGTGGCGTGACCGGTGTGTCCGGTCCGGGAACGGATTCCGAGGAGCGGGAATCCGTGCTCAGGATCTTTCTGGTGGCTCTGCGGCTTGGATGTGTTGCCTTCGGTGGTCCGCTGGCGCACTTCGCCTATTTCGAGAACGAGTACGTGCAGCGACGAGGGTGGCTGGATCACGAGACGTTCGCCGACCTCGTTGCGCTGTCCCAGGTTTTCCCGGGAGCGGGAAGCAGCAAGGTCGCCATGGCCATAGGGATCATGCGCCGGGGGATGCTGGGCGGGTTCGCGGCGTGGCTCGGTTTTGCCCTGCCCTCTGCCGTATTGCTCACCGCGTTCGCATGGACGGCGTCACGGCTGACGGAGCAGTTCGCGGGATGGATCCATGGCCTGGTGGTCGTGGCGGTGCCGGTGGTGGCCCTGGCGGTGTGGAAACTGTGGCGCCAACTCGCTCCTGACAGGACACGGAGCTCGATGGTCGTCCTCGCCACCGCAGCCCTCCTCGCGTTCCCTTCCTCGGCGCGCACAACCATCGTGGCGGTCATCGTCGCCGGCGGGATCTTGGGGTGGTTCCTGCTACGCGGGGAGACGCCGGCGGCCCGCTCCCGCGAGTTGGGCGCCGGTAGGCCGGCGGCCGTGGTGAGCACAGCGCTCTTCGTTGGTCTGCTCGTGGCACTGCCGGTGCTGCGGGCCGCGCTCGACTCTCACGCCGTCGATACCGCCGACGCCTTCTACGGCTCGGGTGCCCTGGTGTTCGGGGGCGCTCCGGTGGTCCTACCGCTGCTGGAGGGAGAGGTGGTTGAGTCGGGTTGGATCGACGAGGAGACGTTCCTGGCCGGCTTCGGTGCAGCCCAGGCCATACCCGGGCCGATCTTCACGTTCGCGGCCTATATCGGGTTCTCGATGGGTCCGGAGCCGAACGGGTTGGCGGGCGCGGCCCTCGCGCTGGCCGCCATCTACCTTCCATCCTTCCTGATCGTGGTGGCCACCCTGCCGTCGTTCGGCGCGCTGCGCTCGCGTCCGGGCGTTCAGGCAGTCCTGGCCGGGGTCAACGCGGTGGTGGTGGGGATCCTCCTCTCCGCACTGTACGATCCTCTCTGGTCGAGCGCCATCCTGGGCCCGGCCGACTTCGGGCTGGCGCTCGTCGCATTCCTGATGCTCGCGTTCTGGAAGCTCCCTCCATGGTTGGTCGTGATTATCACCGCAGCCGCAGGCGCGTTGATGGCGGCGATCTGACGGTCAGTGGTCCGTGGTCAGTGGCCAGTGCCGACCTGTCGGATCGAATGGTGCCTCCTGCCCGTTCGCTGTTCGATTGTCACGCTGCTTCCGGGGGGGCCACGCGTGTCACTTGCAGACCACGAGTCACCAGTCACCAGCCAGTAGCCTTTATCCTTCGCCGGTGTGAAGTTCTTACCGGCAACGGTGGTCAGATGGGGTATTCCCAGGGATCCCTGGGATCGATTCAAGGTCAGCATGGGTGTGCTTGCCATGGTGATCGCGGCGGGGACGGGCGGATACGTAGTGCTCGGGTTGGACCTGATCGATGCCGTCTACCAGACCGTCATCACCATCTCCACGGTGGGCTTCCGTGACATCGGCGAGATAACCGCGCGCTATAAGGTATTCACCGTCCTTCTGATCATGTTCGGAACCGGCACGAGCCTGTATACCCTTGGGGTTCTGATCGAGACGATGTTCGAGTATCGCCTCGATGACAAGTACCAGAGAAACCGGATGCAACGAGGGATCGATCGGTTGGACAACCATGTGGTGCTGTGCGGGTACGGCCAGGTCGGACGCGCGATCGAGGACGAGCTACTGAAGGCAGGGGAGGCCGTCGTGGCGGTCGACTACAAGGAACCCGAAAACAAGGTGTTTCCCGAAGGGCATCGGATGGTTCTGGGGGATGCCACGGAAGATTCGATCCTTCTCCAAGCCGGTCTGGATCGGGCCAAGACGCTGGTGGTGGCCCTTCATTCCGATGTTGACAACTTGTTCATAACCCTGACCTCCCGAGCTCTCAACCCCGGACTCTTCATCATTGCCAGGGCCAATGAGTCGAGAACCATACCGAAGCTGCGGCGGGCCGGTGCCGATCGGGTGGTGAATCCTCAGCAGATCGGAGGGGCGCGTATGGCGGCCCTGGTCTCCCATCCCGAGGTGGCGGAGTTTCTTGACGTGGTCCTGCACGACGGCGAGTTCAAGGTCGTGTTGGGCGAGGTGCTCGTCACCCCGGATTCGGCGTTCGCCGACCGCTCACTCGCCGCTTGCGGTATCCGCACGAAGACCGGCGCCACGATCCTATCCGTGCAGAGAGGTAACGACTTTGTGACCAATCCGCCGGGGCGGTTCGTATTCCTGCCGGGCGACTTGCTGATCTCGCTCGGGACCCAGGAACAGATTGAAGCCCTCCGAGCGCAGGCACAGGAGCGTTGAGGCTATCCGGTTGAACTCCAGGCCGGGACTGGTGAGCCGGGTTCTGTGGGTACTCTGCTGGCCGCCGGCTCGACTGTTGGCCACCTTGTTCCCGTACTCATCGGTAAAGCGGTGTGCCACTCCGTCGGGCGCCTACGTGGCGGTCATCAACCACCTTTCGCATCTCGATCCGCCGGTGGCGGGTCTAGCCCTCCGGCGCCCTGTCAGATACCTGGCCCTGAACGAACTCTGGGGCAACTCAGCCATCCTGGACGGCATTCTCAACGTTTTCGAAGCGATTCCCTTCCCGCGGGAAGGCCGATACCCCATCGGCGCTCTGAAGCAAGCGCTTCGCCATCTCGACGCCGGAGGGATCATAGGGGTGTTTCCGGAGGGTCGGCGAGTCCGCAATTGGGGAGACGCTCCCGTCACAAGGGGTGCGGCCTGGCTCGCGGTCAAGGCGAACGTTCCGCTGGTGCCGGTGGCAATCTGGGGAACTCAGCATGCTATGCCGTTGGACACGATGCGACTCCACCGGTCGCCGGTCCGCGTGGTGGTCGGATGCCCCATAGAACCGGCCGGGTTCGCTGAGTGCCGCGATGCGGTGCAGGCTCTCACCCGGGCTGTTGCCGAGAACCTCGACCGTGAGATCCGGACCCTGGCAAGGGATGGGCACCGGCGGTGATCCCGGATCCCGACGTAGCGTACGCCTGAGTCCCGTGTCGTCAGGGGAGGGAGCCGGTGCCAAATAGCCTGCATGAGCCGCGACTCCTAATGCGCGGGGTCTGTCCGAGGGAGTGGGTAGCGGTCGGCAAAGCCCTGACCCGGGATAACGGCTACTCGACAAACGAGTCGACTCGAGCGCGACCTTCACCGGCCGGTTACATCCGAAAGAAGCCGGGAAAGCAGGCTGAAGTGGCGGATGCGTCGGGAAACATGAAGAATCAGGGACTACGCACGACGATCGGTTGCGAGATTCGTCACATGGGCCGGCACCTGCGGACAGCTACTGACTCCATTCCAAGGGCTCCGGGGAGGCGAGGAGGGCCAAGTGACCGATCGGGATGGGCATGGTTACAATTATCCGCCGCGCCGGAGTAGCTCAGTCGGCAGAGCGGCTCACTCGTAATGAGCAGGTCAGGGGTTCGATTCCCCTCTCCGGCTCGGTGGACCGTCACCGCCCCTGCCGCCGGGCATCCGGTTCGCAGGATTCGGCGGGGGTGTGGAGGCCATCTGCCTGTTGGCAGTCGAGCAGGGCGTGGGACGATGGCGGATACGGCAAACTTCGAGAGGGATGCGCTCCAACACGCCCACAGGCTCTACTCGGCCGCGCTCCGTATGACCCGCAATCCCGCCGATGCCGAGGACCTGGTGCAGGAGACGTTCCTAAAGGCGTACCGCGGGTACGAGGGGTTCACCGAGGGCACCAACCTGCGTGCTTGGCTCTACCGGATCCTTACCAATACCTTCATCAACCGCTACCGGAAGCTGCAGCGCCGTCCCCACGAAGTCGAGTTGGACGAGGTCGAGGACCTGTACCTATACCGGAAGCTGGCGCCGCTGGAGGGCAACAGGGTGGCGCGGTCGGCCGAGGACCAGGTGTTCGAGGCCCTCGAGGGCGCCGATGTGCGAAGAGCCATAGACTCCTTGCCGGAACCCTTCCGGATGCCGGTCCTCATGGCTGACATCCAGGGCTTCTCGTACAAGGAAATCGCCGCCATGCTCGAAATCCCCATCGGAACGGTCATGTCGCGCCTTCATCGTGGAAGAAAGGCGCTGCAGAGGTTATTGTGGGAAACGGCGAGGGAGCAGGGTATCGTCGACTCCAAGGGTGACTTCGACCATGGATAGAGGGGGCTGTATCCGAGCGTTGTCCCGCGTCTACTCGTACCTTGACGGGGAGATCCGGGCGGTCCGCAAGGTGCGGATCCGGCTCCACCTGCGCAGTTGCCTCAACTGCGAGCGGGCATACGAGTTCGAGCAGCGTCTTCTCAGGTTCATCCGCGACCATTCCAGAGTCGAAGCGCCGCCCGAGATGGTTGATCGTATAAGGCGCTCCATTCGCGACCTGACTCGCCGCTGATCCGATCGTGGCGGCCGGGCCACCGGGCTACCTGCGCACGCGGATCCGAGTGTCTACGGTCGGTCTCTTCAGCCATGTCGAATACCCGCTGCGGAGGACTCTCGACTATCCGGGCGACCCGGGGGTATGCGGTCCGGGATCTGCCTCGTGGCCCCTGATCGGGGATGTGACCGCCTTTGTAGGAGGCATCCGGGCGCTCCTGATCCAGAGCGCCCATCCGGAAGTCGTGGCCGGTGTGGCGGACCACTCGCTGTTCAGGGAGGATCCTCTGGGCCGCCTGTCCCGCACTTCTGCATACGTGACCGCTACCACTTTCGGCGCCCTGCCCGAGGTTTCCCGTGCCGTCGATCTCGTACGGACCGCCCACCGGGTGGTTGTCGGGCGATCCCATCGGGGCCTTCCGTACTCGGCAGGTGCGCCTGCCCTCTCGGCCTGGGTCCACAACGTGCTCACCGACTCGTTCCTGGCCGCCTACCAGGCGTACGGTCCCAGGTTCGTGACGCCTTCGGAAGCCGACCGATTCGTGGCGGAGCAGGCGCGGATCGGGCGAATGCTGGATGCCGACCCCCTGCCGGGAGACGCCGGCGCGCTGAGGCGGTGGATCGGGGGCCATCCCGATCTGGGCCCCTCACCAGGCATGCAGGCCGCGGTGGAGTTCCTGTCCGATCCACCCCTCGATCCTCTCCACAAGGCAGGGTACGGTCTCCTGTTCAAGGGAGCGGTCGCCATAACCCCCGTCCGCATCCGGCGCATCCTCGGGATGAGGGGTGTGCCGGGCGGACGCCTGGCAGGTCGGGTGGCTACAGCCTCCCTGCGCTGGGCGATGGGCTCGTCACCCTCTTGGCACCTCGCTCTTGTCAGGGCCGGCTGTCCGGTCCCGCCCGGATTGTTCCGTCAACCCCTTCCCGCCACGTCCGGATCCGATGGATCCGCTCAGCGGGGCGGTCATTAGTGGACAACGCCTTCCGGATGGTACAGTTGGACTAATGTCGCGATCCGTCCGATTCAACGTGCCCGCCGGCGTCCTCCTCCCCTTGCTGGTGTTCGCACTGCTCGTCCTCTGGTTCGGCGTCCTCTCCGTTGCTCCGGTCGGTGCTCAGGAGGACGGTCCGGCCGAGGCTCCGGTCGCCGAGGTTCCCGAACCCGCGGTACCCGTGCCCGACGACGCCCCGGCCCAACCGGACCCCGAGTGGTCGTACCGCTTCTTGGTTCCGGCCACGTTGCTGCTCGGAACGGTGGCTGTCGTCGGAGCCATCGTCATGTACTTCGTCAGGGTCACCAAGAACCGGTATCGCGTGATCCGGTGAGGATCGTTAGGCGCAGACGCCTTGATCGGAAGGTCCGTGAACGGACCCGCTCATGATGGATGATGTGCATCTGGAACAGGCAGCCCGCATAGCAGGTCGATTGGCCGGCACCTATCCCCTTGCCGACGGTTACCACCGGCGTGTTCTCGACGAGACGGCACCCTCGATGGTCGGACGGGCTGCGGCAATGGTCGAGGAGGAGACGGGCCTGACGGGTGGCGACGTCCCGAAAGTTGCCGTCATAGACCGACTGACCTGGGTGGAGCGTAACCTGGCCTTCTTCTCTGCCCTGCTCAGTCCGGTCGAGAGTTCGTTGGAGAACGGGCTGGCGGACGCCGGGCTGGGAGACGGGCTCTCGGGGCGGCTGCTGGCGATCGAGATGGGCGTGCTGCTGGGGCTCCTCTCCCACCGGGTCCTAGGGCAGTACGAGTTGGTGATTCCATCGGCCGGGAGCGGTGACGAGATCTGCCTACCCGCTCCCAACATCCTGGAGTTCGAACGAAGGAATCAACTCCGTCCGGACGAGTTCCGTTTCTGGGTCGCGCTCCACGAAGCCACTCACCGACTCCAGTTCGTCGGGGTGCCCTGGTTGAGGTCCTACTTCCTGGATCTTGCGACGGGACTTCTCAACGTTTCCAAGCCGGACGAGTCCCGTCTCGCCGTCCTCGTCTCCGGGATCCAGCGTGCCGGCGTCGAGGGCTTTTTCTCGCTCGGTGAGGCCGGCATCCCGGGACTCATGGCCACACCCGCCGAACTCCGCCGTCTCGACAAGGTGCAGGCGCTCATGTCACTGCTCGAGGGCCACGGTCACGTGGTGATGGATCGGATCGGGTCCCGCCAGCTGGTTACGTGGCGCAGGATGTCCGGGTTGCTCTCCCAGCGACGGACCAACCCGCGGGTGGCTGCCCTGCTCAGACTCACGGGCCTGGAGATGAAGCTCCGGCAGTACGAGGAGGGAAGGGATTTCATCCTCCACGTCGAGCGCAGGGCCGGGTGGTCTGCCGTGGACATGGCATGGGAGTCGCCGGATACGCTGCCCACGCGCTCGGAGATCAAGGCGCCCGAGTCTTGGCTGGATCGCGTCGGCTGACCCGGCTCGGGTCCGAAGTCGTAGACAGGGTCAGAGGGGAGCTCGACGAGTCCGGAACCCCTTTGGTGGTTGCGCTCAGCGGCGGAGCGGACAGTGCGGTTCTTGCATGGGCGCTACTCCGGCATGGCCGACCGGTACGGGCAGTTCATGTCCACCATGGCTGGCCCGCCTCTGATCGGATGGAGTCGGCCGCCGTCGCGGTGGCCGACCTGCTCGACTTGGATCTCAGGACGGTAAGAATCTCGACATCGGGTTCAGGCTCCGCCGAAGAGTTGGCCCGCAGGGCACGCTATGCGGCGCTGGAGCGGATGATCCGCCCCGGTGAGTTGGTCGCAACCGGGCATACTTCCACCGACCAGGCGGAGACCGTTCTCGGGAACCTCATGTGGGGATCGGGGCTGGACGGGCTCCGGGGGATCCATCGGCGGAGGAACAGCCTGGTGCGGCCGCTGCTCGATGTGACCCGCTCCGAGACACGTGAACTGGCCCGCCTGCTCGGGCTGCCGTTCGTCGATGATCCGGCCAACCACGATGCTTCGTTCAGGCGAGTCCGGATCCGACGGGTTCTGGGCGAGTGGGAACGATCGATCTCATCCGGCATCTCGTCCAGGCTGGTCGAGTTGGCCAGGCTGGCGCAGACAGACCTCGCGTTTCTGGATGAGGTGGCCAGCGGGGTGAAGATCGAGAGGGGCGACGGTACCGTGAGGATTCCCACGGGACTGCTCCGAACCCTCCCGCCGAGCCTGGCCGCACGAGTGGTGCGGAGGGCGCTCCGCGCAATGGCGGCCGGTTACCCGGGTTCCAGGGGCGATGTCGAATCTGTCCTCGAAGTGGCAAAGGGTGGCAGCGCCGCCCTGGTCACGGGAGGCCATCCGGTGAGCCGTGCCGGCGCCTACGTTCGGATCGGTACCGGGACTCAGGGTCCTCCCGGACCGCTCCGCTGGGACCTCGACGAGACCCTTCGCTGGGGGACTTGGACCTGGACCGCCCACCAAGGGCCTGGCCGGCCGGCGGTCTATCCCTTGTCACGCTGGCGCCAGGTGTTCGACATCGGTTCCTTCTCAGGGCGGAGTGTGCTGATCAGAGGGGTGGGCGCCCGTGACCGCATAGCGATGCGTGACGGGCACAAGCGGGCTTCGGACGCGCTGTCAGAGGCGCGCATACCTGCGGACGAGCGCGATGGCTGGCCCGTTCTGGAGGTGGATGGCATGGTTGCCTGGATTCCGGGGGTTCGGAGGGCGTACACAGGTTGGGTGGACGACGATACGATGGGCCATGTCGTGGCGTCGGTCGCTCGGGAGGAGACGTGGAAGCCGGTCGGGTATTGATAGGCGAGGAGGAGATCGCGGCGCGCCTGCGCGAGATGGGGGAGCAGATCACCCGCGACTACGAGGGGGAAGCGTTGCTGGTGGTCGGCGTCCTCCGGGGGGCCTTCATGGTGATGGCGGATCTGGCCCGCCACATCCGGCTCCCGGTCGAATTCGACTTCATGGCGGTGTCCTCGTACGGATCGGCCACCAAGACCTCCGGAGTGGTCCGCATCCTCAAGGACCTGGACGAGGAGATCGCGGGACGTCATGTCCTGCTGGTGGAGGACATCGTGGATTCGGGACTCACCATCGACTACCTCCTCAAGACCCTGAGACTACGGCGGCCTGCCTCGATCGAACTGGCCACCCTCCTGGTCAAGGAGAACATGCAGCGGGTGCCGGTGGAAGTTCGCTACGCGGGCTTCGAGATCGGTCCGGAGTTCGTGGTCGGCTACGGGCTCGACTTCGACCAGCTCTACCGGAACCTGCCCTACATCGGGGTCCTCGAGCAGCACTCTTTGTGATCGGTTGTGAGTTGTTTGTTGTTAGTTGTTAGTTACCTTCCCTGACACCTGGTACCTGGTACCAGGCCCTAGCTCGGGCGGTCGACCCTCACCGTCACGATGTCCACGTCGTGATACTTCTGGTGGCGGACCGAAGAGGCGTAGTGGCGCAGCAGGCGGAACGAAAACTGACGGACATCGGCTATGTCCGGTGCCTCCCCCATGTACGTCAACCTATCCTCCAGGTTCTCGGGTTCGGATGCGCACAGGAACTCGAGTTCGGCCCCACCGCTATAGGGGCGCGTAGTCACGAGCAGGTTCCGCGGGCCTCCCGAGGTGTCGGGCGGTTCCTCCAGCAGGCTGGAGAGGGTCTCCTCACCGACCAGGACCAGGCGCTCCGCGGCGGGCGACCCCCATCCGTACTGTTCGGCTACTCCACGCAGGAAGTCTCCGAACCTGGGTAGTTCCTCCATGTCCAGCGCGATTTCGAGACGGCTCCGCCGTGGGGCGGTCGCCTCCATGAAGAAGACCATGACGATTGCGACGATGGCTCCGGCAGTCATCCCGTTGCCGAAGAGCACTCCGAGAAACCCCTCTCCCAGCAGGTCCGGGAAGATCCAACCGTTCTGGAAGCCGACCCCCACCCAGAACGACACCCCGGCAACGGTGGCCTTCCGGTGATCCACACCGTCGTGGATGATGATCTTCATACCCTGGATGAACAGCAGGCCCAGGAGAACCAGCAGGTAGGCGGCGGCCACCGGCGCGGGGATGGAGATCAGCACAGCGGCCACCTTGGGCAGGAAGGCCACCACTGCGAACACCGCCCCGATGATCACACCTACCCTTCGTGCTCCGATCCCGGTGACCTCGGCTAGGGAGATGCTGGTCGAATACGTCGTGTTGGGGAGGGTTCCGAGGAGGCCGGAGAGCAGGTTCCCCATGCCGTCCGCGTTCAGAGCCCCCTGCACCACCCGGAAGTCGGTGGCGCGCCGGCTGCGCCGCGAGACGCGCTGGATGGCGACCCCGTCTCCGATGGTCTCGATGGCCCCTACCAGCGTGACCACGACGAACGCCGGAAGAAGCGCCCAGAACTCCGCACCGGGGGTGACATCGAGCCCCGGCCAGGAACCTATGGCAACTCCGATCCAGGGGGCGTCCCGAAGGGGTTGCGCATCGTAGGCGCCGAAGAACGCGGCCACCACACATCCAACCGTGATGCCTATCACCGGCGACCAGAGACGCCATGCAGCCGGGGCTCGCAGCACGAGTCCGGTCACGGTTATCAGGGTGGCGAGCGCCGCGGCAGGAGCGGCGGCCGGGGAGGCGTCGGCGGCTACGTCGCCTAGCGAGTCGAAGATCACCGGCACGACCGTCGCGGCTATGAGCATGATCACAGTGCCGGAGACCACCGGAGTGAAGACCCGGCGTAGCAGCGACAGCCGGGCAGCCATCAGGAACTGGAACAGCGACGACACGACGACGAGGCTCGCCATCGTGGACGGTCCCCCCTGGACCAGCGCCGCTACGCACACCGCGATGAACGCTCCTGACGTGCCCATGATCAGCACGTGTCCGGCGCCGATGCGCCCCACCCGTACCGCCTGCATGACGGTCGTAATCCCGCTGATCAGCAGAGCGGCGAAGACGGCCCAGGAGATGTACCCCTCTGACTGCTTGGCGATCCTGGCGACTATCACCACCGTCAGCACCACCGGCGCCACTATCAAGGCCGCGGCCTGCAGGCCGGCGCCCAGGGCGATCAGTGGCGGTGGACTCTCATCTGGTTCGTAGCGGACGTTCTCGTTCTCGTTTGCCGAAGCCACCGTCAACCTTTCTCGAACGTCGCCCTCCTGCAGCACGCCAACGCACACCCACAGTCGCTGGAAGGCGGTAGACGATACGTACGGGTCAGCGTAGAGATGGCGTTCTCGCTGTCGCAACCTGTTTGCGACAGGAGACGGATCGACGAACGGGATCGCCGGGGTAACCTAGACTAGACCCGGCTGTTTCACCTGGTAGGCATGGGTTGTCCTCGTCACGGTGAAACCACCTGCGATAGTTCCGGTAGCCTCGTAGGATGGGGTTCGACGCAAGTCCGACCGACACCACGGGATTTTCCACCGGCCTCCACTCGGGCAAGCCGAGAACATGAAAGAGAGACATTGAGTAAGACCACCCGCACCATTTTCGTATACGGTCTCGTGGTGATGGCGTTGGTCCTGATGGGACAGCGATTCCTCAACCAGGCCAGTAAGCCTGAGGAGATCGACCTGACCGTATTCGAGGAGGTGGTCACGACCGGAGCGGTGGCCGAAGTGATCATCCTCGAGCGCTCCAATGCCATCGAAGGCGCTCTGGTTCCGGGGACGCTCGTGGCGGATGTTCCCGCCGAGTTCCGCGTTCTGTACCCGGGGGAGTACGAGGGAACGCTCACCGAGATCCTGCTCGCCAACGACGTAAAGGTCGTCATCGACCCCGAGCCTCCAGGGTTCTGGGATCTCGTTTTGGGCATCCTTCCGTGGCTTCTGATCTTCGGTTTCATGATCTTTGTCATCATGCAGATGCAGAGTGGCGGGAGCCGGATCATGCAGTTCGGCAAGGCCAAGGCCAAGCAGGTCACCAAGGACCAGCCCAAGGTGACCTTCGAGGATGTGGCCGGCCTCGAGGAGGCCATCGAGGAGTTGGGCGAGATCAAGGAATTCCTCCAAGCACCCCAGAAGTTCAGGGCGATGGGCGCCAAGATTCCCAAAGGGGTCCTCCTCTACGGTTCTCCCGGAACGGGCAAGACCCTCTTGGCGCGGGCGGTGGCCGGCGAGGCCGAAGTGCCCTTCTTCTCGATCTCGGGGTCCGACTTCGTCGAGATGTTCGTGGGAGTCGGCGCCAGCCGGGTGCGTGACCTGTTCGAACAAGCCAAGTCGGCCGCTCCGGCGATCGTGTTCATCGACGAGATCGACGCGGTGGGACGGCACCGGGGGGCCGGTCTCGGAGGTGGCCACGACGAGCGGGAGCAGACGCTCAACCAACTCCTGGTCGAGTTGGACGGTTTCGATGTTTCGAGCGGGGTGATCGTCGTCGCGGGCACCAACAGGCCCGATATCCTCGACCCGGCGCTGCTCCGGCCGGGACGTTTCGACCGCCAGATCGTGGTTGACCGCCCCGACCTCAGGGGGCGAAAGGCGATCCTGGGTGTCCACGCCAAGGGTAAGCCGATCTCGGACGAAGTGGACATGGAGGTCATCGCCCGCCAGACGCCCGGGTTCACCGGGGCCGACCTGGCCAACCTCATCAACGAGGCCGCCCTGCTGGCAGCCCGCCGCGACAAGGCAAGGGTAGGCCCGGAGGAACTGGAGGAGGCGATCGACAGGGTGATCGCCGGTCCGGAGCGCAAGAGCAGGGTCATGACCGATCGGGAGAAGAAGGTGACCGCCTACCACGAGGGCGGGCACGCGCTGGTGGGCTTCGCCCTGCCCAATGCGGACCCCATCCACAAGGTCACGATCATCCCGAGAGGCCGGGCGGGTGGATATACACTCGCTCTTCCTACGGAGGATCGCAACTACATGCGCCGTTCGGAGCTGACCGACCAACTGGCGATGCTCATGGGAGGCCGGGCCGCCGAGGAGCTCATCTTCGCCGACCCGACCACGGGCGCGTCCAACGACATCGAGAAGGCCACGGAGCTGGCTCGCCGGATGGTGATGGAATACGGGATGAGCGACAACCTGGGTCCCATGAAGTACGGAAAGGACCACGGGGAGGTGTTTCTCGGTCGTGACTACTCCAGCCAGCAGGATTACTCCGACGAGGTCGCCGCCGCTATCGACGACGAGGTGCGGGCGCTGTTGGGTCAGGCTCACGATGAGGCGAAGCGGATACTCACCACTCACATGGACTCCTTGCACCGGCTCGCCGATCAGTTGATCGACTCGGAAACCCTCCAGGCCGAAGAGATCGGCGACGTGCTTCACGATGTGCCCAAGTGGGAAACGGTCGAGGGCGCCGGTCCCCGCATCCAGGCACCGACCCTGGCCGGGCCCGCTCTCTCGGAAGGTGTGGCGGCGGCCACCGCGGGGGATTCCCCGATCAGCGGGTAGCGACCATGCCAGGGTGGGTGATCGATCAGCAGGCGATCGCAGACGCCGTGCACCAGATCCTCAAGGCTATCGGCGAGGACCCCGGCCGGGAAGGACTGGTCGACACTCCCACCCGTGTGGCTCGCATGTACGCGGAGGTCTTCGAGGGGATGCACCGCGATCCACGGGAGGACCTCTACCGCGTGTTCGTGGCCGACGAGCACCAGGAGATGGTGCTGGTACGCGACATCTCCTTCTACTCGATGTGCGAGCATCACCTCCTTCCCTTCCATGGAACCGCTCATGTCGCCTACGTGCCGGACGGCAGGGTGACCGGTCTCTCGAAGCTCGCTCGTCTCGTCGAGGGGTTCGCCCGCCGTCCCCAGATGCAGGAGCGGTTGACCACCCAGGTGGCTGAGTCGTTGATGGAGGTGCTGAAGCCTCGCGGGGTGCTGGTTGTCGTCGAGGCCCGCCACCTATGCATGGAGATGAGGGGTGTCGGCAAGCCTGGAGCGGTCACCCAGACATCGGCGGTCCGAGGCCAGTTCCGGAGCAACCCGGCCACGCGGGCCGAGGCCCTGTCCCTCATAAACCGGGCCGGCCCGTGACATCGGGTGAGGTCACGCGGGAGCCGGACCGGTCCGTAGGGGCTCGCTCCGAGGATGGGGGCGGCAGTCGAGCGTGAAAACGTCAGGCGCCAAGCCGGGTTGTCCACGGCGGCCCGAAGCACGCGTGTGCACCGATAGGCCCTTCTGGCACGTACGCGGCGAGGTGCTCGATCCCAACCGTGGCACCCTCATCATGGGCGTCGTGAACGCCACTCCCGACTCGTTCTCGGACGGGGGCCGCTTCATGGACGAGGACAAGGCCGTGGATCTAGGTCTGCGATTGAGCGATCAGGGGGCACACCTGATCGACGTGGGGGGTGAGTCGACCCGCCCCGGAGCGGCCGATGTCGATGAGACCGAGGAGTTGTGCCGGGTGGTCGGGGTGGTGGGACGCCTCTCCGCCGCTGGAGTCCTGGTGTCGATCGACACCTCGAAGCCCAGGGTTGCCGCCGAGGCGATAGCGGCCGGAGCGGTGGTGGTCAACGACGTGGCGGCTCTGGAGGCGGAGGGGATGGCCGGGTTGTGCGCCGAGGCCGGGGTGGGAGTAGTGCTGATGCACAGGCGGGGCAACCCCCGCACCATGCAGGTCGACCCGACGTACACCGATGTCGTAGGCGAGGTAGGTGCATATCTCCGGGCCAGGATCGGATCCGTAGTGGGGGCGGGAGTCCCGCGTGGTGCGATAGCCATCGACCCCGGAATCGGGTTCGGTAAGACCACGGTTCACAACCTGGCCCTGCTCAACGGATTGCCGGCCCTGGCCGCGGAGGGTGTACCGTTGCTCGTGGGTACCTCCCGCAAGGCGTTCCTGGGCGCCCTCACGGGGAAGCCCATCCAGGACCGGGATGCGGTCACGGCCGTCTCGGCCGCCATCTGCGCGCTCGGAGGGGCTTCGATCGTCAGGGTCCACGATGTCGCTTTGGCGCGCGACGCCTTGGCGCTGGCTGACGCTATGGTGCGGGAGATGGGCGAGGGTGATGACGACCGGACTGCAACCGCGTGATTTCGCCTGGGTGATCGGCAATCGGCTGGCCACCTCGGCGCGGATCGGAGGGCAGGGCTTCCAGCATCGGCGGGTTCGCCGCCAGGAGGAGATCGCCTGGTTGGTCGATGAGGGGTTCACCACCGTAGTCTCCCTGCTCCCGGGAACCCAGAACGTCAACAGCTACGAGGCAGCCGGCCTCGACGTGTGCCTGGCCCCGGTGGATCTCGAATCCGAGCCGGCCGCTATCGAGCATGCTTTCTCCACAATCCACGAGGCGATGTCCAAGCCGGGGGCCCGCGTGCTGGTGCATCGGGACTTCGTGGACGACACGGTGGCCGGCATCCTGGCAGGATACGTGGTGTATTCGGGTCTGGTCGACGATGAGCGTCTCGCCACCATGGCCATACAGTCGGTAATCGGCAGGCCCCTCGGGCCCGGTGCCCGGGCACTGATACCTTCTGTCGGCTGACCGGATGGCGTTCGGCACTGCCGACGCGTCGGGGACGGAGAGCCCTCACCTGGCGCCCGGCGATGTTTGAACGTTTCACCGACCGGGCCCGCCGGGTGGTGGTCCTGGCACAGGAAGAGGCTGGGCTGCTGAACCACGATTACATCGGCACCGAGCACATACTGCTCGGCCTCATCCGCGAGACCGAGGGCATTGGGGGGCAGGCACTCAGGAGCCTGGGTATGCGTCTCGATTCGGTGCGTAGCCAGGTGGTGGAGACGATCGGCAGAGGTCACCGGTCCCGGTCCGGGTACATATCCTTCACGCGTCGCGCCAAGACCGTGCTGGAGTTGAGCCTGCGCGAGGCGCTCCAGCTAGGTCACGACTACATCGACACCGAGCACGTCCTGCTCGGTTTGATCCGGGAGGGGGACGGCGTCGCCGCCCAGGTTCTCGAGGAACTCGGCGCCGACCTCCCAGAGATTCGCCGTGCGGTAGTCCGGTTGCTGGCCGGCGGTGCGAGCGAGGACCCACCCGAGCGGGGTCCGGTTCGCGCCCGCGGTCCCGACGACTCGATCACGTTGAAGGGTCTCCGCATACCGGCCCGTCATGGGGTGACCGACGAGGAGCGGGCTTCCGGCCAGACCTTCTTCGTGGATGTGGTGGCCCGGTTGGACCTCTCGGCGGCGGGCTGCACCGACGACCTGTCCGAGACCCTCGACTACGGGATTCTCGCGGAGGCGATTCACCGCCGGGTGTCGGGCGAGCAGTGGAACCTCATCGAGAAGGTTGCCGAGCGGGTGGCCGATCTCGTTCTCGAGAACGGGCTGGTCACACGGGTGGAGGTGACCGTGCACAAGCCGGAGGCGCCGATCCGGGTTCCGTTCGAGGATGTGGCGGTGACCATCGTCCGGCACTCTCCCGGCGCCTGACGCCGGTATGGCGCGGGCCGCCATATCGCTGGGCTCCAACATGGGAGACCGGCGCGCCATCCTCCGCGAGGCGGTGGCCCGTCTGGCAGAGCTCGGCCGGTTGTGCGCTGTGTCTCCGCTCTACGAGACGGATCCGGTGGGTCCCGTGGACCAGGAGCCGTTCTACAACGCCGTCGCTGTGCTCGACACCGATCTGGATGCAGAGAGCCTGTTGACCGCCCTGCTCGCGATCGAGAAGTCACTTGGTCGGGTGCGGGGGCAACGCTGGGGCCCGAGGACCATCGACTTGGACCTAATCCTGCATGGCGACTCGGTGGTCCGCACGGCGGAGGTCTCAGTACCACATCCCCGCTACCGGGAACGCCGCTTCGTTCTGGAGCCGCTGGTAGCCGCCTGGCCGGAGGCGCACGATCCGGACGGCACACACGTGGCCCGCCTGCTCGCAGCTCTATCCGGCCAAGCTGTCACGAGGATCGACGACCGCGAGTGGCGGGTGGAGCGGGTCGAGGATCGGGCCGCTCGGTAGCAGCGCCCGGTGCGGCCCCCGTAACTGTGGGGCGCATCTACCGTTGCCGAGGGGGCGGGGGGAGACTCGGAGGAGTCTGAGGAGCCGTCTACCAGGGATCATTGTCCGTATGGTCACCGGGCGGATGGTACGTGCCGGGCGTGTCCTCGGCGGACGTATTGGTTTCACGATGGCGCCTGTGGGCCGGTTGACCAGACTCGGGGCTGTCCGGAGGTGTATGCGATTGTCAGTAGTTGGCCTGGCAAGTGTGTGCCCATTTTTTTTGTCAGGACAATCCGGCTAGGGAGGACTTGTTGGAGTGGCGTGATCTGGATACCGGGCTTTGTATCGATCAGTGTACGGTCGGTGAGTGGTTCTCTAGGTACAGGGCATGTAGGCCTAGATCTTGTCCGGATGGTCGTGACCCTGACGGTCGCTGTCGTCCGCCGGATACGACCACCACGACCACGGTTGCTGGTAGGTGGTCGGGGATCTGTAAGTTCTCGTTCCCGAAGGGGGAAGCCGCTTCGGTTGAATTGTCTACCCACAGCGCGGGTCTGTCCTACACGCTGCATCCGTTCCACCCGGGGACGGATACTGTCCCGCCGGGCATGTCGGCTACCCCCAAGGCTGGTGGGTCGTACACCGTGGCGGGCACACCCACGGACGGTGGGGACTGGGCAGCCATCCTGAGTGTTTCTCTGCCCAGGAATACGTCGGATACTCTCCCGTGCTCGTTCGCGGTGCCGGCCGCGCCGGACACGCCCGAGGGGCTGGCAGCTGATGGCGACAGCCGCGGTGTCGCGGGTGGTGGTGGCCAGAGCGTGCTGGAATGGGACGAGGTGGTCGGGGCTGCCAGCTATGAGGTGAGGCACAAGCTGGCCACGGCTTCGACCTGGACTGGCCCTGTTACCACCACCGGTCTCACTACGACCTTGAGCGGCCTCACCCTGGACAGGTTGTACTTCGTTCAGGTACGGGCTGTGAACCGCTACGGCGAGTCGGACTGGTCAGACACCGTATACACCTATCCCACTCGTGTTCCGTATCCTAAGCGTCGAAACGCGCCTCATTCCTATGACAATCTGGAGGTGGTGGGCATTGTTCCTATTCTTGGGTATCGTGCAGCTGTAGCTGGTGGCTCGGTTGGTCGTTATCCTTATATGATTTGTGAAGCCACCCTATCGGGTGATGAAAGTAGAGCGCGGCTTCAGAAGCGGCAGATACGCGCGGGTATAGAGACTTGGCAATCCGCGACTGAGCATGTGACCTCTAGCCATAGTGTAGGGAGCTGCGGTCGAGGTAGGTTTAACTACGTATACCTAGCCGACGCGGCTGAATTAAGAAAGTACTGTTCTTCCAGAGGAGCAACTATCGCGTGTGCTCCTAGTCATCCAGATCCGCTGGGTACCGCTAGCGGAGCCGTTCTGACTACGATAATCTATATCGGCCAAGGGGTTAGTACCGCTCCTTTGAATGCTCTGACCGCTACGTTACCGGGATCGTGTTCACGACTGTTCAGGATCGCCATGCACGAAACCGGGCATGCATTCGGACTATTTCATCCTGCTGAGAAACATCCTAATAAGTCTGTCATGCGTATGCCCGCCGACAGTCTGTGTGCCCCGACAGCGTACGATGTTGTTGCTATCCAAGCCATATATCAATCAAGATAACCCAGCTAGTCTCAGAGAGCAGAGGGCTATGAGGAAGCAATATTACGTTGCAGAAGCAACATCCCTGTTGTTACTTGTAGTCCTCTTGGTGTCGTGTGATACGGGACCGTCGGATCAGTCGAAACCAGCTCCTGATATTCCGCCGCCGGTATCGTATCTGGCGGAGACCATCCTGCCTTGTAGCTCTCATGGCCTGGAGGAGCAGGATCCCTGCCCTTCCGGGCCTCCATCTCAGGTAGATACTCTCTCGGTTACTGCTCATCAGACCTATCTTCGTGAAGTACCGAACTTCACGAACATGCTACTCGGTACTGACATACCCGGCGTTTCGGTACCTCATATTGTCGTTAGGGGTAAGGTGCGGGCCGATACCACCCGATGCGAAATATATCCGATGACGATGCCTAACTACAGTGAGACCGCGATTGATGCCAGCGAGCATGCCGACTACTACTGCTTTGTGGACTTGGCAGTAAGTGAGTACCTCGTAGGTCAAGGTCCGCCCCGGCTGACCGTCGCGATACATCGTGAAGTGATATGGCCCATCGACGTGGATGACTGGCCGGATGTCAAAGACAGCTGGATACTAAACCTCTCGGATCCGAGAGCGCGGACAGCAACCGCATACGAAGGTAAAGAGCTGGTCCTATTCCTACAGGCTACGGACTCCATAAGTGTCGAAGCGTGGGAGCCCGGCTGGCTGTTCAACATTTGGTTCATACAGCGGACCAGCGACGGAATAAGAGCAGTCGCAACAGAACTAGACCTCGCGCAAACCCCTGAAATACGCAGCGCGCTCGACCTGCCCTTAACCGAACTAGAAACCAAGGTCAAAGCAGCAGCCATCGCCCGAACGAAACACATAACAAAACTATCCAGCGACACAACGGTCACGCAACCAGCACCTACCGGAACCGTACGCGTCAAGGGAGGACTCGGCAATCTCAAACCTGTCCCCCTCATAATCACCGACGCCAACCACCTCAGAAACTTCTACAAAGCGGTCGGAGCGGTGTACGAGGGTGACGAAGCCGCGGTAGTCCCGCCTGTAGTCGTGCCAGGGGTGCCTCGGAATGTGGCAGTGTCGGAGTCGTGGGTGGTGTCCTGGGATCCGCCCGATCGTGGCGGGGAGGCTCACTGGTACCGGATCGAGTTACGTTTCACTTCCCGGAGGGTTCTGATGTTTACGGGCTATCAGGCTCGATCGGCGAACATAGCGCCGTTCGTGTCCGGCTACCTGGGGGAGGACCTGGAGTTGAGGGTCCGAGCCGAGAATTTCACCAGCGGCCGAGGGGAATGGACCGCCACCCTGTCCTTCACCAACATTTCCTCAACCGCGCCCACTACCACGACCACGACCACGACCCACAGCCCGACAAGCTCCTGACACGAACGACTGAACCGCTCGAAGATTCACCGGGTTAACCTTGGTTCCTGGAACGGTACCGAGGGAACGGACCGGAACCGGGAGTACAGGTGCGAATCATCGTTGTGGGGCCTGGCAGGGCCGGTGGGTCGTTGGCGGTCGCCGCCCACGAAGCGGGTCACGAGGTAGTAGGGATCGTGGTTCGCCGCTACGACGACCAGGCGGTGGCAGGCCGCCTCGGTGTGGTCGCCCGGCTGATCGACGATCCCATGCCGGAGGCCGACCTGCTTGTCGTGGCGGTCCGTGACGACGCGATCCGTCATGTCGCCGGGTCCCTCGCAGTGCAGACCATCCCCGTGCCGCGGGCTGTTCACCTGTCGGGGTTGGCACCGGTCGAGGCGCTCGGCCCGCTGCGCGATGCCGGCCTGGCAACCGGGGGGTTCCATCCCCTCCAGACCTTTCCGGACTGGCGTACTGGGTCCGAGTCGTTCACGGGTGCCCACGTCGCGATCACCGCGGGGGAGGAGCTGGACGAGTTCCTGGAGGAGTTTGCCGGCTCGCTGAACTGCCGGTCCTTCCGGATCAGCGACGAGGCCAAGCCCCTCTATCACGCGGCGGCTGCTTCGTCTGCCAACTACGTCGTGGCGGCGCTCGCGGTCGCCGAGAGACTGTATGTGGAGGCGGGTGTGGACTACCGGGTGGCTCGCCCTCTCGTGGAGCAGATCGTTGCCAATGCGTTCAGCATGGGGCCCGGTCCTGCGCTCACCGGCCCTATTGCCAGGGAAGACACTGGAACGGTACGGAGCCAACTGCAGGCGGTGGATGTCCATGTACCAGACTTGTCTGAGACTTTCCGGGAGTTAGCCCGCGCTACCGCTTCGTTGGCAGGAACCTCAGAAACCATGAAGGAAGTGCTCGCGTGAAGTCTTGGTCATCCATCACCAAGCACCAGGCACCTGAGGACTTCGTGATGTGAGAGTCGTATCGACGATGGTCGCAGCCCGCGAGTCGGCGCACGGCGTGGTTGGCCTGGTGCCGACTATGGGGTTCTTCCACGAGGGACACCTGTCGCTAATGCACAGGTCGGTTTCCGAGTGCGACCAGACGGTGGTGACCCTCTACGTGAATCCTCTCCAGTTCGAGGACGCGGCCGACCTCGCCCGTTACCCGGTGGACCACGATCGCGATCTTGCCCTGGCCTCGGAGTGTGGTGTGGACCTGATGGTGATTCCGGATCCTGGCGAGATGTTCCCAACAGCACCGCTGACCACGGTCTCCGTGGCGGCCATCGGGGAGCGCCTCGAAGGTGTGCACCGGCCCGGTCATATGGACGGGGTTGCGACGGTGGTCGCAAGGCTGTTCGCCGCGCTCCAGCCGGACAGGGCTTACCTAGGGCGCAAGGACGCACAGCAGCTCGCGTTGGTGAGCCGCTTGGCCCATGACCTCGGATTCCCCTTGGAGGTCGTGGGGTGCCCGCTGGTCAGGGAACAGGACGGCCTGGCCCTGTCGTCCCGGAACGTATTCCTCGGTGAGCACCGCCCGGCCGCGTTGGCACTGTCCCGCGGGCTGATGGAGGCCGCAACCATGTTCGAAACGGGGGAGTGCAGGGCCGCGGTCCTGGAGGGGAAGGTCCGGGACGTCTTCCGCGCCGGCGAACTCGAATACGCAGAAGCCTTTGACGCCGCGACGGTGGAGCCGGTCTCGCGTATCGAAGGTGAAGTGGTCCTGGCCGTTGCAGCCCGCATCGGCCCGGTACGCCTCATCGACAACATAGGGCTTCTCCTCGACGCCAAGGGTCCCAGAGCCGATCGCGGAGTCTTTCTGGAACGACCCAGCGTTCTCTACGATGAACCACCAGCCACAAGCCACCAGCCACCAACCACCAACCACCAGCCACCACCATGTTCCTCGCCGTAGACGTAGGCAACACTCAGACGGTCATCGGGATCCTCTCGGGCCAACGCGTGCTGCAGCAGTGGCGGCTCTCCAGCGGCCGCGAACGCACCAGGGACGAGTTCGCGATCCTGCTTCGCGGGCTACTGGCGCCCACGGTCTACGGGGCCGGAGACTTCGAAGGAGCCGCCATGTCGTCGGTGGTCCCGCCGGTGGCAAAGGCCCTCCAGGCAGCCCTCGAGGACCTCGTCGGAACCAGGGTCCTGGTGGTCGGTCCGGGAGTCCGCACCGGCATGGCCATCAAGATCGACAACCCCCGGGAAGTGGGAGCCGACCGGGTGGTCAACTCGGTGGCGGCGAGGGAGCGCTACGGGTCGCCGGTCGTCGTGGTGGACTTCGGCACGGCGACCACCTTCGATGTCGTGGACGGCGCGGGCGACTATATCGGCGGTGCGATCGCGCCGGGTCTCGAGGTCTCCATGGAGGCGCTCGTCTCTGCGACGGCGGCGCTCCGCAGGGTCGATCTGACCGAGCCACGGTCAGTGGTCGGCAAGGGTACCGTCGAAGCCATCCAGAGCGGGCTCCTGTACGGTTACGCCGGCCTGGTCGATGGAATCCTGGGGCGGATCTTCGAGCAGCTACCGGTTGCTGCTGGTGTCGGGAAGAGCGTGGTGGCAACCGGTGGGATCGCTCCGGTGATCGTGCCGCTGTGCAGACGCGTCTCGACGGTGGCCGAGACGCTTACCCTCGAGGGTCTCCGCCTGATCTGGGAGCGGAACCGCTGAGCATCGCCTGCGTTACCCTTTGCGGCCGATGAACAGTCCCACCGAACCATCCGGAAGCGACCTCCCCGAAGGTCTCGGCCTCGCAGACCACCCGCTGACGGCCAACCGCTTGGAGAAGGTCACCCGGCTTCGCTCGGAGGGAGTCGATCCCTACCCGGTGGGCTACACACGCGACGCGTCGGCTCGCGAACTCCATGATCGATTCGCGGATCTGGACGCCGACACGACGACCGGCGAGGAGGTGGAGGTGGCCGGGCGGCTGATGAACCTGCGCCGTCTCGGACGGCTGACCTTCGGCGTGCTCCAGGACTACTCCGGCCGGATCCAGTTGTTCGCGGACGAGAGCGGTCTCGGTGCTCCCAGGCTCGCCGACTTCGGGGATCTCGACCAAGGCGATTGGGTGTGGGCGAAGGGGGAGGTGATGACCACGCGTCGGGGCGAACTCAGCGTGTATCTGGCCCGGTTCGCACTGCTGGCCAAGGGTCTGCGACCCCTTCCCGAGAAGTGGCATGGCCTGACGGACAAGGAAGGCCGCTTCCGTCGCCGCGAGCTGGATCTCCTGGTCAACCCCGATGCTCGCCGCGTCGCGGAGGCCCGCTCGGGGGTGGTCTCGGAGTTGCGGCGCCAGTTCGAGACAAGAGGCTTCATCGAGGTGGAGACGCCGGTGCTCCAAGTCCTGGCGGGAGGCGCGTTGGCCAGGCCGTTCCAGACCCACCACAACGCCCTCGGGATCGACATGTACCTGAGGATCGCCACCGAGTTGCATCTCAAGCGACTGGTGGTCGGGGGAATGGAGAGGGTGTTCGAGCTGGGCCGGGTCTTCCGCAACGAAGGCATCGACGCCACGCACAACCCCGAGTTCACGACTCTCGAGGCCTACCAGGCACTGGCGGACTACCGCGACATCATGCAGTTGATGGAGGAGGTCATCCCGGCGGTGGCCAAACGCGCAGTTGGTACGTCCCGTATCACCTATCAGGGTCGCCAGATCGATCTCCGGCCTCCATACCGCCGGGCGCCGATGCTGGACCTGGTAGGAGAGGCCTTGGATACATCGGTAACGACCGCGACCTCCGTGACCCGTCTCCGGAAACTAGCCGAACAAGCTGGGGTTGAGACCGATCCCGCCTGGGGTTTCGGGAAGTTGGTGGAGGAGGTCTTCGACCACCGGGTCGTAACCGGGCTGTGGGACCCCACGTTCGTGATCGATCACCCGATCGACATCTCGCCGCTGGCGCGCCGTCACCGCTCGAAGGAAGGCCTCGTAGAGCGCTTCGAGCTCTTCATCGCGGGAAGCGAGTACGCCGACGCGTTCACCGAACTCAACGATCCCGTGGACCAGCGCGGTCGCTTCGAGGCCCAGGCCGCGGCGCGGGAAGCCGGGGATGACACGGCACATCCGATCGACGAGGACTTCCTGCGTGCGCTGGAGGTGGGTATGCCGCCGACCGGGGGCCTCGGGATCGGCGTCGACCGCCTGGTGATGCTGCTCACCGATCAGCGGACCCTCCGAGAAGTGGTCCTGTTCCCGCATCTCCGCCCAAGGTAGCTGTTAGTTGGTAGTTGTTAATTGCTGGTTAACGTTGAAAACAACTAACAACTAACCGCTTGCAGCGCGAACGCGTTTCACTAGGAAGCTGCCCATCTCTTGGAGGACCGAACGGGCGTCGATGTCCGGCAGCGAGGCGATCGCTTCAGAGGCGACATCCAGGCGGTTCACGCACTCGTCGATGATCTCGTCGATGTATCCGCCCTCCTGCACCAGGTCGATCACCTCCGCCACGGTCGTCTCCGCGAAAGGCATGCCGCCGGCGAGGAGCGCCGAGATCCGGACCCCCGACGGACCTTCGAGTGCCCGGAGAACGGGAAGGGTGTACACACCCTGGTGGATGTCGCTGCCGGCGGGCTTGCCCAGTTGTTCGTCGGTGGCCACGAGATCGAGGGCGTCGTCGGTGATCTGGAAGACCATTCCCAGCTCCCAGGTGGCGACGGACAGCGCCTCCACGTACCGGGAGGGAGCATCGGCGGCAAGGGCGCCCATGCGCGCCGCGGTTCTTATCAGGCTGGCCGTCTTGCCGCCCATCACCCGGTAGTGCTCGGCAGGTCCGTGGGCCAGGTCGCCGGTCAACCGCAACTCCAGGGCTTGTCCCACGACCAACTCCGTATAGGTACGGGCGAGGAGCCTCACGGTGTCCAGGCCAAGGCTGATGGCCGCCAACTCCGACGCCCTGGCGATGAGGAAGTCGCCGGCGAGGATCGCGTGCGCGTTTCCCCACTTGGTGTTCACCGACACCGTTCCGCGGCGGGTCTCCGCACCATCGATCACGTCGTCGTGGTAGAGGGAGCCGACATGGATCAACTCGACGGCCGTTCCGGCCTCGATCAACCGATCGTCACGGGAGGGTCCGAACTCGGCCGCCAGCTGGGAGAGAACGGGACGGAACCTCTTGCCGCCGGCAGCCAGCAGGTGCTGGGCGATCTCGGTGAGGAACGGGTCGTCGGAGGTGGAGACCTCGAAGAGCCGTTCCTCCACCCGGTCGATCCGCTCCCAGACTTGGGGGATGTCGATGAAGTCCCGCAGGACGTTGGTCACCATCTCAGCCGCTGCCTACTCCGGTCACTTCGTCCGCCTATGGTAAGCCGGTCGGACCGACGATCCAGATCGCGCGACGTCACTCATGGGGGGTATAGTCGTAACGTAAGTACCAAGTGGGCTTAAGCTTGTACGTGTAGGAAGCAGAGCCGCTGAACCCACGGAGGTTGACGGGGTCGTGTTTGAACGCTTCACCGACCGGGCCCGCCGGGTCGTGGTCCTGGCACAGGAAGAGGCCCGGCTGCTCAACCACAACTACATCGGCACCGAGCACATCCTGCTAGGCCTCATTCATGAGGGTGAGGGTGTGGCCGCCCGCGCTCTCCAGGGCCTGGGCATCCGTCTCGACTCGGTGCGTAGCCAGGTCGTGGAGACGATCGGCCAGGGACACCAGTCCCCATCCGGCCACATACCCTTCACGCCTCGAGCCAAGAAGGTGCTGGAGCTGAGCCTGCGCGAGGCGCTGCAGTTGGGCCACAACTACATCGGCACCGAGCACATACTCCTCGGCCTGATCCGGGAGGGGGATGGTGTCGCCGCCCAGGTACTGGAGAAACTCGGCGCCGATCTCCCCAAAGTTCGCCATACAGTCATCCAGTTGCTGTCGGGAGCGTCCGGGGGTGATGATCCGGCGCCCGCCAGCACCGCGCCGTCCGGCCGGGGGTCCACCGCGTCGGGGTCCACGGTGCTGGACCAGTTCGGCCGCAACCTCACCCAGATGGCGCGTGACCACGTGCTGGATCCGGTGGTCGGGCGCCAGACCGAGATCGAGAGGGTGATGCAGATCCTCTCCCGGCGCTCGAAGAACAACCCGGTCCTGATCGGCGAACCGGGTGTGGGCAAGACCGCCATCGTGGAGGGCCTGGCCCAGCGCATCGTGGCGGGAGAGGTTCCCGACACACTCAGCGCCAAGCAGATCTACACCCTGGACCTGGGCGCGCTGGTGGCCGGTTCCCGCTACCGGGGCGACTTCGAGGAGCGGCTCAAGAAGGTCTTGAAGGAGATCAAGAGCCGGGGTGACATCATCTTGTTCATCGACGAGATCCACACCCTGGTCGGGGCGGGCGCCGCTGAGGGCGCCATCGATGCCGCCAGCATCCTCAAGCCGATGCTGGCCCGTGGCGAACTCCAGACGGTGGGCGCCACCACCCTCGAGGAATACCGCAAGTACCTGGAGAAGGACTCGGCGCTCGAACGCCGGTTCCAGCCGATCCATGTGGACGAACCGACCGTTGCGGAGACGGTTCTCATCCTGCACGGCCTCAAGGACCGGTACGAGGCCCATCACTCCGTACGATTCACGGACAGTGCATTGAAGATGGCCGCCAACCTGGCCGACCGCTACATCTCCGATCGGTTCCTACCCGACAAGGCCATCGACCTGATCGACGAGGCCGGGAGCCGCAACCGCATCTTCCGGCGTAGTTCCAGCCCGCAACTCAAGCAGATCGACGACCAATTGAGCGCGGTGCGGAACGACAAGCTCAAGGCGGTATCCGCCCAGCAGTTCGAACGGGCCGCACAGTTGCGGGACCAGGAGAGGTCTCTGCTGTCGGATCGCGCCAGGCGAACCTCCGAGTTGGGCACGGCTGCGGCAGCCGACGATTGGGTGATAGACGAGGACGAGATCGCCGATGTGCTGGCGCAGTGGACCGGGATCCCCGTTCATCGCTTGACCGAGGAGGAGACCGCCCGCCTTGTCCACATGGAGGAGGAACTGCACAAACGCATCATCGGTCAGCACGATGGGATCTCGGCGGTCAGCCGGGCCATCCGTCGCACGCGAGCAGGACTGAAGGATCCCAAACGGCCCAGCGGTTCGTTCATATTCCTCGGACCCTCCGGAGTAGGCAAGACCGAGACGGCGAAGGCGCTGGCGGAGTTCCTTTTCGGGGACGAGGACTCCCTCATCCAGCTCGACATGTCCGAGTACATGGAGAAGCACACGGTCAGCCGTCTGGTCGGGTCCCCGCCCGGTTACGTCGGATACGACGAGGGTGGGCAACTCACAGAGTCAGTCCGCCGGAAGCCCTTCTCGGTGGTCCTGTTCGACGAGATCGAGAAGGCTCACTCCGATGTGTTCAACACGCTGCTCCAGATCCTCGAGGACGGTCGGTTGACGGACGCTCAGGGCCGCACCGTCGACTTCAAGAACACGGTGATCATCATGACCTCCAACCTGGGATCCGAATCCCTGCGCAAGCGGTCGGTCGGTTTCCAGCAGGAGAACGACGAGGTCAGCTACGAGAAGATGAAGCAGAAGCTGACCGACGAGTTGAAGCGCCACTTCCGCCCCGAGTTCCTCAACCGTATCGACGAGGTGATCGTCTTCCACCGCCTGACCGAGGACGAGGTGAAGCAGATTGTCGACCTGCTGCTGGTGAGGGATCGCGAACAGCTCGCCACCCAGGCACTCGACCTCGTGTTGACCGACTCTGCCAAGACTTTCCTGGTGCGGAACGGATACGACCGGGAACTTGGCGCCCGTCCGCTGAGGCGGGCGATACAGCGGTACCTGGAGGATCCGCTGGCCGAGCAGGTGTTGCTCGGGGAGTATCCGTCCGGCACCACCATCGTGGTGGACACCGACCCCGCGGGTGAGGAGTTGGTCTTCGAGATGGTCGACACTCCCGACATCCCGCCCGTCGACCTGGTCGACTCCGGCTCGTAGCAGTTGTCCGTTGTCCGTTGTCTTCGTCCACTGACCACTGACCACTGACCACCAGGTGCCAGGAAACGCCGAGGGTGACCTGCGGCGGCTTAAGCCACCAGCCTCCGCCTCTCCGCGCGCTGGCTAGCCAACCATGGGCGGCGTAGAATGCCGGTTGCGATACCCCTGGCGGGTTCGGAGTAGGAGGATTGGAACCATGCGCATGAAGACGAGGTTGTTGTACGTGCTGGCGGCGGTCGCGCTGCTGGCAGCGGCTTGTGGGGGCGAAGAGGAGCCGGGTACGACCGCAGCCCAGCCGACCTCCGATACCGCGGCCGCCACCCCTGCCCCGGCCGGTGAGCCGATCAGGATCGGCCTGGTCTATGACATCGGTGGTCGGGGTGACCAGTCGTTCAACGATGCGGCGGCGGCGGGACTCGATAGGGCTGCGTCCGAGCTGGGCATCGAGTTCTCGGAGGCTTCGGCCAATGAGGACGGGACCAACCGCGAGGAGTTGCTGGCTCTCCAGGCGTCGGAGGGCGCTGACCTGGTGTTCGGGGTCGGGTTCCTGTTCGGTGAGCCGATGGCCAATGTGGCGGCCGAGTTCCCCGAGACCAGCTTCGCCATCGTGGATTCGGTCGTGGATGCTCCCAACGTGGCGGGGTTGATCTTCGCCGAGGAGCAAGGATCGTTCCTGGTGGGTGTGGCTGCGGCACTCAAGACCGAGACCAACACCGTCGGTTTCATAGGTGGTGTCAACATCCCGCTGATCCATGCTTTCGAAGCCGGCTTCCTGGCCGGTGTCCAGGCCATCGACCCGGATATAGCGGTCATTTCCCAGTACGTGACCGAACCTCCCGACTTCGCCGGTTTCAACGATCCGGCGGCGGGCCGGGTGGTCGCCCAGTCGATGTTCGAGCAGGGCGCCGATGTCGTGTACCACGCAGCGGGCGGCACCGGGGCCGGTCTCTTCCAGGCTGCCAAGGACTACTCGGAGGCCAATGACACGCATGTGTGGGCGATCGGGGTGGACTCGGACCAGTATCTGACCGCCGGTGAATTCCAGCCCCACATCCTGACTTCGATGCTCAAGCGGGTGGATGTGGCCGTGTACAACACGATCCAGGCTGTCCAGGACGGTAGCTTCGAGGCGGGTCCCCAGGTCTTCGACCTGTCGGTCGACGGGGTCGGCTACTCGACCTCGGGTGGGTTCGTCGACGACATCGTCGGCCAGCTCGAGAACTGGAAGGACCGGATCGTCTCCGGCCAGGTGTCGGTCACCCGGGACCCGGCCGAGTTGGCGATAGCCCCGCCCCCGGCGGTGGAGGCGGGCGCGCCCGTGAACATCGGGCTGGTCTACGACATCGGTGGTCGCGGTGATCAGTCGTTCAACGATGCGGCGGCGGCGGGTCTCGACCGGGCTGCTGCCGAGCTCGCGGTCGGCACGTCAGAGGCTTCAGCCAACGAGGACGGGACCAACCGTGAGGAGTTGCTGGCTCTCCAGGCCTCGGAGGGCGCCAACCTCGTGATCGGGGTCGGATTCCTGTTCGGTGAGCCGATGGCCAATGTGGCGGCCGAGTTCCCCGAGACCAACTTCGCCATCGTGGACTCGACGGTCGATGCTCCCAACGTGGCCGGGTTGATCTTCGCTGAGGAGCAGGGATCGTTCCTCGTGGGCGCCGCCGCGGCTCTGAAGACCGAGTCGGGCATAGTCGGCTACATAGGCGGAGTCAACATCCCGTTGATCCACGCTTTCGAGGCCGGGTTCCTGGCCGGTGTGCAGGCCGTGGATCCATCCATACAGGTCCTCTCGCAGTATGTGACCGAGCCCCCCGACTTCAGTGGCTTCAACGATCCGGCAGCAGGCCGCGTGATCGCCCAGTCGATGTTCGAGCAGGGCGCTGATGTCGTCTACCACGCGGCCGGCGGCACCGGGGCCGGTCTTTTCCAGGCTGCCAAGGACTACTCGGAGGCCAATGACACGCATGTGTGGGCGATCGGGGTGGACTCGGATCAGTATCTGACCGCCGGTGACTTCCAGTCCTACATCCTGACCTCGATGCTCAAGCGGGTGGATGTGGCGGTGTTCAACACCATCCAGGCCGTCCAGAGCGGTACCTTCCAGGCCGGGCCGCAGGTGTTCGACCTGTCGGTCGACGGCGTGGGGTATTCCACTTCGGGCGGGTTTGTCGACGACATCGCCGGCCAACTTGACGACTTCAAGGGGCAGATCGTGTCCGGGGCCATTATCGTGAGCAGGGACCCCGCCGACTACCAGGGCTGATCAGGAGGAACCGGTTGGCTGTTCGACGGATGAACGTATGACAGCCGCGATCCGGCTGGAAGGGATTACCAAGCGTTTTCCCGGTGTCGTGGCGAACGACAACGTGAATCTGACGGTCCGGTCGGGCGAGATCCACGCCATCTGCGGGGAGAACGGGGCGGGCAAGTCAACCCTGATGAAAATCATCTACGGGATGCAGCCCGCCGACGAGGGTCGGATCGAGATCTTCGGGGAGGAGCGGCACTTCACCTCCCCGAAGGAAGCCATCGACGCCGGGATCGGAATGGTCCACCAGCACTTCATGCTGGCCGACAACCTCACCGTCCTCGAGAACGTGATCCTGGGCGCCGAACCGGGCAGGGGCGCTGTGATCGATTTCCCTACCGCGCGGGCCCGGCTGCAGGAACTCGGTGATGCCTACGGCTTGCAACTGGACCTCGACGACACTGCCGACACGCTCGAGGTAGGTGAGCGCCAGCGGATCGAGATCATCAAGATCCTCTACCGGGGGGCCCGCATCCTGATACTCGACGAGCCCACCGCGGTGCTGGTGCCCCAGGAGGTCGAGGAGTTGTTCCGCAACATGCGGGAATTGAAGGCGGAAGGCCACACGATCGTATTCATCGATCACAAGCTGGACGAGGTCCTGGCGATAGCCGACACGATCACCGTGCTCCGCCATGGGCGCTCGGTCGCCACCGTGGCGCCCGCCGACGTGACCGCCCACGACCTCGCCGAATTGATGGTCGGTTCGGAGCTCCCCACCCCAGGTGCCCGTGTCTCGACGGACACCGACCAGACCGTGGTCGAGGTTCGGGGAATCTCGGCGGTCGACGATGCCGGAGTGACCAGGCTGCGCGATGTGGACTTCGCCGTACACACGGGCGAGATCGTCGGGGTGGCGGGTGTGGAGGGCAACGGCCAGGCCGAACTGGTCGAGGCGATCCTCGGGATTGCACCGGTCACCACCGGGACGATCAGCCTGCATGGCGAGGACGTGACCGAGTGGTCGGTGCGTCGGAGGCGGGAGGCCGGACTCGGCTATATCCCCGAGGATCGGCACCGAAGAGGCCTGCTGCTCCCAGCGCCCGTCTGGGAGAACAGCATTTTGGGTCACCAGACCCGCACGCCGTTCTGCAGCTCCGGGTTGTGGATCGATGAGCAGGCCTCGAGGAATCATGCGGATGGCGTGGTCGGACGCTTCGACGTGCGCACTCCGGGTGTCTCGACGCCCATCCACGCCCTCTCGGGGGGGAATCAGCAAAAGCTGATCGTGGGCCGCGAGATGTCAACAAGATGCAACCCGCTGATCGCTGCCCATCCCACCCGGGGCATCGACGTGGGATCGCAGGCGGCGATCTGGGAGGAACTCCGCCGCGCGAGGGCCGGAGGCCTTGGAGTGCTGCTCATCTCCGCCGACCTGGAGGAGTTGATAGGGCTGAGCGACACGCTGCTGGTCATGTTGCGCGGCGAGATCGTGGCCCGGCTTGATCCGGCGTCGGTCAACCCCCGCGAGCTGGGCGCCTACATGACCGGAGCCGCCGCATGAACAGGCTGCGAGCCGCCCGCAGGGTACTGGGCCCGCCGGTAGGCGCGGTGCTACTCGCCGTCGTCGTTGCCTCGGTCATACTCGCTGTCTCCGGCGCAAACCCTTTCGTCGCCTTCGGCAATGTCCTCGAGTACGGCACCCGGCTCGAGACCCTTGTCGAGGCCTTCAACCGGGCTACACCGCTCTACCTCTCCGGCATCGCGTTCGCCATCGCCATGAGGATGAACCTGTTCCAGATCGGCGTGGAGGGCCAATACATCCTGGCGGCATTCGTCGCCGCCTATGTGGGCGCCGGTGTGGGCTCGTTGTTCCCCCCGCTGCATGTCCTGATCATCATTCTTGTGGCGATGCTGGTAGGTGCGGCCTGGTCCGGTCTGGCCGGATGGATGAAGGTGACCCGCAACGTCCACGAGGTCATCTCCACCATCATGCTCAACGCCATCGCGGTGGGCGGTGTGGTCTCGTTCCTGCTGGGTAGGTGGAGTATCGAGAGCGAGTCCCTCGATACCCGTCTGGGCGACATCGCCACCACCGGCTGGTTCCCGAGCCTCAACCCGATCCTCGAGTTGGTCACTCGGGAGATCAAACGGGTGGAGTTGACCGGCTTCATCCTCGTGGCGGCGGCGGTAGGCGTCGGCTACCACCTCTTGCTCAACCGGACCCGGCTCGGGTTCGATCTGCGGGCGACCGGAACCAACCCGTGGGCGGCGGAGGCCAGCGGGGTACCGCCCAAGCGAACCATCGTCCTGGCCATGCTGATCAGCGGCGCGGTGGCGGGACTGGTGGGGATGGCCGACCTGCTCGGTGACCAGCATTTCTACAGCCTCCGGTTCCCGCAGGGCTTGGGGTTCGCCGGCATCGCGGTGGCCCTGCTGGGCCGTAACCACGCGGTCGGGGCCGCTATCGCAGCGGTGGCCTTCGGTTGGCTCGAACGAGCATCCGGCGTGTTGGAGGTGAGGGGTGACGCCCCGAGGGAGATCGTGACGATCATGGTGGGCGTCATCATCCTGTTCGCGGTGATCGCCTACGCGCTGGCGCAGCGGCGCAGACGGATCGAGGCTGCCGCGGCAGCCGCTGCGCAGGTTGTCGAAGCTCCGGAGGTCGATGCCAAGGAGGCCGACACGTGAGTACGGTGCGTGAGAGACCCGTGATCGACCTGCGGGAAGCCCTCCTGCAAGGACGCCGCCGATGGATTATCTACGGCTTGGCCGCCGTGCTCCTGCTGGCCGCCACCCAGACGTTCGCCAAGCAGGCCACCGATGATCTGACCTCGAGCGGCACATGGGCGATCGCCCTTGCCTGGTCTGTCCCGATCCTCATGGCCGGACTCGGCGGCGTGTTCTCGGAACGGTCGGGGGTGGTCAACATCGGTCTTGAGGGCATGCTCATCCTGGGGACCTGGTTCGGGGCTTTCGGGACGTTGATCGGGGGGCCCTGGGTCGGGATGTTGCTGGCGGCGATCGCGGGCGGCGTGGGCGGTTTGATGATGGCGGTGGCCGCGGTCGGCTTCAACGTGGATCACATAGTCGCTGGCGTGGCCGTCAACCTGATGGCGCCCGGGCTGACGCGCTTCCTGTCAGACCTGCACTTCACAGACCGCGGCGGATCGATCACCCAGTCGCCCAACATCACCGGCGTGAGTGACTTCACCCTGCCGATACTGGCGGGCGGAACCATCTTCGGTTGGAAGAGCCCCGACATCCTGGGGTCGATAGAGAGGGCCGACGTGTTCTGGTTGTCGGACCTGGCCGGGATCCTCCGGGGGTTCATGTTCCAGATGTCGTGGTTGACGCTGATCGCCTTCCTCATCATCCCGCTGTCGATCCTCGTACTCTGGCGGACCCGGTTCGGTCTGCGATTGCGGAGTTGCGGCGAGCACCCCCACGCCGCCGACTCGCTGGGCGTCAACGTCTACAAGTACAAGTACTACGGCGTGGTGATCAGCGGAAGCCTCGCCGGGCTGGGCGGCGGCTTCCTGGCTATCCAGCTGTCCGGTCTCTACAAGGAAGGCCAGACCCAGGGAAAGGGTTACATAGGACTGGCTACCATGATCTTCGGCAACTGGAACCCGATCGGCACCGCCCGGGGCGCCATCCTCTTCGGCTTCACGGAGACGCTGCGGTTGCGGGACGAGAACGCAGCGCACGCGCTCCTACTGCTGGTTGCCATCGCCGTCGGCCTTCTCATCCTCTGGCGGTTGCTACGCCGGAGTGGCCACTTGGGCACCCTACAGCTGGCGATCATCGCCATCGCCGTCGGCTTCTGGTACGCGAACTCGACCGGCGTGCCCAACCAACTCCCTGCCATCACCCCCCACATCGCGGTGCTGGTGGTGCTGCTGTTCGCTACCTCCCGTCTCCGTCCGCCCGCCGCGGACGGCCTCCCCTTCCGGAAGGGCGAGGGCTAGGGGCTTGTGGCTTGTGGCTTGTCCAACATAACTAGCAACTACTGTGCTGCTTGGAAGAGCATCTGTTTGAAGCGCTGCACGTCAATGGCGGTCACTACTTCGACATTCGGGGGATTGCCGGTGACGTTGAGGGAGTCGACCACTGACATTCCTCTGGTCAGGGGGCTGTCGGCTTCCACCTCGACGTAGTGCTGACTCGACCCGGTCACGATGGAGTGCTTGTCCAGGGCGACTGCCATGGCGGTAGGATCGGGGAGTTCCATCCGGCGGGTTCCCGACTGCCTGCGGGCCGCTTCCATGGCGGTGGAGTTGCAGTCCAGGAAGAAGTGGGCGAGGGGGGTGTCCAAGGATCTGAGTGCCTCCTGTTCCCCGCCGTCCAAGCCGGCCTCGCCCCTGCAGATCTCCCAGGGCGCCATCTCGATGGGCAGCCCGGACGCGAACACCGCCCGTGCCGCGTGCGGGTCGAACCATAGGTTGAACTCGGCGGCGGGAGTCACGTTACCCACCGCGTTGACCGTTCCCCCCATCACCACGCACCTCCCCACCAAGTCGACGATATCCGGGGCTTGGCGCAGCGCTACGACCACGTTGGTCAACGGGCCCAGGGTCACCAGGATGCACCCGGGGTTGGCGCGGATGGCGTCCGCGAGCGCTGCCGGCGCGTCTGTGAGTTCCGGGCCTCGGGTCGGGAGAGGGTAACCCTGGTCACCGAGGCCGTCCTCCCCGTGGAACCAGGTGCCGAATTGGGCGTCCACAACCAGTGGTCCGGCTGCTCCCGCGTAGACGGGGACATCGGCCCCGCACAACTCCGCTGTGTACAGGGCGTTACGGGTCGAGACCTCGACGGGGCAGTTGCCGGCCACGGTCGTGATGGCCACCACGTCGACATCGGGATGCCGCAGCGCCATCGCCAAGGCGACCGCATCGTCCGAAGCGGTGTCCGTGTCGATCACCATACGTACGGTCACTTTTTGCTCCCAGTTGTCGGTTGTCAGTTGTCCGCGGTCAGTCGTCCGCGGTCAGTTGTCCGTCGAATACCAACCCCATAAGCTAACACCCAACACCTAGCACCTAAGACCTAGCAAGCTTGACCGTCTCGTAACCCCGGATCACGAATCCATCCTCCCGCCGGGGCTCGGCGGCGAGTCTTGCTCCGGGGAACGCCCGCGTGAGCCGGTCTACCGCTATCTCCAGTTCCAGGCGGGCGAGGGGTGCGCCCAGACAGAAGTGGACGCCGGCCCCGAAGGTGATGTGATCCGGATCACCCCTGCCGATGCGGAACTCGTCGGGCGCCTCGAACCTTCTCGGGTCCCGGTTGGCCGATCCGAACAGCACGGCGACCTTGTCACCGGGAGGGATGGGCGTTCCTGCGATCTCGACTCCCTCGGCCAGGACGTAGCGCTCGAAGAGTTGAAGGGGAGGATCGAAGCGCATCATCTCTTCGATCGCCGTGGCGGGTTGGACGGAACGCTCGACGAGTTGTCTCCACGCGTCGCCGTTCCGCAGTGCGGCAACTATCCCGTTGCCCATGGTGTTGACCGTTGCCTCGTGCCCTGCGTTGAGCAGGAGGACCACGGTCGAGACTATTTCCGGATCGGTCAGCCTCCCCTCTGCGGTCTCCGCGAGGCAGAGGGCCGTGATCAGATCGTCACGTGGCTCGGCGCGGCGGCGGGCCATCAGGTCGGACACCCATCGCGAGAACTCTCCAGAAGCAACGATGGCCGCCCGGGCCTGGTCGTGCGTGGTGTGAAGTTCGTACATCTTCACTATTGCGTGGGACCAGTCGAGAAGCAGGTCGGCGTCCCCTACCGGAGCCCCCAACAGCGTCGCGATGACCCGAACGGAGTACGGTTGGGCGTAGTCGCCCAGCAGATCGAAGCTTGGGCGATCCTTCAGGCCCTCCAGCAACTCGTCGGCGATTGCCGTGATCGGATCCCTGAGTTCGCGAACGCGCCTCGGTGTGAAGGCCCGGTTCACGAGCGAGCGCAGCCTGGTGTGCTCCGGCGGTTCCAGCATGAGCAACGAGTAGCGCTCGACCTGGTAATACGGCTCCCACCCGACCAGGCCGAGTTCGCGGATGGGGCGCAGGTCCGAGGGGAGAGCATGTCCTTGCTTGACCCTCCCCAGCCGGCGGTTCAGTTGCACCGCCCTCACGTCCGCGTAGCGGGTCACGAGCCAGAGGTTCCACTCCGTATCGCGGTGCAGCGGGGCCTGTTCCCTCAGGGCGTTGAGCGTGGGGTAGGGGTTGTCGATGAACGATCTGTCGGAGGGATCGAAAAACTCGGGCATTACCCGGAGACGGTCTCGCTCTCCACAGGATCGGTGTCCTTCACCCGGCCCCAGAACTCCAGGTCCTCGATGGCGAGTTCATCGAACGCCTGACCTCCCCCGAGCGGCTCGGAGGGGTACGTGGCTGTCACCCTGATCTCGAGCTCGAGCGTGTGGTTGGTAGGTGTCGACACTGAGAGCGGGCGGTCGTTCGCATCGGGGATCTCCTCCACGAACGGCACTCCGGGAAGATCGTCGGCGTGGACCTCGACGGCTCTGACCCTATAGTTCCGGCGGAACTTCTCCTGGTTGCTGACGTTGATGAGCAGCACGGACTCGAGAGCCACCGGGTTTACGAAGGTGACCTTTATCCACGCGTCCTCCCCCCGTAGGCTCTGGTCGTTCCAGTAGGTGTCGGACCCATCGATCAGGTTCTCGCAACCGAGATTGGCGTTGTACTCGCTCGAGCAGGTGATGGAGATCGGGGTCACCTTCATAAGGCGACCCAGGGTCGTCGGCGGTGTGGAGGGCGTGGTCTCCTGCTCCTCGGCTGCCACCTCGGTGGTCGGGTCGTCCCCACGGATCGCTGAGATGACCAGAGCCGCCACCACCACCAATGCGATGACCACCACGATGATCCCGAGAGCGCGCCCTCCCGGACTCACCGATCGCAGCGGTGGAGCGGCCACGGCGATACGCTGCTGTCCGAGTCTCGCCCCGCACTGCTCGCAATGCCGGTTGGTGGCATTCTGGGCAACACCGCAAGAAGGGCACGTTACGGATTCCTCCGGTGAGTCGATGGGCCGGTAGGGGTCCACATCATCCCAGTCGTCAGGCTCTGTTAGCTCGAATTCCTCGAAGTCGATCCCGTCCAATGGATCGTCCCAGGACCCACCTCGTCCACGGTCGCTCAATCCGAACCTGCCTTTACCCCGTTAATCTTGGGGCGATACTAGTTGCGATGGAGAGGACTCGGGTGATGTTCGCGGAGGCCATCCGGACGGCCGAGCCATGGACCGTCCGGTCAGAGTTGGCGGGGCTGGTTCTGTTCGTCCTCCTGGTGCTCGCATTGTGGCGACTCTGGCGGGCCGGTGATCGGCAGTGAATCATGCCCGGCCACGGTAAGGCGCCGGCCGCGCATCGATCGCCTCAGGGGCTTGTACAGATGGCATGGACGACCCGTTGCCGTTAGCCTGATGCACCGATGACGGATCGGCCCGGCTTTCTGGAGGTTCTGGCTCGTGTCGCTCCTGGAACCGCACTGCGTACCGCGGTGGAGCGGATCGTCCAGCAAGGTAACGGCGCTCTGGTAGTGATCGGGTCGGATCCCGAGGTGGAGGCCGTTGCCTTCGGTGGGTTCATACTGAGAGACAGCCCGTTCACCCCTGCCCGGCTGGCCGAGTTGGCCAAGATGGACGGCGCCATCATCCTCGACGAGGAAGCGCAGAAGATCCTGCGCGCCAATGCCCACCTCCTTCCGGATGCCTCGATCCGTACCGACGAGACGGGAGCGCGGTTCCGGACCTCGGAGCGGATGGCGCGCATGACCGACCGGCCGGTGCTGGCCATCAGCGAGGAGCGCGGGCAGTGTTTCCTCTTCTACGGGGACCGGAAGCACCGGCTTAGGACCCCCTCGGAGTTACTCGTACGCATAAACCAGGAACTCCAGACGTTGGAACGCTTCAGGAGGCGTGTCGTCGAAGCGGAGGAGCGGCTGACGCGTCTGGAAGTCAATGATCAGGCAACGTTGGGTGACGCGATATCGCTGCTCCAGCGCACCGAGTTGGTGCGCCGCATCGGTGATCGGGTCAGCCGCCTCGCCGTGGACCTCGGTGAGGAAGGGCAACTGGCGAGCCTGCAACACGGAGACCTGATGATGGGCGTGGAGGAGTTACAGAACGTGCTGGCCAGGGACTACCTGCAGGAGAACGGCGACCGCGGCGCGGAACTGTTACGCGTGCTGGAGGCCAGGCCGCTGGCAGACCTGTACGACATCGATCGGCTATGCACGCTGCTCGGCTTCGACGACGCCGGATCGGCGGTCCGCCCGATGGGTCATCGTCTGCTCGCCGGAATGCCCGGTCTCGCGAAGTACGTCCGGGACGCGTTGGTGGAGCACTTCGGCGATCTCGGCAAGATAATGATGGCCTCCGTGGCCGATCTGGGGACGGTCGACGGAGCGAGTGAGACCCTGGCTCGTGCGCTCCGTCGCTATCTCGATCAACTCCGGCGCACGTACCGGGACTCCGCCTCCTGACACGATTCGAAGTTACTTTCCATTGCCGTCCGGGTAGACTCACCCGGTGATGCCCGAGACCGATGCTGCGCCCCCTGCCCAGGATTCGGCTCCGTCTCCAGACCCGTCCGGATCCTCGGCGGCGAAGGAGCCGGTAGCGCCGAGCGGTCCGAAGGCGACTCCCTCCAAGTCAAAAGCCTCGGCATCCAGGGCGAGGGCTGCGAAGGCCGCTCCTCCCAAGCGAAGGCCGGCAAAGAAGGCGCCTCCCAAACGGGTTCCGGCCAAGCGGACCGCCGCCAAACGAAAGATCCCACGCAAGCGATCCACGAGGTCTCGGTCCTCCGCCCGCTCGCGAAGAGCGACTTCGTTCAAGGTGAACGACAAGGTCGTCCATCCCCATCATGGGGCGGCGGTCATAACCCGCAAGATCGAGCAGGAGGTCGCCGGGGTCCGTCGCAGCTACTTCGAGTTACAGATAGCGACTGAGCAGTTGACCGTGTTCGTACCTGTCGACACGATCGATGACAACATCCGACCGGTGATCTCCAAAACCGCAGCCGGCAAGGTTCTTCGTATCTTCAAGGAAGAGCCCCAAGCGTCTGGCAAGAACTGGAGTCGCTGGTACAAGGTGCTGAACGAGAAGATGACCTCCGGCGATATCAACCAGGTCGCCGAGGTTGTGCGCGACCTGACACACGCGCAGAACACCAAGGGGATCTCACCGGCGCTCAAACGGATGCTCTCCAGAGCCAAGGTCACGCTGCGCAGCGAACTCGCATTCGCGTTCAGCATCTCCCCCGAGGAAGCGGAAGAGAGGATCGAACGGGCTCTGCCCGTTCCGGAGACCTCGGAGGCCTAGCCGGTGCGATCGCTGGAGGGTGACCGGAGTCCGCCAGCACCTGTCACCCAGCCCCCAGGGCCCTCGTACCAGGCACCTGACACCGGGCACCCGGCACCCGGCTCCTTGCCCCGGTGGTGACCGGCCGCGAGCAGGTCTGGGGAGTCGTGGTGGCCGCCGGAAGCGGCTCCCGTTTCGGAGGACCCAAGCACGAGGTCCGTCTGGACGGCCGGGCCCTGTGGGAGTGGGCGCGTGACGCGCTCCTCGAGAGCGGAGTTCATCGGGTGGTGGTGGTGGGTCGCGTGCCCGGCGGGGTGGAGGGCGGACCGGCTCGGCACGTGTCGGTGGCTCGGGGGTTGGCGGCGGTGGGTGAGGAGGCCACGGTCATTGCCGTTCACGATGCTGCCCGGCCCCTCGCCCCGGCCGCGATGATGGTTCGGATGTACGAGACGTTGCGTGAGGGTCCATGGGACGGCGTCATTCCCGTCGTGCCGTTCCCCGACTCGATCAAGCGGGTCCGCACCGACGACGGCCGCGTAGTGGCGACCCTGAGCCGCGGGGAAGTTCTCGGGGCCCAGACTCCCCAGGTCTTTCGTGCTCCCGTGCTGCGTCGCGCCCACGCGGCGCCGGTGACCGCCGGGTCGGTCGGTCCGGCGCCGGATGATGCGGCCATGGTGGAGGCGATAGGGGGGCGGGTGGTCAGCGTCGCCGGGGATCGAGCCGCCATGAAGATCACTTATCCCGAGGACCTGGTGGTAGCCAGGGCTCTGTTGCGGCGGCGAGCGGGCCGGGGCCGGTGATGAGGCCTGACGGCTTTCGGGTCGGTCTGGGCTTCGACGCCCATCGGCTCGGGGGTCCACCCCCCCTCAGGCTGGCCGGAGTGGAGGTCGACGTGACGCAGGGACTGATCGGTACATCCGACGGTGATGTCGCCGCCCACGCGGTAGCCGATGCCATGCTCGGGGCGGGGGCGCTCGGGGACCTGGGCACGCACTTCCCGTCCCGGGATGCCGAGTGGAAGGGCGCCGACAGCATGGCATTGCTGGCGAGGGTGGTGGAGATGGTTGCCGAGGCAGGGATGCGAGTAGGGAACATCGATCTCACCGTTATCGCCGAGACGGTGCGGGTAGCCCCGTTCCGCGAGCGGATGCGGAGAGAACTGGCGGACGCACTGGACGTAGAGCCTGGGAGGGTGTCCGTCAAGGCGACGACCACGGACGGGATGGGCTTCACAGGTCGCGGTGAGGGGGTGGCTGCGTGGGCAACGGTACTGCTCATGGGTGGCACTGCGCCTGCGGGGCCGTCTTCGAGTCCTCCGAGCTGAGCGGGTACCCTTCCAGCCAGTGTCAGGCTCACACCTACCCGTGGTTCCGGGCCGGGTAAACCATGCCCGGTCTGGACGGTCGTGCCCGCTTGACTCCCGCCCCGAGACGGCAAAGGCCCCGGGGGCAGGCCCGTGATAACGGTCTACAACACCCTCGGAAGGGAACCGCAGGCCTTCAAGCCCCTGGAGGAGGGCTTGGTACGCATGTACGTCTGCGGTCCCACCGTCCAGTCGGCGCCCCACCTGGGGCACGGAAGGTGTGCGGTGGTGTTCGACGTGATCCGCCGCTACCTGGTTTGGCGAGGTTGGGATGTTCGCTATGTGCAGAACATCACCGATGTCGACGACAAGATCATCGCCAACGCCTCCCGGTTGCAGATCGCCCCCGAGGAACTGGCCCGCGACATGGCCGGCCGTTTCCGGAGCGGTTACCGGGCTCTGAACGTTCTCGACCCGGATGTGGAGCCCGCCGCCACCGAACACATACCAGGGATGATCGCGATGATCGGACGTCTGGTGGACCGGGGGCTGGCCTATCCGGGCGGGGGTGATGTGTACTTCAGGGTCCGCGCCCTTGAAGGGTACGGGAGACTCTCAGGGAGGAACATCGACGAACTGCGAAGTGGGGAGCGGATCGAGCCCGGGGTCGACAAGGAGGATCCGCTGGACTTCGCTCTGTGGAAGGGCGCCAAGCCGGGAGAGCCGGCTTGGCCGTCTCCGTGGGGTCCCGGCCGGCCCGGTTGGCACATCGAGTGCTCGGCGATGTCCGCCGAGTACCTCGGGCCGTCGTTCGATATCCACGCGGGGGGTTCGGACCTGATCTTCCCTCATCACGAGAACGAGATCGCCCAGTCGGAGGGTGCCTCGGGCCTCCGCTTCGCGAAGTACTGGTTGCACAACGGCATGGTGAACCTGGGCGGGGAGAAGCTGTCGAAGTCGACAGGTCACACCATCGATCTGGCCGAGGCGATCGAGCGTCACGGCGGTGCCGTGATCAGGTTGTTCTACCTGCGGGCTGCCTATCGCTCCCCACTGGAGTTCTCTGAGGAGTTGCTCGAAGAGGCGGCGACCAGCCTGGAGAGGCTGCGTGCGTTCGCGCGCCGGTCACCGCAGGCCTCGGTGGCGGACACCTGCACGATCGAGCGCTTCGCAGCTGCCATGGACGACGACTTCAACACGGCCGAGGCGCTGGCCGTGCTGTTCGAAACGGTCCGGGATGGCAACGCTCGCCTGGACCGGGGCCGGGATGCCGGAGCGCAGGGCGCCGCGGTTGCCGAGTTGGCCGGTGTGCTGGGAATCGACCTGGCCGACGCGGGGCTTGATGACCTGGCCGGGCCGTTGGCAGATCTGGCGGTCGCTCACGGAGTCGGGCCAGGGAGTCCGGATGTGGTCGTCGAAGCCCTGATCGCGGCCCGGACCCGTGCCCGGAGCGCTCGAGATTGGGAACGGGCCGATGCGATCCGCCATGACCTGGCCGGTATCGGGATTCTGATCGAGGACTCGGCGGATGGCAGCCGCTGGCATAGGCGGTAGGGTCGAAGGAGTGCAAGCGGTCAGGGCGGCCCTGGCCGTGCGCAGGGTCCGGGTCCTGTACGTGGAAGGGTCTCGCCGTGACGCCGAGCGCTGGTTGGAGGAGGCCCGCCTTGCGGGGGCAACGGCGAAGCAGGTGGAAACCGTTGCAGATTTGTCTCGAACAGATTCCCATCAGGGGTTGGTGGCAAAGGCCCGACCGATACCCTTCGCCTCCCTGGAGAGCTTGCTCGCCGGGGATTCCCGAGCCGCCCACCCGGCGCTCGTGGTGCTCGATCACCTGACGGATCCTCGCAATGTGGGGGCGATCGCCCGGTCGGCCTTAGCTGCAGGGATGACCGGAATGGTCATCCCGCGCCGCCGGTCGGCACCGCTGTCTGCCCTTGCCTTCAGGGCTTCGGCCGGCGCCCTCGAACACCTACCTGTGGCGTCGGTGTCCTCGGTGGCGGCGGCGGCCCATCGGGCTTCAGGCGCCGGCGTATGGACGGTAGGGCTCGACGCTTCGGGTGCCGAGCCGCTTTTCGGTCTCGGTCTCCTAGCCGAGCCTGTGGCGCTGTTCGTAGGGGCGGAGGGAAGGGGGTTGGGACAGCTGGTCCGGCAGCGTCTCGACCTCCTTGCATCGATTCCGATGGCGGCGAACACATCCAGTCTGAATGCCGGCGTGGCAGCCGCTCTCGCCTGCTTCGAGGTGCGCCGAGTCCGGAGAGGGGATCGCTAGACAGGTTTCTTTACTGCTATCAAAGAAACCTGGTCTATGGCCCTAAACTCAACCGTCGTGATGTCCGGATGCAGGAGGCTTCGGAGCGATGGTGGAGCGATTTGGAGCAGACGGTTCCAATATGAACCAAGAAGCGCGGATCTATCCGGTGAGGCTCATGTTTGCCGATCGCTCTCGGGTACGGCTACAGGATCTTGGAGCTCCCAAGTCGGCCGACTCGCGCCCGCTGCATTCCCATCCCCATGTACCGATAACTCCGGCTGGCTCACCGGTTACTCCGGTACGAAACCTTGATGGAGCTGGGCCTCTGTTTGCGGTACCGTTTAGACTTACGCGAGTTCTGAATTCTCACGGCGGAGACGAGAACTAGTTAGGAGGTAGTCCATGTTCGTACGCAGATTGTTCTCTCCAGTTTCTGAGGTGCGGCTCCGGATCCTGGCTCTGATCTCGTGCCTCTCGCTCTTCGCAGTGGCCTGTGGCGGTGACGCAGAAACCACCACGACGGTAGCGGAGACGGTCGCCCCGACCGCAGAGGCGGAAGAGGTGATGGCGATGGACCATCTCGGGGACGGTTCGCTGGGGGTCGTGAAGGTGGAGCCGGGCGAGGCTATCCAGATCCGGTCTTTGAACGCGATCACGGGTGATGTGGCGTTCTTCGGTCTGCCGATCGAGCGTTCGGTGGTGTTGGCGATCGCCGATTACGGGCAGATCCATGGTTTCGATGTCGATATGGGGACTGGTCTGGACGATCTGTGCTCGAATGACGGTGGTCAGGCGGCGGCTCAGGTCATCGTTGCGGATGAGGATGTGGTCGGTGTGATCGGTACGTCGTGTTCGGGTGCTGCCACGGCGGCGGCGCCTTTGATCACCAACGCGGGGATGGTGTTGATCTCGGGCGGTAACACGTCGCCTGCGCTTACGTCGGACCTGGCCGGGACGCCGGGGGAGAACTACAGCTACGGCTACTACCGCACGGCTCACAACGATCTGTTCCAGGGCCGGGTCATGGCGGAGTTCGTGTTCAACGAGCTGGGCCTGACCTCTGCGGCGGCGATCCATGACGGTGATCCGTACACCCAGGGTTTGGCGAAGGCGTTCACGGATGCGTTCGCGGCGCTGGGAGGCGATGTGACCGGTTTCTCGGCGGTGAACAAGGAGGACACCGACATGGTTCCGGTGCTCACCGAGATCGCGGCGGGGAGCCCTCAGGCGTTGTTCTTCCCGATCTTCCAGCCGGCCGGGGACTTTGTCGCGGAGCAGGCGCCGGGTGTGTCCGGTCTGGAGAGCACGGTGCTGCTGGCCGCGGACGGTTTGCTGAACACGGCGTACCTGGCGTTGTCCCAGACCGAAGGGATGTATTTCTCGGGGCCCGACCAACGGTTCGGCGAGAATGTGAATGCGAGTACGGGTAAGACGTCCCAGGACTTCTTGGCTGCTTACGAGCGGGACTACGGTGAGCCGCCGGCTGCGCCGTTCTGGGCGCACGGCTATGACGCTACGACCCTGTTGCTGGACGCCATCGCGGCGGCGTCGTACGTAGCTGACGACGGCTCGTTGATGATCGACCGCCAGGGAGTCCGCGAGTATCTCGACAACGTCCGGGACTATCAGGGTCTCATCGGGCTCATCAGCTGTGACGACTTCGGTGATTGCGGTTCGCAGTTGATCACGGTGGTATTCCACCGGAGCGCCGCCGATCCCGAAGCAACCATGGGCAACGTCGTGTACGCCGGCGGCGGCGGCACGACCGGGGCTGCGGAGGAGGCGATGGACCATCTCGGGGACGGTTCGTTGGGGGTCGTGGAGGTCGAGCCGGATGAGGCTATCCAGATCCGGTCTTTGAACGCGATCACGGGTGACGTGGCGTTCTTCGGTCTCCCGATCGAGCGGTCAGTCGTTCTTGCGATCGCCGATTACGGACCGATCCATGGTTTCGATGTCGATATGGGGACGGGTCTGGATGACCTGTGCTCCAATGACGGTGGTCAGGCGGCGGCTCAGGTCATCGTTGCGGATGAGGATGTGGTCGGTGTGATCGGTACGTCGTGTTCGGGTGCTGCCACGGCGGCGGCGCCTTTGATCACCAACGCGGGGATGGTGTTGATCTCGGGCGGTAACACGTCGCCTGCGCTTACGTCGGACCTGGCCGGGACGCCGGGGGAGAACTACAGCTACGGCTACTACCGCACGGCTCACAACGATCTGTTCCAGGGCCGGGTCATGGCGGAGTTCGTGTTCAACGAGCTGGGCCTGACCTCTGCGGCGGCGATCCATGACGGTGATCCGTACACCCAGGGTTTGGCGAAGGCGTTCACGGATGCGTTCGCGGCGCTGGGAGGCGATGTGACCGGTTTCTCGGCGGTGAACAAGGAGGACACCGACATGGTTCCGGTGCTCACCGAGATCGCGGCGGGGAGCCCTCAGGCGTTGTTCTTCCCGATCTTCCAGCCGGCCGGGGACTTTGTCGCGGAGCAGGCGCCGGGTGTGTCCGGTCTGGAGAGCACGGTGCTGCTGGCCGCGGACGGTTTGCTGAACACGGCGTACCTGGCGTTGTCCCAGACCGAAGGGATGTATTTCTCGGGGCCCGACCAACGGTTCGGCGAGAATGTGAATGCGAGTACGGGTAAGACGTCCCAGGACTTCTTGGCTGCTTACGAGCGGGACTACGGTGAGCCGCCGGCTGCGCCGTTCTGGGCGCACGGCTATGACGCCACGACGCTGTTGCTGGACGCCATCGCGGCGGCCTCCTACGTGGCTGACAACGGTTCGCTGATGATCGACCGCCAGGGAGTCCGCGAGTATCTCGACAACGTGAGGAACTACCAGGGTCTCATCGGGCTCATCAACTGTGACGACTTCGGTGACTGCGGTTCGCAACTGATCACGGTCGTCTACCACGAGAGCACCGCCGATCCCGAAGCAACCATGGGCAACGTCGTGTACTCAGGCGGAGGCCTCGGCTAACCCCCCGTGACAATCCAGCGATATCGACGTGTGCATGAATAATGTAGCTGTCGTGGTCGTCCCCTAGGGAGCAGTCGATGGCGAGCAACTGGGTTCCCAGGACCAAGGTCGACTGGTTCCTGACCGTATTGCGGGTCGCTGCTCTCGCCGCGGTGGTGATCGGGCTGTTGGCGTTCATCGCCCAGCAGGTGGATGTCAACAATCCCTTCGCCCAGCGTGTCAATCCCGACGCCACGGGACTCACCGGTGCCCAGTTCCGGGGGCTGGTGATCTCGGGCTTGGCGCAGGGAGCGATGTACGGTCTCATCGCCCTCGGGTACTCGATGGTCTACGGCGTTCTGGGGTTCATCAACTTCGCCCACGGTGAGGTGTTCATGGTGGGGGCCATGACCGGCATGATCACCTCCAACAAGCTGGCGGACGCAGGGCTGTGGGAGGCCAACTTCGTCGGCTCGCTGCTGTTCATCGTGGTGGTGTCGATGATTGTCTGCACGCTCACAGCAGTGGTAATGGAGCGGATCGCCTACCGACCCCTGCGGCGCTCACCCCGCTTGATTCCTCTGATCACCTCGATCGGCATCTCGTTCTTCATCCAGAACACGTCGATCGTCCTGCTCGGTCCGACCAGCAAGTCCTACCCCGACATGCCCGACTGGCTGACCGCCAAGCGCACCTTCATCGAGATCGAGGGGACCAAGATCCTGGTGATCTGTGTCGCCGCGCTGTCCATGCTCGGTCTGTGGTTGCTGGTGGAGCGGACCAAGACCGGCAAAGCGATGCGAGCGGTGGCCGAGGACGCTGAGATCGCCGGGCTCATGGGTGTCGACGTGAACCGCACCATCGTGAAGGTCTTTGCGGTGGGGGGCGCCATGGCAGGTGTTGCGGGGATTCTCTGGGGAGTCCTCTTCCGCAGCGTGATTCACTACACCGGTTTCCTGCCAGGCATCAAAGCCTTCAGTTCGGCGGTGGTGGGTGGTATAGGCAACCTCGGCGGATCCATGGCCGGTGGGCTGTTCATCGGCTTGGCCGAGTCGACCGGGCCCTTGCTCATCCTCGAGCCCCTCGGTGTGAGCGGGGTCTCCCAGCTCCGGGATGCGGTGGCGTTCGCGATGTTGATCGGTGTGCTGCTGCTGAAGCCCTCCGGACTGTTCGGCGAGCGCTTGTCGGCCGAGGATCGAGCATGACCGTCGCAGTCGGATCCCTGGTCCAGCGAATGCCCGAGACCTGGACGCGCCCGGTGCGTCTTGGGGGTCTCGGGGCGCTCGGGCTGGTCTTCGTATCCCTGTCGGGGATGCCGGTGCGGCTCGACGTACGGGAGGTTGTCGTCCCGGTGCTGAGCCTCGGTTATCTGGTGGTTCTGACTGTCCCCTTGGTCGTCGGCGTTCTGCTCGCCCGGCGCAGTGAACACGAGGACTTCCTCGACGATCCCCCGAGCGACGGCGACTTGCTGCTCGGAGCCGCGGCCGGTGGCCTGCTTGCCGGTGGTGGGCTGTCGCTGTTGGTGGTTCTGCTGACCAGTTTCGACCTGCGAGACCCGTTGATCAACTGGAGCCCGCAGCTCCTGGAACTGTTGAGCTTCGGGAGGGGAGTCCTCTTCGCCTTCGTGCTATGGCTCGTGGCCGGAGCCGGTCTAGGTTGTCTCGGGGGACTCCTACGGTTGGCGCCGGCCCGGACCCGGCGGATGATAGTGACGATGGCGTTCACGATCGTCGGAGCCGCGATCCTGGAGTCTCTTGTCCTGGATCTCGTGGAGGGTGTCGGGCTTGTCGATGCCATCGACTGGATCTACGCACCGCGCGGCGGGCTCACGCTCACCGGTACCGGGGTTCTGGCCGTGGTGTCGGGGGTCTTGTCGGCGGTGGGGCAGGGTCGGATCAAGCGCCTGAAAACCCGGATCGAGGGACTGGAAGGTCCGAAGCGGACCCGGGCCAACGCAGCCCTCATCGCGGGCGTCGGCCTCGCCTTGATCGTCCTGCCTCTGCTGGTGGGAAAACTCACCAACGAGTTGCTGGCCAACATCGGGCTGTTCGTCCTGCTTGCCCTGGGTCTCAACGTGGTTGTCGGCCTGGCCGGCATCCTCGACCTGGGCTATGTGGCGTTCTTCGCCGTCGGCAGCTACTCGACCGCCGTTCTAACCGCTGCCACTTCCCCCCGGTTCGCGCCCGAACTTCCCTGGCTCGTGGCCCTGATTGTCGTGATCTTCATCGCGGTGATGGTCGGGTTGTTCATCGGGGCGCCCGTGATCCGGATGCGGGGCGACTATCTGGCCATCGTCACCCTCGGGTTCGGGGAGATCATACGCCTGATCTTCCTGTCCGACTGGCTGTCCGGGTGGTTCGGAGGATCCCAGGGGATCACCTCCATCGACGGGGTGGAGGTGTTCGGGATCCTCACCGTGGACGGCACCAACCCGCGCCGCGTGTTCTACCTGGTGCTGACGTTCTGCGCTCTGGCGATCTACATCTCCTGGCGCCTGGAGCGCTCCCGGCTCGGGCGGGCCTGGATGGCGGTCCGGGAGGACGAACCGGTAGCCGAGGCTATGGGCATCAACACCGTCAACGTCAAGCTGATGGCCTTCGTCGTCGGGGCTGTGCTGGGCTCGTTCGGCGGCGCCATTTTCGTGGCCAAGGTCGGCTCCGTCTTCCCCACCAGCTTCCTGATCCTGGTGTCGATCATCATCCTGGTGGTGGTGATCTTCGGAGGGATGGGGAATATCTTCGGCGTTATCGCCGGGGCGGTGGTGCTGATCGGGGTACTCGGAGGTCCGAAGCAGCCCGGCCTGCTGCTTGAGTTGGGAGAGTTCAAGCTGCTGATCTACGGCGCCCTTTTGGTCTGGATGATGCTGGCCCGTCCGGAGGGCCTGATCCCCAGCGTCCGCCGGTCGCGCGAGTTGCACCAGGATGAGTTCCTCCAGGACGCCTGGTTGAAGGGCCAGGTAGATACGGGTGACTCGGAGAGTCAGGCAGACAGCACCTCCAAACGGGGTGCCCACCGGGATGGCAAGTCGTGAACGGCCGGCCGATCCTCGATATCCGGGGCCTGACCGTGGAGTTCGGTGGTCTCATGGCATTGGCCGGGGTGGACATCCAGATACGCGAGGGCGAGATCGTTTCGGTGATCGGGCCTAACGGCGCCGGGAAGACGACGCTCTTCAACGCGATAACGGCTTCCGTGGAGAGTACGGGAGATATCTTCTTCGAAGGCAAGTCACTGCTCGGGCTTGATCCCAATCAGGTCACGTCCCAGGGTGTCGCCCGGACCTTCCAGAATGTAAGGCTGTTCGCCAACATGTCGGTGCTCGAGAACGTCATGGTCGCCCAGCACTGCCGGACCAGGCAGGGTGTGTTCGGAGCCCTCCTCTACACGAAGGCGTTCAGGCTCGAGGAGGCGGAGATCAGGGAGCGTGCCGAGGAAATCCTCGGGTTCTTCGGTACACGTCTCGTCGGTTTCCGTCTCGACCAGCCCGCGGCGGTTCTCTCCTACGCCAACCGGCGCCGTCTCGAGATCGCCCGGGCCATGGCCACCCAACCGAGGCTGCTCCTGCTCGACGAGCCGGTGGCAGGTATGAACCCGGTCGAGTCGGCGGAGCTCACCGGCCTGATCGGCCGTCTCCGCGACGAGTGGGGCTTTACGATCGTGGTGATAGAACACGACATGGAGGTGGTGCGCGAGGTGTCGGACCGGGTGATCGTGCTGGATCACGGTGAGTTGATCGCCGATGGCGACTACCACGAGGTCTCCGCAGATCCCAGGGTGATCGAAGCATATCTGGGTCACGGGGCGGCGACATGAGAGACTCCCACCCCTTGCTGGAGATGAGATCGGTGAACGTCCACTACGGGGCGGTTCACGCGTTACGGGACGTGGATCTGGCAATCTACGAGGGAGAGTTGGTCTGCCTCCTCGGTGGCAATGCATCCGGCAAGTCCACGACCCTCAAGACGCTGCTGGGGATGCTCACCCCCACCTCCGGCGATGTACTCCTCGACGGGGAGGTGGTCAACGACCGGCCCACCAGCTACCTCGTGAAGCGAGGCGTCACCATGGTTCCGGAGAACCGCCGCCTGTTCAAACGACTCAGCGTCAGGGACAATCTCGAACTGGGTGCCTATCTCCGCAAGGACGCACAGGGCATCGCGGCCGATATGGAGCGGGTGTTCGACCTGTTCCCGCGGGTCAAGGAGCGGCTCAGCCAGAAGGCGGGCACCCTCTCCGGGGGCGAACAGCAGATGGTCGCCATCGGCCGGGCCCTGATGTCCGGCCCGCGGGTCCTGCTCATGGACGAGCCGTCCATGGGTCTCGCTCCGGCTCTGGTGCAGCAGAACTTCGAGCTCATCAGCCAGATTCACGAGGCGGGCATGACGGTGTTCATGGTGGAACAGAACGCGAACATGGCCCTGTCCATTGCTGACCGCGGCTGGGTGCTGCAAACGGGGCGGGTGGTGTTGGACGACACGGCACAGAACTTGCTGGCCCATCCGGACCTTCGCACCTCCTATCTCGGCGGCGGATCTTCCTGATCATCCGGCGCCCGCGTCCGGGGCGGCGGGCGGGCCGACGGCTACCGGTACAGCCCAGACTCTGCCTGTACGCTTGTTAGGGCCGGAAGCACCAGGTAGGAGGGCATAGGCGATGCGAAGGTCGAGTGTTGTAGCACTGTTGCTGGCCGTGTCGGCGGCTGCGTGTGGCGGTGGGGATGAGGGCGGAGGCACGGAGTTCTCCGCTACCACGGTCCCCGAGGGTCCGGCCACTGCGACCGTGGATGGCGCCGGTTTCGAGCCGGGCCCTCTGGGCGCGGTGGAGGTGGCGCCGGGCGAGGAGATCCAGATCCGGTCCTTGAACTCCATCAGCGGTGACGTGGCGTTCCTGGGGATGCCCAACCAGCGCGGCGCCGAGCTGGCGATTGCCGACTACGGTCCGGTGGCCGGCCGCAGTGTCTCTCTTGGGACGCCTCTCGACGATCTGTGCTCACCGGACGGGGGGCAAGCGGCCGCGCAGAGTGTGGTGGCGGATCCCGGCGTGGTGGGCTTGATCGGGACCACCTGCTCGGCGGCGGCCGTCGCCGCCGCCCCGCTCATTTCCGATGCGGGCATGGTGATGATCGCTCCGTCGAACACCTCGCCGGCCCTGACTTCCGACCTTGCCGGAACGCCTGGTTCGGCATACCGGCCCGGGTACTACCGCACCTCTCACAACGACCTCTTCCAGGCCAGGGCTGTGGCCCTGTTCGTACGGAACGAATTGGGGTACTCCACGGCGGCCGCGATCCACGACGGTGATCCCTACACGCAGGGCCTGGCGCAGGCCTTCAGGGACGCTTTCGAGGAGTTGGGTGGCGAGTTGACGGGCTTTACCGCGGTGAACAAGGGCGACACCGACATGATCGCAGCCCTCACCGAGGTGGCGGTCGGCGCTCCCGAGGCGATCTTCTTCCCGATCTTCATGCCCGAGGGCGGGTTCATCGTCCAGCAGGTGGACGGCGTGTCAGGCTTGGCCGACACCACGCTCATAGTGTCGGCGGCATTGCTGGTGGACAACTTCATGGAGTTGCCCGAGTCGGCCGGTGTGTACATATCGGGGCCCGACCTGAGGTTCGGAAACAACGCCAACAGCTTCACCGGACGCACCGCCGACGGCCTCCTCGGCGTCTATGTGGACACCTACGGTGACAAGCCCTCGGCGGGGTATTGGGGGCATGCCTACGACGCGACGACGATGTTGCTGAGCGCGATCGAGCAGGTTGCGGTCGAGGTGGAGGGAACCTTGTACATCGACCGCCAGGCACTGCGCGAGCAACTACACGCGTCGAGCTTTGACGGCATCATCGGTCCGATCGCCTGCGACGGGTTCGGCGACTGCGGCTCCCAGTTGATAGCGGTCATTCACCACACCGACCCGCGCGACATCGAAGCGGGCAAGGGCAACGTGGTGTTCGACTACGCACCCGCACGATCGGATGCCGAAGCCGGGTGATGCACAACCGGTGTCCTGATCGCCTCCGCGTCGCCGTCCCCTCCCAGGTTGGGTGACATGGCCCGTTCCTTCCCGGTTCCCATCCGGCGGTGGAGACGGCGGGGTTGGGGCGATGCGCTCATCTGGATCATCCGGATCGCCGCGATTCTCGTGATCGCCTGGGGTATTTCCGGGACGGTCGCCCAATCCGTCAACGGCGAAGGACCCACCGGCGAAGCCTGGCGGGACCTGGTGGTGGCAGGCGTCGCTCAAGGCGCCCTGTACGGGCTGATAGCCCTCGGCTACTCGATGGTCTACGGCGTGCTCCGGTTCATCAACTTCGCCCATGGTGAGGTCTTCATGTCCGGGGCCATGGTCGGCTTCTTCGTCGCCGACCACCTATGGGAGATCCGGCTCTGGGAGACGAACTTCATCCTCGCCATCCTGATGGTGCTCGCCTCCTCGATCCTGACCTCTGCGCTGGTGGCGATGCTGGTGGAACGAGTCGCCTACCGGCCCCTGCGCGGGTCTCCACGCATGATCCCTCTGATTACCTCGATCGGCATCGCGTTCTTCCTCCAGTACACCTTCGCCGGACTGTTCGGGGTTGCGGTCAAGAGTTATCCACCGCCCCCGGACTCTCTGAGGAGCCGGGTCGAGTTCCTGGGATTCGAGGTCGAGGGAACCAAGCTGGCCGTGATGGGAGTGGCGCTGGTCGCCATGGTCGGTCTGTACCTGTTCGTGGAGAGGACCAGGACCGGCCGAGCGATCAGAGCCGTGGCCGAGGACAGCGAGATGGCCGCGCTTATGGGAATCGATGTGGACCGGACCATCGTCACCACGTTCGCGGTGGGAGGAGCCCTGGCAGGGGTGGCAGGTACCCTGTGGGCTCTGCTCTTCCGCGGCGTGTCGTTCATAACCGGCTTCCTCCCCGGGATCAAAGCGTTCACTGCCGCGGTGCTCGGCGGGATCGGAAACCTGGGCGGGGCGATGGCAGGAGGCCTGCTGCTGGGCCTGTTCGAGGGAGTCGGCCCTCAGTTGGTGCTCGGGGGTTTCGGCGTACCCGCGGTGTCGCAACTCAAGGATGTGGTGGCCTTTACGGCCCTGGTGCTGGTACTGGTCTTCAAACCTACCGGGCTGTTCGGCGAACGCCTGTCCGACGAGGACCGGGCGTGATCCCGATCGATGTCCGCCGGGTCATGCGATGGGGTTCGATGTCCGGGATCGTGATGGTGTTCACCGCCGCCGTGGGGATGCTGCAGGCCTTCGAGGATCGCGTGGTCGTATACCCGGTCCTGAGTCTTGGTTACCTGATGCTGTTGTGGTTCGCGCCGTTAGCCGGGTACCAGGCGACATCCACGCCGGTACGCATGGGCGTCGAGGACCCGCCGAGAGGTCTCCGAAACCTGGCGGGGGGCACGTTGGCCGGGCTCTGGGGCGGGTGCATCCTGGCGGCGTTCACGCTGGTCGTCGACACCTTCGATCTCCGAGAGGTGTTCGTCGCGTTCTCTCCGAGGATGGTGGAGTTGCTGACGGATGGGAGGGGTGTGCCTGACGGCCTTCCGCTGACGGTGTTGCTACCGGCCGCGCTGGGTTTGGCAGGTGGCGCCTGTCACCTGCTTGCCGCGCTGGCGCGACGGCGGTTGGTGCTCGCCCTGGAATGGACACTGGTAGTAGCCCTGCTCGAACCGGTCGTCTCCCAGGTTCTGGCACACATAGGCCTCGTGGCGGTGGCTGACCTGATGTTCACACTGCGAGCTCTCGAATGGTGGGCGGCCCTCGCGATCGCGGCGCTGGTCGCGACCGTCACGGGGCGGACGGGGGAGAGCTTCGGCAGATTGCGGGAACACCTGTTTGCGGCCGACCCGGCCCGACGCACCCGTAACTCGGTGTGGCTTGCCGCCGGGGTAGTCGCGCTCCTTGTCGTCGTACCCCAACTCCTCGGCAGTGTTCTCTCCGAGGTGCTGGCAAACGTGGGACTGTTCCTGCTGATGGGCCTCGGGCTGAATATCGTCGTCGGTCTGGCCGGGATGCTGGACCTCGGGTATGTGGCCTTTTTCGCGGTGGGCGCATATACCGTCGGGGTGCTTACCTCACCGCTCTCGCCCCGCTTCGCCCTGGAATGGACTTGGTGGGCAGCCCTTCCGGTAGCCATCGTGGTATCGGCGATCACCGGTGTCCTGGTGGCCCTTCCCGTGATCAGGATGCGCGGCGACTACCTGGCCATCGTTACGCTCGGATTCGGCGAGATCGTTCGTATCCTCTTCCTGTCGGACTGGCTCTCGCCGGTCTTCGGAGGGGCTCAAGGAGTCCTGGGCATTCCCGGCATCCCGCTCGGTTTCACCGTAGTGAGCGGGGTGGATCCCCAGGGGGTTCTCTACTTCGCGCTCTTCTTCGTGCTGGTGGCCGCCTGGATCTCGTGGTCCCTCCAGCAGTCGCGTGTCGGGCGGGCTTGGACCGCCCTGAGGGAGGACGAGACGGTAGCTGCGGCCATGGGCATCAACGTGGTGAGAGCCAAACTCAACGCCTTCATCGTGGGCGCCGTCCTGGCGGGGTTCGCCGGAGCCCTGTTCGCCGCCAAGCTCGGCTCGGTCTTTCCCAGTTCGTTCGAGTTGCTGGTCTCGATCATCATCCTGGTGGTGGTGATCGTGGGCGGTATGGGGAACATTCCCGGCGTTGCGGTAGGAGCGGTGGTCTTGATAGGGGTGCTCGGTGGGCCCAACGTGCCGGGTCTGCTTGCGGAGTTCGCGGAGTTCAAGCTCCTGATCTACGGAGCCTTGCTGGTGTTCATGATGCTGCGCCGGCCCGAGGGGCTGCTGCCCAGCGTTCGCCGATCCCGGGAACTGCACGCGGACGACTTGGGCCAGGACGCCTGGCTCGGCGGTGATGGTGCTCTAACCGACGCGGCAGGTGATGGGCGGGCGCGCGGCTGATGGCGCTGCTCGACACTCGCGGCGTGTGCAAGTCCTTCGGGGGCGTGCAAGCGGTGGCCGGGGTCGACATGCAGGTTTCCGAGGGAGAGATAGTCTCGGTGATCGGTCCCAACGGCGCCGGCAAGACCTCCTTCTTCAATCTGGTGACGGGGCTCTACTCCCCCGACTCGGGTGAGATCCTGTTCGAGGGGCAGAGCATCGTAGGTCTCCAATCGAGTGACATCACCGAGGCCGGAATCGCCCGCACCTTCCAGAACGTGCGGCTCTTCCTCAATATGACGGTGATCGAGAACGTGATGGTGGCCCAGCACTGCCGGACGAGGGCGGGTGCCTTCCGAGCCATCCTCCGCACACCCTTCCTGCGCCGCGAGGAGGCGCAGATCAAGGCCCGCGCCGAGGATATTCTCGCCTTCTTCGGGTCCAGACTGGTGGGATACCGCATCGACCAGCCCGCGTTTTCCCTCTCGTACGCCAACCGGAGGCGTCTCGAGATCGCCAGGGCCATGGCCACCGAGCCAAGACTCCTCCTGCTCGACGAGCCGGTAGCAGGGATGAATCCACGGGAAACCGTCGAGTTGACGGCGTTGATCCGCAAGCTCCGGGACGAATGGGGCCTCACCGTGGTGGTCATCGAGCATGACATGCGAGTGGTCAGGGATGTGAGCGACCGGGTGATAGTGCTCGACCACGGCGTGAAGATCGCCGAGGGATCCTACGATGAGGTGTCGAGCGACGAGGCGGTCATCGAGGCGTATCTCGGGCGTCCGTGGGAACCCGACTCGTAACCTGTATGTGTCGGTCAGTTCGCGCCGAAGTCGTAAGGGACGGTTATCTGTGCCGGCAGCGATATTTGCCCTTCGTTGTCGCCGTTCAGCGCCTGGACCCGGTAGATGTGTTTTGTCCCTGTACCGCTCTGGTATCTGTGTATCTAGTAGCCGTGCTGGCTGTGTTGTTTACGAGGACCTTGAGTGTTGGCGTTCTCGTGTTTTGCAGACGCCCCGATCTGGCCAACAGCGCCGCAGACGAAGGCGAGGGCACGTTATCGTCCCGTTACGGAAGGTCGGGTCCGGCGCCCAACCCAGCCGCAGATGCGTCATGATCGTTATCGACGTAACTTCGTCGGCCCCGCGGCATCGTGCGTTGGCTGGATTGAGATCCTTGGATCGGGGGTGAGGACTCGCTGGAATCGGTGGGGAACTAGGATGTGGCCACCGGCCGGGTTAGCTCAGTTGGTAGAGCACTTCTCTTGTAAAGAAGATGTCACCGGTTCGAATCCGGTACCCGGCTCCGCTCGCGTCCCGTTCCGGTCGCCGTGGTGACCCAGGGCAAGGGTCCGGTTCTGGAAGCCACACGCCACGGACCGATCACCCACAGCCCCACCAAGGGTGACTATGGTGCGTCTTTCCTTGAGACGCAGAACAGAACGCGATCCCGGTCCCATGCCCGGCCATTCCGCGACGCGAGGCGCGAGCGGAACGCTGGCGCGGCTGGGCATGGTTCTGGTATTGGTGGCCCTAGGCGGTTGTGCCGAACCGGGGGAGGTAGAACAGTGTCCCGACGGGACCGATCACTTCGTCAGGTACGAGTTGTTCATAGGGCGCAGCGGGCCCGGCGGGGAGGTGGTGGACGACGCCGCCTGGGAGACCTTCTTGAGCGAGACCGTCACCCCGCGGTTCCCCGATGGGCTCACCGCGCTCGACGCTCAGGGCCAGTGGCGGGATGCGGAGGGCGCCTTACAGAGGGAGCGGTCCAAGCTGCTGGTGATACTGGCAGCGCCGGATGACGGCGCCACGAGCCGGATCGACGAGATGATTGGGGAATACAAGCGCCGATTCTCCCAGGAGTCGGTTCTCCTGGTTGTCGAGGATACGTGCGTCGCGTTCGAGTGACGTCTTCGGTTGGTATGTGTCGGGGGGCGGCGCAAGGTCGCGAAATACCCCGATCTGGCTCCCGCTCGTTATACGCTCCACTCATCATGCTCAGTTCCCGTGAGCAGCGCGTATTGGACTTCGAGCGCTCGTGGTGGACGTTACCGGGACCCAAGGACCGAAACATCTATGAGACCCTCGGGTTCAGTTCGGCGATCTACTACCGAGTCCTGAGGGACCTGATCGACAAGCCGGATGCTCTCCGGTATGACCCGCTGACCGTGAGGCGGCTGCGCCGGATTCGAGCGGGGGCACCACCTGCATCAGGATACCGATCCGGCGTGATCCGATCCGTTGAGTAGCCGCGTCACGCACCTCGGGGTCCCTGGCAGCGGCCGACGACGGCAGGGATAGCAACTTGCCGGGAAGGCATGCCTCCACGGATCGAAGCCGGTTCCGCCGCGACCTGACCCGCCTGATCCTCCTGGCGATGCTTGCCGTCGTGGTGGCTGTCGCCGCGATCCTGATCATCGGGATTCTGAGAGGCGGGTCGGAGGAGCCGGAGGCGGAGGTGGCGACCACCCATGAACAGGGGACGGTTGCCTCCGGCGCGCCATCCACCACTGTCGCTCCGGGCTCGACGACCACAGTTGCTGTGACCACCACCGCCGGAGCCGATACGTCGACCGTCGCGAGTGTGGCAACCACGGTGCCGGAAACTACCTCCACGCTTCCCCCGGTCCGCGATCCCGAACGGTTGACCGTGCTGGTTCTCAACTCGACTCGTGTAGCGGGACTGGCGGGCCGCATGACAGAACGACTGGCCGACCTGGGGTACCGAACCCTCGATCCCGAAAACCATCCAGAGGCGCTGGCTACCTCGGTCGTCTGGTACGTGGAGGGATTCCGTCGAGAGGCTGAGGTGCTGGCCGAGGCTGTTCCGGATGCCCGCATCGAGCCCTTCGGCGGTGACGATCCCCAGGCGCCCCTGACCGTGGTACTCGGGGCTTCCTACAGCGAGTGATGCTTCCGAGGGGGACGAGGAGGCCCCCCCTCTTCCGGTCCAAGTCCCGAGTCGCCCGGTCGGCGAACTTGCGGGTGGCATCCGTGTGGGTCGGACTGGCTGTCGCCCTACTGTTCGCGGTGGTGGCGGCATACAACGGGTGGCTGATGCGAGCCGTCCTACTCGACATCCTCTCCCTCTGGCCCGGGTTGGCGGTCTCGCTGGTATTGCTCGCGATACGAAGCCGCATGACCAGGCACCGGCGCACCTTCTTGCGGCAGGGGCCGGGCGCGGCCACCCCGTTCCTGGTTCTCACGTGGCTGGTCGTCGGACTGGGGTCGCACCTCACCGGTTGGGAGGCGCTCCCGTCGTCGGCCGCCAACCTGGCTGGCCCGCCGGTGGAAGGCGAGATTGCCGGCGCGGTCCTCGACCTCCGCACCGACGGTCAGGTTACCCTCGACGGGCGCGCCGGGTTGCTCTACGAAGTGGATCAGATGCGAACGGGGGGACACATCGGCCCGGCCCGGAGTTCGGAGGTGGTTGCCGGCGACGAGGCCGTCGTGCGGTTGACAGAGGAGTCCGAACCGGGTTGGTTCGGATCGCGAGGTTGGAACGTGTCGATCTCCGCCCTGCCTGAATGGAGCGTGAACATCATGGCCGGGAGTGTCGATGCCGACCTGACGGCGGTACGGTTGACCTCACTCCGCGTCGTTGCCGACGGTCGGGTACGTCTTGCCGCTACGCCCGGGGACGTTCCGGTCTTCGTTGCAGGCGCGGTGGTGTTGGAGATTCCCTCCGACGCGTCCGTCGAAGTGACCGGGAGCGTCCAGGTGGGACCGGGGTGGGAGGTCACCGCGGATGGGAAGCGGTTCGACGGCTCGGGTACCACCCGGTTTCTCGTGGAAGTGGATCCCGGATCGGAGTTGTTAGTGGAACAATGGGAGGGGATTGAGGAGCCGGAGGAGCCGGAGCCGGACGGCGGGGTCGAAGACCAGGTTGAGGGTGCTACCCCGTAACGGCGGGTTGCCGGCAGCGAGGGGCGATAGTGGATAGCAGGGAACGGGAAGCGACCAGGCGGTTCGAGTGGCTGCGCGGGCTGGGAATAGCGGCTTGGAGCATCGTGGGCGCGTGCCTCGTCCTGGCTCTCCTCGCCTGGATCGTGTTGCAGTTGAGGATCATCTGGCCGCCGCTCATTTTCGCGGTGATCATCGTGTACCTGTTCAAACCCCTGGTCGACCGGCTCGAGAAGCACAGGGTTCCGAGGGTGGCGGGCGGATGCCTCGCCTACGTGCTCTTCGGCGCCGTGCTGGTACTGATCGGGGTACTCATCGTTCCCATCATGAGCAGCCAGGCAGTCGAGTTGGTGGACCAGGTTCCGGAAGTGATCGACGGCGCCTCCCGAGTCGTGTCGGATGTCGCCACCGCCCTCAACCTGCCCGAGGGTTTCCAGGGTGTCGAGTCGCTCTCCGAAGGGTTGCGGGAGTGGTTCGCAGACCCTGCCAACCGCGAGGTGATCCTCGAAGCCGTCGGCCGGGTCGGCGAGATTGCCCGAGGCGTTCTGGAGGTGGCCGTCGTCGTGCTGCTCGCGCCCGTTTTGGCCTTCTACATCCTGGTGGATGCTCACAACCTCCGCCGCGCCGGCGAACGTCTGATCCCGGCGGCTGACCGCGATGAAGCCGTCCACCTGGCCCGCCAGATCGGCAAGGCGGTGGGCGGGTTCATCCGGGGCCAGTTGATGGTCGCCCTGGTAGTGGGCCTGCTGTCGAGCCTCGCGCTGTGGATCCTCGACCTTCCGTTCTGGCTGATCGTCGGTCTGCTCGCCGGTCTACTCAATATCGTTCCCTTCATCGGACCGTGGGTGGGAGGCGCCTTGGGCGTGTCGACGGCGCTGATGGTCGGTGATCCGATTCGGGCCATCTGGGTGGTGGTGGCCTTCCTGGCGATCCAGCAGATCGACAACCACCTCGTCAGCCCGCTCATCCTGCGCGTGGCGGTCCACCTCAGCCCGGTGAGCATCATCCTGGCGTTGCTCGCCGGAGGCTCGATCGGAGGCCTGTTCGGTGTTCTCATCGCGGTTCCCGTGACCGCCGTCCTCAAGATCGTCGCCGGCCACCTGTGGAGGACGCGGGTGCTGGGTGAATCGTGGGATCAGGCCGTACAGGCCGTGCTGGTCGAGTACGAGCCCGAGCCGCTGAAGGAACGTCTCCGTCGTGTAAGGGCCGACGATTCGCAGGAGGTGGGCCGCCCAGAGAACGGAAGCGACGAGGATCCCGGCGACGGCGTGCTCGACGGCGCTACCGAGGCTCCGCCATCGGAGACTTCCCGGCCCGGACAGGACTGATCCGTTGCTCGACCTGATACTCGGGTTGGGGCTTCTCGCTGCTCTGATCGGGGGATATCGCCGCGGTCTTGTCCGAAGCGCGATCGAGATGGCGGGCTTCGTCCTGGCGGTCCTGGTCGGGTACCGCTCGGGTCCCGCCGCCGGAGCCGTGATCGAGTCGTGGTCGGGTGCGAGTCCCGTCGCCGCCCAGGTGATCGGCTCTGTGATCGTGTTCGCGATCATCCTTGCGGGGACCACGCTGATAGCTAGAAGGCTGGTGTGGGTGCCGTCGCCGCTCCGGCCTCTCGACAGCATCGCCGGTGCGATGGTCTCAGGCGCGTGGTTCGCGGTTCTGGCGATCCTGATGCTGATCATCGCCGGTGCCTTTCCGATCCTGCCGGGACGGTTCGAAGGGCTCCTCTCGGAGTCAAGGGCTGCCCGTATCGTCCTGTCGGAGGAGGCGGGGGTGACACCGGCAGTCAGCCGCTTGCTCGGAGACCGTGTCCTCGAGTCCTTGGTGAACATCAATCACCTGCTGGGCAGGAGTCAGGTGGTGATAGAGCCGGACGACCACGTGGAACTGCCGGCAGCCGACTCCCGGGAACTGGTGAGCCGCCCGGACTCGGCCAGGGAGCTGTTCGACAAGATCAACCGGGCCAGGATCGAGGAGGGTGTGGAGACGGTTGCATGGTCGGCGGCGCTGGCCGGCGTGGCCGGCGGTCACGGAAAGGAGATGTACGAGCAGGGCTACTTCTCTCACCGCTCGCCCGTCGCGGGCTCGGTCGACGATCGTCTCGATGTGGCGGGCATCCCCTTCCGCGCCGCCGGTGAGAACCTGGCGCTCTCCCCGACCGTGTCGAGCGTCCACGAGGGACTGTTGTCCTCCGAGGCACACCGTGCCACGATGCTGGATCCCCGGTTCACCCGGGTCGGGGTGTCGGCCTTAGAAGGCCCTCTGGGTCTGATGGTCGTCCAGGTATTCACTGGATGAGAGGCGCTTGCCGGTGACAGCAGGAGATCACCTTGTGGACGTGCTGGTCGATGCCTACGCGGCGTACGTGAGAGCCGCGGTGGGACAACGAATCGGACGCGAACCCGCCGGGCTGGACGAAGCCCTCGGAGAAGGGCGGCGGTGGTTGCAGGATGCCCTGGAGTGCTTGCTGGGCCGTCCGTACCCGCTGCAGGACCGGGGTCCGCTGGAACTGTTCCAGGAAGCTATGAGATTCCCTACCGCGGTCCTTCAAGCAGAGGGCTACCCACCTGTCCCGCGTGACGACCTGACCCGCAGCGCGCTACCCGGCGATCTGTACGATCTGGCCCCGGCCTCCTCGCGCGATCTGGGTGAGGAGGTCTGGCGAGCCCACCTTGCCTGGGGCGCGACCAAGGCCGCGGCTATGACCGGGAGGACGGTATGAAGACCGGAGGACGAGCGGGTTTGCTCACACGCAACCTCATGGACAGGTCGAAGCTGGAGGCCGGCCTCAGGAAAGCAGGCTGGGAGGTCGTCCCCTTGAAGGACCGCTACCTGCCCGAGGCTCTGGAAGGGGTCCTCGTAGACCTCGAGCACCCCTTGGCGTTTGCAGTTATAGAAGCAGCGGCCGCCGCCGACTCGGTCCACTGTGTCGCGTACGGCCCGCACGTCCGCGTGGAGGCCCTGGAACAAGCCAGACGGATGGGCGCAACCGAGGCGCTGCCCCGGTCGGTCGTGTTTCGCGATGTGGCATCGCTGGGGGCGAGGCTCGCCTAGGTGTCAGTAATGCCACCAGCCACCAGCATCGCGCCCGCGGCAGGATTCGAACCAAGGAGGTCAATCGGAGTCGGTGTTCCGGGCCCGGTTCAGGACGCTCCGATGCTACTTGCGAGGGGTGGCGAACCGAGAATCAACGTCCACTGACACGTTGTCTCAGACTTCGAACTCGTGCGACTCGAAGCCGAGTTGGGTGGCGTTTTCCATGACTATGCGCTGCGTTCTGTTGTCGCAGCCATCCGAGCGGGCGTTGATCTCCACGGTGATTGACCTTCTAGCCGGTTCCGTCAGGTGCTCGGCGATCTCTTCTATGACACCGCCGAGGTCGCGGATGGCTCGGACCAGATCAGTTCCTTCCGGCCGGAGAAACGGTCACTAGGGTCTCAGCCATGGCGGGAGCCGGATATGTGGCGTTGCTGAGGGGGATCAATGTGGGCGGCAGGAACATTGTCCGCATGGCTGATTTGCGCGCCGCCTTCGAAGACGCCGGGTACGGGGCGGTCGGAACGTACATCCAGTCCGGCAACGTGCTGTTCGAATCCGCCATACACCCGACATCGTTGGAGTCTGACATCGAGAGAGTGCTCGCTGACAGTTTCGGGCTGTCAGTTGTCGTAGTGGTGCGTTCGCATCGGCAGTACCGCGACGTGGTCGACGGGGCGCCGTCAGGGTTCGGCACGGTGCCGGATACCTATCACTCCGATGTGATCTTCCTGAAGGCGCCGCTGTCGAGCCGCGAAGCCATGCGAGTCGTAGACCCGCGTGACGGTGTTGATCAGATCTGGTCAGGCGAAGGGGTGCTCTACTTCTCACGCCTGAGCAGGCGGTTATCGCATAGCCGGATGAGCCGGATCGCCAGCAGCCCGCTCTATCAGAGCATGACCATCCGAAACTGGAGGACAACCACCAAGCTGCTGAGCCTCCTCGATCAGCGTGTTGAGAACGACTAATGCTGCTCGTTAGACTTCTCGGTGAGGGATCCCCACCGTCCAGAGGCGCCGGAGTCTGATTCCCCCCGGTTGTTTCAGCCTCAACTTGAGAACACTGCTACGCTGTAGCCCTTAGCACTGCTACGCTGTTCTCTTGAACACTGCTATGATATAGCCCCGAATACTGCTACGCTGCGGCTCGTGAAGTACATCCCCCGCCTCGTGGACGCACAGCTCGCGCGAGCTCGAAGCACCCATCCCGTCGTACTGGTGACAGGCACCAGGGGCGTGGGCAAAACCACGACGGCCCTTCAGGCGGTGAGGTCCAGAGCATTTCTCGACGACTCGGCCACCCGCATCGTTTTCCAGGACAACCCCGAGGCCGCCCTCGCTCAGTATCGGGAGCCGCTCCTGGTGGACGAGTGGCAACTGGTCCCCGAAGTAGTGCTAGCGACTAAACGTACTGTTGACCGCGACCGGAGGCCCGGGCGATTCGTCCTCACCGGCTCACCCGATCCGCGGAGCCGGTCCGAGTTCCAGGCACTGACCGGTCGGGCAGCGGTCGTGCGGCTCAACCCGATGACCGTGAGAGAACTGAGCGAGCGCGTTGCGGATCCGAGTCACGTCCCCACAGTTGCCGCGTTGCTGTCGGGAACACCACCCCAAGCCCCGCCGGAGCACACTCCCGACATCTTCGAATACCTGGACATGGCCGCGGTCGGCGGCTTCCCCGAGTCCGCGCCACAAGGCTCCCCGGACCACTCGCAACGGTGGAGCCGGGACTACCTGAGCGTCCTGCTCCGGCGAGACCTGCCCCTGTTCGGAACACGCCGCTCAGCCTCCCTATTCCGCAGATACCTCACCGCCGCCGCTCTCCACACCGCACGCTCGCCCGAGGACGGCAGCCTGCGAAACGCCGCCCGCGTCAACCCCGGAACCCACCGCGACTACCGGCACATCCTCCTTGACATGGACATGACCGTCGAGGTCCCCGCGTTCATCAGCGAGGACCTCCCCAACCTCGCCAAGTCCCCCAAAATGCTGTTCAGCGACACCGGGCTGCTGATCGCCGCGATGAACGTGCCCCTACCCCGCCTCAAACTGAACGGCGACCTATACGGCCGAGTCCTCGAGACTTTCGCCCTCAACCAGATCCGCACCGAGCTCGAGGCCCTCGGCATGCGGGACGCACTGAGCCACCTCCGCACCCACCAAGGCGCACGCGAAATCGACGCCGTCATCGAGACTGAAGACGGCGGCATCGTGGCAATCGAAGCCAAGTCCGCCAACCGGCACCGGCCCGGCGACATCCGCCACATCGAGTGGCTATCCCAAAAGGTCGGCGACAGGTTCAAGCTGGGACTGGTACTCACCACCGGTCGTCACATCAGCAACATCCGAAGCCAAAAGACCGACCGAATCTGGGCCGCCCCGATCAGCATCCTCTGGCACTAGGCCCTGATCACCCATGCTCCCTGCGCACCACCGGAGGCTGAGACGGGTAAACTCCGGTGAGAGTAGAGACTCACTCCGACTCTCGAATGCGCCCGTGTTGTGGTTGAACAAGCTTTACGTCTCCAACTTTGTCCCTGCTAGAGGTGTATTCTCTCCAGATAGTCCCGATAGGGATGGCGCTTAGGGGGTCGTGATACAGTTATCAAGTCAAGAGCCATCGTGAAGAGTAGAATGCTCAGGGACATCGCACCGAATATAGAAAAAGCACCGAATAGCTCTTGCCATACGTCGGGCCAACTACCGGATAGCGAAGTTAAGAGACCGCATAACAAAGTGCCTGACGCAAACCCAACAGTTGCTAACACATTCTTGATCACCAAGGTCCGCTTGGTGCGATTCTGATAGTTCAGTCTCTTCTCATTAAGTAACAGGAACTCTAGTGATAGCATAGCAGCGCTAGCGACAGTCGCGGCTAGGATCATGATGGCCCTGCGCGAAAACGTGGGTTGGGGGGGTGAAATCCTTGGAATGGGGGTGAG